>QFQY01000034.1 GCA_003248805.1 Chelatococcus sp. | reverse complement strand
GATGAACGAGCCCAACGAGTTCTTCAAGAACCCGCAGCACGAGCGCACCAAGCTCTTCCTCAGCCAGATCCTGCACTGAAGCGTTCGGCCCGGGCCGCCGGTGGCGCCGCCCGGGCCTCTCGATGTCGCGCGAGGAAGCCGCTCGCGCTCCCCTGCAGGCCGCGCCTGTGCGCCGCCGCGCCTGTTGCCGGCGCCCAGGGGGGAGCGCCTCAACGCGAACCGTCTTCATCGCCGTCGAGCCAGCCTGCGATCCTCCGCCAGGGGCCGGCGAGCGTCCGCGCCCCTAGGAACAGGCCGAGATGGCCGCAGGGCTCGACCACGCTCGTGACGCGCGATCGCGGCGTGCCGATCAGGTCCGCAGTCGCCATGAGTTGCTCGGGCGCGACCACCTCGTCGTCGCGGGCGGCGAGCAGGAAGACCGGCATCGTCACGTCCTTCAATGCGATGCGGCGGCCGAGAGCGGTGAATTGCCCGTCCGCGATCTCGTTGCGCTTGAAGACGTGCCGGACGACCTGAAGGTAATAGACCCCAGGCAGATCGACCGTGCTTCCATACCAGTGGCGGAACCGCTCTTCGAGTGCGTGGACGTGTTCGGGCGGCGCGCCGGGCGGAATCTGCAATATTCGGTCGGTTTCCTCGTCGGGAAGCGACGGGGACCATGCCCGCAGCAGGTGGCGCCCCAGAACGCGCCCGTCGCCGCTGCGGACCAGCGCCTCGAAGGTCGCGGCGGGCGTCTCGGCGACGAGGCGGGCGAGCGGCGAGGGGGCGGCGGCGATGTCGACCGGTGCCCCGGCAAGGACGAGACGGCGCACCTTGCCCGGGAAACGCGCGGCATAGACCAGCGCGAGCCATCCGCCCTGGCAGAGCCCGACGAGGTTGACGGGGACTCCGACCTCGTCCACGGCGACGTTGAGCTCGGCGAGATAGGTGTCGATCGAATGGTCGCGCATTTCGGGTGTCGCCGAGCGCCAGTCCGTGACGAACAGCCGGCCGCTTCCCGCTTCGCGCAGCATTTCGACCAGGCTGTGCCCCGGCGCGAAATCCGCCACCGTGGCCCGGTGCAAGGCGAAGGGCGCGCAGATGACCGTCGCGGGGCCGGCCGGGCCGGACGAGACATCGCGCAGCCGCAGCGACGGCAGCTCGAGCCTGACGATGCCGGGCGTCGCCCATTCGCTCTCCGGCGACGTCGGCTCGGCCTGGCCTTGCGCGAAGGCGAGGGCCATCGCGTCGAGCGAGGACGCCGCGGCCCGGCTCATCGAGGCCGCGAAGGCGAGCGGCCAGGCGAGTGACGCAAGGCTCTCGAACGTGCCCGTCGCACCCGGCAATGGACCGGCCTGCGTCTTGCGGTCGGCTTCGTCACCGCGCTCGGCATGAGACTGTCGTTGGTTCGGCATCGACGATCTCCAGATCGCAGGCCGCGTCATTGCGCGCGCCTGTGCCGCGTCCGGCGGGGCTGCCCTCGGAGGAGCGGGCTCGGCCACGACAGGGCCGGACCCTCCCTTTCGATCCGCGCGCGTTCAGGTTCGGTCGAGCAGAAGGCGCTCGATCTCGGAGACCGGGTGTCCGGTCAGGTCCTTGTCGATCTCGGCGAGAATCCGGTCCTGCACGTCACGGGGCAGCGCCTGCCTGAGCTCCGCGAGCGTTCGGGGCGGTGCGGCGACGATGAGGGCCTTCACCTTTCCCGCCCGCACATGCTTCTCGAGCGCCTGGGCCACGTTCCGCGCGAAATGCTGCTTCTCGAGTTGGTGCCAGTCCGTCGCCTCCACGCTGCTGCGCGCGGTCGTCCCCGCGCTCGCGAAACTGCGTCCCGGCTGGTCGGTGCCCTGATCGCGCGTGGGCGGATTGTCGGAGTGAAAGACGCGTTCGACGACGAGTTTCGGGAGGATGGCGTCGCCGGCGTTGCGCAGGAAGAGCGCTTTCTGTCCGTCGCCGATGAACACCAGCGCTTCGGCGGGAATGGCAAGGATCGTCATGGCAGGGCCTCCGATCATATCCGTTCGCGAATGCCTCGCGAGGGCGTGCTCATTCCTCGTACGAGATACCGAGCTGGGAAAGCGCGTCTTCCAGATGGTTCGAGAGCAGCGGCATTCCGAGCAGATAGGCGGCAGTGCGCCGGTTGTGCGCTCTCGCGGCCTCCGCACGCAATTGCGGCCAGTCGTCGACGCCGCCATCGCCGCGGCCGAGCCAGGCGAGGGCGACGAGATCGACCTGCTCGTCTTCGCTCAGCGCCCGCACGAATCCGGCAAACTCCCTGACGACCGGATCGTCGCGGTGATCCTCGAGCACGGAGAGCATCCCGTCGTCGGTCGCGTTGGAGGAATCGCCCGGGTCGGTCACCACGTCCTTGACGTCGAACTCGCGCGCCTTGGCGATCAGGAAGCCGAGCTTCTCGGCAGAGATCGACAGTTCCGGGGCGACATCGGGCATGATGACCTCACGCTGCCTGGCGAGCGAGCGGCCACAACGATCGCATCTCGACGGGAAGGGCGCCGTGGACCGCTTCGCCGGCATCGCCCGAGAGCTTATCGGTCAGCAACAGGAAGACGGCCGCCACAGTCTCGGGCGAGAGATCGCAGGCCTCGCTCGCGAACGTGTCTCTGGCCGCCGCCATGAAATCGACGTCGCCGCGCCGGCGCATGGGGGCCGCGGCCGGTCGCCAGCCGTCATAATAGACGCCCCGCAGAAGCTGGGGCAGTTCGGCGCCGAACGCGACCACCTCGTGCGGAGGCAGCCAGTCGCGCAAGGTGCGCAGCACCGCCTGCAGCAGGCGGTAGGAGCGGTGCTTGTTGCACCAGCCCAGCGACGTATCCAGCTCGTCGATCCAGGCACGGGTGAGCACGACGGTGTGGTCGATGCTCTCCAGACCGGCGGCACTCATGGGCGTCCGCATGACGGCTCTCCTGGCGTTATCCCCCGGACACCGTCTCAGACTGAGCGCATGGCAGGAGGATGACCTTGAGCTAGGTCAAATGTTCGCGCCGCGTCCGCGCCAAAGTCGTCGGCGAGGCGGCGGGCGTCACCCGCCGCGAGGATTTCCTCGGGGACGCCCGTGGCGGCCAGCGAAAAGCCGGCTTCGCCGACCCGGAGAGAATGCCGCCGCTCCGCCTATTCCCACTCGATCGTGCCGGGGGGCTTGCTCGTCACGTCGTAGACGACGCGGTTGATGCCCTTGACCTCGTTGATGATGCGGGTCGCGGTGCGGCCGAGGAAGGCCATGTCGTAGGGGTAGAAGTCGGCCGTCATGCCGTCGACCGAGGTCACGGCGCGCAGCGCGCAGACATGGTCGTAGGTGCGGTAATCGCCCATCACGCCGACGGTGCGCACCGGCAGCAGCACCGCGAAGGCCTGCCAGATCACGTCGTAGAGCCCGGCCTTGCGGATCTCGTCGAGATAGATCGCATCCGCCTTGCGCAGGATGTCGAGCTTTTCCTTGGTGATCTCGCCCGGGCAGCGGATGGCGAGGCCCGGCCCCGGGAAGGGGTGGCGGCCGACGAAGGCCTCGGGCAGGCCGAGCTCGCGGCCGAGCACGCGGACCTCGTCCTTGAACAGCTCGCGCAGCGGCTCGACGAGCTTCATCTTCATGCGCTCGGGCAGGCCGCCGACATTGTGGTGGCTCTTGATCGTGACCGAGGGGCCGCCCGAGAAGGAGACGCTCTCGATCACGTCCGGATAGAGCGTGCCCTGGGCCAGGAAATCCGCGCCGCCGAGCTTGGCCGCCTCGGCGTCGAAGACGTCGATGAAGAGCCGGCCGATGGTCTTGCGCTTGGCCTCCGGATCGGGGCCGCACTTGGCGAGCTCGGAAAGGAAAAGCTCTTCGGCTTCAACGTGGACGAGCGGGATGTTGTAGTGATCCCTGAAGAGAGTCACGACCTGCTCGGCCTCGCCCAGCCGCATCAGCCCGTGATCGACGAAGACGCAGGTGAGCTGGTCGCCGATCGCCTCGTGGATCAGTACGGCCGCGACGGCGGAATCGACGCCGCCGGAGAGGCCGCAGATCACGCGGCCCGTGCCGACCTGCTCCTGGATCTTCTTGATCGTCTCGGCGCGATAGGCGGACATGCTCCAGTCCGGCTTGCAGCCGCAGATCTCGACCACGAAGTTGCGCAGGAGCTTCGCGCCGTCCGGCGTATGGACGACCTCCGGGTGGAACATGGTCGAATAGAAGCGGCGCTCCTCGTCGCTGGCCACGGCATAGGGCGCGTTCTCGGAGGTCGCCTTGACGGTAAAGCCGGCCGGAAGCTGCGTGACGCGGTCGCCATGGCTCATCCAGACGGGATAGCGCCCGCCTTCCTCCCAGACGCCTTCGAACAGCGCCGACGGGGTGACGATCTCGACATCGGCGCGGCCGAACTCGGCCGCATGCCCGCTCTCGACCCTGCCGCCTAGCTGCTGCGCCATGGTCTGCTGGCCATAGCAGATGCCGAGAATCGGCAGGCCGGTGGAGAAGATCTCCTGCGGGGCGCGGGGGCTGCCTTCCTCCGGCACCGAGGCGGGGCCGCCGGAGAAGATCACACCCTTCGGCGCCAGCCGCCGGAAGGCCTCGGAGGCCGACTGGAACGGTGCGATCTCGCAATAGACGCCGATCTCGCGGATGCGTCGCGCGATCAGCTGCGTCACCTGCGAGCCGAAATCGATGATGAGGATGGAGTCGTGCGGATGATCGTGCGTCATCGCGCTCGGTTAATGGATCGCGCGCGGCCGCGCAACGGCTCTGCGGCCTTCAAGCGCTCCGCTGGATGCAGGACAGGTAGAACCCGTCCGTGCCGGTGCGCAGCGGCGAGAGTTGCAGGCCGAATTCGGTGGCGAAGCGGCCGAGCAGGGTGAGGTCGGTTTCGGCGCCCGCGAGCACCTCCGCGAGGGGCAGGGCCGCGAAGCCCGGCTGGCTCGCGAGGAAGGCGCGCACCGCGTCGTCGTTTTCTTCCGGCAGGACCGAGCAGGTGATGTAGGCGATGCGCCCGCCCGGCTTTACCAGCCGCGCGGCGCGCGCGAGCACACCCGCCTGATCCTTGACGCGCTCGGCCAGCGCACCGGGGCGGACCCGCCATTTCGCATCGGGATTACGCCGCCAGGTGCCCGAACCCGTGCAGGGGGCGTCGACCAGCACGAGATCGGCCTTGCCGGCGACATCGGACAGCGGCTCGTCGCCGCGCGAGCGCGGGATGCGGATCTCGACGATCGTCGCCCCCGAGCGGGCGAGCCGCTCATGCAGGGGGGCGAGGCGGCGCGCGTCGAGATCGGTCGCCAGCAGGCGCCCGCTGTCCTGCATCAGGGCGGCGAGCGCCAGCGTCTTGCCGCCGGCGCCGGCGCAGAGGTCGACCACGATCGTGCCTGGTTTCGCGCCCGCGAGCAGGGTCACGAGCTGCGAGCCCTCGTCCTGGATCTCGAACGCGCCGGCGAAGAAGCCGGGCTCGGCCTGGAGCGAAGGGCCGCGCCCGTCATGGCCGGGCAGAAAGCGCAGCGCGTCAGGCGACCAGGCGCCGCGCTCGGGCGCCAGCGGCGCCAGCGCGGAGAAGGCTGCTTCGCGTCCGGTCCTCAGGCGGTTGACGCGCAGGTCGACCGGGGCCCGCGCCGCCAGCGCCTCGCCCTCGGCGACCGCCGCCGGACCGAAGGTCCGCGCGAAGGACGGCCAGAGCCATTCCGGCACGTCTGCGCGAATCCAGTCTTCCGCTCCATCGCAGGAGAAGGCGGTCAGCAGGGCCGTTTCGTCGGCCGTGAGGGGCGAGGGCGCGTGGTTCTCCCCGGAGCAGAGCGCGGCGATCTCGGCCGTCTCGAGCCCGCGCAGGCCTCTCAGCATGCCGAGCACGAGCGCGCGCGGCGCCTCGGACGCCATGGCGAAGCTGGAGGACGCCTTCCGGCGCAGCGCGTCGTAGACCAGCGAGGCGACCGCCGCGCGGTCCTTCGAGCCGGCGAAGCGGCGCGAGAGGCCCCAGTCCTTCAGCGCATCGGCTGCGGGGCGCCTGCGCTCGATGATATCGGCCAGCACCTCGATGGCGGCGCTGATGCGTGCGGCAGGCGTCATGTTCGCTCGTTCCGGGAGGCCGACATGGCCGTGGGCCGCAATGCCGCAAGGCAGCCTCGGTTTCAACCAGTTAAACGATGCCCCGGCGGCATGGAGCCCCTGCCGCCGCAGCCTTGACGATGCCGCGTTCGAGTCGGAAGACGACACGACCGCAGATCGCGGCCGACAGGACATCGACCCATGCATCTCTCCAGCCGTCTCGTTCTCGCCAGCCTGCTCGCCATGGCGCTCGCCGCCTGTGCCGCCACCGCCCAGCCCGACCTCACCCCGCCGCCCGCCAAGCGGTCCGACGCCAAGACGACCCTCGAACGGGGCCGCTGAGCGCTCCCCGGCCGCTGCGGCCGCCCGGCCAGGCGCCGGGCGGCGTTGCGCGGAGCGGGCATTGCGCGGCGGGCCCGGTGGCCTATCTTCCGGCGGCACGACAGCTGCAGGAGCCCCTATGGCCGATCTTTCCGCGTTCCCGATCACGAAGCGTTGGCCAGCGAGCCACCCTGATCGCATCCAGCTCTATTCCCTGCCGACGCCGAACGGCGTGAAGGTTTCGATCGCGCTCGAAGAGCTCGGCCTGCCTTACGAGCTGCATACGATCAATATCGGCCAGAACGAGACCTGGGGGCCCGAGTTCCTCTCGCTCAATCCCAACGGCAAGATTCCGGCGATCATCGATCCGGACGGTCCGGGCGGGAAGCCCTTCGGCCTCTGGGAGTCGGGCGCGATCCTGCTCTATCTCGCCGAGAAGGCCGGCAAGCTGCTGCCGCAGGATCCCGCCGCCCGCTACGAGACCATCCAGTGGGTGTTCTTCCAGATGGCCGCCATCGGCCCGATGTTCGGGCAGCTCGGCTTCTTCCACAAGTTCGCCGGCCGCGAATACGAGGACAAGCGTCCGCGCGATCGCTACGCCAGCGAGAGCAAGCGCCTGCTCGGCGTGCTCGAAACGCGGCTGGAAGGCCGCGACTGGATCATGGGCGGCGAATACACCATCGCGGATATCGCGCTCGTCGGCTGGGTCCGCAATCTGGTCGGTTTCTACGGCGCGGGCGAGCTGGTCGAGTATGACACGCTCAAGACCGTGCCGGCCTGGCTCGAGCGCTGCCTGGCGCGGCCGGCGGTGCAGCGCGGCCTCGACATCCCGAAGAGGCCCTGAGCCGCCTTAAGGCCCGTTCGACAATGGGAGCCCTCATCCCGGGGAGCCGCGCAGCGGCGTCTCGAAGGATGGTCCAGATGGTTCCGGAGCCTGCTGAAGCCTCCTTCGAGAAGCCGTTCCTGACGGAACGGCTTCTCGGGACGGGGCCTGCAGGGGTGTCCAGGCTGTCTCTCAGGCCGGCTCGCGGGGCGGCACCGTCCTGAGCGCCGTCGTCGCGACGCCTGCTTGCCGCAGGCGCTCGCGCCCGCTCATCCCGTCGATCTCGAACACGAACAGCGCATGGTCGCAGCGTGCACCGAGGTGCCGGAGCAACTGGACTGCGGCCACCGCGGTGGTCCCGCTGATCAGGCAGTCGTCGATCACGATCGCGGTGCGCCCCGCGAGCCGGTTGCCTTTGGAGATCGCGACGCCGAAGCCGAGATCGTAGTTCGAGAGGATGCTGCCGACGACTTCGGGCCGCAGCGCGGCGACCTTGCGAATGTCGATGAAGCCGATGCCTCGCGTGCAAGCGAGCGCACCGGCGAAGCCGAGCCCGCCGATGTCGATGCCCGCCAGCAGGTCGGCCTCGGCGGGAAGGGCGGCGGCGAGCTCGGAGACGACATGCGTGGCATCCTCGGGCTCGCATGTCATGATCGCGCTGTCGGGATAGTCGACGCCGGGTTTCGGATAATCCTTCCAGCGACGATGCGGGATGTCGCGGAGCCGGCCGGTGGGCACGTCGTCGTTCATCTGTCGCTCGCCTCGCTTCGGCCGGCCGTCACTTCGCCCATGGTTCCGAGCCGCGCATGCTGCGAGGCCCTTCACATCGGCGGACGCAGAGCCTATGCCGCGAGCTACGCCTTTCGGAAGACGCCATGACGACGATCTACGGAATCAAGAACTGCGACACGATGAAGAAGGCGCGAGCCTGGCTCGAGGGGCACGGCGTCGCCTATGCCTTCCATGACTACAAGGCGAGCGGCATCGACCGGGCCAGCCTCGAAGGCTGGGTGAAGGAGCATGGCTGGGAGACGGTGCTGAACCGCGCCGGCACGACCTTCCGCGGCCTGCCGGACGGGGACAAGCAGGGCATCGACGCCGACAAGGCGATCCGGCTCATGCTCGCGCAGCCGGGCATGATCAAGCGGCCGGTGCTCGATCTGGGCGGCCGCACGCTCGTCGGCTTCAAGCCGGAGATTTACGCGGCGGCCTTCGGCAAGGCTTGAGCCGCGCTCTCAGGCGTTCTCGAACGCCTCGCTGAGCTCCAGCCATTCTTCCTCCGCCGCCGCCAGCGCCTCGGCCAGTTCGGCCCGCTGGCGCGAGATCTGCAGCGCCTTCTCCTTGTCGCGGGCGAAGGCCCCGTTGGCGAGCGCGGCGTCGACCTTCTCGATCAACCCGGTGAGTTTCGAGATGCGCGCTTCGGCGAGGTTGAGCTTCTGGCGCAGCGGCCCCTGGGCGGCGCGCTTCGCCGCCGCGTCCTTGCGTTCGTCGGCCTTCGGCTTTGCCATGCCGGGCTCCGGCGCGGGCTTGTCGCGCTTCGCGGCCTTGGCGGTGCCCAGCACATAGGACCGGTAGTCGTCCATGTCGCCGTCGAAATCCTTCACCGTCCCGTCGGAGACCAGCCAGAGCCGGTCCGCGCAAGCTTCCAGCAGGAAGCGGTCGTGGCTGACGAGGATGACGGCGCCGGGATAGTCGTTGATGGCGGCGACCAGCGCCGTGCGGCTGTCGATGTCGAGATGGTTGGTCGGCTCGTCGAGGATGAGCAGATGCGGGCCGCCGAACGCCGCGAGCCCGAGCATGAGGCGCGCCTTCTCGCCGCCGGAGAGGTTCTTCACCGGCGTGTCGGCCTTGCTGGCCGGGAAGCCGATCTGCGCGGCCTTGGAGCGGACCTTCGCCTCGGGAGCGTCGGGCATCAGTTCGCGCAGATGCGCGACGGGGCTTTCCTCCAGGCGCAGTTCGTCGAGCTGGTGCTGGGCGAAATAGGCGGTCTGGAGCTTGGAGGAGCGGCGCATCTCGCCCGAAAGCGGCGGCAGGCGACCGCCGATCAGCTTGCAGAAGGTCGACTTGCCGTTGCCGTTGGAGCCGAGCAGGGCGATCCGGTCGTCCGGCAGCAGCGTCAGGTTCAGGCGCGACAGGACCTTGCGCTCGCCATAGCCGGCGGCGACGTCGTCCATCACGATCATCGGCGGCGAGAGCGGCTTCTCGGGGCCGGGCAGGCTGAAGGGCTGGACGTCGCGATCGACGATGGCCGAGATCGTCTCCATCTTCTCCAGCCGCTTGACGCGCGACTGGGCCTGGCGCGCCTTGGAGGCCTTGGCCTTGAAGCGGTCGACGAAGGCCTGGAGGTGCTTGCGCTCGGCCTCCTGCTTCTCGCGCGCCTTGGCGAGCTGCATCTGCTTTTCGGCACGCTGCTTCGCGAAGGAGGAGTAGCCGCCGCGATAGAGCGTGAGCTTGCCCTGGTCGAGATGCAGGATGTGGTCGACGCAGGTGTCGAGCAGCTCGCGGTCGTGGCTGACGACCAGCACGGTGTGCGGGTAGCGCTCGAGATAGTCGTAGAGCCAGAGGGTTCCTTCGAGATCGAGATAGTTCGTCGGCTCGTCGAGCAGCAGCAGGTCGGGCTCGGAGAAGAGCACCGCCGCCAGAGCGACGCGCATGCGCCAGCCGCCGGAAAAATCCGAGCAGGGGCGCTGCTGGGCCGCTTCGTCGAAACCGAGGCCGTGCAGGACAGTCGCCGCACGGGCCGGCGCGGAATGGGCGCCGATATCGGCGAGCCGCGTCTCGATCTCGGCGATGCGGTGCGGGTCGGTCGCCGTCTCGCCCTCCTTCATCAGTGCGGCGCGCTCGGTGTCGGCGGCGAGCACGACCTCGATCAGCGACTCCGGACCGCCCGGAGCCTCCTGCGCCACGCCGCCGATGCGGCGGCCCTTGGGCAGGCTGATGTTGCCGCCCTCCGGCGACAGGTCGCCCGTGATCATGCGGAAGAGCGTCGTCTTGCCGGTGCCGTTGCGGCCGAGCAGACCGACGCGCGCTCCGTCCGGCAGCGCCGCGCTGGCATGGTCGAGCAGCAGCCTGTCGCCGAGCCGGTAGGTGATATCGTTGATCGTCAGCATGCGAGGGGCTCTACAGCATCCCGGGCAGGGGCGGGAGCGCTTTTCGACGTCGCCACGCTTCCGCCACGCTTCCGCCTTCCGGCGGCCGGAGGCGGGCTTCACCCAGAGGAAGACAAGCTTTCGTGATTCGGCGAGGCGCTACGATGTTGGGTGAGGCCTTTGATATCGGCCGCCGGCGGATTTCCGTTGCGGCGTCGGCGATCGTTTTTCTCTCCGTGGTCGTGGCAAGCGCGGCGGCTCTGGCAACATTGCTTCCTTCGCTCTGAAGCGCGCCTTCAACGAACATTAACACAAGGCCGCTCTACTCGTCCGGGCTTGCCAGTCGGCGATTCCGGAGACGAGAAGCTTGTCCAGCCTTAGAGTCAGGCTCCCCGTCGCGATGCTCGCGCTGGCGTGTTTCGCCACGCTCGCGGTCGGCTGGGCGGCGTACAGGACCGTCGCCAACTGGGCGCAGGACGCCGTGCGCGATCGGATGGCGCTGCTGGCGGACAGTCATGCCCATGCGATAGAGCGGCGCTGGGACAGGCTGCTCTCGGAGCTGTCCGTGCAGGCGCGCAGCGCGTATGCCGTCACGTCTCTCGACGAGATCGGCAAATGGATGGAGCTCGGTCACCACGATCTCAACGCGATCGTGTCGTATTATCGGGATGATCCCGCTCTCGATGCCGCGGCGCGCATGGAGAGAACGGGTGTCGGGCACAAGCATGGCTATTCCTGGCGCCACGCCGCGATTCACGAGACCTATCTGTCGGCCCTCAAGCAGTTCGACTATGCCGACATCTACCTGATCTCGGCGAAGGGGCGTGTCGTCTACAGCGTTGCCAAGGGGCCGGAGTTCGGGCGCCTGCTGAGCGAGCCGGACCTCGCGGACACGGGCCTGGCCAAGGTCGTCGCGTATGCGCGCGCCATGCCGGGAGGGGGACCCGCCGTTCTCGATTTCTCGCCCTATGTGACGTCCGGCGGCGCGGCCCGAGCCTTTCTGGCGCAACGCTTCCAGAGCTCCGCGGTCGACACGGATGCCAGCGGCACGCTCGTGATCGCGATCGACCCCACCTTCATCGACCACGTTCTTTCCACGACCGCTGGCGCGGCGCGCGACATCAAGGCCTATGTCGTGGGCTCCGACGGCTTCATGCGCTCGAGCTCCGCCGCGCGACTTCTTCCGGGCGCGCCTCGCGAAACGCTCGACCATCGGCGTGCGGCAGGCGCCGACGGAGCGCTCATCACGCTCGAAAGCCGGGACGGGCAGCGCCTCGTCGCCGCGAGCCGCGGGGTGACGGTGGGCGATTCGGACTGGCTGCTCTGGCTGACGGAGCCCGAACAGGGTGCCTTCGCCGTCGTCGAGAAGCTTCACGGCGCCGTCGTGACGGCGGGGCTGACCGTGCTCGGCCCCGTCCTGCTGGTCGCCCTGATTCTCGGCCTGTCGGTCGCCCGGCCGATCGGGGGGCTGGCGCACGCGCTGTCCGAAATTGCCGCCGGAAGGCCGAACCTGCGCATTCCCGGCATGCAGCGGCGCGACGAGATCGGCGCGATCGCGGCCTCGGTCCAGAGGATTCGCGAGGGAATGATGCACGACGAGGCCGGGCGCATGCATGAGCGCGAGGAGCGCGAGAGAGAGGCGCGGCGCCAGCGCGAGGTTCTGCTCGCCGACCTCGCCGCGGATCTCGAGCGCTCCGTCCTCGGCGTGACGCGAGCCGTGTCCGCCGCCGCCGAGCAGCTCGGCGCCACCGCGGTCGAGCTCGCCCATGGGGCGCAGCAGACCGAGGCCAGCGCCGGAACGGTGCATGAGTCCGCGTCGCGCGCCATCACCAGCGTCGGCTCGATCGAGGCCGCGGCCCGGGGGCTGAGCGAGGCGATCGACCTCATCGACGGCGATGTCCAGTCCTCCGACCGGTCGGCCCGCTCGGCCCGGGACTATGCCGAGAAGATGGGCAGCGTCGTCGAACAATTGGCGGCCGGCGCCGCGCGCGTCTCCGACGTAACCGGCCTGATCTCCGACATCGCGGCACAGACCAACCTGCTCGCTCTCAACGCCACCATCGAGGCGGCGAGGGCGGGAGAGGCCGGGCGCGGCTTCGCCGTCGTGGCCTCGGAGGTCAAGCAACTCGCGGGGCAGACGACCCGCGCGATCGACGACATTTCCCGCCAGATCGCGGCGATGAACCAGGCGACGACCGCCACGGTGGATGTCATCGCCGGGATCCGCGAAATGATCGCAGGCCTCAGCGATTCGGTGCGGCGGACCGCGGAGACCATCCGCCGGCAGCACGACGTGACCCGTGCCATCGTCTCCGATGTCGGCGCGGCGACCGGCGAGTTCGCGCGCATCGGCGATGCCACGAGCCTCGTCTTCTCGGCGTCGCAGGAGAATTCCGACGCGGCGGCGGCGATTTCGCGCGCGTCGGCCGAACTCGCCGACCTGGTCCGGTCGCTGAATTCGCGTGTCGACGATTTCATTGTCCAGGTCCGCGCGGCCTGAACCCGGCCTCCCGCGCTTGTCGGAAGCCGGGTGCTTCGCTAACGCTTGCGGCATGGCGCGCATCGCTTTCTACACCGGCTCCTTCGATCCTGTGACCAATGGCCACGCCGACGTGATTTCGGCGGCGGCCGGCCTGTGCGACCGGCTCGTGCTGGCGATCGGAGTCCATCCGGGCAAGACGCCGATGCTCTCGGTCGAGCAGCGCGCCGACTTGCTGCGGGCCGTCGCCACGCCGCTCCTCGATGCCCGCGGAACCGCTCTGGACGTCGTGACCTTCGACGACCTCGCGGTCGATGCGGCCCGCCGCGCCGGCGCCTCGATCATCATCCGCGGCCTGCGGGACGGCACGGATCTCGACTACGAAATGCAGATGGCCGGCATGAACGCGACCATGGCGCCCCAGGTGCAGACCGTCTTCCTGCCGGCGTCTCCGGGCGTGCGCCACATCACCGCCACCCTGGTCCGGCAGATCGCGGCCATGGGCGGCGACGTTTCGGCCTTCGTGCCCGCGCCCGTGCTGGCCGCTCTGCGGGCGCGCCTCGCCGCGTCCTGAGGCCTTGCGCACACAAAGGCGGCACCTTCGTCTCACGCCTGCCGATTTTGGTTTGCATTTTGCCGAGAGCGATGGTGTCTCTCGGGTGAAGTGACTCGTGGCGCATTCTTCGCGCAACGCCCTCCGACAGGTTTCCCCATGCGCCTTTCACGCTATTTCCTGCCGCTCCTGCGCGACACGCCCAAGGAGGCGGAGATCGTCTCCCACCGGCTGATGCTGCGCGCGGGGATGATCCGCCAGCAATCGGCGGGCATCTACTCCTGGCTGCCGCTCGGCCTGCGCGTGCTGAACAAGATCAGCAATGTCGTGCGCGAGGAGCAGAATCGCTCGGGCGCGGTCGAGATCCTGATGCCGACGATCCAGTCGGCCGATCTGTGGCGCGAGAGCGGGCGCTACGACGCCTACGGCAAGGAAATGCTGCGCATCAAGGACCGGCACGACCGCGAGATGCTCTACGGGCCGACCAACGAGGAAATGGTCACCGAGATCTTCCGCAGCTATGTGAAGTCGTACAAGGATCTGCCGCTCAACCTCTACCACATCCAGTGGAAGTTCCGCGACGAGGTGCGCCCGCGCTTCGGCGTGATGCGCGGCCGCGAGTTCCTGATGAAGGACGCCTACTCCTTCGACATCGACCAGGCCTCGGCCCGGCACGCCTACAACCGGATGTTCACGGCCTATCTGCGCACCTTCGCGCGGCTCGGCCTAAAGGCGATCCCGATGCGGGCCGATACCGGACCGATCGGCGGCGACCTCAGCCATGAGTTCATCGTGCTCGCCTCGACCGGCGAGAGCGAGGTGTTCTGCCACGCCGATTATCTCGACTTCGCGACCCCGGCCGTCGACACGGATTTCGACAGCATTCCCGGCCTCCAAGGGATCGTCGACAAGTGGACGAGCCTCTACGCCGCGACCGACGAGATGCACGACAAGGACGCCTTCGACGCCATCCCCGAGGGCAAGCGCCTGTCGGCGCGGGGCATCGAGGTCGGCCACATCTTCTATTTCGGCACGAAGTATTCCGACCCGATGGGCGCGACCGTCGCGGGGCCCGACGGGCAGAACGTGCCCGTCCATATGGGCTCCTACGGCATCGGGCCGAGCCGCCTGGTCGCGGCGCTGATCGAAGCGGGCCATGACGAGGCCGGCATCGTCTGGCCGGACGAGATCGCGCCCTTCGACGTCGCGGTGCTGAACCTCAAGGCCGGCGACGCGGCGACGGACGCAGCCTGCGAGGAACTCTACAAGGCGCTGCTCGCCAAGGGCTACGACGCGCTCTACGACGACACCGACGAGCGGCCCGGCGCCAAGTTCGCCAAGGCCGACCTGATCGGCGTGCCCTGGCAGATCATCGTCGGCCCGAAGGGCCTGGCCGAGGGCAAGGTGGAGATCAAGCGTCGCGCCGGCGGCGAGCGGGAGCTCGTCTCGGTCGCTGCCGCGCTCGACCGCTTCCAGGGTCGCAATGCGTGACGGGGCAGGGCGGATGACCGCAGTGTCCGACGGCGCAGGTTCGCCGCTTCCGACCGGAACGGCTCCCTTCTCGGGTTTCGAGTGGCTTCTGGCCGGGCGCTATCTGCGCACGCGCCGGAGGGAGGGCTTCGTCTCGGTCATCGCCGGGTTTTCCTTTCTCGGCATCATGTTGGGTGTCGCGACGCTGATCATCGTGATGTCGGTCATGAACGGCTTCCGCAAGGAACTGCTGGAGAAGATCATCGGCGTGAACGGCCACATCTTCGCCACGCCGATCGACCGGCCGCTCGACGATTACGACGCGGTCGCGAGCCGGCTCCTGAAGATACCCGGCGTGAAGCTGGCGATCCCGCTCGTCGAGGGGCAGGCTCTCGCCTCGTCCTCCTCCGGCGGCAATGGCGGCGTGCTGGTGCGCGGCGTCCGCGAGGCGGACATCAAGGGCATTCCCTTCATCGGCGGGAATGTCCGGCGCGGCACGCTGGACGGCTTCGACAAGAGCGGCGGCATCGCGATCGGCATGCGCCTCGCCAACAATCTCGGGGTGCAGGTGGGCGACACGGTGACGATCGTCTCGCCGCGCGGCGCCTCGACGCCCTTCGGCACCGCCCCGCGGATCAAGGCCTATCCGGTGCAGGCGATCTTCGAGATCGGCATGACCGAGTTCGATGCCACCTTCGTGTACATGCCGCTCGGCGAGGCGCAGGCCTATTTCAACCGCGACGGCGACGTGAACGTCATCGAGATCTTCGTCGACAATCCTGACAACACGCAGGCCGTGCGCGACGCGATCGAGGCCGATGCGCCGCGCCCGCTCGTGCTCTCCGACTGGCGGCAGCGGAACCGGACCTTCTTCAACGCGCTGGAGGTCGAGCGCAACGTGATGTTCATCATCCTGACGCTGATCGTGCTCGTGGCGGCGCTGAACATCGTCTCCGGCCTGATCATGCTGGTGAAGGACAAGACCGCCGACATCGCGATCATGCGCACCATGGGCGCTTCCCGCGGAACGGTGCTGCGCGTCTTCCTGATCACGGGGGCCGCCATCGGCGTGATCGGCACCCTGGCCGGGCTCGGGCTCGGCATCGTTTTCGCCACCAACATCAAGTCGATCATGGCAGGGCTGAACCTGATTACCGGCGCCAATCTCTGGGACCCGACCGTGCGCTTCCTGAGCGACATCCCCTCCGTCGTCGATTGGCGGGAGGTCGCGAGCGTGGTCGGCATGGCGCTGGGGCTCTCGCTGCTCGCCACGCTCTATCCGGCCTGGAAGGCGGCGCGCCTCGATCCGGTCCAGGCTCTGAGGATGGGCTGAGCGGCATGGTCACGGAAACGCCGGCGCTCTTTCTCTCCCAGATCGAACGCTTCTATCCTCAGGGCGATGCGCCTCTCGAGGTGCTGCGCAAGGCCGATTTCGCGCTCTGGCCGGGTGAACTCGTCGCGCTGGTCGCGCCCAGCGGCACCGGCAAGTCGACGCTGCTGCATGTCGCGGGACTGCTGGAGCGGCCGGACAGCGGCGAGGTCTTCGTCGGCGGCCTGCCGACGATGAAGCTCGACGACAAGGGGCGCACCCGCCTGCGTCGGACGGAGATCGGCTTCGTCTACCAGTTCCACCATCTCCTGCCCGAGTTCACTGCGCTGGAGAACGTCGTGCTGCCGCAGCGGATCAGGGGCCTCGCGAACGGGACGGCGAAGGAACGCGCGGCGGAGCTGCTGACCTTCCTCGGCCTCGGCGAGCGTCTGGACCACCTGCCGGGCGAGCTTTCGGGCGGCGAGCAGCAGCGCGTTGCCATCGGGCGGGCCGTCGCCAACGGGCCGCGGGTGCTGCTGGCCGACGAGCCGACGGGCAATCTCGATCCGCACACCTCGCTGCATGTGTTCAACACGCTGGTCGCGCTCGCCCGTGCCTCGGGCCTGGCGGCGCTGATCGCGACGCATAACCTCGATCTGGCGCGCCGGATGGACCGGCAGGTGACGATCCGCAACGGTCTCGTGGTGCCGCTCGACTGAGGCCGGCGCCCGGCGTTCACAATCCCTTAACTCTCGCCACCGTTGCCGAGGCGGCTGTGGTGTTGCGGTATTGACGAGAACAAAACAGGAATTAAGCTGTACAAACAGAGAACGAAGGAGACGGATCATGGTCCTTGCACGGAAACTGGCGGCGGGGGTAGCGGAGATCGGCTCGCTCGGTCTGTTCCTCTGGATGATCTGGCTGTGGGCCGCGCTGCTGTCGGGGCCGCATGTCTGACACCCGCTCGCGGGCGATCCACAGCCTCGCCGAGGGTGCTATCGACGCGGGCTGACGGAAGGCTTCAAATGCCTTCGGCGGCGAGGCGAGTCGCCGGAAGCGGCGGCGGGAAGCGCGACGGCGGGAGCGAGGAATGACGGGGCGTACAGCCGAGGAAGCACGGATCATCTCCGGTATCGGCTTCGTCCATCTCCATGTGCATTCGAGCTATTCCCTGCTCGAGGGGGCCATGACGGTCTCGACGCTCGCCAAGCTCGCGGCTGCGGACGGGCAGCCGGCGCTGGCGCTGACCGACGCCGACAATCTGTTCGGCGCCCTCGAATTTTCGGAGAAGCTCGCCGGCTCGGGCCTGCAACCGATCGTCGGCGTGCAGCTTTCCGTCGAGTTCGCCGACGAGGGCGAGGGCGGGCGCAAGCCGATCCAGGCCGCGCGGGCTCCCCATATCGTCGTCCTCGCGATGAACGAGGGGGGCTATGGCAACCTGATGAAGCTGGTCTCCGACGCGGCGCTGGCATGCGGCGGTTCGGGCCAGCCGACGACCACGATGGAGCGGCTCTCGGCGCATCACGAGGGGCTGATCGCGCTGACGGGCGGGCGCGACGGGCCGCTCGACACGGCCTTGCGCAGCGGCCATCTGCCCCAGGCGCAGGCGCGTCTGGCCACGCTCTCGCGCATCTTCGGCGACAGGCTCTATGTCGAGATCCAGCGCCATGGCCGCGAGGACGAGGCGGTGGTCGAGGCGCATCTGCTGCGGCTCGCCTACGATGCCGACCTGCCCATCGTCGCGACGAACGAGCCCTTTTTCGCGAAGCCGGCCGATTTCGACGCCCATGACGCGCTGCTCGCCGTCGCCGAGGGCCGGCTGCTGTCGGACGGCGAACGCCGGCGCGTGACGCCGGAGCATTATTTCGCCAGCCGCGCTGAGATGAAGAAGCGCTTCGCCGACCTCCCCGAGGCTCTGGAGAACAGCGTCGAGATCGCGATGCGCTGCCATTGGCGCGTCTCGACGCGCAAGCCGATCCTGCCGCGCTTCGGCGAGGAAGGCCGCGACGAGGCGGAGGAACTCGACGTCCAGGCGCGGGCGGGCCTCGCCGCGCGGCTCGAGAAGCATGGTCCTGCCTCGGGCTTCACGGTCGAGGACTACGAGAAGCGGCTCGATTTCGAACTCTCGATCATCACCCGGATGAAGTTCCCGGGCTACTTCCTGATCGTCTCGGACTTCATCAAATGGGCGAAGGCCCACGACATTCCGGTCGGTCCGGGCCGCGGTTCGGGCGCTGGCTCGCTCGTCGCCTACGCGCTGACGATCACGGACGTCGATCCGCTGCGCTTCGGCCTCCTGTTCGAGCGCTTCCTCAACCCGGATCGCGTCTCGATGCCGGACTTCGACATCGACTTCTGCCAGAACCGGCGCGAAGAGGTGATCGACTACGTCAAGCACCATTACGGCGAGCAGCGCGTCGCCCAGATCATCACTTTCGGCACGCTGCTGGCGCGCGGCGTGCTGCGCGACGTCGGCCGCGTGCTGGAAATGCCCTATGGCCAGGTCGACCGGCTGACCAAGCTGGTGCCGCAGAACCCGGCCAAGCCGATCTCGCTGAAGGACGCGATCGAGGGCGAGCCGAAGCTGCAGGCGGCCGCGGCGGAGGAGCCCGTCGTCGCCAAGCTGCTGGAGATCGGCCAGAAGCTCGAGGGGCTGCACCGCCACGCCTCGACCCATGCCGCCGGTGTCGTCATCGGCGACCGGCCGCTGGAGCAGCTCGTCGCGCTTTCGGTCGATCCGCGTACCGGCATGCGCGTCACCCAGTTCAACATGAAGTGGGTCGAGCAGGCGGGCCTGGTGAAGTTCGACTTCCTCGGCCTCAAGACGCTGACGACGCTGACGACGGCGGTGAAGCTCATCGGCCAGCGCGGAATCCAGGTCGACCTGGCCAAGCTGCCCTTCGACGATCCGACGACCTACGCCATGCTGGCGCGCGGCGAGACGGTCGGGGTGTTCCAGGTCGAAAGCGCGGGCATGCGCAAGGCGCTGGTGGAGATGAAGGCCGACCGGATCGAGGACCTGATCGCGCTCGTCGCGCTGTATCGCCCCGGCCCGATGGACAACATCCCGACCTATTGCCGCAGAAAGCTGGGGCTGGAGGAGCCGACCTATCTGCATCCCGGCATGGAGCCGTATCTGCGCGAGACGCACGGCATCATCGTCTACCAGGAGCAGGTGATGCAGGTCGCGCAGGCGCTGTCCGGCTACTCGCTCGGCGAGGCGGACCTGCTGCGTCGCGCCATGGGCAAGAAGATCAAGGCGGAGATGGACGCTCAGCGCGACCGTTTCGTGCGGGGCGCCATCGACAATTCCATCAAGAAGGAAACGGCCTCCGAGATCTTCGACCTGCTGGCGAAGTTCGCCGACTACGGCTTCAACAAGAGCCATGCCGCCGCCTATGCGGTCGTCTCCTTCCAGACGGCCTATCTCAAGGCCAACTACCCGGTGGAGTTCCTGGCGGCGTCGATGACGCTCGACATGGGCAACACCGACAAGCTCAACGAATTCCGCCGCGACGCCGAGCGGCTCAAGATCAAGGTCGAGCCGCCGGCGATCAACCGCTCGGGCGTAGAGTTCGACGTCGCCGACGGGGTGATCTACTACGCGCTCGGCGCGATCAAGGGCGTGGGCCGCGCGGCGGTCGAATCCGTCGTCGCGGCGCGAGAGGCCGGCGGTCCGTTCCGTGATCTGGCCGATCTCGCGCGGCGCATCGACACCAAGCTGGTCAACCGCCGCACGCTGGAGGCATTGATCGCCGCCGGCGCGCTCGACGCGCTCGAGCCGGACCGGGCGCGCGCCATGGCGGCGATCGACGGCATGCTGGCCTTGTCGAACCGCACGCGCGACGAGGCTGCGGCCGGCCAGGCGGATATCTTCGGCGGCGGCATGATCCAGGAGGCGTTCCGGATTCCGCCGGTCGAGCCCTGGGCCGCGGCCGAGCGGCTGAAGCGGGAGCACGAGGCGGTCGGCTTCTTCCTGTCGGGACACCCGCTCGACGAATACGAGCATGTCCTCAAGCGGCTGCGCGTACAGCGCTTCGCCGATTTCGCGCAGACCGTGCGCGCCAACGGCACGGGAGTGGCGAAGGTCGCCGTCTCCGTGATCGACAAGTCGGAGCGGCGGACCAAGTCCGGCAACAAGATGGGCATCGTCAACCTGTCCGATCCGAGCGGGCAGTTCGAGGCGGTGCTCTTCTCGGAGGGCCTGCAGAAGTTCCGCGACTTCCTGGAGCCGGGCAGGGCGCTCGTGCTCAGGCTGTCGGCCGTGCTCGACGGCGAGGATGTGCGCCCGCGCATCGAGGATGTCGAGGTGCTCGACGATCTCGCGAAGAGCCAGCGGCAGGACCTGCTGATCTATCTGCGCGACGATCGCGCGCTGGCGTCGATCGCCGAGCGCATCCGGCCGCGCGGCGAGGCGTCGCGGACCGACGGCAAGGTCGCGGTCATCATGATCCTGAACGACGGCGCCCAGGAGGTCGAGATCGAGCTGCCGGGCAAGTACCCGGTGACGCAGCAGATCGCCAATGCGGTGCGCGCCGCGCCGGGCGTGGTCAGCGTCGAATTGCGCTGAGGCCCGATCTCGCTCAGGCGTCGACGCTCGAGAGCTGAGCCTGGACGCGGTCGCGCCCCAGCCGCTTGGAGCGATAGAGCGCCTCGTCCGCCTGGCTCATCAGTTCGTCGAGCGGCTGTGTCGAGACGTCTCCCTCGGCGATGCCGATGCTGAGCGTCGGCTGCGGCGCGATGTCGTGGCGGTCGGCCAGCGCCTGGCGGAAGGCCTGTCGTATCCGCTCGGCGACGCGGACGGCCTCGCGGACGCCGACGGACGGCAGAACGACCGCGAACTCGTCGCCGCCCTGTCGCGCCAGGCTGTCGGTGCTGCGAATCTGGCTGTGCACGGTCTCGGTCAGCAGGCGCAGGACCTCGTCGCCGGCGGCGTGGCCGAGCGTGTCGTTGAGCGTCTTGAAGTGATCGATGTCGATGAGGAGCAGGGAAACCCGCAGGGCCGGGTGGCGAGAGCCCGCGGCCATCTGCGCCAGCCATTGTTCGAGGCCGCTGCGATTCATGGCCCCCGTCAGCGGGTCACGCCGGGCGAGGGCGGCGAGCATGACATTGCTTCTCTCGATGGCCATCAGAAGCAGCGCGTTGCCGCGCAGCACCATGAAGCTGACCCCGATGGCCGCAAGCCAGCCATGCACGCCCGCATCCACAGGAAACAGCGTCGTGCCGACGCCCCAGCTCAAGGCGACCCCGGTCCGTCCGAGGAACAGGATCGCTGTCGGAAGGAACAATCCAGCGAGTATCCAGGCCGAACGGAGTTTCTGGCGCCGCGCGAGATCGAAGGCTTCCCGCACCATCGCGAGGTCGCAACCCGCCAGAATCAGGGCCATGACGACGACCCGGGTGTTGAACCCGGCCGCGCCAGGCCAGAGCGAAAGCATGATCCATGTGAAGGCGACGCCGATCACGACGCTCTGCCAATAGGGCTCCTTGCCGGCGAACGCCCGGACGCCGACGACCAGCAGCAGGCTCCCTCCCACGACCAGACTGTTGCCGAGCTCGATGGACAGCGTGTCGGGTATGATGTCGCGCAGCGATGCAGCGAGAAGTCCCGCGCCGATGAACAGGGTGCTCAGGCCCCACCAGCCCGGCCAGCAGGTGAACCGCCCGGTCGCGAACGCCATGAGTTGCATCGCGCCGAGGATGAAGCAGGTTGCCGCCCCGGTGACGAAGATCGTTCTCAGGTCCAGAATCACGCGACAGCCCGCCACCAACCTGTTCTCTGTCCTGCTTCGTGCGAAGTCCGAAGGCAAGGCGCGAAGCCTCCGTCGCGGTCCGGAAAGGGCAGGGCCGCCGGACGCTTCACGGCGGCGGCGCCGAGCGGGACCGGCAGGCAACGGCGCGGCATGTCTTGCATTCGGCCGCTCTCCCGTGTATGGCGCGGCTCATTCCACATGGGGAGCATCACCTCGACACCGAGGCGTTCCGGTGATCGGTCAGCCTATGGCCGCTTCATTCGCTCCCCAGAGGCTCAACCGGAAGGATTAAGAACACCATGGCTCTGCCCGATTTCTCCATGCGCCAGCTCCTCGAGGCCGGTGCGCATTTCGGCCATCAGGCTCACCGCTGGAACCCCAAGATGTCGCCGTACATCTTCGGCGTCCGCAACAACATCCACATCCTCGACCTGTCGCAGTCGGTGCCGATGCTCTCGCGCGCCCTGCAGGCGGTTTCGGATACCGTCGCCCGCGGCGGCCGCGTGCTCTTCGTCGGCACCAAGCGCCAGGCGCAGGACGCCATCGCCGATGCCGCCAAGCGTTCGGCCCAGTACTATGTCAACTCCCGCTGGCTCGGCGGCATGCTGACCAACTGGAAGACCATCTCGGCCTCGATCAGCGCGACAAGCTCGAGAAGGCGCTCGGCGGCATCAAGGACATGGGCGGCACGCCCGACATGATCTTCGTGATCGACACGAACAAGGAAGCCCTCGCGATCAAGGAGGCCCAGCGTCTCGGCATCCCGGTGGCCGCCATCGTCGATTCGAACTCGGATCCGGACGGCATCACCTTCCCGGTTCCGGCCAATGACGACGCCGGCCGCGCGATCCAGCTCTACTGCGACCTGATCGCCCGCTCCGCGATCGACGGCATCGGCCGCGCCTCCGGCGACGCCGGCATCGATGTCGGCGCCTCCGAGGCCCCCGTCGTCGAGGAAGCGCTGGCCGAGGCCGGCATCGAGGCCGGGCCGGCCTTCGAGCTGCTCACCGCTCCGCGCGGCGCGCCGGACGATCTGACCCGCCTGTCGGGTGCCGGTCCCGACGCCGTGCAGAAGCTCAACGACGGCGGCATCTTCCACTTCTGGCAGCTCGCCGCGGCCACGCCGGCCGACGTCACCAAGCTCGACCACGACCTCAAGCTCGGTGGCAAGATCGAGCGCGAGGGCTGGATCGCCCAGGCGCGCGAACTCGCCGAGGCGTGATCCCGGCGCGCGACGCGTCATCGGCGCGTCGCGAAGTTCTCTTCAATCAGCGGCGCGGGACCGGCGCGGGCGCTCCCAGGCATGGCGCTGGCGCCGGCCTTCGAGCCTGAAGCTCCCGCACCGATCTCGCGGAGCCGCCCCGGCGTGGCCCGCGCAACAGTAAGGACAACGACGATGGCAGCGATCACCGCCGGCATGGTGAAGGAACTCCGCGACAAGACCGGCGCGGGCATGATGGACTGCAAGACCGCGCTCGCGGCGACGGACGGCAATATCGAGGCCGCCATCGACTGGCTGCGCACCAAGGGACTCGCCAAGGCCGCCAAGAAGGCCGGCCGCGTCGCCGCCGAGGGCCTCGTTGCCGTCGCTGTCTCCGGGACGGCCGGCGTGGTCGTCGAGGTCAACTCCGAGACCGACTTCGTCGCGCGCAACCTCGAATTCCAGGCGCTGGCCCGTTCGGTCGCGAACGTCACCCTCGAGAAGGGCGGCGACGTCGAGGCCGTGCTCGCCCATCACTATCCGGGCGGCGGCACCGTGCAGGAGGCGATCGCCAACGCCATCGCCACGATCGGCGAGAACATGACGCTGCGCCGCGTCGCCGCGCTGAAGGTCTCGGCCGGCGTGGTCGGCTCCTATGTCCATGGCGCGGTCGCCGACGGGCTCGGCAAGATCGGCGTCATCGTGGCGCTCGAATCGACCGGCTCGACCGACGAGCTCGCCGCCATCGGCCGGCAGCTCGCCATGCATGTCGCCGCGACGAACCCGGTCGCGCTCGACCTCGCTTCGGTGGCTCCGGAAATCCTGGAGCGCGAGAAGGCCATTCTCGCCGAGAAGAACGCCGGCAAGCCCGCCCATGTGCTCGAGAAGATCACCGAGAGCGGCTTGAAGAGCTACGCCAAGGAATATTGCCTGCTGGAGCAGGCCTATATCCATGACGGCTCGAAGTCGGTCGCGCAGGTGCTGAAGGAGGCCGAGGGCAAGGTCGGTGCGCCGGTCAAGCTCGCCGGTTTCGCCCGCTTCGGGCTCGGCGACGGCATCGAGAAGGAAGAGCAGGACTTCGCCGCCGAAGTCGCTGCCGCCGGTGGCACCACGGGCTGACAAGCCACGCCTCGGATGAGATGAAGGAGGCCGCGCTCGTCGCGGCCTTTTTTTCGGGATGGAGCTGATGCCGCGAATGGCCGTGGCATCTCGTCGGATGCGGAGAGACGATCGATGGCACCCAAGCGCGTTCTCGTGAAACTCTCCGGCGAGGCTCTGGCGGGACCGGCGGGCTCGGGCCTGGACGGCGCCACGCTGACGGCGCTCGCCGCCGATATCGCGAACGCGTCCCGGGAAGGCGTCGAGATCGGCATCGTGGTCGGCGGCGGCAATTTCTTCCGCGGTTTGCAGGGGCTGAACAAGGGCCTCGACCGGACCAGCGCCGATTCGATCGGCATGCTCGGCACGGTCATGAACGCGCTCGCGCTCGAACACGCGATCGAAAGCGCGGGCGCGCCGGCCCGCGCCATGTCGGCCGTGCCGATGCCGTCCCTGTGCGAGAGCTATGCGCGCAAGCGCGCGCTCGACCACATGACCAACGGCAAGGTCGTGGTGCTCGGCGGCGGAACCGGCAATCCCTATTTCACGACCGATACGGGTGCGGCGCTGCGCGCCGCCGAGCTCGGCTGCAGCCATCTGCTCAAGGCGACGCAGGTCGACGGCGTCTACAGCGCCGATCCGAAGAAGGATCCGACGGCGACGCGCTACGACAGCCTGACCCATGCCGAAGCGATCACCCGCGACCTCAAGGTGATGGACACGGCCGCCTTCGCGCTCGCACGCGACGCCGGGCTGACGATCGTCGTGTTTTCGATCGCGGAGCAGGGCGCGCTCGCCGCGGTCTTGCGGGGAGAGGGCCGGGCGACTTACGTGACGCCCTGAGCCCTCGACGCTATGATGTAATTCTTGACCCTGCGTCGACCGGCAGCCATGGTCCGGCCCGTTTCGCGCAAGGCTCACGGCCCAGCTGAATTCAAGGTTCGATTGACGATGGCCCAGACTTTCGATCTCGCCGATGTGAAGCGCCGCATGCAGGGCGCGGTGCAATCCTTCAAGGGCGACCTCGCCTCTCTGCGCACGGGGCGCGCTTCCGCCAACGTGCTCGATCCGATCACGGTCGAGGCCTATGGCGCACGCCAGCCGCTCAATCAGGTCGCGACCGTCAGCGTCCCGGAGGCGCGGCTGCTCAGCGTCCAGGTCTGGGACCGGGGCATGGTTCAGGCCGTCGAGAAGGCGATCCGCGAATCCGATCTCGGCCTCAACCCGCAGACGGAAGGGCAGGTGCTGCGCATCCGCATCCCCGAGCTGAACGAGCAGCGCCGCAAGGAGATGGTCAAGGTCGCCCATAAATATGCCGAGGAGGCGAAGGTGGCCGTCCGGCATGTCCGCCGCGACGGCATGGACCTGCTGAAGAAGCTCGAGAAGGACGGCGACCTGACCAAGGACGACGTCACGCGCCAGTCCGACCAGGTGCAGAAGGCGACCGACCAGCACATCGGCGAGATCGATCAGGCGCTCGCGACGAAGGAAAAGGAAATCCTGCAGGTCTGAGGGCGTGGTCCGCGCGGGCCTGCCGCGCATGTTCAACCGGCGCGAGGCCGAACGAGGCTCAAGGATGTCAGCAGGCCAGCGCCCGGAACAGGCTGCCGCGAACCCGGCGCATGTGGCGATCATCATGGACGGGAACGGGCGCTGGGCGCAGATGCGCGGCCTGCCTCGCCAGGAAGGCCACAGGCGCGGCCTGGAGGCGCTTCGCCGTACCGTGCGGCACGCCAGCGACCTCGGCGTCGAGGTCCTCACGCTCTACAGCTTCTCGACCGAGAACTGGCGCCGGCCTCATGCCGAGGTCAGCTTCCTGATGGGGCTGCTCAAGCGCTTCGTCGAGAAGGATCTCGCGGAACTCGGCGCGTCCGGGGTGCGCGTGCGCATCATCGGTGGGCGCGACGATCTTGTCCCGGATCTGCGCCGGCTGGTGGAGCATGCCGAAGCGAGCACGCGCGACAACACCGGCATGACGCTCGTCGTCGCCTTCAACTACGGTTCGCGCGACGAAATCGTCAGGGCCGCGCGCCGTCTGGCCGCCGATGCCGTCGCCGGCGTGGTCGATCCCGCCGCGATCGACGAGGCGGCCTTCTCGGCGCGGCTCGATACGAGCGATCTGCCGGATCCCGAGCTCGTGATCCGGACCTCGGGGGAGACACGCATCTCCAATTTCCTGCTCTGGCAGGCGGCCTATGCCGAATTCGTCTTCCTTCCGGTGTTGTGGCCCGATTTCGACCGTCCCGATCTGGAAGAGGCACTGGCCCAGTACCGGCGACGCGAGCGCCGGTTCGGCGGCGTGGCCGGGGTCCCGGCGCGCAGCGTGGACGTGGCGTGACGGCTCCCGACCCCGGCGCTTCCCGAGGCGGCTCGGACGAACTCAGGCTGCGGGTGGTCTCCGCGCTCGTCATGGCCGCGGCGATACTAGCGGCGACGCTCTGGGGCGGCTGGCCCTTCCGCCTGGTCTGGATCGCGGTCGCCGGGCTCGCCGCCTATGAATGGGTCTCGATGGTCGGTCGCGAGCACGCGATCGCGGGCGGGTTCGCCGTCGCGGCCGCCGGGCTCGCCGTCGGGCTGTCGCCGCTTAGCGATCCCGCGCTGGCGGGGGGCTCGGCCGCCGCCGCGCTCGCCGGCGCGGTCGCGACGCCCTTCCTGCGCGGCAGGCTTGGCCTCGAGCTTTGCGGGGTCGCCTATGCGCTCGCCTTCGCTCTCGTGGTTCCGGCCCTGAGGGCTCAACCGGAGCTCGGCTTGTCGATCGTCCTCTGGAGCTTCGCGGTGGTCTGGTTCACGGACATCGCGGCCTATTTCACCGGCCGCCGTTTCGGGGGACCGAAGCTGCTGCCTGCAGTCAGCCCCAAGAAGACGTGGTCGGGGGCGATCGGCGGGATGCTGGCCGGTTCGATCGGAGGCTATGCGGTCTGGGCTCTTTCGCCCGAGGCCTCCCGTGCCTTCGGTCCCGGCCTCGCGATCGCGGGTTCCGCGGCCGCCTCCGTCGCCAGCCAGGCGGGCGACCTGTTCGAATCCGCGCTGAAGCGCCGGTTCGGCGCCAAGGATTCAGGCTCGCTGATCCCCGGCCATGGCGGCTTCCTCGACCGGCTGGATGGATACTGGGCGGTGCTCGTGTTCGCCGGACTGGTTCTGTTCATCGCTCATTCGTAATCCTGACGCTCCCATGCATCGTTCCGTCACCATTCTCGGGGCCACCGGCTCCATTGGCCGTTCGACCCGCGAGGTCGTCGCGGAAAATCCGGAGCGATTGAGCGTCGTGTCCGTCGTCGCGGGGCGCGATGCCGCCGCTCTGGCCCGTGTTGCGATCGAGACCGGCGCCTCCTTTGCCGCGCTCGCGGATCCCGCCGGCGGGCCGGCCCTGGCGGAGGCGCTCGCCGGCAGCGGCATCGCCAGCGGTGCCGGGCGCGAGGCCGTGCTGGATGCCGTCGCGAGGCCGAGCGACATCGTCGTCAGCGCCATCTCCGGCGCGGCGGGGCTGGAGGCGACCTTCGCGGCGCTGACGCCCGGCCGGATCGTCGCGCTCGCCAACAAGGAAAGCCTCGTCTGCGCCGGGGCGGCCGTGATGGCGCGCGCCGCGGCCGTGGGCGCACGCATCCTGCCGCTCGATTCGGAGCACAACGCCCTGTTCCAGGTGCTGGGAGGCGAGCCGCTCTCGGCGGTCCATTCGATGACGCTGACCGCGTCGGGCGGTCCGTTCCGGGACTGGAGCGCCGAGCGCATCGCCGCCGCCCGCCCCGAGGAAGCGCTCGCCCACCCGAACTACGCCATGGGCGCGAAGATCTCGATCGATTCGGCCAGCATGATGAACAAGGGGCTCGAACTGATCGAGGCGAGCTTCCTCTTCGGCCTCGAGCCCGGGCGCCTCGACGTCCTGGTCCATCCCCAGCAGATCGTCCATGGGCTCGTGACGTTTCGCGACGGCTCGGTCAGCGCCGGGCTGGCGCTGCCGGACATGCGCGTCGCGGCCGCTCACTGCCTCGGCGTCGACGGGCGGCTCCAGGCGCCGCCCACGCGCTTCCTGGATCTCGCCACGACGGCCCCCCTGGTGTTCGAGCGGCCCGATCTGCGGCGCTTCCCGGCGCTCGGCCTCGCGCGGGCGGCCATGGAGGAGGGCGGGGCCAAGCCGGCGATCCTCAACGCCGCCAACGAGATCGCGGTCGCGGCCTTCCTGGCGGGGAGGATCCCGTTTCCCGCCATCGCCGCGCTCGTCGAAACGGTGTGCGGCGCCTCGGCGGCGATGGTCGCCGCGCCTGCGGACGTGGCCGAGGCGCTCGCCATTGACCAAGATGCGCGATTGCGCGCGACCGCTCTCTTGTCCCGGCCACAGTTCGCTGTCACCTAGGCAGGGACGGATCGGAGAGGTCGATGGAATTCGCGGCGACTATCTGGAACTCGGGCTACGCGCTGTTGAGCTATCTCGTGCCCTTCCTCTTCGTGCTGACGCTCGTCGTGTTCGTGCACGAGCTCGGCCATTTCCTCGTCGGCCGCTGGTGCGGCGTCGACGTCAAGACATTCTCGATCGGCTTCGGCCGCGAGCTGTTCGGCTTCAACGACCGGCATGGCACCCGCTGGCGGTTCGCGATGATTCCGCTCGGCGGCTATGTGAAGTTCTCCGGGGACGCGGACGCGTCGAGCGCGCCCGACACCGCCGCCGTCGCCGGCATGACGCAGAGGGAGCGGGAGCGGTCCTTTCCGGCGCAGTCGCTGGGAGAGCGCGCGGCGATCGTCGCCGCCGGGCCGATCGCCAATTTCCTGCTCGCGATCGCGATCTTCGCGGGCTCGATCTATCTGTTCGGCCGGCAGGAGCTGATTCCGCGTGTCGAACAGGTGGTCGCGGGCAGCGCGGCCGAGCGCGCGGGCCTGCGCGCGGGCGATCTCGTCATCGCCATCGACGACCAACCCATCGGCAGTTTCACGGAGATGCAGCGAGCCGTTTCCGTGCGCCCGAACGAGCGCCTTTCGGTCACCGTCGAGCGCAACGGAGGCACGGTCACGGTTCCCGTCGTGCCCGACCTGGTCGAGCAGACGTCTCCGCTCGGCAAGCAGAGGATCGGCGTCATCGGCGTCCAGGCCTCGCGCAAGGCGGAGGATTGGACGACGCGCCGATTCGGCGTCGTCGAATCCCTCCAGGCGGGCGTATCCGAGACCTGGTTCGTGGTCACCCGCACCTACGACTATTTCAAGAAGCTGCTGAGCGGGCGGGAATCGACCGACCAGCTTTCGGGTCCGATCCGGATCGCGCAGGTCTCGGGGATGGTCGCTGCGAGCGGCGGCCTGATCGGCCTGCTCAACCTCGCGGCGGTCCTGTCCGTCTCGATCGGACTGATGAACCTGCTGCCGGTGCCCATGCTCGATGGCGGTCACCTGATGTTCTACGCCTGCGAGGCGGTGCTGCGGCGCCCGCTCAGCGCCAGGGCGCAGGAAATCGGTTTTCGGCTGGGACTGGGCCTCGTGCTGATGCTGATGCTGTTCGTGACGTGGAACGACATCACCCATGTCCGCTCGCTGCTGTGACGGGTTTGCGGGCCGGCCGAGATTGCGGCGAAGCCGTGGCGGAACGCGTGGCGTCATGGCAACGATCGAGTCCAAAAATATTCCGTTAACGATGATGGACGTTTGCACCCCGCAGGAAACTTTGTAGAAGCGAATGCACGGCAATGTCCCGTTCTGTCGCCGCAAGGTGGCGGAGCCCCAGCCGGGGTAGTGACCAGAGAAAATGGAATAGGCGACCCGATGACGTCGACCCAAAAGAGCCGGACGTTCAAGCAGCGGCTCTCTCGATCAGTCGGACTTTCGGCTTTCATGTTGGCCGTAAGTGGTGGCGTGGTTTTCGCACAGGCCGTGGTTGTCCACGGCAATCGGCGCATCGATGCGGAGACGATCCGCTCCTATGCGGCGGGCCAGGACAATCCCCAGGAGATTCGCCAGAGCCTGCTGGCCACGGGCCTGTTTTCGAACGTTCAGGTCAGCCGTCGCGGCGCCCAGACCGTCATCTCCGTGCAGGAGAACGATTCCATCAACCGCGTCGCCTTCGAGGGCAATCGCCGCCTGAAGAGCGACGCGCTGATCCAGCAGGTTCAGTCGAAGGCTGGCGGCCCGCTGAGTCAGGCCCTCATCAATTCGGACGTCGAACGTCTGAAGGAAGTCTATCGCCGGGCGGGCTACGGCCTCTCCTCGGTCAGCGGGCGCATCGCGCCTCTGCCGAACGGTCGTTCCGACGTGGTCTTCACGATCAACGAGAGCGGCAAGACCGGCATCAAGACGATCAATTTCGCGGGCAACGGGGCCTATTCGGCGAGCCGTCTGCGCGGCCTGATGCAGTCGACGGAATCGAACTTCCTGAGCTTCATCAAGACCTCGGACGTCTATGATCCCGAGCGGATCAACGCCGACCTCGAGCTGATCCGCCGCTTCTACCTGAAGAACGGATATGCCGACTTCCAGGTCGTGAACCAGACGGCCCGCTTCGACGAGGCGGCCGGCGGATGGGTCATCGACATCACGGTCGACGAGGGGCCGCAGTACAAGGTCGGCAACGTGCAGGTCGAATCCGCGCTGCGCGATGTCGATTCCGCTGCCCTCAACCGGTATCTGGCGACCTCCGCCGGCGACACCTACAATGCCGAGGCGGTGGAAAAGTCCCTCGTCGCGCTGACCACCGAGGTCGCGCGCCGTGGCCATGCCTTCGCTCAGGTTCGCCCGCGCGGCGATCGCGATGCGGCCGGGCGCGTCATCGGCATCACCTATGTCGTCGACGAAGGCCCGCGCGTCTATGTCGAGCGCATCAATGTGCGGGGCAACACCCGTACGCGCGACTATGTGGTGCGTCGTGAGCTCGACCTCGGCGAGGGCGACGCCTACAACAAGGTGCTGGTCGATCGGGCCGAGCGCCGCCTCAACAATCTCGGCTTCTTCAACAAGGTCCGCATCACGAACGAGCCCGGCTCGGCTCCGGATCGCGTGGTCGTCAACATCGATGTCGAGGACAAGGCCACCGGCGCGTTCTCGATCGCGGGCGGCTATTCGACCTCGGACGGCGTGATCGGCGAGGTATCGCTGTCGGAGTCGAACTTCCTCGGCCGTGGCCAGTTCGTCCGTATCGCGGGCACGCTCGGTCAGCGTGCGCAGGGCGTCGACTTCTCGTTCACGGAGCCCTATTTCCTCGGGCACCGGATCGCAGCCGGTTTCGACCTGTTCTCCAAGTTCAACGACAACTACAACACCGGCCGCTTCGAGAGCCGCGTGACCGGCGGACAGGTTCGTCTGACCTTCCCGATCACCGAAGAGTTCTCGATCACGCCGCGCTATTCGATCTACACCACCGAGATCGAAATCCCGAATACGGTCGATCGCCCCTACAACGATTGTACCTTCCCGATCTCCGGCATTACGCCCGGCACGCCCGGAGCCATCGCCAGCGGGGGCGTTTACAACTGCGTGACCAACGGCGAAGCGACGGTGGCGGTGAAGGAGGCCCAGGGCACGACCTTGACCTCGCTCGTCGGCCTGAACTTCAACTACAACTCGCTCGACAGCACGCAGAGCCCGCGCAACGGCTTCATCGCCGAGTTGAAGCCCGAATTCGCTGGCGTCGGCGGCGATTCGAAGTTCCTGCGAGTCGCGGCGGACGCGCGCTACTACAAAGAGATCTTCGACGACGTCGTCGGGTTCGTGCGCGTTCAGGGCGGTCACGTCCAGGCGACCAGCGGCAACCTGCGCATGGTCGACCACTACTTCCTCGGACCGACACTGGTGCGTGGTTTCGCGCCGTCCGGCATCGGCCCGCGCGACGTGCTCAACGATCCGACGGCCAACGCGCTCGGCGGCACGACCTATTTCGGGGGCAGCGTCGAGCTTCAGTTCCCGATCTTCGGCCTGCCGCGCGATCTCGGCCTGCGCGGCGCGCTCTTCGCGGATGCCGGCACGTTGTTCAACTACGATGGCGGCAACGCATCGGCCTTCTCGGGCTGCCCGGCCGGCACCGAGGCGCGGCAGTTCAACGTCGTCACCGGCGGTGCGCAGTCCAACATCGCCTGCGTGCGCGACAAGAACATCCTTCGCTCCTCGGTCGGCGTGAGCCTGCTGTGGCAGTCGCCGCTCGGCCCGATCCGCTTCGATTACGCCTATGCGCTGACGAAGGATGACGGGCAGTGGGGCGTCGGGCCGAACGGTCTTGCGGCCAAGTACGGCGGCGACCGGCTGCAGGCCTTCCGCTTCTCGGGCGGCACGCGCTTCTGACGCGGCGGGGCCCTCCGCCCCGCTACGGGTAACGTCATGGCAGAGCCACATTTCTTTCAGCCCGCGACCTCGCTCGAATTCGGCGAGGTCGCAGCTATTTCCGGCACCGCTCTTCCGGAGGGCGTAGACGCCGCGCGCGTCGTCACCGGCGCGGCCGCGCTCGAGACGGCGGGGCCGGCCGACATCGCCTATATGGACAACCCGAAATACACCGAGGCGCTGGCCGCGACGAAGGCGGGCCTGTGCCTGGTGTCGGCGCGCTTCGCCTCCCGGGTTCCGGCCGGCACCGTCGCGCTGGTCTCGGCCACGCCATATCATGCGTTCGCGGGGATTCTGACGCGCTTCTTTCCGCAGGCGTTGAAGCCCGGGTCGGTTTTCGCCTCGCAGGGCGTCGCGCCGGGAGCCTTCGTGCACGCGACGGCGGTGCTCGAAGCGGGTGTGACCGTCGATCCCGGCGCCGTGATCGGTCCGGGCGCCGAGATCGGCGAGGGAACGATCGTCGCCTCGCATGCGGTCATCGGCCCGCAGGTTCGCATCGGGCGCCATTGCTCCATCGGGGCGGGGGCGACGTTGCAGGCCGCACTGGTCGGCAACCGTGTCATCATCCATCCCGGCGCGCGCATCGGGCAGGACGGCTTCGGCTTCGCCATGTCTCCCAAGGGACATGGCAAGGTCCCCCAGATCGGTCGCGTCATCATTCAGGACGATGTCGAAATCGGCGCGAACTCCTGCATCGATCGCGGAGCCAGCCGCGACACGGTGATCGGCGAGGGCACCAAGATCGATAATCTCGTGCAGATCGGCCACAACTGCGTCATCGGACGCCATTGCGTCATCTGCGCGCAGACCGGCCTCGCCGGTTCCACGACGCTCGAGGACTTCGTCGTGCTCGGTGGCCAGGTCGGGCTCGCCGGACATCTGACCATCGGCGCGGGGGCTCAGGTCGCGGCGCAGAGCGGCGTCGCCGGCGATATCCCGCGCGGTGCCCGGTTCGGCGGGTATCCGGCCCAGCCGGCTCTCGCCTGGGCGCGCGAGAGCGCGCTGCTCAAGCAGTTGGTGGCCAGGCGGAACAAGACGGGCGACAGGTCCGGGGAGTGAGCGAGACGTTCCCTTTCGCCTCGCGACAGGGAGCCTTCGATCCGGTGCCCCGCGCAGGCTGGAGCAGGGCCGTCGGGACGCCGTCCGGCTTGTCGAATGAGTGCCAGGTCGCTCGCCGCCGGCAGGTGGTCGGAGCGCCGAGTGTGGGAAGAATGGCGCGAGATGCGGGCGCCGGTGAACGATGGTGACGGAGATGACCGAGGCTGCGACCACGCTTCAAGTGGCCGATATTCAGAAGATCATGGCGTGCATTCCGCATCGCTACCCGTTCCTGCTCGTCGACCGCGTCGTCGATATCCGGGGTGACGAGTTTGGTGTCGGCATCAAGAACGTCACCTTCAACGAGCCGCAGTTCACCGGCCATTTTCCGGGCCGGCCGGTCTTCCCCGGCGTGCTGATGATCGAGGCGATGGCGCAGACGGCCGGTGTCCTGGTGGTCAATGCGCGCGGCGTCGACGAGTCCGCGGTCAGCAGCGTGCTGTTCACGACCATCGACAAGGCGAAGTTCCGCAAGCCGGTGATCCCCGGCGACCAGATCCGCTTTCACCTGACCAAAATTGCCCGCAAGCGCAACCTCTGGTTCTACAGGGGCGAGGCACGGGTGGACGGCGCTCTCGTCGCCGAGGCCGACCTGTCCGCCATGGTCGCCTGAGCTCCGGACGATCGGAAGAAGACCATGAACCCCGTCATTCATCCGATGTCGGTCGTCGATCCGAAGGCGCGCCTCGCCTCCGGAGTCGTGATCGGCCCGTTCTGCACCGTCGGCCCCGATGTCGTCCTGGAAGAGGGCGTCGAACTCGTCAGCCATGTCGTAGTTGCCGGACGGACGACGATCGGTCCGCGCACGAAGGTCTATCCCTTCGCCTCGATCGGTCACCCGCCGCAGGATCTCAAGTATCACGGCGAACCCTCGACGCTGACCATCGGCTCCGACTGCACGATCCGCGAGGGGGTCACCATGAACCCCGGCACCGAAGGCGGCGGGATGACGACGACGGTCGGCGACCGCGGTCTCTTCCTGGCGAATTCGCATGTCGGCCATGATTCCCATATCGGCGACAACGTCATCTTCTCGAACAACGTGATGTGCGCCGGCCATGTCACCATCGGGAACTTCGTCATCGTCAGCGGTGGCGCCGGCGTGCAGCAGTTCGTCAGGATCGGCGACCACGCCTTCATCGGCGGCGGCGCGGGCGTGATGAACGACGTCATTCCCTTCGGCATGGTGCGCGACAATCCGGCTCATCTCGCGGGCCTGAACCTCGTCGGGCTCAAGCGCCGGGGCTTCTCGCGCGAGCAGATCAACGAGCTGCGCCGCGCCTATCGGCTGCTCTTCGCCGACGAGGGAACCTTGTCCGAGCGGGTCGAGGACGTGGCGGCCGAGTTTTCCGGGCAGCCGCTGATGAACGAGATCCTCGATTTCATCCGCCGCGGTGGGGAACGGGCGATCGTCATTCCGCGCGACGTGAACGCGCCCGAGCGGTGAGCGCGGCAGGGCGGCAGGCCGGCGACCCTGCTGTCGCCCTGATCGCCGGCGGCGGTGCCTATCCCGCCGATCTCGCCCGCATTCTGGCGCAGCGGGGGCAACGCCTCTTCGTCGCAGCGGTGGACGGCGCGGCCGATCCCTCTTCCTTCGAGGCCGGTGAGGTCGTGACCTACCGCCTCGGCCAGCTCGGCCGGGTCATCGAGGAGTTGCGCCGTCGGGACATCACCGACCTCGTCTTCCTGGGAGGGCTGCCGCGGCCGAGCTTCGGGGCGCTCAGGCCCGAGGTGTCGACGCTGAAATACCTGCCCTATTTCGCGAAGGCCTTTCAGGGCGGCGACGATCACCTGCTCAGTGCGGTCGTTCGCTTTTTCGAGGGGCAGGGCTTCCGCGTGCTGGGACCGCATCAGGTCGCGCCGGAACTGACTGCGCCCGCCGGGCCGCTCGGCCAACGTGCCGCGAACGGGGAGCAGCGGCGGCTGATCGAACGCGGTTTCTCGTTGCTCTCCGCGCTTTCCCCCTTCGATGTCGGCCAGGCGGCGGTCCTCGCCGATCATCGCGTCATCGCGATCGAGGCCGCCGAGGGGACCGATGCGACGATCAGGCGTGTCGGCGAGCTCCGCGCCGCCGGCAGGCTGACGATCGGAAAGGGCGACGGCGTGCTGATCAAGGCACCCAAGGACAGTCAGGATCTGCGCGTCGACATGCCGGCGATCGGGCCCGATACGCTGCGCCACGTCGCCGAGGCGGGACTCGCCGGCATCGCCGTGCGGGCCGGGGCAGTGCTGGTCGGTGACAGGCTGCGGCTCGGCCGTCTTGCCGACGAACTCGGCCTCTTCGTCGAGGGCGTGGCATGATGCGGCCGTTTCGCCTCGCTGTCATCGCGGGGGAAGCGTCGGGCGATGCGCTGGCGTTGAGCTTCCTCGCCGCGCTGCGGGCGCGGCTGGGCGAACGCCCCCTGGAGATCGCCGGAGTCGGCGGCGAGGCGCTGGTCGCCGCGGGGCTCCGGCCGTTCTTTCCGCAGGCGGACATCGCCGTCATGGGTTTCGGCCCGGTCATCGCCCGGCTGCCATTGCTTCTGCGCCGCATGGAGGACGCGGCGCGCGGGGTCGCGGCCTTCGAGCCCGACCTGCTGCTGACGGTGGACGCGCCCGACTTCTGCCTGCGGGTCGCGAAGAAGGTGCGGGCCCGTGCGCCCGCGATTCCGGTCGCGCACTGGGTCTGCCCCAGTGTCTGGGCCTGGCGCTCGGGCCGCGCCCGGCGGATGGCGCCGCATGTCGACCGCATCCTGGCGCTGCTGCCGTTCGAACCGGCGGCGCTCGCCAGGCTGGGCGGCCCCGAGACCGTCTATGTCGGCCACCCGCTGATGGAGCGGCTCGCGGAGCTCAGGCCCGATGCCGGAGAGGAAGCGCTGCGGGCGCGGAGCGACGGTGCGACCGTGCTCGTGCTGCCGGGCAGCCGGCGCTCGGAAATCCACCATCTCATGCCGGTCTTCGGAGCCGCGGTCGCCGAGGTCGCGGCAACCCGCCCGGACACCCGCTTCGTCCTGCCCGCGGTCGAGCGTCTCGAAGGCGCGATCCGCGCCAGCATCGAGACCTGGGCTGTGAAGCCGGACATCGTCACGGGGGAGGCGGCCAAGCACCGCGCCTTCAGGCAGGCGCGCGCGGCGCTGGCGGCTTCGGGGACGGTGACGCTGGAACTCGCGCTCGCGCAGGTGCCGCTGGTCGCGGCCTATCGCGGGGCGGCCTGGGAAGCCATGATCGCGCGCCGGTTGATCAAGCTGCCGAGCGTGATCCTGCCGAACCTCATTCTGGGCCGCAACGTCGTGCCCGAATTCATCCAGGACGATGCGACGCCGCAGGTGCTGAGCCGGCATCTGCTCGACCTCGTCGCCGAGGGGCCGGCACGACGCGACCAGCTTGCCGGCTTCGCCGAGGTCGAGGCGATCATGCGGACGGCCGGTACCAGCCCGGCCGCCAACGCCGTCGAGGCGGCGCTGGCGCTGGTGGCCTCGCGGCCCGGCCGCGAGGCCTGAGGACGCCTTATTCCACGACCGCGCCCGAGGCCTTGGCGATCGGGGCCCACTTCGCGAGCTCGAGCTTGACGTGTTCGCCGAGCTGTTCGGGCGTCGAGCCGACGATGTCGGCGCTGACGTCATTGAGGCGCTTCTTGACGTTTTCGTCCTTCAGCGCCTCGTTGGCGGCGGCGTTGAGCTTGTCGACGATCGGCCGGGGCATGTTGGCGGGGCCGAACAGCGCGTTCCAGGTATAGGTCTCGTAGCCGGGCAGGCCGCCTTCGGCGATCGTCGGGACATCCGGGAAGGAGGCGACGCGCGCCTTGGTGGTGACGCCGATCGCGCGGAGCTGCCCGTTGCGGATGAAGCCCGCCGAGGAGGGCAGGTTGTCGAACATGATCGGCACGGCACCCGAGACCACGTCGTTGAGCGCCGGGCCGGCGCCGCGATACGGGACATGGTTCATCTGGACATTGCCGAGCGACTTGAACAGCTCGCCGGAGAGGTGCAGCGGTGTGCCGACGCCTGAGGAGGCGTAGGAGTATTTGCCCGGGTTGGCCTTGAGCACCTCCAGCACTTCCTTGACGTTCTTGGCCGGGAAGCTCGGATGCACGACCATCACGTTCGGAACGATGGCGAGGAGGTTGATCGGCGTGAAGTCCTTCACCGCGTCGAAGGTCACGGTCTTCAGGATCGCCGGGTTGAGCGCATGGGTCGAGATCGTGCCGAGCAGCAGCGTGTAGCCGTCCGGAGCGGCGCGCGCGACCGCCGTGGAACCGATATTGCCGCCGGCGCCGGCGCGGTTCTCGATGATGACGTTCTGGCCGAGAATCTCGCTCATCTTCTGGCCGACGAGACGGCCGACGATGTCGGTCGAGCCGCCCGCGGCGAAGGGAACGACCAGCGTGACAGGACGGGTCGGAAACGCAGCCTGTGCATGGGCGGCTCCGCCGGCCAGCGACAACGCGGACGCGCCGGCGATGAAGCTGCGGCGGTCGATGGTCGGATGTTGCGACATGAGGTTTTCTCCCGAGAAGATCTTATTCTATCTGACATTAGGCCTAGATCATTTCGATCGGGTGCATCAATCCGCTGAAATGATGAGGGCGCGGCAGATGCCTGCCGCGCCCTCTGGCGAAATCAGATCTCGGTGACGTCTCAGCGCCGGCCGATCGGCACGTAATCGCGGGTGCCGGCGCCGGTGTAGAGCTGGCGCGGGCGGCCGATGCGCTGCGACGGATCCTCGATCATCTCCTTCCACTGCGCGATCCAGCCGACCGTGCGGGCGAGGGTGAAGAGGACGGTGAACATCGAGGTCGGGAAGCCCATCGCCTTCAGGGTGATGCCCGAATAGAAGTCGATGTTCGGATAGAGCTTCTTCTCGATGAAGTACTCGTCGCTCAGCGCGATGCGCTCGAGCTCGACCGCGACGTCGAGCAGCGGGTCGTCCTTGATGCCGAGCTCGTTGAGCACCTCATGCGTGGTCTTCTGCATGATCTTGGCGCGCGGATCGTAGTTCTTGTAGACGCGATGGCCGAAGCCCATCAGGCGGAAGGGGTCGTTCTTGTCCTTCGCCTTGGCGATGTATTTCGGGATGTTGTCGACCGAGCCGATCTCCTCGAGCATCTTCAGCGCCGCCTCGTTGGCGCCGCCATGGGCGGGACCCCACAGGCAGGCCGCGCCGGCCGCGATGCAGGCGAAGGGGTTGGCACCCGACGAGCCGGCGAGGCGCACGGTCGAGGTCGAGGCGTTCTGCTCGTGGTCGGCATGCAGGATGAAGATGCGGTCGAGCGCGCGCGACAGCACCGGGTTGACCTTGTAGTCCTCGGCCGGCACGGCAAAGCACATGCGCAGGAAGTTCGAGGTGTAGTCGAGCGAGTTCAGCGGGTACACGAAGGGCTGGCCGACCGTGTACTTGTACGCCATCGCCGCCAGCGTCGGCACCTTTGCGATCATGCGCATCGAGGCGATCATGCGCTGCTGCGGGTCCGAGATGTCGGTCGAGTCGTGGTAGAAGGCCGAGAGCGCGCCGATCGAGCCGACCATCACCGCCATCGGGTGAGCGTCGCGGCGGAAGCCCTGGAAGAAGCGGGCCATCTGCTCGTGCACCATGGTGTGGCGCGTGACGCGGTAGTCGAAATCGGCCTTCTGCGCGGCGGTCGGCAGCTGGCCTTCGAGCAGCAGGTAGCAGGTCTCGAGGAAGTCGCCATGCTCGGCGAGCTGCTCGATCGGGTAGCCGCGATAGAGCAGGACGCCGGCGTCACCGTCGATATAGGTGATCTGAGACTCGCAGCTCGCCGTCGAGGTGAAGCCGGGATCGTAGGTGAACATCCCGGTCTGCGCGTAGAGCTTGCCGATGTCGATGACGGACGGGCCGATCGACCCGGTCTTGACCCCCAAATCGATGGTCTTGCCGTCGACCTGCAGCTGTGTCGCATTTCCGCTCATCGATACCGATCCTTTCAAGGCTCGTGCTGTCAGTGGCTGTCACGCTCGTCCGCAAGTCCGGCTGCCCGAAAGGGTGCTCCGCGCGGCGACCGAAAAGGACGCAGGACACTGGAGCGACCCGAGATGACGGGAGAATGTCGAAAACGGGGTGGGGGCGGGTTCATCCAACTGATTTTCAAGCAATATCCATGCCTCGGCGAAGTTCCGGGGCACGGGATCACCAGCCGCGTCACTAGACCATTTGCCGGGGGCGTTCAACCGAGCCGAAAGACGGTCCCGCGCGGCGCTCAACGCTGGTCGGCGAGCCGCGCCAGCGTCTCCTCGCGGCCGAGCACGGCCATGACGTCGAACAGCCCCGGCGACATGGCCCGGCCCGTCAGCGCGGCGCGCAGCGGCTGGGCGGCCTGGCCGAGCTTCAGCCCCTCCGCCTCGGCATAGGCGCGCACGGCGGCTTCCAGCGCCGGTGGGGTCCAGTCGTTCACGGCGGCGAGAACATCGTTCAGGCCCGCGAGACGCTGGCGCGCGGGGGCATCCAGCAGGGCGGCGGCCTTCTCGTCCAGTTTGAGCGGACGCGGGGCGTAGAGATAGAAGGCGCTGTCGAGGAGTTCCACGAGGGTCTTGGCGCGCTCCTTCAGCCCCGGCATGGCGGCCAGGAACTTGGCCTCCAGCTCCGCCGGAAGCGTGGCGGGCAGGCCGCGCGGCGGGCCGATCTCGGGCAGGATGACCTTGAGCGCCTCGAGCAGATCACGATCGCTCGACTGGCGCATATAGAGGCCGTTCAGGCTCTCCAGCTTGGCGAAATCGAAGCGGGCCGGGGAGCGGCCGATCGAGCTCAGGTTGAACAGCTCGATCATCTCCTGCGTCGAGAAGATCTCCTGGTCGCCATGGCTCCAGCCGAGCCGCAGCAGATAGTTGCGCAGGGCCACCGGCAGATAGCCCATCGAGCGATAGGCGTCGACGCCGAGGGCGCCGTGGCGCTTGGAGAGCTTCGCTCCGTCCGGCCCGTGGATCAGCGGGATATGCGACATGCTCGGCACCTTCCAGCCGAGCGCGTTGTAGATCTGCGTCTGCCGGGCGGCGTTGGTCAGGTGGTCGTCGCCGCGGATGACATGGGTCACGCCCATGTCGTGATCGTCGACGACGACGGCGAGCATATAGGTCGGCGTGCCGTCCGAGCGCAGCAGCACGAGATCGTCGAGATTCTCGTTCTGCCAGACGACGCGGCCCTGCACCTCGTCCTCGACCACGGTCTCGCCGGTCTGGGGAGCGCGCAGGCGGATCACCGGCTTGACGCCGGCAGGCGCCGTCTTCGGATCGCGATCGCGCCAGCGGCCGTCATAGCGCAACGGTTTGCCCTCGGCGCGGGCCTTCTCGCGCATCTCCTCGAGCTCGGCCGGCGTGGCGTAGCAGTGATAGGCCGTGCCCGCCGCCAGCATCTGCTCCGCGACCTCGCGATGGCGCGCGGCGCGGGCGAACTGGTAGACGGTGTCGCCGTCCCAATCGAGGCCGAGCCAGGAGAGCCCGTCGAGGATCGCGGTGATGGCGGCGTCGGTCGAGCGTTCGCGGTCGGTGTCCTCGATGCGCAGCAGCATCTTGCCGCCGCGATGGCGGGCATAGAGCCAGTTGAACAGTGCCGTGCGGCCTCCGCCGATATGGAGAAACCCGGTGGGCGAGGGGGCAAAGCGCGTGACGACGGCATCGCTCATGGAAGGCGTAACTCCATCCGGCCGGTTTCGCGGCGCCCGGATCCAAAAAGACGCGAGGGTGTCGCCGGGCGGCATGACATCCGGCGCGGCCCCTGTAACATGGCTATGGCGGCCGCGTTAAGGGGTTCCGACGCGGCAGGGGGAGTATCTGGGCCGTGGATGCGGATGCGCCGGGACGAGGGCGACCGCGCGGCGCGCGCGCAGCCGTGCTGCTCGTGCGTCCACCCCTGCTCGCGCTCGGCGGCGCGGGCCTCGCGGCATGGCTCGAGGGCTGGCGGCACCGCCTGGGCGAGGCGCTGGCGCGGGAGGCCGAGCGCCGGCGGCTCTTTCTCTGGCTTCCGGTCGCGATGGGGGCCGGGATCCTGCTCTATTTCGCGGCCGATCGCGAACCCGCGGCATGGGCTCCGGCGGTGGCATTCCTGCTTGCCGCCGGGCTCTCCATCCTGCTTCGCCGGCGCAGGATCGTGCCGCTTCTCTGTCTCGGCGCGGCGGCGGCGTTCGCGGGCTTCGCCGCCGCCTCGTGGCGCACGGCGAGCGTGGGCGCGCCGATCCTGGAGGCGCCGCGCATCGGCCAGATCTCGGGTTTCGTCGAATCCGTGGAGGCGCGGGATGCCGGCGCCCGGATCGTCCTGCTGACGACCGGCATGGCCGGCGTCGCGCCCGAGGGCAGGCCGCGCCGGGTGCGCGTCTCGATCCGCTCGGGCTCCGTGGCGCCGGGGGCGCATATCAGCGCGACGGCGCGGCTGCTTCCGCCCCCCGGCCCGGCGCAACCCGGTGGCTACGATTTCGGGCGCGACGCCTTCTTTCGGGGGATCGGCGCGGTCGGCAGCATCGCGGGGCGCATCACCGTGACGCCGCCGCCCGTCCTGCCACCCGCCGGCATCGTCTGGGCTGCGGCGATCGACGCCGCGCGCAACGCGCTGACGCAACGCATCGCCGAGGCGGGGGGCGGGCAGGCCGGGGCCATGGCGGCCGCCCTCGTCACCGGCAAGCGCGGCCTGATCAGCGAGACGACGAATGCCGATCTCCGGGCGGCCGGCATCTACCACATCGTCTCGATCTCGGGCCTGCACATGGTGCTGGCGGCCGGCACGATCTTCTGGCTGGTGCGGGCCATGCTGGCGCTGTCCGGGACGCTCGCGCTGCGATGGCCGATCAAGAAGATCGCCGCGCTGGCCGCCATGGCGGGCGCCGCCGCCTATTGCGTGTTCTCCGGCGCGGAGGTGGCGACGGTCCGCTCCTTCATCATGACGCTCGTGATGCTGGGCGCGATCCTGTTCGACCGCGCGGCGCTGAGCATGCGCAATCTCGCGCTGGCGGCGATGATCGTGCTGCTGCGCGAGCCCGAGGCGCTGCTGGGCCCGAGCTTCCAGATGTCTTTCGGCGCGGTGGCCGCGCTCATCGCCTTCGCCGAACGCTGGGAGGGGCGCGAGCGCGGCGTGCCTCCCTCGCCGCTGCCCTGGCCGCTGCGCCCGATGATCACGGCCGCGATCGGCATCGTCGCCACGACGATCATCGCGACGGCAGCGACCGCGCCCTTCGGCGCCTATCACTTCCAGACCTTCAATCCCTTCGGCCTGCTCGGAAATGCGCTCGCGCTGCCTTTCGTCTCGCTGATCGTCATGCCGGCGGCGGTGTTCGGCGTGCTCGCCTATCCGTTCGGGCTCGATTGGCCGGCCTGGGCGCTGATGGGCTTCGCGTCCGACCTCGTGCTCAAGCTCGCGCATTGGGTCGCGTCGATCGACCATTCGACGCTGGTGCTCGCGGCCTTCGGCCCGGCGGCCCTCGGCTGCTTCGCGGCGGCCTTGCTCTGGATCACGCTGTGGACGACCCGGCTCAGGCTCCTCGCCATCCTGCCGCTGGCCGTCGGGGTGGCGGTGGCCGCCAAGCCGGAGCGTCCGGAGATCCTGGTCGAGCGCGACGGCTCCGGCGTGGCCGTCAGAGGCGGGGACGGGCGGCTCGCCATCGCGGGCAAGCCCAGCCGCTTCGTGCTCCAGCAATGGCTGGCGGGCGATGGTGATGCGCGCCCGCCGGACGATGCCAGCCTCGGCAAGGGCGCCGCCTGCGATGCTCTGGGCTGCGTCCTGCGCACGCCCGAAGGCCGCAGCATCGCCTTCGCGCGCGATCGCCTCGCCATCGTCGAGGACTGCCGCCGCGCCGATCTCGTCATCACCCCGATCCCCTGGAACGGAGCCTGCGCGGCGCAGCTCATCGAGCGCTCGGCCCTGATGCGAGAAGGCGCGGTCGCCCTCTACCGGCGTGGCGACGGATGGACGCGCAACGCGGCGGAAGCCCGGACCGGCGAACGGCCCTGGCACCGCAGCAGGCCCGATACTCCCGCGATGCCGCGACAACCCGGCGCCGCACCGTCCGATGCCGACGGCGCCGAGCCGGAACGCCTTCAGTAACGGCGCATCAGATTGACGAGGCGGCCCTGAATGCGGACCCGGTCGGGGCCGAGCACGCGCGTCTCATAGGCCGGGTTGGCGGCTTCGAGTGCGATCGACGAGCCACGCTTGCGCAGCCGCTTCAACGTCGCCTCCTCGTCGTCGATGAGCGCGACCACGATATCGCCGGTGTTCGCGGTGTCCTGCTTGCGGATGATGACGGTGTCGCCGTCGAGAATGCCGGCCTCCACCATCGAATCGCCCCTGACCTCCAGCGCGTAATGCTCGCCACCGCCGAGCATGTCCGCGGGAAGCGCGACGGTGTGGCTGCGGCTCTGGATCGCCGAGATCGGCGTGCCGGCCGCGATCCGGCCCATGACCGGCACGGCCACGGTGCCGCGCGGCTCTTCCTCGGACGTGACCGGCCGCACCTTGCCGAGGCCGCCCTGCACGACGGAGGGGTTGAAGCGGCCACGGGCCGCCGGAGCGTTCCCGGCCCCGTCCGGCATCTTGATGACCTCGAGCGCGCGGGCGCGGTTCGGCAGGCGGCGGATGAAGCCACGCTCTTCCAGCGCCATGATCAGCCGGTGGATGCCCGATTTCGACTTGAGGTCGAGCGCGTCCTTCATCTCGTCGAAGGAGGGAGGGACGCCGCTCTCACGCAGACGTTCGTGAATGAAGCGAAGCAGCTCGAACTGTTTGCGTGTCAGCATGGTCCCCGCCGTCGTCCTGCGACGCAGATTCGAAACAAATCACGAACACCCTACACGTTCGTGTTGTGTTCCGCAAGCGGCCGGCGTCAGCGCAGCCTCAGGATGCGGCAGGGCGAGCCGGCTGCCGCGGGGCCTGCATGAGCCGGCCTGATGATCAGTGCCTTCGCCTTCGCCAGCGTCGCCAGCATCGAGGAATCCTGCTTGCCGAACGGCGTCGCGAGCCAGCCCTCGGGCGTGGCCGCGAGGTCTGCGCGCAGATAGTCCTCGCGCTCGTCATTTGCCGGCAAATCACCTCCGAGGATGGCGCGCTCGCTGCGGTCGCGCCCGGGGGCGGGCAGGCCGAGCAGGGCTTCTATCAGCGGCAGCAGGAAGAGGTGGCCGCAGACGATCGACGAGACGGGGCTGCCGGGCAGGCCGAGCGCGACCATGGGGCCGAGCCTGCCGGTCATCATCGGCTTGCCCGGGCGCATGGCGATCTTCCAGAAGCCGAGGGTCATGCCCTGCCGGGTGAGCGCTTCCTGGACGAGGTCATGCGCGCCGACCGAGGCGCCGCCGAGGGTGACGAGCACGTCGGCGCCGGCCTGGCGGGCTTGCCCGATCTTGAGCGCGAGGTCGGCGTGGTCGTCGCGGGCGATGCCGAGGTCGAGGATGCGCGCACCGGCGGCCTGCGCCAGCGCGGCGATGGCGAAGCTGTTCGAAGCGACGATCTGATCCGGCCCGATCGGTTCGCCGGGCAGGACCAGCTCGTCTCCAGTGGCGAGAATCGCGACCAGCGGCTTTCCGCGCACGGTCAGAGCCGGGTGCCCCATCGCGGCACACAGCCCGAGCGCCGCGCCGTCGAGCATACGCCCGGCGGTGAGCAGCACATCGCCCTGCGTGAAGTCGAGACCGGCGGCGCGGACGAAACGCCCGCGCGCCGTACTCTCGACGACGCGGATGGTCGGCGTGCCGACGCCCTCGGCGTTCTCCTGGATCAGGATGGTGTCGGCTCCGTCGGGCAATGGCGCGCCGGTGAAGATGCGGACCGCTTCGCCTGTGCCGACCGTTCCGGAGAAGCCCCGCCCGGCTGCGGCTTCGCCGATGACGGACAGGCTGGCCCCGGCCGGGATGTCGTCGGCGCGCACGGCATAGCCGTCCATGGCGGAATTGGCGAAGGGCGGATGGGTCCGGAGCGCCGCGACATCCGCGGCGAGAACCCGTCCGGCGCAATCCGCCAAGGGCAGAGTCTCTGGCGCCGTCGGCCCCGGCACGCTGGCGATCAGCGCCTCCAGCGCGACGCGGACGGGCGTCAACGCCATCAGGCGGGCTCCACCTCGTAGACGCCCGACTTGCCGCCCGACTTGTGGAGGAGCCGGATGCCCTCGATCCGCATGCCGCGATCCACCGCCTTGACCATGTCGTAGACCGTCAGGCAGGCGACGCTGCAGGCGGTCAGCGCCTCCATCTCGACGCCGGTGCGTCCGCTCATGCGCACCTCGGCGCGAACGGTCACGCCCGGCAGGCTCTCGTCGATCGCGAGGTCGACGGCGACCTTCTCGATCAGCAGCGGATGGCAGAGCGGAATGAGCTCATGGGTGCGCTTGGCGGCCATGATCCCGGCGAGCCGGGCCGTGCCGAGCACGTCGCCCTTCTTGGCGTTGCCGTCGCGGACGATGGCGAGCGTCTCGGGCAGCATCACGACGCGCCCTTCGGCCACGGCCATGCGGGCGGTCTCGGCCTTGGCGCCGACATCGACCATATGCGCCTGCCCGGCGGCGTCGAGATGGCTCAGCCGGCTCACGCGGCGCTCTCGCGGGCCTCGCCGCCGAGCAGCGTCCGGGTCGCGGCGGCGACGTCGTCCTGCCGCATCAGGCTCTCGCCGACCAGGAAGGCGCCGACGCCGACGCGGTTCAGGCGGAGGATATCGTCATGGGTGAAGATGCCGCTCTCGCTGATGACGATCCGGCCGGCCGGCACGCGCGGCGCGAGGCGCTCCGTCACCGCGAGATCGACGTGGAAATCGCGCAGGTCGCGGTTGTTGATGCCGAGCAGGCGGCTTTCGAGCGCCAGCGCCCGGTCGAGCTCCGCATCGTCGTGGACCTCGACCAGCACGTCCATGCCGAGCTCGCGCGCGGCGGCGTCGAGATCCCGCGCGGTGGCGTCGTCGACGCCCGCCATGATGATCAGGATGCAGTCGGCGCCCCAGGCGCGGGCCTCGAAGACCTGATAGGGATCGTACAGGAAGTCCTTGCGCAGTGCCGGCAATCCCGAGGCCTCGCGCGCCTGCGCCAGATACTCCGGCCGGCCCTGGAAGGAGGGCGCGTCGGTGAGGACGGAGACGCAGGCCGCGCCGCCCTGCGCATAGGCGCGCGCGAAGGCGGGCGGATCGAAATCGGGCCGGATCAACCCCTTGGACGGGCTCGCCTTCTTGATCTCGGCGATCAGGGCCGGAAGGCCCGCGCTCATCTTCGCCGCCATGGCGTCTGCGAAGCGGCGCGACGTGCCGGCCGCGCGGGCGCGGCGCTCGATCTCGGCGAAGGGGATGGCGGCCTTGGCGGCGGCGATCTCCTCGCGCTTGTAGGCCTCGATGCGGGCGAGGATGTCGCTCATCTGCGCCTCACCCGTTGGAGCTGTCGATCAGCGCGGCGAGGGTCGCCCGCGCCTTGCCGGAATCCAGCGCGGCCTCGGCCCGGGCCAGCCCGTCGCGCAGGTCGCCGGCCTTGCCGGCCACGAGCAGCGCCGCGGCCGCGTTGAAGGCGGCGATATCGCGATACGCCGTCTTCTCGCCCTCGACGACGGCGAGGAGGGCCGCCGCGTTGCGCTCCGGCGTGCCGCCGCGCAGATCCTCGGGCTGTGCCTGGGCGAGCCCGACATCCTCGGGCGTGATCGTGAAGCTCTCGACCTTGCCGTTCTCCAGCGAGACGACGCGCGTCGGCCCGGTGGTGGTGATCTCGTCGAGCCCGTCGGAGCCGTGCACCGCCCAGACTCGCGTCGAGCCGAGCGAGGCGAGCACCTGCGTCATCGGCTCGAGCCAGGTCTCGGAGAAGGCGCCGATGAGCTGGCGCGTGACGCCCGCCGGATTCGAGAGCGGGCCGACCAGATTGAAGATCGTCCGCGTGCCGAGCTCCGTGCGCACCGGGGCGACATGGCGCATCGAGGCGTGATGGGTGGGCGCGAACATGAAGCCGACGCCGGCCTCCTTGATGCAGCGCTCGGTCGCGACGGCATCGAGCCCGACCTTGACGCCGAGCGCCGCCAGAACGTCGGCGGCGCCGGAGCGGGAGGAGGCGGCGCGGTTCCCGTGCTTGGCGACGGGCACGCCGCAGGCCGCCGTGATGATCGCGGCGAGCGTCGAGACGTTGTAGGAGCCGGAGGAATCGCCGCCGGTGCCGACGATGTCGACGGCGTTCGCCGGCGCCTTCACGCGCAGCATCTTGGCGCGCATGGCGCCAACGGCGCCGGCGATCTCCTCGGTCGTCTCGCCGCGCACGCGCATGGCCATCAGGAAGGCGGCGGCCTGTGCATTGGTGACCTCGCCGGAGAGCATCGCGTCGAAGGCGCCGCGCGCCTCGTCGCGCGAGAGCGTGGCGCCGGTCGCGACCTTGGCGATGAAGGGTTTGAAGTCGTCCATGGGAGTTCCGGGATCAGGCAGTACGGGGCAGGGCGGCGGCGTCGCTCTCACGCCGCCATCGCTCGGCCAGATCGAGGAAATTCCGCAGTATCGTCGCGCCGTGCTCGGAGGCGATGCTCTCGGGATGGAACTGCACGCCATGCGTCGGCAGTTCCCGGTGGGAGAGCGCCATGATGAGCCCGTCCGCGGTTTCGGCCTCGATCGCCAGCGCCTCGGGACAGCTCGCCCGCTCGACCACGAGGGAGTGGTAGCGTGTCGCCTGGATCGGCCCGTTGATGCCGTGGAACAATCCGCGTGCCCGGTGGGTGACCGTCGAAATCTTGCCGTGCATCGGCAGCGGCGCGCGCACGACATCGCCGCCGAAGGCCTGGCCGATGGTCTGAAGACCGAGGCAGACGCCGAAGATCGGCATGCGCGCGGCGCCCTCGCGCACGATATCGAGGCAGATGCCGGCTTCGTTGGGCGTGCAGGGGCCGGGCGACAGCACGATGGCGTCGTGGCCGCTCCCGAGTGCCTCCTCCACGGAGAGGGCATCGTTGCGGCGCACCTCGACCTCGGCCCCGAGTCCACCGATCAGATGGACGAGGTTCCAGGTGAAGCTGTCGTAGTTGTCGATCAGGAGGACGCGCATGGCCGGGCCGGATGACATGGGGCGACGGTCATGCACGGTTCCGGGCGGCGCGGTCAAGTTCGCGCCGCTTTGCGCGGCAGCGGCGCCTTGGCCGAAAGCCGGTTTTCATGTGGCTCTGCATCATCCGCAGCGGCAAGCTCGGGCCCGAATGCGAGCCCTGGCGTCCAGACATTGCCGGGGAGCCGCCGGCCTCGCCGATGCTGGCGCTCGAACCGCAGGCGGATTGAGCCGGGCGAAGCACTGCTGCCGGCGATAGGGGAAGCCGGGACAGGCCGGATCTGCGCGCCCGCCTGTCAGCCGCCTCGTGTCAGCCGCGCGCGCGGCGCGGTAGTCCGGCTCCGGGGGGCGCCTGCCCGGGCGCCGTCTCGATGCCCAGCGTCGGCAAAGCGAGCCTGCGCTGGCCGCGGAAGTCCGTATGGCTGACGACGAGGCCGCGCTCCTCGATATAGGCGAGCATGCGTCGCGCCCGGCTCGGCGAATGGCTGCCATAGACATTCGCGAGCTCGGCGTCGTCCGGGCATGGACGCCCTTCCATCGCGCAGCGGACGATGAATAGGAACAGGCCGTGCAGGTCCTCCGGCAGGGAGGCGCTGGCGTCGAGCGCCGCCTGCCAGGTGTCCGAGGCGGCGATGTCGTCGCTGGCTCCCGCACGCGCGACGGCGAGCTTGCGGCGGAAATCGTCGAGGCCGGGATGTCCGCGCCCGAGCCCGCGCATGCGGCAGCGCACGGTGAAATCCTGATACAGGACGGCGACCTGTCGGGTCCGGGACTCGGGATCGGCCATGAGATCGCGCAGGATTTCGGCCATCAGCGCCTCGCGCTCGGCCGGCTCCATCTCGATCTCGGGCTCGGGGGGCGGGGCCGGGCGGTAGTTCTCGATCTGGCGCAGCACCTCGGTGGCCATCGGACGCGGGGGGGGACGGACCGGCCGCGCCAGGGGAACCGGCTCGTCCGCGCCGGCGGTGAAGATCAGGTCGGCGGCGTCCTGCGGGGGCTGCTCCGGCAGCGGGATCAGGCCGGGGGCGCCCCCGCGATCGGTCGAGGTCACGGTCCCGATTCGCAGCGGCAGCGGCCTCTTGGAGAGTGCGGGGCCGAGCGCGACGAACTGTCCGCGCTCGAGATCGCGGAACATCTCGGCCTGGCGGCGATCCATGCCGAGGAGATCGGCCGCACGGGCCATGTCGATGTCGAGGAAGGTCCGGCCCATCAGGAAGTTGGAGGCTTCCGCCGCGACGTTCTTTGCGAGCTTGGCGAGGCGCTGGGTCGCGATCACGCCAGCCAGCCCGCGTTTTCGGCCCCGGCACATCAGGTTGGTCATGGCGCCGAGCGAGAGCCGGCGCGCCTCGTCGGAGGCCTCGCCCGCCATGACGGGCGCGAAGAGCTGCGCCTCGTCGACGACGATCAGCATCGGGAACCAGAGACTGCGGTCCACGTCGAAAAGGCCGCCCAGAAAGGCGGCGGCCGCGCGCAACTGCTCGTCGGCCTCGAGGTTTTCCAGGTTCAGCACCACGGAGACGCGGTGCTGGCGAACGCGCAGCGCGACCCGCTGGAGCTCGGCCTCACCGCATTGCGCATCGACGACGACATGGCCGAACTGGTCGGCGAGCGAGACGAAATCGCCCTCGGGGTCGATGATCGCCTGCTGGACGAGCGGCGCGCTCTGTTCGAGCAGCCTGCGCAGCAGATGCGATTTCCCGGAGCCGGAATTGCCCTGCACGAGGAGGCGCGTCGCCAGCAGTTCGGCGAGATCGATCAGGCCGGGCTCGCCCGTCCGCGTCGTCCCCATCTCGATGGCCGTCGTCATGCGCCGCTCGCGCTGCCTCCAGAAGTCCCGTCGCGCCCAAGCCGGGTGCGCCCATGCCGGGCACCGGGCCCTTCTAGCATTGCGAGGAGGGCCTGCGGCAAGCGGCGAAACCGGCGTCCACAGCAATCGGGAGACGGCGGCCTCGACGCTTGCGAATTCCGCTGCCGCTCGGGAGGCGCCTCAGCGCCTCCAGCGCGAGGAGGGTGGGAGCTGATCGTTGGCTGTGGCGGCAATGAGCGAGGCGGCCATGTCGTCCAGCGCCGCCCTGTTGCGCCCGGCGGCCTTGCTCTCATAGAGCGCCGCGTCGGCGCGCTTGTAGAGGCTTTCGAGGCTCTCCCGGCCGTCGAAGCAGGCCGCGCCGATGCTGACGGTGAGGCAGTTCGCCGTCTCCGAGGCCTCGTGGGCGATCGACAGGTTCGCGACCGTGGCGACGACGGCTTCGAGCACCATCAGCGCCTCCTTCGGCTTTGCTCCATAAAGCAGGAGGCCGAATTCCTCGCCGCCCAGCCTGCCGACCAGATCCAGCGGTCGGCGCAGGCTCTGCTTCAGGCTCTGTGCCACGCGATGCAGCGCCATGTCGCCGGCATGATGGCCGTAGCGGTCGTTGAAGCTCTTGAAATGGTCGACGTCGAGCACGGCGAGGACGACGTCTTCCCGCTCGCGCGCAGCCTGCCGCAGGGCTGCGGCCGCGTGCTGCGCGAAGTACCGCCGATTGCCGATCCCGGTCAGCGCATCCTGCATCGCGCCGTAGTGCAATTGCCGCCGCAGCAGGAACTGGTCCCGTTCCGCATATTCGCGCAGATAGGCGCCCACGGCACCGACGAAAGCCGCGAACAGCAGGAGCACCGACATGCGCACGGTCTCGTATCGCTGCTCCAGATCGAGCATCACGAGGCCGGCGGTCGCCGTGGCGCCGGCCACGAGCAGGGCGGTGACGGTGCTTTGGCGGAAGGTCATTCCGAGGGGCAGGAACACCGCCATGATGATCGCGAATTCGGCGAGATCGGCCTGGGGCAGGCCGCGCAGCTTGTAGACGCAGGCATTGATCGCGGCGGTCGCGCCGATCATCACCAGCGTCAGCATGGAGCCCCACGGATAGGCGGTCTTCAACCCCCCGCGGAGGAGCGCGATCAGGAGGCCGGTCAGCAGCGCCAATGTCGTCCAGCGCAGCCCGATCCCGAGCCAGGCGTCGTAGCGACGGTTGGCGATCTCGGCGGCGAGATCGAGCCTGCTCAGGTCGAGCGCGACGAAGACGAGCCAAATCACCAGCGCCGTCGCGATGCAGATCAGCGTCCCCGGGCGCTTGGCCGCGCGCATCGCCGCCAGGTACTCGCGCTCGAGCGGTTCCTCGAAGCGGAGCCTGCGAAAGCCGCGCAACTGCTGCTCGGCGTAGACCTCGCCCATATGGGCTTCCTCCGCCTTCAAGGTCGCCGCCGGCATGGTAGGGGCGAGGCCGCTCATGGCGGGACGATCCGGCGAATTGCCTAATGTTTCGTCAAAGGCGGCCTCGAGCCTGCCGGTATGGTTTACTGAGGCTGCACCTGACGTCTGGCGACCGCGATCTCGGCCGCGCTGCGCACCTCGATGTCGACGACGGCGATATCGGGCCGATCCACGGCCGGCAGGGCGCGATTCTCCGCGGGCCGATGGACGAAGACGAGGCTCGACAGCGCCGGATGCGAGGCCAGCCGGGAATGCGCGAGCGCAGCCTCCATCGCGCCCGGCAGCACGAGATGCACCTTGCGTCCGCCGGCCATGCAGGCCTGCAGGTCGCCCAGGCTGAAAAGACCCATCGGCAGGAGCTCGACGCCCGCCAGCATCGCCATTCCCGGTCCGCTCGCCAACGCCGCGAGATCGCCGCCGACGAGGGTCGTGACGATGCGCGAGGAGGACAGGGGCTTCAGCGCGCGCGAGATCTCCAACGAGACCCGCAGCAGGTCGCGCTCCGAGACGGGCAGGGGGCCGGCCAGCGAGACGGGATCCGCGACCTGCAATCCCGGCCGCAGGCTTTCTTCGGGCAGGGGATGCAGCGTTCCTCCCGGCAGGAGGCTGTCGAGCGCGGCGACGCCGTCGGGAACGTCCGGGCCGAAGCCTCCGACGAACCGCACGCCGAAGGCACGCACCGCGAGATCGCGCAAGGTCATGACCGGATTCAGCGGCCCGACCCGGCCGATCCCGAGCGCCATGACGGCTCCCGCCTCCTCCATCAGCCGCAGCAGTTCGGGCTCCGGCCCATGAAGCGGGAGCATCAAGGGCGAAAGGCCGGCGCGCAGGCAGGCGAGGATCGAGATGATCGCCTCCGGCCCCAGCGGGGCGAGGATGGCGACGCCCGCCCCGGGCTGGGCCCGGTTGATGGCGAGCAACCGGGCCAGCCGGTCGATCTTCTCATCGAGCTGGGAGAAGCTGAGAGATGCCGGCGCCTCGTCGCTCCAGCCGCGCCGACCGGGCGGATCGCGCAAGGCGCTCTCGTAGCCGCGCCCTCGCGCGAGGGCCTTCAGAAGCGTGTCGAGTGTCAGGCCGTCGAGCAGCGTGGAGGCCTCGTCCTGTTCCGCTCGCATCGACCGCCCTTCAGTTGCCCGGTGGCTGGGCGGCGGGCAGCCGCGCCAGGGTTTCGGTGGAGAGGAAATAGCCTGGCTTGCGGGCCGGCAGGACGACATCGCGCGCATGGGCGAACCAGGTGTCCGGCAGATAATAGAGCGGGACGACGTAGAAGCCGGAGACCAGCAGGCGGTCGAGCGTGCGGGCGGCCGCGACGAAATCCTCGCGCTCGCGGGCGCCGAGCAGGGCCTGCAGCGCGGCATCGACGGCGGCCGAGCGCACACCCGCATAGTTCAACGAGCCGTTGCGCTCGGCATTGGCCGAGCCCCAGCGGCCGATCTGCTCGTTGCCGGGAGAGGCCGAGGCCGGCCATGTCCACTGGATCATGTCGAAATCGAAGGCCGAGAGCCGGCGCCAGTACTGGACGTCGTCGATCAGCCGCACGGACGCGGCGATTCCGAGCCGCTGCAGCGACTGTGCGTAGTTCAGCGCCAGCCGCTCCTGCTGGCGGTTGGTCACGGTGATCTCGAAGGCGAAGGGCTCGCCCGCGCCGTTGCGAAGGACGCCATCCCTCAGCGCGTAGCCGGCGGCGTTCATGAGATCGAGCGCGCGCCTCGCCTGCTCGCGGTCGCGGCCCGAGCCGTCGGTCGTGGCGGGCGTCCAGCGGCCATCGAGCACGTCCTCGCGGACTGCGCCCGGGAAACCCGCGAGCAGGCCCTTCTCGCGCGCGTCGGCGGGAATGCCGAGGGCGGAGAGTTCCGAATCGGAGAAGAAGCTGCCTGCCCGCCGATAGACGCCGTGGAACAGGTTGCGGTTGACCCATTCGAAATCGAAGAGCAGCCCGAGGGCCTCGCGCACGCGGATGTCTGAGAAGGCCGGCCGGCGCGTGTTGAAGACGAGGCCGGTCATGCCCTTGGGCGTCTCGAAATGCAGGGTCTCGCGCTGGACGCGGCCATCGCGCAGCGCCGGGAAATCGTAGCCGGTCATCCAGCGCGTCGGGTCGCCCTCGATGCGCACGTCGTAGAGACCGGCCTTGAAGGCCTCGAACAGCGCGTTGGAGTCGCGGTAGAAATCGTAGCGGATTTCGTCGGCGTTGAAGAGGCCGCGCGTCAGCGGATGGTCCTCGGCCCAGAAATCCTTGCGGCGCTTCAGCGTCAGCGATTCGCCGGGCCTTACCTCCGAGACCGTGTAGGGGCCGGACCCCAGGGCCGGCTTGAAGCTGGTCTCGCCGAAGGTCGCGGGGTCGGTCGCGTGGCGCGCGAAGATCGGCATGGCGCCGATCACCAGCGGCAATTCCCGGTTGGAGCCGTCGCCCAGCTCGAACTCGACCCGGCCCGGCGAGGGGGCCGAAGCCTTCGTCACCCGGCCGAGGCTGGCGCGGTGGAACGGCTTGCCCTTGGCCTTCAGCATGTCGAAGGTGAAGAGCACGTCGTCGGCGGTGACAGGCGTGCCGTCAGAGAAGCGCGCCCGCGGGTCGATGTCGAAGGCGAGCCTGGTGCGGTCGACGTTCAGCTCGACGCGCGAGGCGAGCAGGCCATAGGCGGTGAAGGGCTCGTCGGCGGAGCGGAAGAGCAGGCTCTGCTGGACGTAGCGGGGCACCGCGTCGGGCGCGACCCCCATCACGACCAGCGGGTTGAGGCTGTCGAAGGTGCCCTGCTGGCCGAAGACGATGCGCCCGCCCTTCGGCGCGTCCGGATCGGCATAGGGCAAGTGGGAGAAGCCCTGGGGCAAGGCCGGGGCGCCGTGCATGGCGATGGCATGAGTCGGCGCTGCCGGCTCCGCGCGCGCCGGCGCAGCGGCGAGCGCGGCGCAAACCATCGCAGCCGCCGGGCGCAGCGCGCGCATGAGCCTTGCCAAGAGATTCATCATCCAGACCTGATTCCCGTTACGCAGAATAGCATGTCGCCGCGCGGATCACGCCTCATTCGGGGCCGGACTTTGGGGAAGCCCGCCGCGCTCGGCGTCACCGCGTCATTCAAACGCCTCATTCCCCCCGCTTGTGCGGGGCTTGCGACGGCAGGCGCTGATATGCCATTGAGCCGTTGCCTGTGGCCCACGCGGCTTGCGAAGTCGTGTTTCCCGAATTCGCTGAATTTAAGGAAAGTGAGATGTCCGCTTCGTTTCGCCTGTCATCGCGTGCCCTCGGCGTCGCGCTCGGCGCGGCCGTCGCGATTGCGCCGGCGGTTTCCTTCGCGCAGGCACAGCGCCCGGCGCAGCCCCAGCGTCCCGCCGCGCCGGCCCAGCAACCCGCCGCCCCGGCTCCCGCTGGCCAGGCCGCTTCCGGCCCGACCGTGGTCCAGGTGAAGCCCGAGCCGTCCCAGACGAGCTGGACGAAGGTCTGCGGCAAGGACCCGGCCGCCAACAAGGAAATCTGCTACACGACCCGCGACTTCGTGTCCGATCAGGGCCAGCCGGTGCTGGCGGTCGCGATCTATGACGTCAAGGGCGATCCGAACAAGATCGTGCGCTTCCTGATGCCGCTCGGCCTGATGCTGCAGCCGGGTATCCGCTTCGGCGTCGACAATGCGCAGCCGACCGGCGGCCGCTATGCGATCTGCTTCCCGAACGGGTGCTTCGCCGAGGCGCAGATCAATGACGCTTTCATCAATTCGATGAAGAAGGGCACCAACCTCAACGTCAGCGTCCAGAATCAGGGCGCGCGCGAGGTTTCCTTCTCGATCCCGCTGGCCGACTTCGCCAAGGGCTTCGACGGCGCGGCCATCGACCCGAAGGTTCTCGAGGACCAGCAGAAGGCGCTGCAGGACGAGCTCGCCAAGCGTCAGGAAGAGCTGCGCCAGCGCCTCGGCGCCGGTGGGGCCAATGCGGCGCCCGGCGCGGCCGCTCCGGCTCCGGCCCCGGGTGCGGCCCCCGCGCCGAAGCCCTGAGCTCGGCGACTGCGATCATCGACGAAGAAGGCCGGCCCCTTGGGGTCGGCCTTTTCATTTGCCGTGCTCTGGCTCTTGCGACACTGGGGGGTAGCACGGCCGCGGGAAGAGTCCGGGCGCGGGTTCAGTTCAACCCGGCGCGGTCGATCCTGTAGCGGCCCTTGCGGTCGCGGCGGAAGAAGGCCTTCGCCTGCGGATGGCGGATCGGCTTGCCGGATTCGTCGCTGACGAGATTCTGCTCCGAGACATAGGCGACGTATTCGGTCTCCTCGTTCTCGGCGAACAGATGATAGAAGGGCTGGTCCTTGACGGGGCGCATGGCTTCCGGGATCGCCAGCCACCATTCCTCGGTGTTGGCGAAGACCGGATCGACGTCGAAGATGACGCCCCTGAACGGATAGACGCGGTGCTTCACGACCTGTCCGATCCGGAATTTGGCCGAGCGTGTTGCCATGCCGGAAAACAATCCCCGTTCGCACCGGCACGGTGCCATGCCGGTTCTAGTTTAGCCGCCCTTGCGTGAGCATTGCGTCGCAAATGCGTCAAAATCAACGCTCCGGGCGACGTCCCCGTTCACATTCCGTAGCGCGCGGCGAGATCGGGATCGCGTTCCGCCACCTGCCGGGCGAGGTCGACGATGACCTTGGCCTGCTTCCAGGTGGCGTCGTCCTGCATCTTGCCGTCGATCATCACCGCGCCGGAGCCGTCCGGCATCGCTTCCAGGATGCGACGGGCGAAGCCGACCTCGGCGGGATCGGGGCTGAAGACCCGCTTGGCGATGGCGATCTGGGAGGGGTGCAGCGTCCAGGCGCCGGCGCAGCCGAGCAGGAAGGCGTTGCGGAACTGCGCCTCGCAGGCCTCGTTGTCGGCGAAGTCGCCGAACGGCCCGTAGAAGGGCTTGATCCCCGCAGCCGCGCAGGCATCGACCATCTTGGCGAGGGTGTAGTGCCAGAGATCCTGCTGAGCGACGGCGCGCGGTCCGCCCTCGGGCGAGGGATCCGCGATCACCTTGTAGTCCGGGTGGCCGCCGCCGACGCGCGTCGTCTTCATCGCGCGGGAGGCCGCCAGATCGGCCGGGCCGAGGCTCATGCCGTGCATGCGGGGGGAGGCGGTGGCGATGGCCTCGACGTTCTTCACGCCTTCGGCTGTCTCAAGAATGGCGTGGACGAGGATCGGCTTGCGCAGCTGGTGGCGCGCCTCGAGCTGGGCCAGCAACTGGTCGACATAGTGGATGTCCCATGGCCCCTCGACCTTGGGGATCATCACGACGTCGAGCTTGCCGCCGATCTCGGCCATGATCGCGGTGATATCGTCGAGGAACCAGGGCGAATTCAGCGCGTTGAGGCGCGTCCACAGGCCCGTCCTGCCGAAGTCGACCGCCTTGCCCATGGCGATGAAGCCTTCGCGAGCCGCCTGCTTGGCATCGACGGGAATGGCGTCCTCGAGATTGCCGAGCACGATATCGACCTGCCCGGCGAGGTCGCCGACCTTGGCGCGAACCTTCTCCAGATGCGGCGGCACGAAATGGATCATGCGTTCGAGCCGCGGCTCCAGCTCGCGCAGCGGCTCCGGGGCGCCGAGCGCCAGCGGGCGGAAGAACTGGCGCGGTGTCTTGGTGGTCATCCGGCGGCTCCATGCTGCGATGCAGCGATCCTGGCTGCGGCGCGGCGATCCTGCCGGAGCGCCCCGGACCCGTCCATTCGTCCTTAGGTGGCGCAGATGTCGATGGACGGGATTCCTAGGACGCTTTGCCTAGCCCGGTCTGTAGGTAATGGTTCCTGGGCTTAAAATCCTTATCCCGCGTCCCGTGCCGAGCGGCACGGCGGAAACGGCCTTGCTCGGCGCGCCGCAGCGGCTAGAGGCAAGAGGGCGCGCCGCAGCGGATGCGCGACGTCGTGCGGACGCGGGCGCCGCGGGGCGTCACCGCCTCCCGACGGACGGAGCCCATGGCCGATCTCGCCAGCATCCTCAACCTCGTCGTCCCCTTTTTCGGCCTGATCCTGCTCGGCTTCGTCATCGGCCGGTACAAGGGGCTGCCGGAGAGCGGGCTGGTCTGGCTTCAATTCTTCCTGATCTATGTCGCGCTGCCGCCGCTGTTCTACCGGCTGATCGCCGACAAGCCGCTGAGCGAGCTGGCCAATCCGCGCTTCATCCTCGGCACGGTGCTGGCGACGTTCTGCGCCTTCGCGCTCTCCTTCGCGGTCGGGCTGCGGCATGCGAAGGGCGATACGCCGCAGGCGGTGATGCAGGCGGTCGCCGGCTCCTACTCCAATGTCGGCTATATGGGCCCGCCGCTGGTGCTCGCGGCGCTCGGCCCCGAGGCGGCGGCGCCGGTGGTGCTGATCTTCACCTTCGACAGCGTGCTGATCTTCTCGCTGGTGCCGTTCCTGATGGCGCTCACGGGCGGCAGCCGCCGCGGTCTCGGCGCCACCGCGTTCCAGGTCGCGCGGCAGGTGCTGACGCATCCGTTCAACGTCGCGACGCTGCTCGGCGTCGCCGCCGCCTTCCTCAAGCTCCAGCTCCCGGAGGCGCTGGACAAGATGACGCTCTGGCTCGCCCAGGCCGCGGCCCCCGTCGCGCTGTTCCTGCTCGGCGTCACCGTGGCGCTGAGGCCGATGAAGACGATGCCTCCCGAGGTCCCCGCGCTCGTGCTGATCAAGCTCGTGCTGCACCCGCTGATCGTCTGGGTCCTGCTCTCGCTGCTCGGCGGCGTTCCGGATGCCTGGATCTATACGGCGGTGGTGATGGCGGCGCTGCCGCCGGCCCTCAACATCTTCGTCATCGCCACGCAATACCGCATCGGCATCGAGCGCGCCTCGGCCTGCATCCTGGTCGGAACCATCGTCTCGATGGTGACGCTGACGGGCTTCCTGTGGCTCATCAAGACGGGCAGGATGGTCGCCGACCTGTTCCCCTGAGGCCGGAGGCCGCGATGTCGCCGCTGGACGATCTCACCGTCCTGGACTTCTCGACGCTGCTGCCGGGGCCGCTGGCCAGCCTCTTCCTGGCCGAGGCCGGGGCGCGGGTGATCAAGGTGGAGCGGCCCGGCGGCGAGGACATGCGCGGCTTCCCGCCGCGATTCGGCCAGATCTCGGCGCCTTTCGCCGCGCTCAACGGCGGCAAGGAGAGCGTCGAGATCGACCTGAAGGCGCCCGACGCGGTCGAGCGGCTGACGCCGCTGATCCGGGCGGCCGACATCCTGGTCGAACAGTTCCGGCCGGGCGTGATGGCGCGGCTCGGGCTGGGCTACGACGATCTCGTCCGCATCAATCCGCGCCTGATCTACTGTTCGATCACGGGCTATGGCCAGCATGGCCCGCGCGCGGGCGAGGCCGGGCACGATCTCAACTACCAGGCGCTCGGCGGGCTGCTGGGCCAGTCGCTGAAGCGCGGCGCGCCGGCCCCTCTGCCGCCGGCACTGGTGGCGGATATCGGCGGCGGCACGCTGCCGGCCGTGATCAACATCCTGCTGGCGCTGCGCAGGCGGGACCGCACGGGGCAGGGCTGCCATCTCGATATCGCGATGGCCGATGCGATGACGACCTTCGCCTGGTACGGCCTCGCCCAGGGGCAGGCGACGGGCTCCTTTCCGGAAGGAGGCGAGGGCGTCCTGACCGGGGCCAGCCCACGTTACGGCCTCTACGAGACCGCCGATGGCTGGTTCCTCGCGGTCGCAGCGCTCGAACCGAAATTCTGGGAGGCGTTCTGCGAGGCGATCGCGCTGGATGCCGCCCTGCGCGACGACCGCCGCGCGCCCGAGGCGACCCGCGAGGCCGTCGTGGCGACGATCGCGGCGGCGGCGGCGGAGCACTGGCGCGAGCGGCTGGAGCCGCTGGACTGCTGCTGCACCGTGGTGCGGACGCTGGAAGAGGCGCTGGCCGATCCGCACTTCACGTCGCGCGGCCTGCTGGATGTCCAGGCCGAGGAACCGGGCGGGCGCCGCCTCGTCTCGACGCCCTTGCCGCTGGCGCCGATCCTGCGGGTCGATGCGGGCGGCCTGCGGCGGGTCGCGGCGAGCGGCGCCGACAGCGCGGCGCTGCTGGATCAGGCGGCCCTGCCGCCGAGGCCCTGACGCATCGCGAAACGCCGCAGCGGGCCGATGCGCGACAATGCGAGCAGGCCGGCACCGCGCAGCAGGTCGGCCGGCAGCATGTCGGTGAGCAGGGTGCGGTTCAGCACGTCCACGGCACCGGTCCGCAGGCGCACATCGGTGCGTCTCGCGCGGTCATAGGCCGCGATCACCGATTCGGCGCCGGGATCCGCCGCGCCGGCGAGCGCCTCGCGCAGGGCCGCGACGTCGCGCAGGCCGAGATTGAGCCCTTGCGCGCCGATCGGCGGAAAGACATGCGCCGCTTCGCCGGCGAGCATCATCCTGCCGGCGCCGAAGCGGTCGACGGAGAGCCCGCCCATCGGGATGCGCCCGCGCGTGCCGACGACCTTCATCGTGCCCAGCAGGGAATGGACCTGCCGTTCGAGCCGCCTTGCGAAGGCCGCGTCGTCGAGGGCGCCGATCTGCTCGGCCTCCTCGGGATCGAGCAGCCAGACGAGCGAGGAGAAGCGCCCGGGCAGCGGCACGAGCGTGCAGGGGCCGGAGCGGGTGTGGAACTCCGTCGAGGTTTCGCGGTGATCGCGGGAATGGGCGAGGATCGCGGTCAGCGCGACCTGCGGATAGCGCCATTCGCGGGCTTCGATCCCCGCTGCGGCGCGCACGCGCGAGCGGCGGCCATCCGCTCCGATGACGAGGCGGGCGCGCAAGGGTGCGAAGCCCTCGCCCTCCAGCGCGACCTGGCTGGGGTCCGGGCTGATGTCGTGAACGGTGCCCGTGACGATGCGCAACGTGTCCATGCCGGCGGCGCGCTCGGCCAGAAGCGCGGTCAGGTCGTCGTTGCGGATGTTCCAGCCGAAGGCGTCGCGCCCGATCTCGGAGGCCCGGAACTCGACGGGAGGCTGGCGAAAGAGGCTGCCGCTGTCGTCGACCAGCCGCATCACCGCAAGGGGGGCGGATTTGTCGAGGAGTTCGTCGCCGAGGCCGAGCTCGGTGAGCTGCGTCCAGGAGCCGCCGAGCAGGGCGACGGTGCGGCCGTCATTCGGCGCGGGCGGTGGGCCGATCAGCGTGACCTGCCGTCCATCCTGCGCCAGGGCCAGCGCGGCGGCGAGCCCGACGGCCCCACCTCCCACGATGGCGATGTCGGTCGTCGTATCGTCGTCGGCTGTCATGGCATCTGGCTAGCGCATGGCGGGCTGCTTGGCCATTGTCCTGGGCGTCGCAGGGGGGAGCGCGCCCGGCCGTTGCATCCGCCGCAAGCGAGTCCGTATTGTCGGCGCCTGATCCAGGGAGGAAGACCGCATGGTCAAGGCGATACGCGTTCACGAGACAGGCGGGCCGGAGGTACTGCGCTACGAGGAGATCACGGTTCCCGCGCCGGGGCCGGGCGAGATCCTCGTGCGCAACCGGGCGATCGGGCTGAACTTCATCGACACCTATTTCCGTACGGGGCTTTATCCGGCGCCGCAGATTCCCTTCGTGCTCGGCAACGAGGCGGCCGGCGAGGTCCTCTCCTGCGGCCCGAATGTCGATGCCTTCAAGCCGGGCGACCGTGTCGCCTATGTCGCGACGCTGGGGTCCTATGCCGAGCAGCGTGTCGTGGCCGTGAATTCCGCCGTGCCGCTGCCGGAGAGCGTTTCGTTCGAGACCGCCGCCGGCATGATGCTGAAGGGCCTGACGGCCGAGTACCTGCTCCATCGCACCTACAAGGTGAAGCCCGGCGACACCATTCTCGTCCATGCGGCGGCCGGCGGAACGGGGCTCATTCTGTGCCAGTGGGGCAGGGCGCTCGGTGCGACGGTGATCGGCACGGTCGGCTCGAAGGAGAAGGCCGAGCTCGCGAAGGAGCATGGCGCCCACCACACCATTCTCTACCGCGAGGAAGACTTCGCCGCGCGCGTCAAGGAGATCACGGGCGGCGGCCTCTGCGAGGTGGTCTATGACGGCGTCGGCAAGGACGTGTTCCTGAAGTCGCTCGACACGCTGAAACCTTTCGGCTTGCTCGCCAGCTTCGGCAATGCCTCCGGGCCGGTCGAGGGTTTCAACCTCGGGCTTCTGGCGTCCAAGGGATCGCTCTACGTCACGCGGCCGACCCTGTTCACCCATATCGCCAGGCGCGAGACCATGCTGGCGATGGCGGAGAACCTCTTCGGAGCGGTCTCCTCGGGCAAGGTGAAGGTGCCGGTCAACGCCACCTTCCCGCTGGCCGAGGCGGCGGAGGCCCATCGCGTGCTCGAGAGCAGGGGAACGACCGGCTCGACCGTGCTGATCCCCTGACGCCGGCTCGCGGATTCTCGCCGCTTTCCATGGCTATCGATCGTCCATGGCCGGTATTCCGCCGACCATGGGGGCGATGACCATGCGAAGCCTGGGGCGTATCGTGGCGACGGTCTGCGCCGTCGCCTGCGCCGGCATCCTCATCGGGCCGCCGGCCCTTCACCAGATGAGGCTGATCGCGGCGGCCGAAGAGCCTGCCGCGCTTTCGGCGCTCCGTCTCGGGGAGGTCGTCGGGCAAAGGGGCGTCGGGCAAGAGCGCGTCGCCGCCGAGATCGACGCGGCGCTCGCCGCAGGCGATTCCGAACTGGCGGAGAGCTTCGTCGCGCTCGCGGCCGACCATGGCGTGCGCGTCGCGCCCGAGCAGCTCGCCCGGATCGCCCAGGCGCGGGAGCCGGACCTGCGCCGCAGTCTCGCGGCGTTCGGCCACGGGTTCTGGAGCGGCGAGCGCGAGGGCGGCGAGGCGTTCGCCGGCGCGCTGCTCGGCGATGTCAGCGGGTTCGGCGACTTGCGCGATCTCGCCGGCGAGGGTCGGAAATGGGTCGACGGGCGCGAGACCGACACCGTGACCCTCGGTCTGGCCGCCGCCGGGCTCGCGCTCAGCGCCGCGACCTGGGCGAGCCTCGGCGCCGCCATGCCGGCGCGCACAGGGCTCAGCGTGATCAAGGGCGCCAGCAAGGCGAAGGCGCTGTCGCCGGCGCTCGCTGCTGGCCTGGGACGGATCGCCGCCCAGTCCCTCGACCGGCCGGCCCTCGCCGCCAGCCTGTCCGCCGCCGGCCGGCTCGACCTCGCGGCGGCGCGGGCTGCGGCGGCTGGTGTCGTCAGGCCCGCCGGCCTGCGCCGCCTCGCCGATCTGGGCCGCGATGCCGGAACGCTCTATTCGCGCACCGGCCAGCGTGGCGTGCGGCAGGTGCTCGCGGTGGCGGAGGATGCCGGCGATGTCGGCCGCGCCGCCCGGCTCGCCGCCGGCAAGGCCACCACGCTCCGCGCCACGCTGAAGCTGCTAGGACGGGGCGCGCTGGTGCTCGGCGCCTTGAGCCTGTCCGCCATCGGCTGGCTCTTCGCGCTGGCGGGCTATGCGGTCGCGCTCGCCATGCTGGCCCAGCGCTTCGGCTGGTGGCTCGGGCGCAGACGGTGGCGGCTGCCGGGCTTCGCCCGAGCCCTTCCGGCGGCCGGCCGCGGATTGTCGCACGTGGCGTGAACCGCGGAGCCCGCGCCTGCGACGAAGAGGGGTCAGCGCATGCTGATCCCTCTTCGGACCACGACGATGTCACGCAGCTTTCAGTTCGCCGGTTTTCTCCTCAGCGCGCTCACCATCGCCACCGTCGCGCTGTCGCAGCAGACGAGCAGGACCGCCGAGGCCGGCGTCCTCGCCATCGGCGCCACGCCGGCCAAGGCGCGCCTGTCCCGCGCCGCCGAACTGCGCGATACCGAGATCAAGCTTCCCCTGATGAACGCCTGTGGCGACGGCCGTCCGGCCGTCGACCGCAACGGCCGCGAAATCCGCCGGGTCTGCGCCTATGGCGTCGCTCAGACCGCCATGCCGTGAAGATCGTAGGCGTCGGCACGCTCGATCTTCACCGTCACGATATCGCCCGGCCGCAGAGGCCTGCGGCTCGCCACATAGACATTGCCGTCGATCTCGGGCGCATCCCATTTGGAGCGGCCCTTCGCCACCGTGGGGCCGGCCTCGTCGATGATGACGGGAATGCGCTTGCCGACGCGGCTCTTGACGATCCGGGTGCTGATCTCGGCCTGCGCCTTCATGAAGCGATGCCAGCGCGCCTCCTTCTCGTCCTCCGGGACCGGCGGGAGGCCGAGATCGTTGGCGGGCGCGCCCTTCACCGGCTCGTATTTGAAGCAGCCGACGCGCTCCAGCCGCGCCTCCTTCAGCCAGTCGATCAGGAAGTCGACATCCTCCTCGGTCTCGCCGGGGAAGCCGACGATGAAGGTCGAGCGGATGGCGAGGTCCGGGCAGATGTCACGCCATTTCCGGATGCGGTCGAGCGTGCGGTCCTGATGGGCGGGACGGCGCATCGCCTTGAGGACGTTGGGCGCCGCATGCTGGAAGGGGATGTCCAGATAGGGCAGCACGAGGCCTTCCTGCATCAGCGGGATGACCTCGTCCACATGCGGGTAGGGATAGACATAGTGCATGCGGACCCAGACACCCATCTGGCCGAGCTCGCGGGCGAGCTCGAAGAAGCGTGTGCGGACCTCGCGATCCTGCCACATCGAGGGAGCGTATTTGATGTCGAGGCCGTAGGCGCTGGTGTCCTGCGAGATCACCAGCAGTTCCTTGACGCCGGCCTTGACCAGTTTCTCGGCCTCGCGCAGCACCTCGCCGATCGGCCGCGAGACGAGGTCTCCCCGCAGCTTCGGGATGATGCAGAAGGTGCAGCGATTGTTGCAACCCTCTGAAATCTTGAGATAGGCGTAGTGGCGCGGCGTCAGCTTGACGCCCTGGTCCGGCACGAGGTCGACGAAGGGATCGTGCCGCGGCGGCACCGCCTGGTGGACGGCGGAGACGACGCTCTCATAGGCCTGCGGCCCGGTGATCGCGAGCACGTTCGGGAAGGCGTCGCGGATCTGCTCGGGTTCGGCGCCCATGCAGCCGGTGACGATGACCTTGCCGTTCTCGGCCATGGCGGAGCCGATGGCCTCGAGCGATTCCTGCTTGGCGGAGTCGAGGAAGCCGCAGGTGTTGACGATGACCAGATCCGCGCCGGTGTGGCTGCGGCTGAGCTCATAGCCCTCCGAGCGCAGGGACGTGATGATGCGCTCGGAATCGACGAGGGCCTTCGGGCACCCGAGCGAAACGAACGAAATCTTCGGCGCGGCGGTCATCGGCGAAAGGCTCGGGCTCTGGAATGGGGGCGGCGGCGCGCAGCGTGCGGCCGGCGCCTCCTTTAGAAGCGTTTCAGCCTTCTTGGCAAATCCGGGAACGCCATGCGCCGTTCACGCGGTCGCGACGGGCCGCTCCGGATCCTGCGTCCAGTCGGTCATCGAGCCGTCATAGAGGGCAACCTCGTCGCGGCCGAGGACCTCCGAGAGCACGAACCAGTTGAGCGAGGCGGTGTGGCCGGTGTTGCAATAGGAGATCACCGGCCCTTCCGGCACGGCGCCGTAGAGCGCTGCGAGTGTTTCCTTCGGCTTCAGCCGGCCGGTCCCGACGTCGAAGGCTTCGGCGTAGTCGCGCGAGATGGCGCCGGGGATATGGCCGGCGCGGGTGGCCTCCGCCGCCTTCTCGCGCCCTTCGAAATAGCTCGCCGCCCGGGCGTCGACGAGGTTCGCCAGCTTGCCGCGCGACGCGACGAGCGTCGCGTCGGCCGTGCTGCGCAGGGCCTGCTTCACGACGACGGGGTACGGCGCGGCGGTTTTCGGCGCGGATGGGCCGGTCTCGACCGGGCGGGCGGAATCCGAGACCCAGCCCCTGTAGCCTCCGTCCAGAATGGCCTGCTGGCCGTGGCCGATCAGCTTCAGGGTCCAGTAGACCCGGGTCGCGGCCGCGAGATCGGTCGCGCTGGCGCCGGCCGGCACGATGACCACGTCGTCATCCGGCGCGATGCCGAGCCGGCCCGCGAGCGCGGCGAGATCGTCGAGCGCGGGCAGCATGCCGGGCGCATTGCCGACCTTGGCCCGCCAGCCATCGGCGGCATAGTCCGAATGCACCGAGCCTGGAATGTGGCCGGCTTCGTAGGCTGCCTTGCCGCCTTCCGCGGTCGAGCGGATATCGACGACGACGAGATGGCTGTCGCCCAGGCGCGCGGCCAGCGCTTCTGGCGAAATCAGTCCGGAGAATTCGGTCGCGCTCATTCGGCAGCTTCCTTCTTCAGTTCGTCGATGACCTCGAGGTCGTAGCTGATCTCGGCCGTCGCCCCGAGCATGATCGAAGCGGAACAGTATTTCTCCTTCGAGAGCGTGACCGCGCGCTCCGCCTTGGCGCGCGAGAGGCCGGGTCCGCTGACGCGGTAGCTCAGATGCAGGCGGGTGAAGACCTTGGGGTCGGTTTCGGCGCGCTCCGCCTCGACCTCGACCTCGCACCCGGTGACCGGCTCGCGCCCCTTCCTGAGGATCTGCACGACGTCGAAGCCGGTGCAGCCGGCGAGCCCGATCAGCAGCATCTCCATCGGGCGGATGCCGATGTTGCGCCCGCCATATTCGGGCGCGCCATCCATCATGACGGCGTGGCCGCTGCCGGCCTCGCCCATGAAGGCCATGCCTTCGACCCATTTCGCGCGTGCCTTCACGATCGTCTCCTCGTCACGGACCTCGTCCGAAAGGGATAGGGACTCGCAGGCGCGGTTGCGAGCCCCCGTGGCGATTCCGCTCAGGCGGCGGCGAACAGATTGCCATGCGTGATGCGCAGCTTGACCTTCTCGCCGATGGCCGGGGCGACCTGGCTGGTCAGATCGACGTCGAGCCGCCGGGCCAGCCCCTGCACGGCGATTTCGGCCCGGCGCAGCGCGCCGTTGCGGCGCAGATGCTCGACCGTGCCGGGCAGGACGAGCGGCGCCTCGTCGACGATCCGCAGATGCTGGGGCCGGACATAGAGCGAGGCGCGGCCGGCCTGGTTCTGGCTGAGCCCGCCGAGCACCGGCCGCTCGGCCAGGAAGGCCTGGCCGCCCACGACTTCGACCGGAAGCTTGTTCGCCTCGCCTAGGAATTCGCAGATGAAGGGTGTCGCCGGGTGGTCGTAGACGTCGTCGGGGGAACCGACCTGCTCGATCCGGCCATCGTTGAGAATCGCGACGCGGTCGGCCAGTTCGAGCGCCTCCTCCTGGTCGTGCGTGACGAAGACGGTGGTGTGGCCGGTGCGGCCGTGCAACTCGCGCAGCCAGTTGCGCAGGTCCTTGCGGACCTTGGCGTCGAGCGCTCCGAAGGGCTCGTCGAGCAGCAGCACGCTCGGCTCGATGGCGAGCGCCCGGGCCAGCGCGACCCGCTGGCGCTGGCCTCCGGAGAGCTGGCTCGGATAGCGCTTCGCCAGCCCCGGCAGTTGCACCAGAGCGAGCAGTTCCTCGACGCGCCGGCGGATCTCGGCCGCATCCGGCCGCTCGCGGCGCGGCCGTGACCTGAGGCCGAAGGCGATGTTGTCGGCCACCGTCATCGTCTTGAACAGCGCATATTGCTGGAAGACGAAGCCGATCCTGCGCTCGCGCAGGGTCAGGTCGCGCGTGTCGGTCTCGCCGAAGAGCACGCGGCCGCCATCGGCCTCCTCCAGACCTGCGATCAGGCGCAGCAGCGTCGTCTTGCCCGAGCCGGAGGGGCCGAGCAGGGCGACGAGTTCGCCGGGCTGGATGTCCAGCGAGACGCCGCGCAGAGCGGGAACGCTGTCGAAGCGCTTCTCGATGCATTCGATGGTTACCGCGACGGTCATGCGGGCATCCTTCGTCAATGGCGGCGACTGGCGGCGATGGCATCGCCGAACCGCCATTCCAGCAGAGTCTTGAGGGCGAGCGTGACGAGAGCGAGGCCGGCGAGCAGCGAAGCCACGGCGAAGGCGGCCGTGGTCATGTACTCGTTGTAGAGAATCTCGACATGCAGGGGCATGGTGTTGGTGAGCCCCCGGATCTTGCCGGAAACCACGGCCACCGCGCCGAACTCGCCCATGGCGCGGGCGTTGCAGAGCAGGACTCCGTAAAACAGGCTCCATTTCACGTTCGGGAGCGTGATCGTGAAGAAGGTGCGCCAGGGCGAGGCGCCGAGCGTCAGCGCCGCCTCCTCGTCGGCGGAGCCGAGCGACTGCATGTGCGGGATCAGCTCGCGCGCGACGAACGGGAAGGTGACGAAGACCGTCGCCAGCACGAGCCCGGGCAGGGCGAAGATGATCTTGATGTCGTTGGCCTGCAACCAGGGGCCGAGATAGCCCTGCGCGCCGAAGAGCAGGACGAAGACGAGGCCCGAGATCACCGGCGAGACGGAAAAGGGCAGGTCGATCAGGCTGATCAGCAGATCCTTGCCCCGGAACTCGAATTTCGCGATCGCCCAGGCTGCGGAGATGCCGACGACGACGTTGAGCGGTACCGCGATGGCCGCGACGAGCAGGGTCAGTCGGATCGCGGCCACCGCGTCCGGTTCCGTGATCGCCTCCTTGTAGGCGGTCCATCCGCGCGCGCCGGCCTCGATGAACACGGTCGCCAGAGGGAGAAAGAGGAACAGGCCGAGAAACGTCAGCGACAGGCCGATCAGCGCGAGCTTCACGAGCATGCTCTCGCCGCGGACCGTCGCGCTGCGCCGCCGCCCGGCGGTCGCGATGGGAAGAGCGCTCTCAGACATCGCCGAACCGCCTGCGGGAATGGGCCTGGAGGAGATTCACACACAGGATCAGCGCGAAGGAAATCAGCAGCATCAGCGTCGCCACCACGGCGGCGCCCGCATAGTCGAACTGCTCGAGCCGGATCACGATCAGCAGCGGCGCGATCTCGGAGACCATCGGCACATTGCCGGCGATGAAGATCACCGAGCCATATTCCCCGACCGCGCGGGCGAAAGCGAGGACGAAGCCGGTCAGAAGGGCCGGATAGACCGGCGGCAGCACCACGGTGAAGATCGTGCGCCAGCGCCCGGCGCCGAGCAACGCCGCGGCCTCCTCGACATCCGAGTGCATCTCCTCCAGCACCGGCTGCACGGTGCGCACCACGAAGGGCAGGCCAATGAAGATCAGGGCCACCATGACGCCGAGCGGCGTATAGGCGACCTTGATGCCGAAGGGAGCGAGCCAGTGGCCGACGATGCCGTTGGGCGCATAGATCGCCGCCAGCGAGATGCCGGCGACGGCCGTCGGCAGGGCGAAGGGCAGGTCGACGGCGGCGTCGATGAAGCGCCGCCCGGGAAACTCGTAGCGGACCAGCACCCAGGCCAGGATCAGGCCGAAGACGGCGTTGACCGCCGCCGCGAAGAGCGCGCCGAAGAACGAAAGCCTGAGCGCGGCGAGCGTCCTGGGCGAGGTCGCGACCGCCCAGATGTCCTGCGGGCCGGCGCTCGCGGCCTTGAGCAGCAGCGCGGCGAGGGGGATCAGCACGATCAGCGACAGCGCCGTCAGCGTGATGCCGAGCGAGAGCCCGAAGCCGGGCAGCACGCTCGGCCCGCGCCAGCGGAAGCGCCGCGCCGTCGCCATGGCCTAGCGGGCCGGCTTGTAGAGCTGGTCGAAGGTGCCGCCGTCCCCGAAATGGGTCGGCTGCGCCTTGGCCCAGCCGCCGAAGACGTCGTCGATCGTGACCAGCTCGACCTTGGGGAAGTTGGCGATGTCCTTCGCGTCGGCCGCTTCCGGATTGCGGGGACGGTAGAAATTGCGGGCGATGATCGCCTGCGCCTTCGGCGTATAGAGGAATTCCAGATAGGCCTGCGTCTCGGCGCGCGTGCCCTTGGCGTCGACATTGGCGTCGACGAGCGCCACGGGCGGCTCGGCCAGGATCGACAGGCTCGGGACGACGATGTCGAACTTGTCCGCGCCGAACTCCTTCAGCGCCAGGAAAGCCTCGTTTTCCCAGGACAGGAAGACGTCGCCGATGCCGCGCTGGGTGAAGGTGGTGGTGGCGCCGCGCGCGCCGGTATCCAGCACCGGGACATTGGCGAGCAGCTTGGCGATGTAGTCCCGGACCTTGGCGTCGTCCTTGTTGAAGGCCTTCTCGGCATAGGCCCAGGCGGCGAGGTAGTTCCAGCGCGCCCCGCCCGAGGTCTTGGGGTTCGGCGTCACGACCTGCAGGCCCGGCTTCACGAGATCGCCCCAGTCCTTCACGGCCTTGGGGTTGCCCTTGCGCACGAGGAACACGATCGTCGAGGTGTAGGGCGAGGAGTTCTGGGGCAGGCGCTTCTGCCAGTCGAGCGGCAGCTTCTTCGAGCGCTGGGCGACCGCGTCGATATCGCCCGCGAGCGCGAGGGTCAGGACATCGGCGTTGAGGCCGTCGATCACGGTGCGCGCCTGCGCGCCCGAGCCGCCATGGGACTGGCGGATGGTGGCGATCTTCTTCGCGTTCTTCGCGTTCCATTCGGCGATGAACGCGGCGTTGATGTCGCGGTAGAGCTCGCGGGTCGGATCGTAGGAGACGTTGAGCAATTCGGTCTGGGCGCGCGCGCCGACCGTGCCGAGGCAGAGCGCGACCGCGCCGACGGCGATGGTCGTGCGCAACAGGCGGCGAAGCAGAGCTTGCGTCATCTCGGGACTCCGTTTCGATTGGGCTGGGCACCAGGGCATCGGGCCAAGCCGGTTCGGAATAACAAACGAAACGTACTGAATATCCGATCTCGCCTCAACGGCAGCATGCAGCAGCGACGTTCCAAAGACCAGCGCCGCGGGAGAAGAACGTCACTCTTTCCTGGCGGTTCCGCTTCGACCGTCCCCGGGCAGCTATGCCCGCAGGCGACCTCCCTCCGCCGCCTGCTTCTCGAGCAGGGCGCCGGCGACGGCACCGACGATCACCAGCACCGGGCCTGCGGGCGGCAGCTCGCCGAGGCGCGCCGCGAGCGTTCCGATGGTCGCGGCCAGGCGCTTTTCGTCCGGCCGCGTCGCTCCCATCACCGCGACGGCCGGCGTGTCGGGATCGAGCCCCGCCGCGACGGCGCGTTCGCTGAACCCGGCCAGCGTCGCGCGCGCCATATAGACCACGGTCGTCGCGCGGGGGTCGGCCATGGCGCGCCAGTCGAGATCGTCCGGCAAGGTGCCGCTGCGGCCATGGCCGGTGACGAATTGCAGCCGCCGCGCCTGGTCGCGATGCGTGAGCGAGAGGCCGAGCGAAGCGGCCGCTCCCTGGGCCGCGGAGATGCCGGGCACGATGGCGACCGGTATCCGCGCAGCCTGGCAGGCCTCGATCTCCTCGCCGCCGCGCCCGAAGATGCCGGGATCGCCACCCTTGAGCCGCACCACATGCTTGCCCTGCTGGGCCAGCGAGACGATCAGCGCGTTGATCTCCTCCTGCTTCACCGAGGGACCATAGCCCGTCTTGCCGACCAGCATGCGCTTCGCCTCGCGGCGGGCGAGCTCCAGCACGCCGGGCGAGACGAGATCGTCGTAGAGGATGATGTCGGCGCTCTGCAGGGCGCGGATCGCTTTCAGCGTCAGCAGATCGGGGTCGCCGGGACCGGCGCCGACGAGCGTGACACGGCCGGGGCCATCCGGTGCGCTCTCGATGCCGTCGAGGGCGGCGAACAGGTCCGCCTCGTCCTGCGGGCCGGGGGCGTGGCTCGGATCGGCCATCGCACGCGCGGCGAAGCGTTCCCAGAAGGCGCGACGCAGCGCGAAGGGCAGGGCACGCGCCTGCACGGCCGGGCGCCAGTCGGCGGCGGCCTGCGCCCAGGCCTTGAGGCCGGACGGCAGCATGGCTTCGATCTTGGCGCGAATCGCCTGCCCGAAGACCGGGGCCGCCCCGTCCGTCGAGATCGCGACCACGAGCGGCGACCGGTTGACCAGAGCGCCGAAGGCGAAGTCGCAATGTTCGGGCTTGTCGACGATGTTGACCGGCGCGCCGGCGCGCCGTGCGGCCGCGACGAAGACCGCGATCTCGATCTCGTCCTCAATGTCGCCCACGGCGAGGGCGGCGCCGACGAGGTCGTCGTCGAGCCAGCTTCGGCCGTGCACCCGCACGACACCGCCCGGCGGGTCCGCCGCGAGACCGGCGAAGCGATCGGAGTGGTCGCCCGCGAAGACGTGCAGCTCGGCACCGGCGGCGGCCAGCAACTCGGCCTTCCACAGCGCGCCTTCGGTCCCGCCGGCGAGCACGACCTTGCGTCCCGCCAGCTTATGGAAGAGCGGGAGGGTCGCGAGGCTCTCGATCCGGCGGTCGCCGGTCCGTTGCGGGCGTCGTCGCGTCATCGCGTGGCTGGTGCGCTGGTCATTATGCTGCGTTTTGCGCGCCTTCGGCGGCAGGCGTCAACAGCGTCGCGGCCGTGGGCTCCGACGCGTCGCGCAGGCGCCCTCCCGCATTGACCGGGATCGCGAGGCCGGCCCGGCACGGCGAGCCGGCGTAGAGCAGGCCAGGGCGGAATTGTCGGAACTTTCAGTTCCCAAAAACCATGCCCGATGCTATTCCGATCTCGTTCGCGGCTCTCGTCTTCGAGAGCCTGCGAAGATTCCTGGTGCCCTGACAGGCATTTGGAAGCAGTCGGGGTATAGCGCAGCCCGGTAGCGCATCTGCTTTGGGAGCAGAGGGTCCCAGGTTCGAATCCTGGTGCCCCGACCAACACGGAAACGAGTAATCACGCGCCGGCTCGCATGTCGCGGTCCGGCAGGGATCAGGTGACAGGCCGAGCGCTCCATGACCGCACGCATCTACCGTCCGGCCCGCACGGCCATGCAATCGGGAACCGCCAAGACCGAGCGCTGGCTCCTCGAATACGAGCCGGAACTCGCCCGCGAGATCGAGCCGCTGATGGGCTGGACGTCGTCGGCCGACATGAAGAGCCAGCTCAAGCTCTGGTTCGACTCGAAGGAGGAGGCGGTGGCCTACGCCACCCGCAACGGCATTCCCTACCGGATCGAGGAGCCGCACGAGCCGGTCCGCCGGTCGATCTCCTATTCCGACAATTTCAAGTATTCGCGCGTCGGCCAGTGGACGCATTGAGCGCCTGACGCACCGAGCATTTCCTGCTGGCGGGGCATGACATGCTTCCGCCCGAGGGCCCGTAGCTCAGTTGGATAGAGCAGCAGCCTTCTAAGCTGCTGGTCGCAGGTTCGAATCCTGCCGGGCTCGCCACCATTGTTTTTATTGAGGAATTTCCGTTTTTAGTACCGTTTCGGGGTTGGCTTTAGGACTGG
>QFQY01000104.1 GCA_003248805.1 Chelatococcus sp. | reverse complement strand
TCGAGCTGTTCAAGCCGTTCATCTATGCGCGCCTCGACGCCAAGGGCTACTCGACCACGGTCAAGCAGGCCAAGAAGCTCGTCGAGAAGGAGAAGCCGGAGGTCTGGGATATCCTGGACGAGGTCATCCGCGAGCATCCGGTGATGCTGAACCGCGCGCCGACGCTGCACCGCCTCGGCATCCAGGCCTTCGAGCCCGTGCTGATCGAGGGCAAGGCGATCCAGCTCCATCCGCTGGTCTGCGCCGCGTTCAACGCCGACTTCGACGGCGACCAGATGGCCGTGCACGTCCCGCTGTCGCTCGAGGCGCAGCTGGAAGCGCGCGTGCTGATGATGTCGACCAACAACATCCTGCACCCCGCGAACGGCCTGCCGATCATCGTGCCGTCGCAGGACATCGTGCTCGGCCTCTACTACCTGTCGATCATCTCCGACGGCGAGCCCGGCCAGGGCAAGGTGTTCGGCGATTTCGGCGAGCTCGAATACGCGCTGCACGAGAAGGTCGTGACGCTGCATTCGAAGATCAGATACCGCTGGACCGGCACTGGCCCCGACGGCAAGCCGTTCACGAAGATCTACGACACCACGCCGGGGCGCGTGATCCTGTCGACCGCGCTGCCCGACCATCCGGCCGTCACCTTCGACGTCATCAACAAGCTGATGACCAAGAAGGAGATCCAGGGGATGATCGACGCCGTCTACCGCGGCTGCGGCCAGAAGGAGTCGGTGATCTTCTGCGACCGGATCATGGCGCTCGGCTTCAAGCACGCGTTCAAGGCGGGCATCTCGTTCGGCAAGGACGACATGGTCATCCCCGAGAACAAGTGGGAGATCGTCGAGACCACCCGCACGCTCGCCAAGGACTACGAGCAGCAGTACCAGGACGGCCTGATCACGCAGGGCGAGAAGTACAACAAGGTCGTCGACGCCTGGGCGAAGTGCTCCGACAAGCTCGCGCAGGAGATGATGGCGCGCATCTCGACCGTCCAGAAGGACGATCTGGGTCGCGACAAGCAGATCAACTCGATCTACATGATGAGCCACTCCGGTGCCCGCGGTTCGCCGGCCCAGATGCGCCAGCTCGCCGCCATGCGCGGCCTGATGGCCAAGCCGTCGGGCGAGATCATCGAATCGCCCATCATCTCGAACTTCAAGGAAGGCCTCGACGTTCTCGAGTACTTCAACTCGACCCACGGCGCCCGCAAGGGCCTCGCCGACACGGCGCTCAAGACGGCCAACTCCGGCTATCTCACCCGCCGTCTCGTCGACGTGGCGCAGGACGCGATCATCTCCGAGGTCGATTGCGGCTCGGACAACGGCATCAAGATGCGCGCCATCGTCGATGCCGGCCAGGTCGTGGCTTCGCTCGGCATGCGTATCCTGGGTCGCTCGGCGGCCGAGGACGTCGTCGACGTCGAGGGCAAGGTGCTCGTCGCCAAGGGCTCGGTGATCGAGGAGAGCGATATCGCGCGGATCAACGCCGCCGGTGTCCAGGAAGTGAAGATCCGCTCGGTCCTCACCTGCGAGACCAAGAACGGCGTCTGCGCGACCTGCTACGGGCGCGACCTCGCCCGCGGAACGCCCGTCAATATGGGCGAGGCCGTCGGCGTCATCGCGGCGCAGTCGATCGGCGAGCCGGGCACGCAGCTCACCATGCGCACCTTCCACATCGGCGGCGCGGCCACCATCGCCGACCAGTCCTTCGTCGAGTCGAACTTCGAAGGCACGGTCACGATGCGCAACCGCAACGTGGCGCGGAACTCGGACGGCGACCTCATCGCCATGGCGCGCAACATCGCCATCGTGATCGTCGGGCCGGACGGGGCCGAGCGCGCGGTGCACCGCGTCCAGTTCGGCTCGAAGCTGCGGGTCGACGAGGGCGACAAGGTCAAGCGCGGCCAGCGCCTGATCGAGTGGGACCCCTATTCCCGCCCGATCCTGGCGGAGGTGGACGGCAAGGTCGGCTACGAGGACCTCGTGGACGGCATGTCGATCACCGAGACGACCGACGAGGCGACCGGCATCTCGAAGCGCGTCGTCATCGACTGGCGCGGCTCGGCCCGTACGGCCGATCTGCGCCCGGCGATCGTGCTCCATGGCACGGACGGCAAGATCGCGAAGCTCGCCCGCGGTGGCGATGCCCGCTACATCCTGCCCGTCGACGGCATCATCTCGGTGGAGCCGGGCTCGTCGGTGAAGGCCGGCGACGTGCTGGCGCGCGTCTCGACCGACTCGGCCAAGACCCGCGACATCACCGGCGGTCTGCCGCGCGTCGCGGAGCTCTTCGAGGCGCGTCGTCCGAAGGACGCCGCGATCATCGCGGAGAAGGCCGGCGTGATCGGCTTCGGCAAGGACTACAAGAACAAGCGCCGCGTCACGCTGACCCCGCATGACGGTTCGGAGGCTGTCGAGTACCTGATCCCGAAGGGCAAGCACATCCATCTCCAGGACGGCGACGTCGTGGAAATGGGCGACTACATCCTCGACGGCAACCCGGCCCCGCACGACATCCTGGCGATCAAGGGCGTCGAGGAGCTGGCGGCTTACCTGGTGAACGAGATCCAGGAGGTCTATCGCCTCCAGGGCGTGACCATCAACGACAAGCACATCGAGGTGATCGTCCGGCAGATGCTGCAGAAGGTCGAGATCACGGATGGCGGCGACACCGACATCCTGACCGGCGACCAGATCGACCGCATCGAGCTGGAAGAGGTCAACGCCAAGATGCGCGAAGAGGGCAAGAAGCCGGCCTCCGGCGTTCCGGTCCTGCTCGGCATCACCAAGGCGAGCCTGCAGACGCGCTCGTTCATCTCGGCGGCGTCTTTCCAGGAGACCACCCGCGTCCTCACCGAGGCGGCGGTCAACGGCAAGTCGGACATGCTCGAGGGCCTCAAGGAGAACGTCATCGTCGGCTCGCTCATCCCGGCCGGCACCGGCGCCCAGGTCGCCCGCATCAAGCAGATCGCGACCCGTCGCGACGATCTCATCGTCGGCCAGAAGGCGGAAGCGGCGGCCAAGGCCGCTGCGGTGGCCGCGGCGGTGCTCCCGGCAGCGGAGTAACCTTCGCGCGCCGGTCGCCCGGCGCCGGTCAGGTCATGGAAAGGGCCGGCCCCTCGGGGCCGGCCCTTTTCTTTGTGACCGCGGACCTGAGATGACAGCGCATCCGGCCCCGGCTCGGTCATCGTCCATGGGGTTATCGGCGTCGACGTGCCGATGCGGCGTGGGGTCGACCGGTCACTGCGGCAGCAGTTCGACCCGCCGGTTCTTCGCGCGGCCGTCCTCCGTCGCATTGGTGGCGACCGGGGCCAGCAGGCCGACGCCGGCGGGTCTCAGCCGCGCCGGGGCGACCCCGTAGGACTTCACGAGTTCGGCGACCACGGCGGCTGCCCGATCCTGCGAGAGCTTCTGATTGGGCTCGACTCCGCCGACCGAGTCGGTGTGGCCTACGACATGGAGCTTCTGCGCCGCATTGGCCTTCAGATATTTCGCGATCTCGTCGAGCGTGGGCCGGGACTGCGGCTGGAGGCTCGCCTTGTTGAAATCGAAGAAGATGCCATAGAGCGCGACCTTGCCGGACTGATCGAGCCCGCGTGCGATCTCCGCCGCCGATACCACGACCATCTGCTGCTTCAGCTCGCCGGCCTCGACCGCGTCGGTCCGAACCAGCACCTGGCCCTTCCGCGGCTTCAGCTTCGGATTGTAGCCGTCCGCATACTCGACGACATAGATCGCCAGACTGGTCTTGACGCCGTCCGCCTCCCTTTCGGCTGCGACATAACGGGCTTCGTTACCGCTATACTGCAGCAACTGGCCGCCCGGACCGCTCTCGCCGAAGACAGTGCCCATCCAGTAGCCGAGCTCACCCTGCTTGCCTTCGAAGAGCACCGTGAAGCCCTTCTCCGCCAGCTCGGCCTTGTAGTTGCGGAAGACTTCGACCGAGGACGGGCCGGGGGGCACGAGGTAGAGATTGCGGACGAGCCGGCCCTCCAGATCGCGCTTCGTCTCGAAACCCCCGCGCTTGCTCGCATGGTCGAAGGTCTTGGCCGCGCCGAGAGGCAGGGCGTATTCCGCGAAGTTGCGGCCGTCGCACTGGACGATCTCGGAACCTTCGAAGCGCTTCAGCCCGGCGACGTCCCGGCAGCCGGTGGCGTCGGCGGCCAGGGCGGGGAAAGCCGTCAGCGTGCAGAGGAGGGCGGAGGTCGGCAGATGGCGCAGGGTGCTCATGGTCGCTCGTCGGTTCGATGTCAGGGCGCAGGCGCGGCGAAGTCACCGTATTCGATGGTCTGGTAGCTGCCGTCCGACAGCACGATGCGCCTGAGCCGGCCATCGGCCTTGCCGATCCAGATCGTGCTGCGCGAGGGTTCGGAGGGCTTCAGCGGATTGGGCTGGGTATAGTCGTAGACAAGGACCGGAGTGCCGCCGTCATCCCCTGCGCGCGGGCCGGAGCACGCGCTCAGCGGCAACTTCGCCAGCGCGGCCTCGGCCATGAGGCGCATCTCGGCGCGGCCGATCGGCATCCGGGTCCAGCGGCCGCTGTCGGTGTCGCGCAAGAACATCGCGTCCTTCAGGGCGAGGCTCTCCATCAGGACGGTCTCGCGGCCGGGCGGCCCCTGCAGCATACGTTGACGAACCGGCTGATCGGCGACCGCCAGCATCGCTCTCGTGATCACGTCGCAGGTCGAATCCGCCCTTGCGGTCTGCGCCGGAAAGGTGAGAAATGCGACCGAAGCCGCCAGGACGATCCGCATAGCCTGCTCCCGCGACGCAGGGTCGGCCGCCATCGGCCGATCCGCGATCATCCCAGTGATAATCGGCAAGTCTTGCCGCGGTCGACGATCATTCAGGGGTTGACGCGAATCTCCCGTTGAGTCATAAGCGCGCCACTGTCGACGGTTGTCGGACACGTCTGTCGCTCCGCCTCTGCTGCGAGCGAGTTACGCGACCGAAACTCCGTCGGAATTCCAGCGTCGATTGACGACATGGCAGGATGCATGAACACGGATTTTCCGTGTTCCTCTGCTTTGCGAGCGCGCCTGAGGCCCTGAAGTGGGGCCGATGGCGTGGTTTCGTTTTGCCATATGCGGTTTCGGTGCCGGAGTGCGACCAGAGAATTTCAAGACGCTCAACTGGGGCGAGAGGCCGTTAAATGCCGACAATCAGCCAGCTCATCCGCAAGCCGCGGTCGCCCGTCAAGGCGCGCAACACCGCTCCGGCGCTCGAGTCCTGCCCGCAGAAGCGCGGCGTCTGCACGCGCGTCTACACGACGACGCCGAAGAAGCCGAACTCCGCTCTGCGTAAGGTTGCGAAGGTTCGCCTGACCAACGGCTTCGAGGTGATCGGCTACATCCCGGGCGAGGGCCACAACCTTCAGGAGCACTCCGTGGTGATGATCCGCGGCGGCCGCGTGAAGGACCTTCCCGGCGTGCGCTATCACATCCTGCGCGGCGTGCTCGACACCCAGGGCGTCAAGAACCGCAAGCAGCGCCGTTCGAAGTACGGCGCCAAGCGTCCGAAGTAAGTTCTGCCAGACCGGCGGGGTGTTCCGCCCGAGCCGGTTCGCAGCGTTAAAGATTTGACCGGAGACTAGACGATGTCCCGCCGCCATAGCGCCGAAAAGCGTGAAATCATCCCGGACCCGAAGTTCGGCGACGTGATCGTGACGAAGTTCATGAACTCCGTCATGTACGAGGGCAAGAAGTCGACCGCCGAGCGGATCGTCTATGGCGCCTTCGACATCATCGAGACCAAGACCAAGGGCGACCCGCTCGCGGTCTTCAAGAGCGCGCTCGAGAACGTCGCCCCGGCGATCGAGGTGCGTTCGCGTCGCGTCGGTGGCGCGACCTATCAGGTTCCGGTCGAGGTTCGCACCGAACGCCGTCAGGCGCTGGCGATCCGCTGGCTGATCTCGGCTGCCCGCAGCCGTAACGACAAGACCATGGTGGAGCGGCTCTCCTCGGAGCTGATGGACGCCGCCAACAACCGCGGCAACGCCGTCAAGAAGCGTGAAGACACCCACCGGATGGCGGAAGCCAACCGCGCCTTCTCGCACTACCGCTGGTAAGCGGCTGCCCGGACTCCAGGAAGACAGAGCGCTCCAATGCCCCGTTCCCATCCCATCGACCGTTACCGCAACTTCGGCATCATGGCCCACATCGATGCGGGCAAGACGACGACGACCGAGCGGATCCTGTATTACACGGGCAAGTCCCATAAGATCGGCGAAGTCCATGACGGCGCCGCCACCATGGACTGGATGACCCAGGAGCAGGAGCGCGGCATCACGATCACGTCGGCCGCGACGACCTGCTTCTGGCGCGACATGCGCCTGAACATCATCGACACCCCCGGGCACGTCGACTTCACCATCGAGGTCGAGCGTTCGCTGCGCGTGCTCGACGGCGCCGTCTGCGTGCTGGACGGCAACCAGGGCGTGGAGCCGCAGACCGAGACGGTCTGGCGCCAGGCCGACAAATACGACGTGCCGCGCGTCGTGTTCGTCAACAAGATGGACAAGATCGGCGCCGATTTCTATCGCTGCGTCCAGGACATCGTCGACCGCGTGGCCGGCAAGCCGGTCTGCCTGCAGATCCCGATCGGTTCGGAGTCGAACTTCGCCGGCGTGATCGACCTCATCAAGATGAAGGCGATCGTCTGGGACGGCGAGGCGCTCGGCGCGTCGTTCTCCGAGCAGGAGATCCCGGCCGATCTCGCCGACAAGGCCGTCGAGTACCGCTCGAAGCTTGTCGAGGCCGCCGTCGAGATGGACGACGCCGCGATGGAGGCCTATCTCGAAGGCACCGAGCCGGATGCCGAGACGCTGCGCAAGCTCGTCCGCACGGCCGTCCAGCGCCGCGCCTTCCATCCCGTGCTCTGCGGCTCGGCCTTCAAGAACAAGGGCGTGCAGCCCCTGCTCGACGCCGTCGTCGACTTCCTGCCCTCGCCGGTCGATCGCGGCGCGGTCGAAGGCATCGACTTCAAGACCGAAGAGCCGACCACGCGCGAGCCGACGGACGAAGCGCCGTTCTCCATGCTCGCCTTCAAGATCATGGACGACCCCTTCGTCGGCACCATCACCTTCTGCCGCGTCTATTCGGGCAAGGTCGAGG
>QFQY01000033.1 GCA_003248805.1 Chelatococcus sp. | reverse complement strand
ATCGTGCTCGAAGCGCAGGATGTTGTCGACCTCGGCGCCGCGCCAGCCATAGATCGACTGGTCGTCGTCGCCGACGCAGCAGATGTTGCGGCGCCCCTGGGCCAGCAGGCGCAGCCAGAGATACTGGGCCGTGTTGGTGTCCTGATACTCGTCGACGAGGATGTAGCGGAAGCGTTCGTGATAGGTCGCGAGCACGTCGGCATGCTCGCGGAAGAGCGTCAGGCAGTGCAGCAGCAGGTCGCCGAAATCGACCGCGTTCAGCGTCTTAAGCCGGTCCTGATAGGCGGCGTAGAGCTTGCCGCCGCGGCCGTTGGCGAAGACGGCGGCCTCGCCCGAGCGCTTCTCGTCGATCCCCTCCGCCTGGATCACCTGCTTCATCAGGCGGATCTGGTCGTCGGTGTCGAGGATGGTGAAGTCGCTGCGCAGGTCGAGCAGCTCGGCATGGCGGCGCAGGATCTTGGCCGAGATCGAATGGAAGGTGCCGAGCCAGGGCATGCCCTCGGCGACGGGGCCGACGAGATGCGCGATGCGTTCCTTCATCTCGCGCGCCGCCTTGTTGGTGAAGGTGACGGAGAGGATCTGCGAGGGGAAGGCGCGGTTGGTCGCGATGAGATGGCCGATGCGCGTGGTCAGCACGCGGGTCTTGCCCGTGCCGGCACCGGCCAGCACGAGAACCGGGCCGTCCGTGGTCTCGACCGCCTGCCGCTGCTCGGGATTGAGCCCTGCGAGATAGCCCGCCGCCGGCTGGGCGGCCGCGCGCGCGGCGAGGCCGCCGGGGCGGGGCAGGGGGGCGGAGGTGGTCTCGTAATCGGACAAGGACGGGGCCGCTCGTGCGTGATTCGTTCTCGCTCAATATAGTGCGACAAGGGCCGGATTGCGCCCTTGCCGGAGGCGCAATCCACGTCATTGCGAGGAGCGCAAGCGACGAAGCAATCCAGTCAGCGTAGAGCGCCAGGCCGCTGGATTGCTTCGCTTACGCTCGCAATGACGGAAAAGCCTCAGCCTTCCGCCGGCTCGAAGGTCATCACCTCGCCGTTGATGCAGTAGCGCAGGCCGGTCGGAGGCGGGCCGTCCGGGAAGACATGGCCGAGATGGCCGCCGCAATTGGCGCAATGCACCTCGGTGCGGTGCATGCCGTAGCTGTAGTCCTCCGTGGTGCCGACCGCGCCTTCCAGCGGCTGGTCGAAGCTCGGCCAGCCGGTGCCGCTCTCGAACTTCTTGTGCGAGGTGAACAGCTTCTGGCCGCAGCCTACGCAGGAGAAGGTGCCGGCGCGCTTCTCGTAGTTGAGCGCGCAGGAGCCCGCCCGCTCGGTGCCGTGGCCGCGCAGGATGCGGTACTGCTCCGGCGTCAGCTTCGCGCGCCATTCGGCGTCGCTGAGCTCGAAGGGGAAGTGGCCTTTGGCGGTCTCTTCCTTGCCGAACATCTTCATCAGGCCCATGCCATCCTCCGTCGCGTTGCGGGTTCGGCCGGCAATATGGGGTGTGCCGGGCCAAATTTCAGCCCGGCCCGGCCATGCCTCCCGCGCGGGTCAGGCGTTGTCGCCGGCGATGGCCGCGATGACCGCGTCGGTGACCTCCCGCGTCGTCGCCCGGCCACCGAGATCGGGCGTGTGGAAGCGCGCATCGGCGGTGACGCGCTCGATGGCGCGCATCAGGCGGGCGGAGGCCGCCGGCTCGCCGAGATGGTCGAGCATCATCGTGGCTGTCCAGAAGGTGCCGACCGGGTTGGCGATGCCCTTGCCGGCGATGTCGAAGGCCGAACCGTGGATCGGCTCGAACATCGAGGGGAAGGCGCGCTCGGGGTTGAGGTTCGCGGTCGGCGCGATACCGAGGGAGCCGGCGAGCGCCGCGGCGAGGTCGGACAGGATGTCGGCGTGGAGATTGGTCGCGACGATGGTGTCGAGGCTGCCGGGCTTGATCACCATGCGCATGGTCATGGCGTCGACCAGCATCTTGTCCCAGGTGACGTCCGGAAACTCGGCGGCGACCTCGGCGGCGATCTCGTCCCACATGACCATCGCATGGCGCTGGGCGTTGGACTTGGTCACGACGGTGAGGAGCTTGCGCGGCCGCGACTGCGCGAGGCGGAAGGCGTAGCGGATGATGCGGGCGACGCCCGTGCGCGTCATCATCGAGACATCGGTCGCGACCTCCTCGGGGAAGCCCTTGTGCACGCGGCCGCCGACGCCGGCATACTCGCCCTCGGAGTTCTCGCGCACGATCACCCAGTCGAGTTCCGGGCCGGAGACATGGCGCAGCGGCGAGGTGATGCCGGGCAGGACGCGCGTCGGGCGGACATTGGCGTACTGGTCGAAGGGCTGGCAGATGGCGAGCCTCAGGCCCCAGAGCGTGACATGGTCCGGCACGTCGGGCGCGCCGACCGCGCCGAAGAAGATGGCGTCATGGTCCTTGATCCGGTCGCGGCCATCCGCCGGCATCATCAGGCCGGTGCGCTTGTAGTAGTCCGAGCCCCAATCGAAATGGTCGAAGGCGAAGCCGAAGGAGCCGTCGCGGGCCGCCAGCGCCTGCAGCACCTCGACGCCGGCGGCGATGACCTCGACGCCGATGCCGTCTCCCGGAATGGCGGCGATCCTGTAGGTCTTCATGGCGTCGGCTCCCTGGCGGCTCTTGTCCCGCAGTCTTGACGGACTCGTTCGGTGAAAGTCAATGATCCGTTGCAGCTTCCATGGAAGTTGATATTCTCCGCTCAGGAGGCGCGATGGCGGCGAAGCTGGAGGCGATCGATCAAGCGGCGGAGCGCGGCGTCAGCCTCGTCGACGGGGCCTATGCGGCCTTGAAGACGGCGATTCGCGAGAGCGTTTTCCCGCCCGGATACCAGGCCTCGGCCGGTGAGCTCGCGGTCAGGCTCGGCGTCAGCCGCACGCCGGTGCACGAGGCGGCGCTGAGGCTGCAGGAGGAGGGGCTCGTCCGCATCCTGCCCAAGCGCGGCATCGTCATCTGCGCGCTGGCGCCGGACGATCTGCGCGAGATCTACGAGGTTCTGATCGCGATCGAGGCCAGCGCGGCCGAACTGGCGGCGCGCCTGCCGGAAGCGGAGAGGCGGTCGCTGGCGGGGGCCCTGTCGCACGAGACGACGCGGATGAGCCGGGCCCTGGCCGAGACGGACTTCGCCGAATGGGGACGGGCCGACGAGGCCTTCCACCGCCTTCTGGTCGAGGGCTGCGGCAACCGCCGCTTCGTCCGCATCCTCCAGGCCGTCAACGACCAGTCGCACCGCGCGCGGATGCTGACCTCCCGGTTTCGGCCGAAGCTCGCCTTGTCTTCGACCGAGCATGCCGCCATCGCGGTCGCCATCGAGCTCGGTCGGCCTGGACTCGCCGCCGAGGCGGCGCGCAATCACCGCATCCGCGCCCGCGACGAATTGCTGCCGCTGATCGAGAGCATCGGCCTGCGCCATCTCTGAGGAGCTTCGGAACCGCATTCCCACCACCACCAACCGGAAGACCGCGATCCACGCGGCGCCACTGATCGGAGGAAACACATGCGTCGTCTCATCACGGCCCTCGGGGCCGCCCTCGCACTCGTCCTGCCCGCCGCGGCGGACACCTACCCGTCCCGGTCCATCACCATGGTCGTGCCGTTCGCGGCCGGTGGCACGACGGACATCATCGCCCGGCTGGTCTCCGACCACATGGCGCGCACGCTCGGCCAGTCGATCATCGTCGAGAACGTGGCCGGAGCGGGTGGCACGACCGGCTCGCTGCGCGTCGCGAAGGCCACGCCCGACGGCTACACGATCATGATGGGCAATATGGGTACCCATTCGGCCTCGGTCGGCCTCTATCCCAATCTCGCCTACGATCCCCGCACCGATTTCGCGCCGATCATGAACGCGGCCGGCACGCCGATGCTGATCTCGGCGCACAAGGACTTTCCGGCGAACAACTTCAAGGAGTTCGTCGCGCTGCTGAAGGCCGACCCGTCCAAGTACAATTACGGCCATGGCGGGGTGGGCTCGACCTCGCACCTGACCTGCGTCTACTTCCACCACCTGATCAAGGCGCCGGTGCAGCACGTCCCATTCCGCGGCTCCGGGCCTGCGCTCAACGCGCTGCTCGCCAAGCAGCTCGACTTCGTCTGCGACCAGACCGTCACGATCATTCCGCAACTGGCCAATCTGAAGACGTTCGTCGTCGCGACGCCGAAGCGGCTCGACGTCGCCAAGGACATACCGACCAGCGCCGAGGGCGGTCTTCCCGAATTCCAGGCCGTGGGCTGGAATGCGATGTTCGCGCCGAAGGCGACGCCGCCGGAGATCGTCGAGAAGCTCAACGCGGCCGGGCGCAAGGCGCTGGCCGACCCGGCGTTGCGCCAGAAGCTGCTCGACCTCGGTTGCGAAATCCCCGACGAGGCCGGCCAGAGCCCGGCGGCGCTCGGGGCCCATGTCCGGGCCGAGGTCGACAAGTGGACCCCGGTCATCAAGGCGGCCGGCGTCACCGCGCAGTAGCGTCCCGGCCGCTGCCGTCACCCAACCGTCACGCGACTCCTCTAGGCGGCCTCGCCAGCGCAACGAGCCGCCAGAAGGTGACAGGTGACGCAGACGGCACGCACCGTAAGACGGACGACCACGCTCGGACTCACGAGCGCGGTCCATCGCAGCAAGGCGCTCTCCCGCGCCGGCCTCCTCGAGCGGGCCTTCACTCTGGCCTTCTCGGGGCTGGTGTATCCGCAGATCTGGGAGGACCCGGTCGTCGACATGGAGGCGCTGGCGCTCTCGCCGCAGGACCATGTCGTGGCGATCGCCTCGGGCTCCTGCAACCTGCTCTCCTATCTGACGGCGGATCCGGCGCGGATCACCGCCGTCGACCTCAATGGCGCGCATGTCGCGCTGGGGCGGCTCAAGCTCGCCGTGCTGGAGCGGGCGCCGGACCACGAGACCTTCCGGCGCTTCTTCGGGCAGGCCCAGTCCCGCGAGAACGTCGCCTTCTACGACGAGGAGGTCGCTCCGCATCTCGATCCGACGTCGCGCGGCTACTGGGAGGGAAGGGGTCTCGACGGGCGGCGCCGGATCAATCTCTTCGCCAGCAATTTCTACCGCTACGGCCTGCTCGGCCGCTTCATCGGGACCGGACATCTGCTGGCGCGCCTGCTCGGCGCCGACCCGCGTGCCATGCTGGCCGCCCGCGACATGGCCGAGCAGCGGGCGCTGTTCGAACGGCATCTGGCGCCGGTGTTCGAGCGGCGGCTGGTGCGCTGGCTCGTGCGCCAGCCGGCTTCGCTCTACGGGCTCGGCATTCCGCCCGCCCAGTACAAGGCGCTGGCCGCCGATGGCGAGGACGGCATTCTGGGGGCTCTCAAATGCCGGCTGGAGCGGCTGGCCTGCGGCTTCGACCTGCGCAGCAACTACTTCGCCCAGCAGGCCTTCGGGCGCGGCTATGGCGCGACCGATGAGGCCGCGCTGCCGCCCTATCTGCAGAAGGCGCATTTCGCGGCGCTCAAGCAGCGCGGCCGGCGCGTCTCCTATCGGCAGGCGTCCGTGACCGACGTGCTGGCCGAGCAGCCGGCGGAGAGCTGCGACGCCTATGTCCTGCTCGACGCGCAGGACTGGATGAACGATGCGCAGCTCACGGCGCTGTGGACGCAGATCACGCGCACCGCGCGTCCCGGCGCGCGGGTGATCTTCCGCACGGCGGCCGACGAGCGGCTGCTGCCCGGGCGCGTTCCCGATGCGATCCTCGGCCAGTGGCGCTACGAGGAGGAACGCAGCCGTGCGCTGTGCGCCCGCGACCGCTCCTCGATCTATGGCGGCTTCCATCTCTATGTGCTGGGGGAGCGGGCGGCATGAGCGCGGCCCTGCCGACCGGAGAGACGCCGGCCGGGCTGATGGACCGGATCTACCGGCACCAGCGCCACATCTACGACGCCAGCCGCAAATTCTACCTGCTCGGCCGCGACGGGCTGATCGCCGGGCTCGCGCCGCCGGCGCAGGGCAGCGTCCTGGAGATCGGCTGCGGCACGGGGCGCAACCTCGTCGCCATCGCGCGGCGCTATCCCGGCCGGGCCTGCTGCGGCCTCGACGTCTCGGCGGAGATGCTCGCGACGGCGCAGGGTTCGGTCGCGCGGGCGGGACTTGCCGACCGGATCGCGCTGGCGCAGGCCGATGCGACGGCGTTCGATCCGCAGGCGCTGTTCGGTCGCGCCGGGTTCGACCGCATCGTCATCTCCTACGCGCTCTCGATGATCCCGCCCTGGCAGGGCGTGATCGCGGAGGCGCTGCGTCGCCTCGCGCCGGGCGGCTCCCTGCATATCGTCGATTTCGGGGATGGGGAGGGGCTGCCGACTCCGTTCCGGGCGCTGCTGCGGCGCTGGCTCGCGCTGTTCCACGTCACGCCGCGCGACGACCTGGCCGCGGTCGCGGCCGGGCTCGCCGAGGCGGCCGGTTGCCGCGCGGCCAGCGAAAGACTCCATGGCGGCTACGCGATCCGCGTCGTGCTGACGAAGCCGCTGTAGAAGGCCTGCGCCGTGGCGGCTCAGTGCCGGGTCTCGCGCTCCCGCTCGGGCTCGGCCTCGACGCGGATCGTCCGCTTCTTCGGCATGCCGATGATCCGGCCGATCGTCGCCGGCAGCGGCATCAGGCCGTGAGCCGCCTTCATCAGGGCGAGATTGGCGAGGATATCGGCGGGGAAGGGCGCGACCTTGCGGTCGCCCATGTCGATATGGAGCGACATGTTCTCGCTTGTGGCGGCGAGCCAGCCCTCGTTGGCGTGGCGCATCTCCAGATAGTAGTGCAGCCGCTTCTCGTCGAAATCGATGAGCTGCGCCGTGACTCGCACCAGATCGTTCTCGGTGAGCTCGCGCTTGTAGAGAATGTGGCACTCCGCCGTGAATGACGAGCCGTTGCGGGTCTCCAGATACTCCTGGTTGATGCCGACGAGGGAGAAGACCTCGTCCGTCGCCCGGTCGAAGAGGACATGGTAATAGGCCATGTTGAGATGGCCGTTATGGTCGATCCATTGCGGCTCGACGCGCATCACCGAGGATACGAATGGCGCGAAGAACAGCGCCGGTGCGCGGATTTCGTCCTTCATCGCCAGGCCCTCCGGCTGCGGGGCCGAGCCTGCAGGCGAGGCGCTTCCGTGGCGTCCCCGAGCGGGCCTGGCGCGAAAAGACGACGACGCTGTCCGTTGCGTTGCGACATGCTCTACTATGCACCAATCAAGCTTGCGGCCGGCGGTTCGTCCGGTCCAAGAAGCTCGACAGGCCAATGCTGCCCGCGGAACCGTGACTGCCTGCCGAACCGAACTGTTCCAAGTCTAAGCGCCAGAACTGGATCTTGACAATGAGCCTGCCCGCCGTCGCCCTTCATGACAGCCCCGCCTCTGCCGCATCGCTGCCGCCGTCGCCGGCTGCGGTCGCGGCCGTGACGCAGGCGCTGGCCGCCTCCTTCGGCAACCGTCTCGTGACCAGCCTGGCGGTTCGCCAGCAGCACGGCCACACCCTGACCTGGATTCCGACGCAGGCGCCGGACGCCGTCGTGTTCCCGCAGAGCACGGAAGAGGTCGCGGAGATCGTGAAGCTATGCGCGCAGCATGGCGTGCCGGTCATCGCCTTCGGCACCGGGACCTCGCTGGAAGGCCATGTCAACGCGCCCTTCGGCGGCGTCAGCATCGACATGAGCCAGATGAAGCGGATCGTCGCGGTGCATGCCGAGGACCTCGACGTCGTGGTCGAGCCGGGCGTGACCCGCAAGGAGCTCAACGAGCATCTGCGCGACCAGGGGCTGATGTTCCCGATCGACCCCGGCGCGGACGCCTCCATCGGCGGCATGGCGGCGACGCGTGCCTCCGGCACCAACGCCGTCCGCTACGGCACGATGAAGGACAACGTGCTGGCGCTGACCGTGGTCATGGCCGACGGCTCGATCGTCAAGACCTCGACGCGGGCCCGCAAGACCTCGGCCGGATACGATCTGACGCGGCTCATCGTCGGGTCGGAGGGAACGCTCGGCATCATCACCGAAATCACGCTGAAGCTGCACGGCATTCCGGAGGCGATCGCCGCCGGCGTCTGCCCGTTTCCCTCGGTGAAGGCGGCCTGCGACGCCACCATCCTCACCATCCAGTCCGGGCTGCCGGTGGCGCGCATCGAACTGCTCGACGACGTGATGATCCGCGGCGTCAACATCCATTCCAAGCTCGACCTGCCCGAGACGACGATGCTGTTCGTCGAGTTCCACGGCACTGAGGCCGGCGTGGCGGAGCAGTCGGAGCGCTTCGGCGAGATCGCGGCCGAGTTCGGCGGCGGGCCGTTCGAGTGGGCGACCAAGGCCGAGGACCGTTCGAAGCTCTGGCAGGCGCGCCATGACGCCTATTGGGCCGCCCGCGCGCTGCGGCCCGGCTTCGAATCCGTGGCCACCGACGTCTGTGTGCCGATCTCTCAACTCGCCGAATGCGTCGAGGAGACCAAGCGCGACATCGAGGCGAGCGGGCTGATCGCGCCGATCGCCGGCCATGTCGGAGACGGCAATTTCCACACCCAGCCGCTGGTCGATCTGAACGATCCCGCCGAGGTCGAGCGCGCCCAGGCCTTCATCGACCGGCTGGTCAAGCGGGCGCTCGCAATGGGCGGCACCTGCACGGGCGAGCACGGCGTCGGCCAGAAGAAGATGAAGTATCTGGAGGCCGAGCATGGCGCGCCGGCGCTCGCCGTGATGCGCACGCTGAAGCGCGCGCTCGACCCGCAGAACATCCTCAACCCGGGCAAGATCGTCGCGTTGTGAGCCGGTGCGGCGGAGGCCTTCCGCCGACGCCTGAAATGTCGTGATCTCGCCGCGACTTGCGGGCATGATTGCGCTATGAGACCGCATCGCCTCGCGACCTCGTCGTCCGGAGGCGATGCGTTCGGCTGACACAGTTCCGAGCATTGCGCCCGCGAAACGCCGGTTCCCACTTTGCCGCGCAAGGCTCCGGAGGAGACGGGAAAAGTTCGGGACGTTGCGTGAGACCCTGACAGTTCTGGCCGGCCTGCTCGTGCTGGCGCTGCTCGCGGCGCTGATCGGGCCGAGCTTCGTCGACTGGCGTGATTATCGGTCGCAGATCGAGGCGCGGCTGACGGAGGCGCTCGGCGTCGATACGCGGGTCGCGGGCGGCATCGGTCTGCGCCTGCTGCCGTCGCCGATCCTGTCGCTCCAGGATGTCCGCATCGGCGACGGAAGCGCGGCCAGCTCCGTCACGGTCGAGCGGGTCGGCGTCGAATTCGCGCTGTCCGCGCTGGCGCGCGGCGAATTCCGCTTCGCCGACGCGCAGGCGGAGGGCGCGGTCGTCAATGTCGTGCTGGACGATGCGGGGACCGTTCGCTGGCCGCAGCGCCGGGGCGCCGGGCTGCCGGCGCAGGCGAGCCTCGACCGGCTGACCGTGCGGCGCACGGCGCTGGTCTGGCGCGATGCCGACCGGGCGCCTGTCGTGATCGCGCCGATCTCCGCCGAACTCGTGGCGTCGAGCCTCGCCGGTCCCTGGCGCATCGAGGGCGAGGCCGCCGGCTCCTCCTTCCGCATCACGACGGGCGCGGCGGAGGAGAGCGGCCGGCTGCGCGCCAAGGCCTTCGTGACCGGCGACGACACGCAGATCGGCTTCGACGGCCAGTTCCTCCTGCCTGCGGCCGGGCGCGAGCCGGGCCTCGAAGGCGCGTTCACCCTCGCGCCGGGCGGGGCGGTGGCGTTGGCGGGGCAGGTCCGGGGCGGCGCGCGCCAGCTCGACATCACCGGGCTTACCTTCGATGTCGGCGGCGGGGTGGCGCGGCTCGAAGGCGAAGGGCAGTATCTGCCCCAGCTCGGCAAGGGCTCGCTCGCGCTCCGGGCCCGGCGGCTGGACCTCGATGCGCTGGCGACGGCGCTCGGCGAACGGCCCGGCTTCGAGCACGGGCTGCAGGCCCTGCCGGGCTCCTTCGACGTCGCGCTCGACCTCGACCAGTTGCTGTGGCGCGGCGAGGATTTCTCGGCGCTGGCGCTGCGCGGGCGGCTGGATGGCGGCGGGCTCAACGACCTTTCGGCCTCGGTGCGCGTCGCCGGAGCGCTGATCGGCGCCAGCGGCCGGGCCGGCTTTTCCGGCGTCTCCGGGCGGCTCAACCTCAAGGCGGAGGATGCGCGGCGCGTGGCGCTGGCCCTCGCCCGGGCCGGGCTCGACCCTGCGCTGGCCGACCTGGTGGCGGGGCTCGGGCGGATCGACGCCGAGGCGGTCGGCGGCTGGGACGAGGGGCGGATCGGCGTCCAGCGGCTGCTGGTCACGGGCTCTTCGGGACTGAGGCTGGAAGGCTCGGGCGATCTGCTGCCGGGACGGCTCGTCGCCAAGGCGGCGCTGAAGGGGCTCGACCTCAACACCCTGCCACCGGGCGCTAATTTCGCCGGGCTCGTCGGCCGGCGCGACCTGGCGCTCGATCTCTCGCTCACCGATGCGCGCTTCCGCAACGCTCCGCCGGGAGGGGCGAGCCTCGCGCTGCGGCGCGAGGGCGAGGCGTGGCGGCTCGACCGTTTCAGCGTCGAGGGGTTCGGCGGCGTCGCCGTCAGCGGCTCCGGCGCGTTGCTGGCGGAGGGGGGCGAGATCTCGGGGCGGGTCCGGGCGCCGCGCTTCGAGGCTCTTGCCGCGCTCGCGGGGCCGCTCCTGCCGGAGCAGGCGCTGCAGGCTGCGGCGCGTCTCGGCGACGGGCTGGCGCGCCTCGATGCCGGCTTCCGCGTGACGCGGGCGGCGGCGGGCGACACCGCCGTGACCTTCGACGGGGCGGCGCAGGCCGGCCGGCTCGGCTTCGAGGGGCGGCTCGACCGTTCGGGAGCCTGGAGCGCGGGCAGCCTGCGCTTCGATCTCACGGACCGGCGCCAGGCCTTCGCGGCCTTCGGGCTGCCGGCCCCTGCGCAAGGCGGGGCCGGCCGTTTCACGCTCGAGCTCGGCCCGCAACGGCTGCTCGGCTCGCTTTCCGGCTCCGGCCTCTCGCTCGTCGCGGAGCGTCGTGGTGCCGAGCCCGCGCGGCTCGCCATCCAGGCGGAGGGCGCCGGGCAGATCCTGCCGGAGGCGCCGGCGCGGCTCCTGCCCGAGGGCGTGCTCGACGCGCATGCGCGCCTCGGCCTGTCGAGCGAGGCCGTGACGCTCGACGATCTGGTCGTCAATCTCGGGGGCGCGAGCGCGCGCGGCTCGCTCATGCTGCCGCGCGAGGGGGCCTATCGTGGCAGGCTCGCTGTGCCGTCGGTCGACCTGCGGGCTTTCCTGGCGGCATCCCTCGGCAGCGCGGCGTCCCGCCCGCCCGGCACGATCTGGTCGAGCGCCCGTTTCGGCCGGGCCGCGCCTTTGCCGGATTTCGAGATCGCGGTCGAGGCCGGCTCGCTGACCCTGTTCGAGGGCACGGCCCTGCAGGGCGCGACGATGACGCTGCGCGCGCAGGACGACGGTTTGCGGATCGACGACGTCTCGGGCGGCTATGGCGGCGGCCGTGTCGAGGGGCGGCTATCGCTGCGCCGCGAAGGCGGGCTCGCGCAGTTCGCCGGACGCATCGGGCTGCGCGACGTCGATGTGGCGGCGATGACCGGCGGCGCGCTCGCCGGCAAGGCCTCGGGACAGATCGATGCCGGCGGATCGGGCGAGAGCCCGGCACGGCTCGTCGCCGGACTGAGCGGGGCGGGGAGCCTGACGCTGGCCGGCGCCCGCCTCTCCCGCTTCGATCCGACCGCCTATGCGCAGGTGATCGCGGGCACGGGCGAGGATGCCTCCGAAAGCGACCCGTCGCGGCTCCAGGACCGGCTTGCGGCCGCGCTCGACCGCGACGCCTGGGTGCTCGGCGACGTCGCCGTACCCTTTACCCTGGCCGGCGGGCTCGTCAGGCTCCAGCCCTTCGCCTTCGAGCGTGGCGGGCTGCGGGCGGATGCCAGCGGCACGCTCGATCTGCGGGCTCTCTCGGCCGATCTGAGGCTGTCGCTGCGGCCGGTCGGGCCGCTGCCGAAGGGCTGGCCAGGCGAGGCGCCGCAGATCGGCATGGCCTGGCGCGGACCGCTTTCGGGCCTGCGGCGCGAAAGCGACGTGGGGGCGCTGTCCAATACGGTGGCGGCCCGTGCGCTCGCCCGCGAGATCGAGCGGGTCGAGGCGTTCGAGGCGGATGCGCGCGAGCGCGCGATCCATTCGCGGCGCCTGCGCGCCGAGCGCGAGATGCGCGAGAACGAGCGCCGCCTGAACCTCTTCCTCAAGGCCGAGGAAGAGCGGCGGCTCGCCGAGGAGAAGCGGGCCGAAGAAGCGAGGCGGATCGAGGAGGCGCGGCTGGCGGAGGAGGCCCGGCGCGCCGAGGAGGCGAGACGGCTCGAGCAGATCCGGCTGGAGCAGGAGATGCGCCGGCGGCTCGAGGCCGAGGAGCGCGCGCGGGCGGCGACGCCGCCGCCACCGAGCCCGCAACCGGGGCCGCTCATCCTTCAGGGGGCGCCGCGCTCCAGCCTCTCCGACACGCCGCCCGGCGGCCAGGAGGCTCCCGCACTGCCGCCGCCGCTGCAGATCGAGAGCGTGCCGCGACCGCTCTCGCGGGCGATCCAGCCGAACTGAGGCCGTTGCGAATTTGATTCAACGGCTTGCGGCGTTGATTCCGGATTCGTGCCGAATGCGCTGAAATCGCTCGATTTTCGAGTGATCGATTCCGCCGTGCTCCGTGTCGCCGCGCTCGCAAGGACGGGTCAGGTCTCGATCCCGGCCCGCCGCCGATAATAATCCAGCACATGGACGCGCAGGGCGGAGGAGAGATTGGCCTCGCCGCGCCGGGAGTCGACCTCGGCGATCAGCCCGGTGAGGCTGCGGTTCTCCGCTGCGGCGATCTGCTTCAGGGCTTCCCAGAAGGCGTCTTCCAGCGAGACGCTGGTGCGGTGGCCGGCGATGGTGAGGGAGCGCTTGCGATCGGTCATCGGCCGGCGCCTCCGAGTTCAGTTGTCGTCGCCGTCGTCTTTTCCGTCCCGAAGGCGGTGGCCCTCCAGGCGGCGCGCGGCCAGATCACGCTCGGCCTCGGTCAGTTCGCGTTCGGCCTTCGTCCGGCCGAACGTCACGCGGTTCTGCTCGGCCTGCTTCCCGGCATCCTGCCGCGCCCGCTGCTTGCGGGCACGGCGAAGGTTGACGATCTCGGCCGTCACGGCGCCCTCAGGCCGAGGGACCGAGCATCAGCTCAGGCTTCACGGTCCGGTCGAAGACGTCCGCCTCGACGCCGGCCTTGAGCGCCTCGTCGCGCAGCGTCGTGCCGTTGTGATGCGCGTTCTTGGCGATGCTCGCGGCCTTGTCGTAGCCGATCACGGGGGCGAGCGCGGTCACCAGCATGAGCGAGCGCGAGAGCAGGTCCTTGAGCTGCGCCTCGTTGGCCTCGATGCCGACGACGCAGTTCTCGCGGAAGCTGTCGCAGGCGTCGGTCAGCAGCCGCACCGACTGCAGGAAGGCCGAGGCGATCACCGGCTTGAAGACGTTGAGTTCGAAATGGCCCTGGCTCGCGGCGAAGCCGATCGTGGCCTGGTTGCCGTGGACCTGGGTGGCGACCATGGTCATGGCCTCGGCCTGGGTCGGGTTGACCTTGCCGGGCATGATCGAGGAGCCGGGCTCGTTCTCGGGCAGGCTGATCTCGCCGAGACCCGAGCGCGGGCCGGAACCCATCAGGCGGATGTCGTTGGCGATCTTGAACAGGTCCATGGCGAGCGCGGTCAGCGCGCCGTGGGCGAAGCTGATGGCGCCGTGGCTGGCCAGGGCCTCGAACTTGTTCTCGGCGGTGCGGAAGGGCAGGCCGGTCAGCGAGGCGACTTCCTTGGCGAAGAGCACGGCGAAGTCGGGATGCGCGTTCAGGCCGGTGCCGACTGCGGTGCCGCCCTGGGCGAGGGCGTAGAGGCCGTCGAGCGTGGTCTCGATGCGGCCGATGCCGAGATCGAGCTGCGCGACGTAGCCGGAGAATTCCTGGCCGAGCGTGACGGGCGTGGCGTCCTGCAGATGGGTGCGGCCGATCTTGACGAGGTCCTTGAAGGCCTCGGCCTTGGCGGCCAGCGCGGCCTTCAGGTTCTCGACCGCCGGCAGCAGCTTGCGGACGACTTCGGTCGCGGCGGCGATGTGGATCGCGGTCGGGAAGGAATCGTTCGAGGACTGGCCGCGATTGACGTGGTCGTTGGGGTGGACCGGGCTCTTGGCGCCGAGGCCGACGCCGAGGATCTCGTTGGCGCGGTTCGCCAGGACCTCGTTGGCGTTCATGTTCGACTGCGTGCCGGAGCCCGTCTGCCAGATGACCAGCGGGAAGTGCGCATCGAACTTGCCGGCCAGGGCCTCGTCGGCGGCCTGGTCGATCGCGTCGGCGACCTTCTTGTCGAGCTGGCCGAGACCGTTGTTCACGCGGGCGGCGGCCTTCTTGACCGTGACCAGCGCGTGGACGAGCGGCAGGGGCATGCGCTCGCGCTCGCCGCCGATCTTGAAGTTCTGGAGCGAGCGCTGCGTCTGCGCGCCCCAATAGCGGTCGGCGGCCACGGCAATGGGGCCGAAGGAATCGGTTTCGGTACGGGTTTCGGTCATGGAAGCAGCCGTGGGTTGGACTTTATGTCGGATGAACTTGGGGTCTGTCGGATGGACTTGGGGGGCTGTCGGCAATCAGGTCTTCTTGCGGAAGGAATCGAGGCTGACGACCTGGGCGCTGCCGCCCTCGTCGCGTTTCGGCTCGGCGCCGCCCGCCTCGGCTTCGGTCCCGCTCTCGGCGGCCTCCGGCTTGTGTTCGGCGGCTTTGCGCTCGCCCGACTTGGCCCTGGCGGCCGGCAGGCCGGCCGGCACGATCTTGGCGGGGAGAGCGGTGGGCGCGGCCGGAGCGGACTCCGGCGCGCCGGACGCCTCGGGGACGGGCGCCGCATCCAGCGCCTCGAATTTGAGTCCGAACTGAACCGAGGGATCGTAGAAGGTGGTCACGGCGTCGAAGGGCACGAGCAGCCGCTCGGGCACGCCCGAGAAGGACAGCCCGACCTCGAAGGAATGCTCGCCGACGCTCAGGTCCCAGAACTGGTGCTGGAGGACGATCGTCATCTCGTCCGGGTGCTTCTCGCGCAGGCGCTGCGAGAGGCGCACGCCCGGCGCGGTGGTGCGGAAGGTGACGTAGAAATGGTGGTCGCCGGGCAGGCCGTCGCGCGCCGCATCGGTCAGAATCCTGCGCACGACCCCCTTCAGTGCGTCCTGCACCATCAGATCGTAGCGTAGAACATCCTTCGACATCGCCTCGACGCTTCCCTTTCCCGGCGTCCGGCGGGAACAGCCGGCAGGCCCAAAATTAAAGTGGAGGCTTCTGTTGCCAGGCGCCTCCGAGCCCCGCCTTACGCGGCTAAACGCAAGGGCTTTGGTTTGGGTACCAGCACCGCTTACGCGGCGACGGCGACCCGAGCATTGTTGTCGTTGGCAACTATGCTTTTGGCCCGATAACGGCGGAACCATGCCGAGCAAAAGAACAACCTTTACACCCTCGTCGATCCTATTTCGCCCCCGCCGCAGCCCTGCAGCCAACGCCGCAGTCGCTTCCCGGCTCGCGCCGGGAGAATCACCTGCATGCTCGCGCCGCAGGGCTGTGGTGGAGGCGCCGGGTACCGCCCCCGGGTCCGAAAGGCTTATTCCGAAGTCCGTTTATCGCCATAGCCGTTCCGAGGAGCGGCGGGCGGAATATAGGCGCTGCGCGCGTCATGCGAAAGGGGCATGACCCGTCATCTGGCCGCCGATGCTCCGTCCATGCGCAGGAGGCCGCGTGGCCGCGCCTGCGGCAGGCCTTGCGGCTGCCCGAGCAGGCTGCCGTCGCGTGCGTCGATGTCGAGCGCCAGCTCGTCGCCGGAGCGGTTGCGACCCGCGACCTCCCAGCGGTCGTCCAGCAGGACGATCTCGTCGACATGGACGACGCCGGCGCTCCAGGCGATGTCCCGCGCCAGGCGCTCCGTCACGTTCGGAATGGCGATGGGGGCGTTCCGGCCCGTCTCGAAGCTCGTCTGTGCGATCGCTATGCTCGAGGCGGCGAGGAGGCCCGCGGTCAGCAGCGTGTTCATGGCAATGCCCCGCTATGATTCAGTCAGCGGGTTGTTCAGCGCCATGATTGTGGCCGGCTGAGCGTCGCCGGGGTGGGGACACGGTCAATACCCGTTCGCGCCTGTTCCCGATCGCGTGAACGGCCGCTCAGGGTTGCCCCAGTGCGGCAGAGGCGGGGCGCTCGCGCTCGATCTTCACCACGGAGCCGTCACGCGCGCTGAGTTCGATCTCGATTTCGGCGCCGAGGGCGTCGCGGCCCTCGATCTCCCAGCGGCCGTCGTCGAGCTTGATCTCCTCGACGCGGATCACGCCGTGTCCGGCCGCGATGCGGCGTGCGTCGTCCATCGTGACGGGGGCCGAGTCCGGCCGGATCGGCGGCGGTGTCTGGGCGCCGGCCTGGCCGAGCGGCAGCGAGAGGGTGGCGGCCAGCGTCAGCGCCGCTACGGTCGTGCGGGTCGTCATGATCGTCCTCCTTCGATCCGCATGGGGGTCGAACAGGGGAACGACGCCGGGAGGGCCCTGGTTCCGACGCGGCCCTGCCGGCGCAGGCGACGAGAAAGCCGGGGACGGACCGTGCCGCTGACGCGCGCTGTCGCGGCGAAGCGACTATGGTGGCGCCTTCGCCGCCAAGCCGCTCCAGTCCGAATCAGCCATGCGCCAGTATCACGACCTGCTCGAACGCGTCCTCGCCGAAGGTGTCCGGAAGGACGACCGGACCGGCACGGGGACGGTCGCCGTCTTCGGCCACCAGATGCGTTTCGACCTCGCCGAGGGCTTTCCGCTCGTCACCACCAAGAAGCTGCATCTGCGCTCGATCATCCACGAGCTGATCTGGTTCCTGCGCGGCGACACCAATATCCGCTACCTGCAGGAGAACGGCGTCACGATCTGGGACGAATGGGCCGACGCGAACGGCGATCTCGGCCCGGTCTATGGCCGGCAGTGGCGGTCCTGGCCGGCGCCGGACGGCACGACGATCGACCAGATCGCCTGGGTTGTGAACGAGATCCGGCGCAATCCCGATTCGCGCCGCCTCGTCGTCTCCGCCTGGAACCCGGCGGATATCCCCAAGATGGCGCTGGCGCCCTGCCACTGCCTGTTCCAGTTCTTCGTCGCCGATGGAAAGCTCTCCTGCCAGCTCTACCAGCGCTCGGCCGACGTTTTCCTCGGCGTGCCGTTCAACATCGCGAGCTATGCGCTGCTGACCCATATGGTGGCGCAGGTCACGGGCCTCGGCGTCGGCAGCTTCGTGCATGCCTTCGGCGACACGCATCTCTACGCGAACCATCTCGACCAGGCGCGGCTGCAACTCTCCCGCGAGCCGCGACCGCTGCCGAAGCTCTCGCTCAACCCGGCGGTGACGCGGCTCGAGGATTTCGTGTTCGAGGACGTGACGATCGAGGGCTACGATCCGCACCCGGCGATCAAGGCGCCGATCGCGGTATGAGCCTCACGATCCGCCCCGCGCGGCCGGGCGAGGCCGGGCTCGTCCTGTCCTTCATCCGCGAGCTCGCCGACTACGAGAAGCTGCTGCACGAGGTCGAGGCCACCGAGCAGGACATCGACGCGGCCCTGTTCGGCCCCGATCCGCGCGTGTCCTGCGACATCGCGGAATGGGACGGCGAGCCGGTCGGCTTCGCCGTGTGGTTCTACACCTATTCGACCTTCAGCGGCCGGCACGGCATCTGGCTGGAGGACCTGTTCGTGCGTCCGGCGCAACGCGGGCGCGGCATCGGCAAGGCGCTGATCGCGCGGCTGGCGCGGCGTTGCGTCGAGGAGAAGCTGCCGCGCCTCGCCTGGTGGGTGCTGAACTGGAACGAGCCCTCGCGCGAGTTCTACCGCTCCATCGGCGCCAGGGCGCAGGACGAGTGGACGGTGAAGCGCCTCGAGGGCGAGGCGCTGGCGAAGCTGGCGGAAGGCTGAGGAGATGGCGACACTGCCCATCGTCATCGTCGCGGCGATCGCCGACAACGGCGTGATCGGCGACGACAATCGCCTGCTCTGGCGCCTCAAGACCGATATGCGCCGCTTCCGGGCGCTGACGCTCGGCCGGCCGCTGCTGATGGGGCGCAAGACCTTCCTGTCCATCGGCAAGCCGTTGCCGGGGCGCGAGAGCATCGTCCTGTCGCGCGATCCAGGGTTCCGCCCCGAGGGCGTCCATCTGGCCGCCTCGCTGGATGACGCATTGACGCAGGGGCATCGGCTGGGCGCCGCGATGGGAGCGGATTCCGTCGTCGTGGCCGGGGGGAGCGATCTCTACGCGCAGGCCCTGCCGCTCGCCGACAGGATGGAGCTGACCTTCGTCCATGCGGCGCCCGAGGGCGATGCGCGCTTTCCGGGCTGGGACCCTTCGCTGTTCGTCCGCGACAGCCTGGAGGAATACCCCTCCGGCCCCGACGACGAGCATGCCTTCGCCTTCGCGAGCTATCGCAGGCGCGGCCGATAGCCGCTTCCCGTTCATCATGAACGGCTTGCGCCGTTGACGAATCCATGGCCCATGACCAACTCAGCCCGGCGGCCTTCGTCCGGAGGACGCTGACACACGGCCGGCATTCGCCTATTCCACGGCCGGACCAGAGGAAAGGGAACGGCTCGAGCATGCCTTGGAGCAACCAGAGCGGCGGTGGTGGCGGGGGAGGTCCCTGGGGCAATCGCGGAGGAAGCGGTGGTGGCGGCGGCGGCGGCCCATGGGGCGGCGGCGGCTCCGGCGGCGGTTCTCCGCCCGACCTCGAGGAAATCCTGCGGCGCAGCCAGGACCGGCTGAAGAACCTCATGCCCGGCGGCAGCCTCGGCGGTCGCGGGATCGTCATCGGCCTGGCCGTGCTGATCCTGCTCTGGCTCGCGACGGGCTTCTATATCGTGCGGCCCAACGAGGTCGGCCTGAACCTGCGCTTCGGCAAGTTCATCGGCAAGACCGGCGAAGGCCTGAACTACAACTGGCCCTATCCGATCGGCAGCGTGATCAAGCCGCAGGTGACGAACGTCATCACCACCGAGGTCGGCTTCCGCACCGTGGAATCCATCCGCGCCTCGCGCCAGACGGATGTGATCGAGGAAAGCCTGATGCTGACGGGCGACGAGAACATCGTCGACATCGACGTCATCGTGCAGTGGCAGATCGACCCGGCCGCGCCGGAGAACTACGTGTTCAACATCCAGGATCCGCCGGGCACGGTGAAGGCCGTCGCCGAGAGCGCGATGCGCGAGGTCATCGGCCAGCGCAACATCCAGCCGGTGCTCACCACCGATCGCGCCGCGATCGAGACCGAGGTGCGCCAGCTGATGCAGGACACGCTCAACGGCTACAAGGCCGGCGTCCAGATCCGGCTCGTCCAGCTCCAGAAGGTCGACCCGCCGCAGCAGGTCATCGACGCCTTCCGCGACGTCCAGGCGGCGCGCGCCGACCAGGAGCGCCTGCGCAACGAGGCCCAGACCTATGCCAACCGCGTCGTGCCGGAGGCACGCGGCCGGGCATCTCAACTCGTGCAGTCGGCCGAGGCCTTCAAGGACCAGACCGTCGCCGAGGCGCGCGGTCAGGCCAGCCGCTTCAACGCGGTCTACGAGCAGTACAGGAACGCGCCGGGCGTGACCCGCGAGCGTCTCTTCCTGGAGACCATGGAACGGGTGATGGGCGGCACGGACAAGATCATCCTGGACAGCACGGGGCAGGGAGTGGTGCCCTATCTGCCGCTCGACCAGCTTCAGCAGCGCCGTCCGGCACCGGCCCCGCAGGCGGGAGGCACGCGATGAACGGTTCCGTCCTGCGCGTCGCCGCGCTCGTCGTCCTCGCGGCGATCGCCGTCGTCCTCTATGCCTGCACGTTCATCGTGCAGCAGACCCAGTCGGCCCTCGTGCTGCGCTTCGGCGCCGTGCGCAGCGTCGTCACCGCTCCGGGGCTGTATTTCAAGCTTCCGGCGCCGTTCGAGCAGGTGACCCTGCTCGACAACCGCATCCTCGACCTCGACCTCCCGGCGCAGGAAATCATCGCGTCCGACCAGAAGCGGCTCGTGGTCGATGCCTTCACGCGCTACCGGATCTCCGATCCGCTGCGCTTCTACCAGGCGGTCAACAACATCCCGCGGGCGAACTCGCAGCTGGCCTCGATCGTCAACGGCAACGTCCGCTCGGTTCTGGCCGATGCGAGCTTCACCGCGATGGTGCGGACCGACCGCTCGCGGCTGATGAGCCGCATCCGCGACGAGGTGAACCGGGAGGCCGCGCGCTTCGGCATGACGGTCGTCGACGTCAGGCTGCGCCGCGTCGACCTGCCGGCCGCCAACTCGCAGGCCGTGTTCCAGCGCATGCAGACGGAGCGTGCCCGCGAGGCCGCCGAGGCCCGCGCGCTCGGTGCCCAGCAGGCGCAGGAGATCCGGGCCCGGGCGGACAGGGACTCGACCGTGATCGTCGCCGAGGCGCAGCAGCGCTCCGACGAGATCCGCGGCGAGGGCGAAGGCGAGCGCAACAAGGTCTTCGCCGAGGCGTTCGGCAAGGACCCCGAGTTCTTCGCCTTCTGGCGCTCGATGCAGGCCTATGAGGCCAGCATCAAGGCCGGCGACACCAAGCTCGTGCTCTCGCCGGATTCGCCGTTCTTCCGTTTCTTCAACGGTCCGAACGGGGTGCGCCCGGCCGGGGAGCCCGCCACGCAGACCGCACCGGCGCAGCCGGCGCGGCCCTGACCGAGACGAGCGTCGCGCATGCTGGATTTCATCGCGGCGCTCGGCCTCGTCTTCGCCATCGAAGGCCTGCTGTTCGCGGCGATCCCCAACCTCGCCAAGGACGCCTTGCGCAGCGCGGCGGAGACGCCGGCCGACCGCATGCGCTTGATCGGGATCGCCTCGGCGGTGCTGGGCGTGGTCATCGTCTGGCTCGCCCGGCACTGAGGGCGGGCCGCGACGCGGCCGCATCCGCGAAAGCAGATGCACGGCTTCGTGTTCGATGACATGATCGTGTGTCGCCCTTCCGCCGCATTTGGCGGTTGAATTCGGCACCATGCTTCATGGCCGCCGATCCGGCCTTTCTCTTTCGTCACGAGGACCACAGATGGCATCGAAGCCCGTTTCCACCGCCTCGACCCTGCGTGCCGCGCTGGTCGCGGGCGTGGCCGGCCTCGCGCTGCTGGGCGCACCGGGCCCCGCATCGGCGCAGAACGCCACCGCGATCCTGCAGGGGCACGTCTCGCTGGCCGATCTCGCCGAGCGCGTGATGCCGGCCGTGGTCAACATCTCCGCGGTGACCACCAGCGACACGCGCGGCCGCAACCTGCCGCAACTGCCGCAGCTCGGACCGGATACGCCCTTCGGCGACCTGTTCGAGGAGTTCTTCAACCGCCGCAACCAGCAGGGCGAGCGTCAGGCGCCGCAGCAGCGCCGTTCGCAGTCGGCCGGCTCGGGCTTCGTGATCGATCCCTCGGGCATCGTGGTGACGAACAACCACGTCATCGGCGACGCCAACGAGATCACCGTGATCTTCAACAGCGGCCTTCGCCTCAAGGCCGAGGTCATCGGCAAGGACACGAAGGTCGACCTCGCCGTGCTGCGGGTGAAGCACGACAAGCCGCTGCCCTTCGTGAAGTTCGGCGATTCGGATGCCGCCCGCATCGGCGATCCGGTGATGGCGATCGGCAACCCGTTCGGGCTCGGCGGCTCGGTATCCTCCGGCATCGTCTCGGCCCGGAACCGCGACATCAACCAGGGTCCCTACGACACCTATATCCAGACCGACGCGGCCATCAACAAGGGCAACTCCGGCGGCCCGCTGTTCAACATGGCCGGGGAGGTGATCGGCATCAACACCGCGATCCTGTCGCCGACCGGCGGCTCGGTCGGCATCGGCTTCGCCGTGCCGTCCTCGCTCGCGAGCAACATCGTGGCGCAGCTGCGCGAGTTCGGCGAGACGCGCCGCGGCTGGCTCGGCGTGCGCATCCAGACGGTGGACGACGCCACCGCCGAGGCCCTCGGGCTCGGCACGGCGCGCGGCGCGCTGATCGCGGGCGTCGACGAGAAGGGCCCCGGCAAGCCGGCCGGCCTCGAGACGGGCGACGTGATCCTGAAGTTCGACGGCAAGGAGGTGAAGGATTCGCGCGACCTGCCGCGCATCGTCGCCGCCACGCCTGTCGGCAAGGACGTGGCCGTGGACATCGTCCGCAAGGGCAAGGAGATGGTGAAGACCGTCAAGCTCGGGCGCCTGGAGGATGGCGAGAAGGTGCAGCCGGCCTCGAGCCGCACGCCGGCGGAGCCGGCGAAGCCCGCCGTCACGGCCGCGCTCGGCCTCGAATTCTCGCCGCAGACCGAGGAACTCCGGAAGCGCTACAGCATCAAGGACGACCTCAAGGGCGTGGTGATCACCAAGGTCGATCCGAACTCCAACGCCGCCGACAAGCGCATCATGGCCGGCGAGCTGATCGTCGAGGTTGGGCAGGAGCCGGTGAACTCTCCGGAGGACGTCACCAAGCGCATCGACGCGATCAAGAAGGAGGGCAAGAAGTCCGCCCTCCTGCTGGTCTCGAACGGGCAGGGCGAGGTTCGCTTCGTCGCCGTCGCGGTGAACTGAGCGGTCATCGCTTCATGATCGAAGGGCGGTCCCGAGGGGCCGCCCTTTTTTTGCCCGCGATGCCGCGTCGCGGCCAGGCCGGAGAAGATACCCGTGAAGATCGCCGAAATCCCCTTCGTCACGACCGACTGGTCGACGGTCGCGCCCGAGCGTCACGCGGGCGATGCCGGCGAGGCCATCTGGCGGACGCAGCATTTCGGGCCGGAGGACAACCGCATCCGCGTCCGCATGGTCGAGTATTCCCCCGGCTATGTCGCGGATCACTGGTGCTCGAAGGGCCACATCATCCTCTGCCTCGAAGGCGAGATGGAGACCACGCTCGCCGACGGACGGGTGATGCCGCTCAAGGCCGGCATGAGCTATCAGGTCGCCGACGGCGCGGAGGCGCATCGCTCGGCCACCAAAACGGGCGCGAAGCTCTTCATCGTCGACTGAGGCTGGAGCATCGGCCCGAAAAGTGGCGCGCGGTTCTCGGGAAAAGCCGATAGCCTAGTGCCGGACGATATCCGTGCCCTTGTAGCCCTGGGCGTAGAGCAGGGCGGTGAGGTCGGCATGGTCCAGGCGGGCGTCGGCGGCTTCCGCCACGGCGGGCTTGGCGCGGAAGGCGACGCCGAGCCCGGCCTCGCCCAGCATGGCGAGGTCGTTGGCGCCGTCGCCCACCGCCATGGTGCCGGACGGCGTGAGGCCGAGCCGCGCGCGCAATTCCAGCAGCGTGTCGAGCTTGGCCTGGCGGCCGAGGATGGGCTCGCCCACCTCGCCGGTCAGGATGCCGGCATCGGCGATGAGATGGTTCGAGCGATGCTCGTCGAAGCCGATCTCGGCGCTGATCGGGCCGGTGAAGACCGTGAAGCCGCCCGAGACGAGCGCGGTATAGGCGCCGTTCGCGCGCATGGTGCGGATGAGCGCCTGGCCGCCCGGGGTCAGGCTGATGCGCTTGGCGAGGATCTCGTCGACGACCGCGAGCCGCACGCCCTTCAGCAAGGCGACGCGCTCGCGCAGGGCCGGCTCGAAGGCGATCTCGCCACGCATGGCGCGCTCGGTGATGCCGGCGACCTTGTCCTTGAGGCCGACATAGGCGGCCAGCTCGTCGATGCATTCCTGGCCGATCATGGTCGAATCCATGTCGGCGAGGAACAGCGCCTTGCGCCGCGTCGCCGCCGGCTGCACCAGGATATCGACCGGCGCGCCGGCGAGTTCTGCCCGGATCAGCGCTTCGAGCTTGCGCGCGTCGCCGCCATCCGCGAAGACGTCGCCCGCGATGCCGTCATGCAGCATGTCCGTTCCGGTCGCGCCGGGGACGGCCGCGGCGAGGCGCTGCAGGAGGCTGGGCTGGACGAGAGCCTGGCCGGGAGCGGAGACGAGTGTCGCAACGAGCATGTGAGAGGCCGGGCGAGGTGACGGGAAGCGGGACGATCAGGGCCGTGCTCATCGCAGGTCCGACCGCGAGCGGCAAGTCGGCCCTCGCAGTCGGGATCGCGCGACGCATGGGCGGTACCGTCGTCAACGCCGATTCGATGCAGGTCTATCGCGACCTCAGGGTCCTGACCGCGCGCCCGACCGAAGCGGAGGAAGCGAGTGCGCCCCACCGGCTCTACGGGCATGTCGACGGGGCGGTGAACCACTCCGTGATGCGCCATGCCGAAGAGGTCGCGGCCGTCCTCGCCGAGCTGCGCGGCGCCGGGTCCCTGCCGGTCATCGTCGGCGGTACCGGGCTCTATTTCAAGGCACTGACGGAGGGGCTTTCGCCGATCCCTCCCGTGCCGGACGCGGTGCGGGCGGCGTTCCGGGAGCGCGCGGACGGTCTGGAGACGGCGGCGCTGCATGAGGAGCTCGGCCGGCGCGATCCCGCAATGGCGCAGCGCCTGCGGCCGAGCGACCGGCTGCGCATCATGCGCGCGCTGGAGGTCATCCTCGCGACGGGGCGCTCGCTCGCGGATTTCCAGGGCGAGCGGGTGCCGGGCGTGCTGAGCGGCGTGCCGTTGCTGAGGCTCTTCGTCGATCCCGGCCGCGAGGCGGTGCGGGCGCGTATCGACGCTCGCTTTCATGCGATGATGGAGCAGGGCGCGCTGGACGAGGTCGCGCGGCTGCGCGAGCGCCGCCTCGACCCGCTGCTGCCGGTCATGCGGGCCCATGGCGTGCCGGGGCTGATCGCGCATCTCGACGGTCTGATCCCGCTGGACGAGGCGGTCGCGCGCGGGCAGGCCGACACCCGGGCCTATGCGAAGCGGCAGGTCACCTGGTTCCGCCACCAGATGCCGGACTGGGAGGCCGTGCGGCCGGAGGAGGCGATGGAATTCGCCCTGCGCCGGCTCGACGGGCGCTGACGCGGCTCCGGGTCTGGCCGCCTCGGACTTGGCCGCTTGGGACCTGGCCGCTTGGGACTTGGCCGGCCGAGCGCGCCGCCATCCATTACGGCATGGTGTAGAAGACCCGCACGGTCCAGTAGAGCTGATAGGCGATGTGGAGCAGCACGATCGAGAGCTGCACCGTGCGCCGGGTGGACAGGCAGCCCACGAGGCACAGCACGAGCCCGATGGGCACCTGCAGCAGATAGTCGCCGCTCAGCCGGCTCCAATGCTCCTGCCCCTTGATGATCGTATCGGCGATGTCGAAGAAGAACGTCGCCGCCAGAAGCCCGAAGAACCACCGGCGGCGCTTGATGAAGAAGTCCTCGTAGCCGCTGTATTCCGAAATGCTGTCCGGAAAGAGCAGGGTCGACAGCATGAACAGCACGACGGCATAGCCGACGAGGAACAGGAAGACCCCGAAATTCCACAGCGGCATGCGCGAGAGCTGGAATTCCCACCACCAGAACAGGATCAGTTCCAGCAGGATCGAGGCGACCCACATCATGTGGATGGCCGAGACGCGGTGGCGGTGCGGGTGCTGGATGAAGACGGCGACGCCCGCGAGCAGGCGCGTGATGCCGAGGCCGATCACCATGCCCATGACGATGCGGACGTGGGTGAAGAGCTGTTGCGGGTCGGCTTGTTCCATGGCCCCTCGGTGGCCGGCGTCAGGCCGGGTCAGGCTGCTTCGGCTGGGATGTGGCGGGTCAGGCGGCGGCGGCGGCGACCGGCTCGGCGATCCGCACGCAGTCGCGCCCCTCGCTCTTGGCCAGATAGAGCGCCCTGTCGGCGCGGTCGATGAAGGCCGTGAGCGTTTCCCCCGCCTGGCGGGTGGCGATGCCGAAGCTCGCCGAGACGGTCAGCGAGAGCGTCTCCGAGACCGGCAAGGCGCGGACCGCCAGCGTCTCGCGGATCCGCTCGACCCTGCGCCGTGCGGTCGACAGATCGGCACAGGGCAGCAGGATCGCGAACTCCTCGCCGCCGAAGCGCCCCACCAGATCGCGGTCGGAGCGGACCATGCCGAGCAGCAGATCGGCCACGGCGCGGATCACGGCGTCGCCGGCGGCATGGCCATGGCTGTCGTTGATGTTCTTGAAGCGGTCGAGGTCGACGATGACGATGGAGGTCGCCTCCCCGCGATCCTCGCAGGCCGCGATCGCGGCGTTGGCCTTTTCCGTGAAGGAGCGCCGGTTGAGCAGGGCCGTCAGCGGGTCGGTCTCGGCGAGGCGTCTCAGTTCCTGCTCGCGCGTCTCGCGGAGCGCGATGTCCTCCGAAAGCGCCCGGCGGGTGGCGCGCTCGCGGCCGATCTCGAGCGCCAGGGTCGCGGCGCGCGACTGCAGCGTCTGGTTGGCGATGATCAGGTCGGAGACGTCGGTCAGCGTCAGGACCAGGCCGTCGCCGAGCGCGGCGACGGCGATCTGCAGCCAGACCGTCGCGCCGCCTCGCTGGAACGAGGTCTCGATCATGTCGGAGCGCCGCGTCTCGATGACCTGGAGACAGCGCCGCCAGATCATCGCATCGGTGAGGAAGGGCAGGTTCTCACGGGCGTCGGCGTCGAGAAGGCTGCCGTCCGCGCGACCGACGAGCTCCGCGGCGCGGCGGTTCGCGGTGAGCACCAGCGTGCGGACGAGCTCGCCAGCCGGCCCGCGGACCGCCCTCAGCGCGACGATGCCGGAGGGGGAGGTGTCCAGCACCGTGCGCAGCAGGTCCTCGTGGAAATGCAGCGGGCGGCTGAAGACGATGACATGGCGGCTGCCGTCGCGCGCCGTGGCCGGCATGACCAAGCGTTCCCAGATGCTGACCCTGACGGTGTCGCGGGAGCGGTGGACGGTATAGAGCGCCTCGCCCGTGGCGAGCGCGCGATCGTAACAGTCGATGGTGAAGCGCGCGACCGGCTTCGTCATTTCCGAGACGCGCTCGCCGAGCCGGGTGCCGGCGGAGTAGCGGGCGATCTCGCGGCCGTAATGCGTATAGAGGTAGTCGCCGGTGCCGGTGGGCTCCACGATCAGGAGATCGACGCCGAAGGCCGGCATGACCTCGTCGCAGAACGCCTCGTAGGGAACGCCCGACCGCCCCTCCGCTCGCGCGGTGAAACGGGCGAACAGTTCCGCGACCTCCGGCGCCTGAGCCCTCGCGGCGATATTCTCTGTGTGGACTTCCTGATGCATCGTCGTCCCGGACCGATCCGACGACCGTAATGCCTCATTGTTGAGAAAGTCTTGGTTCCCACCCTCGGATTTTCGCGGCAGTGCAATATCGCTCGGGCTGTCGCGCGACATGGGTCGCGCTTGACCGGGCGTGGCGTCTCGGCTAGCGTCCCGCCAATTCGTCGGAGAATGCTGCGCGATGCGCAAGGTCATTATCGTAAAGGTGCGCTGGTAGGGGGACCGGGTTCAAAACCGGGCGTCCCGACGCCAGCGCATGCCCAGGCCCCTTCGAGGGCCTTTTTTATTGCCTTTTTCCAAGCTCCAGACAGAACAAGCCGCAGGGAGAGAATGATGAGCGAGACGATGACCGGCGCCGAGATGGTCGTCCGCGCGCTTCAGGACCAGGGTGTCGAGCACCTGTTCGGGTATCCGGGCGGGGCGGTGCTGCCGATCTACGACGCGCTCTTCCAGCAGAACAAGGTGAAGCACGTCCTGGTGCGGCACGAGCAGGGCGCGGTCCATGCGGCGGAAGGCTATGCGCGCTCGGCCGCCGGCAAGGTCGGCTGCGTGCTCGTCACCTCCGGTCCGGGCGCGACGAACGCCGTCACGGGCCTGGCGGACGCGCTGCTCGATTCGATCCCCGTCGTCGTCATCACCGGGCAGGTTCCGACGCATCTGATCGGCTCCGACGCCTTCCAGGAATGCGACACGGTCGGCATCACGCGCTCCTGCACCAAGCACAACTACCTGGTGAAGAGCATCGCCGACCTGCCGCGCATCCTGCACGAGGCCTTCTATGTCGCCTCGAGCGGCCGGCCGGGCCCCGTCGTCATCGACATCCCGAAGGACGTTCAGTTCGCGACCGGCAGCTACAGCCGTCCGCGCGACAACCAGCACCGCACCTATCGGCCGACGGTCAAGGGCGATCTCGCCAAGATCAAGGCCGCGGTCGAGCTGATCGCGGGCGCCAAGAAGCCGGTCTTCTACACGGGCGGCGGCGTCGTCAATGCGGGGCCGCACGCCTCGGCGCTGCTGCGCGAGCTGGCCCGGCTGTCCGGCTTCCCCGTCACCTCGACGCTGATGGGGCTCGGCGCCTTCCCGGCCGACGACAGGCAGTGGCTCGGCATGCTCGGCATGCACGGCACCTACGAGGCCAATCTCGCGATGCATGACTGCGACGTCATGGTCGCGATCGGCGCGCGCTTCGACGATCGCATCACCGGCCGGATCGACGCCTTCTCGCCGCGCTCGAAGAAGATCCATATCGATATCGACCCGTCCTCGATCAACAAGATCGTCAAGGTCGATATCGGCATCGTCGGCGATTGCGCGCATGTGCTGGAGGACATGGTCCGGATCTGGCGCGAGACCTCGCCGCAGGTCGACAAGACCGCGCTGACGGCCTGGTGGACGCAGATCGATGCCTGGCGGGCGCGCAAGAGCCTCGCCTACAAGCGCTCGGACAGCATCATCAAGCCGCAATACGCACTCGAGCGGCTGCAGGCGCTGACCAAGGACCGCGACACCTACATCACGACCGAGGTCGGCCAGCACCAGATGTGGGCGGCGCAGTATCTCCAGTTCCAGGAGCCCAACCGCTGGATGACCTCCGGCGGGCTCGGGACGATGGGCTACGGCCTGCCCGCGGCCATCGGCGTGCAGATGAAGCATCCGAAGGCGCTGGTCATCGACGTCGCCGGCGAGGCCTCGATCCTGATGAACATGCAGGAGATGTCGACCGCCGTGCAGTACCGGCTGCCGGTCAAGGTCTTCATCCTGAACAACGAGTACATGGGCATGGTGCGCCAGTGGCAGGAACTGCTGCATGGCGGGCGCTATTCGGAGAGCTATTCCCAGTCGCTGCCGGATTTCGTGAAGCTCGCGGAAGCCTATGGCGGCCACGGCATCCGCTGCTCGGACCCCGCCGATCTCGACGCGGCGATCATGGAAATGATCGAAACGCCCAAGCCCGTGATCTTCGACTGTCTCGTCGCCAAGGAAGAGAACTGCTTCCCGATGATCCCCTCCGGCAAGGCCCATAACGAGATGATCCTGCCCGATTTCGAAGGCGATACGGGCGAGATCATCGACGCCGAGGGCAAGCAGCTGGTCTGAAGGGGGCCTTGCCGTCATTGCGAGGAGCGCAGCGACGAAGCAATCCAGGGGCGGCAGCGCTCTACGTCTCCCTGGATTGCTTCGCTGCGCTCGCAATGACGGTTGAGCGGAGCGATAGGGCATGACCACCATCGGCCTGATCGGCGGGATGAGCTGGGAGTCGACGGCGGTCTATTACCGGCTGCTGAACGAGGGCGCACGCGCCCGCTCCGGCGGGCTGCATTCGGCCGACATCCTGCTGCATTCGCTCGATTTCGCGCCCATCGCGGAAATGCAGGCGAATGGAGAGTGGGACAGGGCAGGCGATGTGCTCGCGCACAGCGCAGCCCGGCTGGAACGGGGCGGGGCGGATTGCGTCCTGCTCTGCACCAACACGATGCACAAGCTCGCGGACCGCATCACGCAAGCGACGGCGCTGCCCTTCCTCCATCTCGCGGATGTGACGGCGCGGGCGGTCCTGGCCGCTCGCTCGCGCAGGCCCCTGCTGCTGGCGACCCGCTTCACCATGGAGCAGAGCTTCTATCGCGACAGGCTGGCGAAGGCCGGGGTCGAGACCGTCGTGCCGGACCCGGCCGAGCGCGAAGACGTCCATCGCATCATCTACGAGGAGCTCTGCCGGGGCGTGGTCTCGCCGCTGTCGAAGGAGCGTTATCGCGCCGTCGTTGCGCGGGCGGTACGGGAGGAGGGGGCCGACGGCGTCATCCTCGGCTGCACCGAGATCGGCCTCCTGCTCTCGCAGGCGGATTTCGAGATTCCGGTTTTCGACACGACGGGCTTGCATGTCGCGGCCGCTCTCGATTTCGTCGCGGCACACAGGAGTGCCGCCGCATGAAGCTGGTCATCGCCAACAAGAACTATTCGTCGTGGTCGCTGCGGCCATGGATTCTGCTGACGCAGCTCGGCGTGCCGTTCGAGGAGGTGCTGGTTCCCTTCGGCAGGACCTTCGACGACCCGGTCTGGAAGAAGGCGGTCGCGGCCTTCACGCCGGCCGGCAAGGTTCCGGCCCTGATCGACGGCGAGAACAAGGTCTGGGAATCGCTGGCGATCATGGACCATGTCGCCGACACGCGGCCGGAGGTCGCGGTCTGGCCCGTCGATCCGGCCGCCCGGGCGATGGCGCGCTCGGTCGCGGCCGAGATGCATTCCGGATTTCAGGCCTTGCGCGGGGCCTGCCCGATGAACCTCGCCTGGGTCCATGCCGAGCGGGACCGCGGGCCGAAGGTCGCGGCGGATGTCGCGCGCATCACGGAGATCTGGCGCGAGGCGCGTGCGCGCTTCGGGGCGGCCGGGCCGTTCCTGTTCGGCGCCTTCTCGGCGGCCGACGCGATGTTCGCGCCGGTCACGGCCCGCTTCACCGGCTATTCCATTCCGCTCGATCCGGTATCGCGCGCCTATGTCGAGGCCGTGCAGGGCACGGCCGGGTACCAGTCCTGGCGGGTCGGCGCACTGGCCGAGCCGTGGATCGTCGAGGAGGACGAGGTCGACGAGCCCGTCCTGACCGATTTCAGACCGCATCTGTCCAAGAGCCGAGCCTTATCATCATGAGCACGACGCATTATCCGTCCGCCCCCACCGCACAGCCGGTCGCGCGCCACACACTGGCGGTGATCGTGGACAACGAGCCCGGCGTTCTGGCGCGTATCGCCGGGCTGTTCTCGGGCCGCGGCTACAACATCGAAAGCCTGACCGTCTCCGAGACGGAGCATGAGAAGCACCTCTCGCGCATCACGGTGGTGACCTCGGGGACCGAGGCGATCGTCGAGCAGATCAAGGCTCATCTCAACCGGCTCGTGCCCGTGCACCGCGTCGTCGACCTGACCCTGCAGGGCGAGGCGATCGAGCGCGAGCTCGCACTGGTGAAGGTCGTCGGCAAGGGCGATCACCGGGTCGAGGCGATGCGCCTCGCCTCCGCCTTCGGCGCGCGCACCGTCGACGCGTCGCTGACCTCCTTCGTCTTCGAGCTGACCGGCGCGACCGACGAGATCGAGCGTTTCATCAAGCTGATGACGGCGGTGGGGCTGACGGAAGTGTCGCGCACCGGCATCGCGGCCATGGGGCGCGGGCCCGAGGCGATGTGAGCCGCGTTCTCTCCGATTGCCGGATATCCATGCCAGCCCTATATGGATATCCGGCGAGGCGGGAGGCGGCGTTGAAGGTTCAGGTCGCGAAATGGGGCAACAGCACGGCCGTCCGCCTGCCGGCGGCGGTGGTCAAGCAGCTCGGCCTGCGGCCGGGCATGGCGCTGGAGCTCACGGTCGAGGAGGGGGGCGTGAAGCTCGAACCGGAAGCGGAGGAGGTCACGTCGGAGGCCGATGAAGCTGCGCCTGAACCGTTTCCGGTAACGGCGGAGTGGATGCTTGCCGAGGTCGAGCGCCTCGGCGGCGCTCAGAACCAGCCTCGTGACGATGTCGACTGGGGTCCGGACGTCGGAACCGAAATTATCTACGACGACTACAACCCGCGTCCCGGGAATGGCTGAGGCGGGTGAAGTCCACTGGGTCGATCTCGACCCTGTCCTCGGCTCGGAACAGGGGGGACGCCGGCCGGTGCTGATCCTGTCGGAGGACACGCTTCATCGCATGTCCAGCCGCGTCCTCATTTGTCCGATCACCTCAAACCTGCAGCCTTGGCCGACCAAGGTTCTCATTCCACCGGGTTGCGTCGTATCGGGAGCTCTCTTGACCGATCAGGCTCGCATGATCGATCGATCGCGTCCGCTTCGCTATATCGGCCGCTTGCCTGACGCGATCCTCCTGCGCGTCAGGCATCGTCTCGTCGCCTATATGGGCGTCGTTCCAACAGTCGGGACCGAAGCGCCGTGACCGTTTCGCTCGAATACCTCGCTCTCGTCCTCGGCGTTGCCGGCCTTGCCTGCTTCGCCTGGCCGATCTTCCAGCGCGTCTCGGGTCGCGCCCCGGCCGAGGCGCCCGGCAGCGGGCGCAGCCTGCGCTCGCCGCTCTGGTGGGCCGGTTTCCTGCTGACGGCGGCGGCGACCTTCCTGCAGCGCATGGCGAGCCAGCAGGGCGGCGGCTGAGGCGAGAGGGCGCCGATCAGCCGCTGAAGCCGCCTTCGTCGAGAAAGGCCTGTTCGGCCGGCGAGGTGTCACGCCCCAGCATGGGGTTGCGATGCGGAAACCGGCCGAAGTCGCGGATGATGTCGCGATGGATCTCGGCGTATCGAACGCCCTCGGCATCGTCGCGCCCCGCGCAGAGCGCGATGCAGCGCTCCTGATGCGCGAGTTCTTCCGAATGCATGAAGGGCATGTAGAAGAACCGGCTTTCCGGCGGCTCGTAGGCGCGGTCGAAGCCCCTGGCGATGGCGCGTTCCGCGACCGCTACGGCCATGGCGTCGGTGGCGAAGGCGCGGTCGCTGCCGCGGAACAGGTTGCGCGGGAACTGGTCGAGCAGGATCAGCAGCGCATAGGCTCCCTCAGGCGTCTCTTCCCAGGATGCGAGCTCGCCAGTGGCGGCGGCCTCATGGGTGGCGAGGAAACGCCGCCGGATCTCAGCGTCGAAGGCGTCGTCCTTGGCGAACCATCTCTCGGGACCTGCCTGCCGCCAGAAGGCGACGATGTCGGCGGCATCGGCAAGTGACATCGGTGAACCTCCGCGGCGGCAGCGTCGGCCGGGTCTGCGCCGCGCTTCGCGCCTGCCATGTGGCCTCGCGGCATCGGTCTGCCAAGGGGCGAGGGGATGGCCTGCGTCGGCATGGCTTGCGGGACTGCAGGGCTTGCGCGCGGGCGTACTCTCGGTTACGGACGAACCGTAACGTACGGTACGGTCACGGAGCCATGGCGAAGACGCCCACGGACGAGCAGGGAGAGGCGCTGAGCCCCCGCCAGCAGGCGGTGCTCGATGCCGTGCTCGCGCTGATGGTCGAGCGGGGTGGGGAGCTGACCATGACCGCCGTCGCCCGGCGCGCGAGTTGCTCCAAGGAGACCCTCTACAAGTGGTTCGGCGACCGCGAGGGACTGCTGACGGCGACCGTGCGCTGGCAGGCCTCGAAGGTCAGGGCGGGCAATTACGACCGGCAGAGGCTGGACGCTTCCGCCTTGCGTGAGAGCCTGGCGCGCTTCGCCGCCAACTGGCTCTCGGTGATCTCGAGCCCGACCTCGATCGCGCTCAACCGCCTCGCCATCGGCCAGACCAGCACGGGCGCGGGCAATCTCGGCGCCATCGTGCTGGCGAATGGCCGCTTCGCCATCGGCGAGCGCCTGAAGCCCGTGCTGGAGGCCGGCCGCGAGGCGGGCCTGCTCGCCTTCGAGGATGTCGAGACGACGTTCCGCACCTTCTTCGGGCTGGCCGGGCGCGACGTGCAGATCAGGCTCCTGCTGGGAGAGGCGCTCGCGCTCGGCAAGGCCGAGATCGAGGCCGACGCGGCCCGCGCCACCGACCAGTTCCTCACCCTCTTCGGCACGGCGAAGCCGGGCCCGAGCAAGACCAACGCGTGACAAAGGAGACACCCATGCGCGTTTATTACGATCGTGACGCCGATATCAATCTGATCAAGGGCAAGAAGGTCCTGATCGTCGGCTATGGCAGCCAGGGCCATGCGCATGCGCTCAACCTGCGCGATTCCGGCGTCAAGGACGTCGCGATCGCGCTGAAGGCCGGCTCGGCCACCCGCAAGAAGGCGGAAGGCGCGGGCTTCCAGGTCTTCACCCCGGCCGAGGGCGCCAAGTGGGCCGATGTCGTGATGATGCTGACGCCGGACGAACTCCAGGCCGACATCTACCGCGACGAACTCGCCGGCAACATGAAGGAAGGCGCGGCTCTCCTGTTCGCGCACGGCCTCAACGTGCATTTCAACCTGATCGAGCCCCGCAAGGACCTCGACGTGCTGATGGTCGCGCCGAAGGGCCCGGGCCATACCGTCCGTTCCGAGTACGAGCGCGGCGGCGGCGTGCCGACCCTGATCGCGATCCATCAGGACGCGACAGGCAACGCCCATGATCTCGGCCTGTCCTACGCCTCGGCCAATGGCGGTGGCCGTGCCGGCATCATCGAGACCACCTTCAAGGAAGAGTGCGAGACGGACCTGTTCGGCGAGCAGGTCGTGCTCTGCGGCGGCCTGGTCGAGCTGATCAAGGCCGGCTTCGAGACGCTCACGGAAGCGGGCTACGCTCCCGAGATGGCCTATTTCGAGTGCCTCCACGAGGTGAAGCTGATCGTCGACCTGATCTATGAGGGCGGCATCGCGAACATGAACTACTCGATCTCGAACACGGCCGAGTATGGCGAGTACGTCACCGGCCCGCGCATCATCACGCCCGAGACCAAGGCCGAGATGAAGCGCGTGCTGAACGACATCCAGTCGGGCAAGTTCACTCGCGACTGGATGCTGGAGAACAAGGTCAACCAGACCTCGTTCAAGGCGACCCGCGCCCGCTATGCCGCCCATCCGATCGAGGAAGTCGGCACCAAGCTGCGCGACATGATGCCCTGGATCAAGGCCAAGGCGCTGGTCGACAAGTCGAAGAACTGATCGGAGCGTCTGGCGGGAGCGTGTTGCGCTCCCGCTTCTGACATCCCGATTCAAGGACTTGCCGATCCGATTCGGCCGATGCCCGCAAGGCCTTGGCGACGATCGCGAAACGTCGATTTTCGAGAGGGCGCCCGCCGGCCGGCGGGCGCCCTTTCTCGCGTTCTGGCGCGGTGTGCGCGGACCATCTGCGCCGTGCCGGAACTCTCTCGGCTCCCGCGGCGTTCTCTTCCCGACACCGTTCTCTTGCCGACACCAGAGAGGGAAGCCGCGAGATGATGCAGGAGCGAGGAGGATACCGACCGGCCTATCAGCGTGCGGGCGATGGTGTCCGGAGATTGCGCGACCATGAGTTGCGGATGCGCGGCGCGGAGGCGGGACGCAGGCTTCTGGCGCCGCGTGCCCATGCGGCCGGAAAGATCGAGGCGGAAGACGATCTGCGCGACGAGGCGCCGGTCCTCTCGATGGTGATCGGCACGCTCGTGCTCGCCCTGCTCTTCAATGCGTCGGTCGAGTTCATGTTCCACTGAGGCAAGTTTCACTGAGGCAAGCGTCGAACGCTGCCGGAAGGAGGCCGCGATGGCCAACGATCTCAGAGACAAAGCCGACCAGGCCGAGACGCCGGGCGGAGCGCCGATCCCGCCGATGCGGGCGGACGATCACAGCGACGCTTCGCCGGCCGTGGAGACGCCCGTGGAAGCGCGGCAGGGTTTCCTGGGCCGGCCGGTGCTGATGGTGCTCGGCGCCGGTCTGGCGCTGGCGGTGATCGCCGGGATCATGGTCGGGCTGATACCCACCTGACCGGCGTCATCGGAGCGATGGTCGGGCCTGCCTTCGCAACTGTTCGATGGAGTGTGAGATGACGCTTCTGAGACTCGTCGATACACAGGTTCTCATCCGGGTCACGATGGGCATCTGCTTCGGACTGACCGCCGCCGTCGTCATGGGGCTCGTCCGCTTCTGAGCGCGAAGGCCTGGGCTCGGCGCGCGCAAGTCTCTTGGCGCGCCCAAATCTCTCAGCGCGCGAAAGTCTCGGCGATGCGCCCGGCGCCATAGATCAGCCCGAAGCCCCAGGCGAAGGACGCGATCCAGTTGCCGAGATGGAACTGCATCGGCGGCATCCTGACGATGCCGGCGACGATCGCGATCACGGCGCGCAGCGGCCCGAAGAAATGGCCGATGACGATGCTCAGCGCGCCCCATTTCTCGAAGAAGGCGTGGCCACGGGCGAGAAGGGCGGGATTGCGGTTCATCGGCGGATAGTCGGAGACGCGCGGTCCGAGCAGCAGGCCAGCCCAGTAGGACAGCCAGAAGCCGCTTCCGGCCCCGAGCGAGGCGGCCAGAGCGAGCGGGACGAGATCGAGTCCCGAGGCTCCGGCGAAGACCCCGAAGGTGGTGAAGAACACGGTGGCGGGTACGAGCCAGGACAGAATCGCGACGCATTCGGCGAAGGCGATCAGGAAGACGATGGGAACGGCCCATTCCTGATGGAGCCTGATGAACTCCACGAGCGCGTCCATCCAGAGCTTGAGTTCGCCCATGAAGTCTCCGTCCCTCCTCGCTTGAGCGCGGCTTATCGCCGTGCGGTCGGGATCATGCAACACGCCGTTCTGTCGCGGGTTCCGGCCCGGCCCGTCGAAAGAGGCGATTGCCTTCGCGGCGACGATGCTTAAAGCTCGGCGGCAACGGGAAACATGAGGGCCGCCGCACCGCCAAGAGTGCCTGGCCGACGAGGAAACGGCGTCTATGGAGTTGCAGCTACACCCGCAGCGGGATGCGGGAGGGTCTGTCGCGCATTCGCGCGTCCCCGCCGTCAATCTCGGCGGCATCGACATCACCTTCAACCTCGCCGACGGCGGACGCTACAAGGCGGTCACCGGCGTCGATCTCGCCGTCGATGCGGGCGAGTTCGTTTCCGTGGTCGGGCCGACCGGCTGCGGCAAGTCGACCCTGCTCAACGCCGCCGCCGGCCTGCTCAAGCCTTCGGCCGGCACGGTCTCGATCTTCGGCGCGCCCCTGTCGGGCCTCAACGGCCGCGCCGGCTATCTCTTCCAGCAGGACGCCCTGATGCCGTGGAAGACGGCGCTGGACAACGTGGCGGTCGCGCTCGAGCCGATGGCGGTGCCTCAGGCTGAGGCGCGCGAGCGGGCGCGCGAGTGGCTGGCGCGGGTCGGCCTGCGCGCCTTCGCGGATCGCTATCCGCACATGCTCTCCGGCGGCCAGCGGAAACGCGTGGCACTGGCACAGATGCTGATCCGCAATCCCGAGATCCTGCTGATGGACGAGCCCTTCGGGCCGCTGGACGCGCAGACGCGCCAGATCATGGGCAACCTGCTGCTGGAACTCTGGTCGAAGGACCGCAAGGCGCTGATCTTCGTGACGCATGATCTCGAGGAGGCGATCGCGCTGTCCGACCGCGTCGTGGTCATGTCGGCGGGGCCTGCGGCCGGCATCGTCGCCGATTACAGGGTCGAGCTGGCGCGCCCGCGCGACATTTCCGAGATCAGGCTGGAGAAGGCGTTCCACGAGATCCACCGCGATATCTGGGCCTCGCTCCGGACCGAGGTCCAGAAGGCCTATGCGATGGGCGAGGGGCGGGAACTCGTCGGGGAGGGCGCGCGATGAACCGAGCGGCGAGCCGGGCCCGGCTTCTCCTCCTCCAGATTCTCGTCATGGTCGGCTTCCTGGCGATCTGGCACATCGTCACGACCACCTCGCTCTTCGGCGACGTCAAGACGATCCAGTTCTTCTTCTCCACGCCGGCCGCGGTGCTGGGGCGGACCTGGAACCAGCTCACCGGGCCGGACATCTACTGGCATCTCGGCATCACGCTGACGGAGACGGTGCTGGCCTTCGTCATCGGCTCGGCGGCGGGCATCTTCTTCGGCTTCACCTTCGCGCGGCGCGAGCTGCTGGCCTCGGTCTTCGACCCCTATATCAAGGCGGCGAACGCCCTCCCGCGCGTGGTCCTGGCGCCGATCTTCGCGCTCTGGTTCGGCCTCGGCATCTGGTCGAAGGTGGCGCTCGGCTTCACGCTGGTCTTCTTCATCGTGTTCTTCAACGTCTATCAGGGCGTGCGCGAGGTCTCGCCGACCGTGCTCGCCAATGCGCGGATGCTCGGCATGAACGAGCGCCAGCTCTTCCGGCATGTCTACTGGCCCTCGGCGCTGACCTGGATGTTCTCCTCGCTCCACACCTCGGTCGGCTTCGCGCTGGTCGGCGCCGTGGTCGGCGAATATCTCGGGTCGTCGGCCGGGCTCGGCTACAAGATCCACGAGGCCGAGAGCGTCTTCGACGTGACGGGCGTGTTCTCCGGCATGCTGATCCTGGCGATCTTCGTGATCGTCATCGACGCGCTGGTGACGGCCGTCGAGAAGCGGCTTCTGGTCTGGCGGCCGATGCAGAATTCGACGACGGTGTGAGGGGCGCCCGCAATCACGGTCAATTCTGCGGAAGCGTTGCTATTTGAACGGTTGGGAAAATGGGAAATCCTAGAAACTACAGTTTGGCATTGCCCGAACGCTGTCTGCTGCTTTTAGATAGTTTATGGCTTCATGCGCAGAATGTCTTTGATAACGGCAGGCCTGATCTGGGCCCATTGACATCGACCTTCTTGATTTCGATGTCGATGCCGATCATAAATTTGCCGATAGAGAGAGTTGAGCGCCGCCGTAACGCTTCGGACAGCTATGCCAATGATCGGCCCCTCAACCCCGATGTGGCAAGCGCAGTTGACCAAGTTTTGGGAAAGGGAAAGCTCGGCGATGCTCCTTTCTTTGAGGCGGGCGCTTGGAGCTTCACAAGTTACAGCAAGTCACCGCTTCCAAATATTGCGGATGGTATTCCAGAAGAAATTGGCAAAAAACTTGATAGTATCGCTGCAGTAGTCGACGCTAAAGAGATGCCTGCAGCGCAATGGGTTAGTATCTTGCGCAATGCACTTGCTCATGGGGGAGTCGCCTATCTGGATGCAGAGGGCAGGAGCTCGTATGATCGGCCGGTTAAAATGTATGCCTTTGTTTCCGGGAGATATGATAAAGAAAAAAGGGAATTTCCACGTTTAGTGGCTGTCAATTTTCTACGTATTAGTGAAACTGGCTATCATAATTTTTTGCGCCTGTGGGTGAGATGGCTCTTTGATACTGGTATTGCGAGGGCGTCTGAGGCTGCCTGAGCTCAGCGTCAGCAGCATCTTCAAGTGACAGTTTGTTTGAATCGACCTTCTTCACTCTCTGCCGGATTTCAAATTGCTGCTACCTGAATGACGCCGTTCTTGCCCGTTCGCCCTGACCTCGCCTATCCTTGCTCCCAACGCGCCCGTTAGAGGCGGCCATCAAGTTCGACCGGAGGAACACCCGATGATGTTTTCACGCCGTGCGGCGCTGGCTGCGCTCGCGCTTTCGACCTCGCTGGGCTTCGCGCCCTATGGCGCCCTGGCCCAGAGCGCCGAGAAGCCCAAGCTGACGCTCGGCGTCGGCGGCAAGCAGCTTCTCTATTATCTTCCGCTGACGGTCGCCGAGCGGAAGGGCTTCTTCAAGGATGAGGGGCTCGACGTCGAGATCAACGATTTCGGCGGCGGCGCGAAGTCGCTGCAGGCGCTGGTCGGCGGTTCGGTCGACGTGGTGACCGGGGCCTACGAGCACACCATCCGCATGCAGGCCAAGGGGCAGGACATCCGCGCCGTGGTCGAGCTCGGCCGCTTCCCGGGCATCACGCTCGCCGTCCGCAAGGACCTCGCCGACAAGGTGAAGTCGGCCGCCGATTTCAAGGGGCTCAAGATCGGCGTCACCGCGCCCGGCTCCTCGACGGCGCTGACGGCGCAATACGCGATGGTCAAGGCGGGGCTGAAGGCGAGCGATGCGCCGATCATCGGCATCGGCGCGGGCGCCAGCGCCGTCGCCGCCATCAAGCAGAAGCAGGTCGACGTGATCTCGCATCTCGACCCCGTGACCTCCAAGCTGGAGGCGGACGGCGACATCGTGGCGCTGATCGACACCCGCACCGAGGCCGGGACCAAGGCCCTGTTCGGTGGCTCGAACCCGGCGGCGGTGCTCTATCTCAAGAACGATTTCGCCGAGAAGAACCCTGTGACGACGCAAAAGCTGGTCAACGCCTTCGTCAAGGCGCTGAAATGGCTGCAGACGGCCAAGCCCGAGGACGTCGCCGATCTGGTACCGGCCGAATATCATCTCGGCGACAAGCCGCTCTATCTCGCGGCCGTGAAGAATTCGCTGGAGAGCTATTCGCGGACCGGCATCTCGACGCCCGACGCGATGAAGAGCATGTACGACGCGCTCAAGCTGCTCGACCCCGAGCTCAGCAACTCGAACGTCGACCTGTCCAAGACCTTCATCGACAGCTTCGCGAAGAAAGCCGCTGCGGGCAGCTGAGTTGCGTCGCAGTCATGTGTCATTTTTGTCGTCGCCGGAGCGAAAAGCGCTTCCGGCGGCGGCTTATGCCCGGTCGAGCCTGGGTGGGATTTTACTCGGGCGCGGATTTGGATCATGTCTCGGGACATGTCACCCGCGAGTTGGTCCCTTGAGTTCAGCCGATGATTTCCTGACCGGCGGCGGCTTCATGGCCGACGCCATCAGGGCTTATGACTGGTCGGCGACCCCGCTGGGACCGATCGCGGACTGGAGCGCAGCGCTCAAGGTCTCGGTCGGCATGATGGTCTGCTCGCACTTTCCCAAGTGCATTTTCTGGGGCCCCGACCTCATCTCCATCTACAATGACGGCTACAGGCCGATGCTGGGCGACAAGCCGGAGGCGCTCGGCCGGCCGTTCCGCGAGGTCTGGCCCGAAGTCTGGGAGCAGCTGCGCCCCGTCGCCGAAAAGGCGCTGGCGGGGGAGGCGAGCTTCTTCGAGGACATGCCGTTGGTGGTGGAGCGCTTCGGCTATCCCGAGGAGACGTGGTTCACCTTCTGCTACAGCCCGATCCGCGACGAGAGCGGGCGCGTCGGCGGCATCATCGACACCGTGATCGAGACCACCGGCAAGATCGAGGCGCAGCGCAATTCGCGGCTCCTCAACGCGGAGCTGGCGCACCGCATGAAGAACACGCTGGCGATGATCTCCGCCGTCGCCAGCCAGACCTTTCGTTCCGCGGCCACGCTCGAGGAAGCCCAGGCGATCCTGGGCGAGCGCATCGCCACGCTCGGGCACGCCCATTCGATCCTGACGCAATCGAGCTGGAGCAGCGCGCCGATCGGGGACGTGGTCTCGGGCGCGCTGGCGCCGCATCGCTCCGGCCTCGGGAGCATCCATGTCGAGGGCCCGCCGCTCCACCTCGCGGCGGACCACGCGATGACGCTGGCGCTGGCGGTGAACGAACTCGCCACGAATGCCGTCAAATACGGTGCGCTCTCGGTCGAGGGCGGTCGCGTCGATGTGCGCTGGCGGGCCGGGCGGCCGGGCAGCGAGGATCGGTTCAGCTTCGAATGGATCGAGCAGGGGGGGCCGCCCGTCAATCCGCCGAGCCGTGTCGGTTTCGGCTCGCGCCTGGTCCAGCGCGTCATGGCGCAGAAATTCCACGGCGACGTGTCGCTGGACTACCATGTCGACGGAGTCCGCTATTCGCTGAGCACCGCCATGTCCAATTTCGTGCCGGACGCCTGAGCCGGGACGGACGCGATCGGTCGCTTCACCGCTTTCGATTTGCGCCTGCGGCGACAGACGCTAGGTTCGCCCCGCCGTTTCGTCGGGAGCCGCGTCGCCGCCTATGAATATTCTTTCGATCCAGTCGCATGTCGCCTATGGCCATGTCGGCAACGCCTCCGCCGTCTTTCCGATGCAGCGACTGGGTGTCGAGGTCTGGCCGATCCATACGGTCCAGTTCTCGAATCACACCGGCTACGGCGCCTGGAAGGGCCGCGTCTTCGATGGCGGCATGATCGACGAGGTGATGGAGGGCATCGCCGAGCGCGGCGTGCTGCCGCAATGCGACGGCGTGCTCTCGGGCTATATGGGCTCGGCCGATATCGGCCATGCGATCCTGTCGGCCGTCGCGCGCGTGCGGGCCGCCAATCCGCAGGCGCTCTATTGCTGCGATCCGGTGATCGGCGATGTCGGGCGCGGCGTCTTCGTGCGCCCGGGCATCCCGGAATTCATCCGCGAACAGGCCTTGCCGGAAGCCGATATCGTCACGCCCAACCAGTTCGAGCTCGAACTGCTGACCGATATCGCGATCCGCAGCGTCGCCGACGCTCACCGCGCGGTCGATGCCTTGCGCGATGCCGGGCCGAAGGTGGTGCTGGTCACGTCGCTCGTCACGGACGAGACGCCGACGGACGCCGTCGACCTCATGGCCGCCGACGACAAGGGCGTCTACCGCGTCCGTACGCCCAAGCTCGACGTGCATGTCAACGGCGCGGGCGACGCGATCGCGGCGCTGTTCTTCGTCCACTACATGCGCGAGCGCTCCGCCGCCTCGGCGCTCGCGATGGCCGCCGCGTCGATCTACGGCCTGCTGAAGCGGACGATGGAGGCGGGCGGGCGCGAGATCCTCACCGTCGCGGCGCAGGACGAGTTCGTCACGCCGACGCACCGCTTCGAGCCGGAAGTGCTTTGAGCCGATGCAGCTTCGGATCGGCACCTTCAACGTCGAGAACCTGCTGACCCGCCATCGCTTCGACCAGGGCGGACGGACGGAGACGGCGGCCGCGATGTCGCTGTTCCATTTCCCGCGCGAGGACGAGCGCGACGCGGTGGAGCGCTCGCTCGCCGTCGCGCTGGAGGACGACAAGCGCCAGATGACCGCGCTCGCGCTCGCCGAGGCGCAGGCCGACATCTGGATGCTGCAGGAGATCGACTCGCTGGCGAGCCTGCAGGCCTTCTTCGCGAACTACGTCCACCGCATCGCCGACCATCGCTACGGCCATTTCGTGGTGGTGGACGGCAATGACCGGCGCAAGATCGACATCGGTTTCGCGGCAAGGCGCGATCTCGCGGCGACGCCGCAGGTGTCCTACGAATCGCACAAGGACCTCAGCTTCGCCGAGGCCGGGGTGTATGACGACGATCTGGCTGCGCTCGGCATCGGCCGCGACGGCAAGGTCTTCGCCCGCGACTGCCTCGAGGTCACGCTCGCCTTCGGCGACCGGGAGCTGACGCTCTTCGGCTGCCATCTGAAATCCATGAGCAATGGCCGCGAGGACGGGCGGCAGATGACGCTGCCGGTGCGCCGGGCGGAGGCGAGGGCGGTGAAGCATCTCGTCCGGCAGCGCTTCGGGCAGGCCTGGCGCGAGGCCAACTGGATCGTGCTGGGCGACCTCAACAGCTATCGCTACGGCCTCGGGCCGCTCGCCGAACGCATCGACGAGGGCGAAAGCGGGATCGAGCCGCTGCTGCGCGACTTCGCCGTCGATCCGATGGAGCATCTGCCGGCGCATGAGCGCTGGACGCATTTCCGGCGCTACTGGTCGGAAAGCAGCCAGCGGCTGGTCGAGACGCATATGCCGCTCGACCATATCCTGATCTCGCCGGCGCTGGCGGCGGCCAATCCCAGGCCCGCGATGCGGATGATCCGGCGCGGCCTGCCTTATCGCGTTCCGCTCGATCCCCGCGAGCCGGACCGCTCCATGGCGCGTCTCGCGACCAGTTCCGATCGCTATCCGCGCGTCGGCTGGGACAGGCCCAAGGCCTCCGACCATTGTCCGCTCACGCTCGACCTCACCATCCCTCGGGGAATCCCATCATGACGCGCCGATTCGTGACGCTCGACGTCTTCACCCGACACCACCACGCCGGCAACCCGCTGGCTGTGGTGCTCGACAGCGAAGGGCTGGACGATGCCGCGATGCAGGCCATCGCCCGGGAGTTCAACCTGTCCGAGACGGTCTTCGTCCTGCCTCCCGCCACGCCGGGGCATCGCGCGGCGCTGCGCATCTTCACCCCGGCGCGCGAGCTGCCCTTCGCCGGGCACCCGACCGTGGGAACCGCGGTCCTGATCGCCTTGCAGGATGCGCGGGACGGCCTCGCCTCCGAGCTCATCGTGCTGGAGGAGAAGGTCGGCCTCGTGCCCTGCGCCGTCTCGGTCTCGGGCGAGAGGCTCGGCCACGCCACCTTCACGCTGCCGCGCCTGCCGGAGGAGACGGAGCCTGCCGCCTCGACGGCGCTGATCGCGGAGGCGCTGGGGCTGGACCTGCGCGATATCGGCTTCGACGGTCACGAGCCGCGCGTGCTCTCCGCCGGCGTCGGCTTCACCTTCGTCCCGGTGTCCGGCCTGGAGGCGGTGCGGAGCATCCGTCTCGATACCAGCCTCTGGGCGGAGGCCTTCAGGCCGTCCGGCCATCCCAATGCCTTCGTCTACTGCCGCCAGACGGCCGAGACGGGCCATCATTTCCACGCGCGGATGTTCGCGCCCGGCATGGGAATCGCCGAGGACCCGGCGACGGGGGGCGCGGTCGCAGCCTTCGCCGGCGCGGTGATGGCGTTCGAGAAGCCGGAGGACGGCGAGCATCGCTTCGTCGTGGAGCAGGGCTACGAGATGGGGCGCCCGTCGCAGATCACGCTGGAACTGACGGTCGCCGAGGGCCGGCTCGTCTCGGCGCGGATCGGTGGCTCGGCGGTGAAGGTCAGCGAGGGCGTGCTGCTGTGAGCGGGCCGGTCGCGGACGGCCGCATCATTCCGCTGCGGCGCGTCGATGCGGTGGTGGAGCCGTTCGACTGGGCCTTCGCCCGCGAATGCGAGGCCGAGGTCGCCGCGCACTGGGCGAAGGCGAGCGCCGGCAAACCCGCGATGTTCAACGGCCGGATCATGCTGCAGCACCGTGCCAGCGTCGTCGACGGCGTGTTTCACGCCGGCTATTTCGAGGCCGACTATGCCACCTTCCTGAGCTGGCGCGACTTCGGCCTGCCGGGCCAGCCGATCCGCAACGGCTTCGCGATGGGGGCGCTGCGGACGGCGGACGGCGCCTTCCTGTGCGGGCGCATGGGCCCGCAGACCGCCAATGCCGGCAAGGTCTATTTCGCCGCCGGCACGCCGGATCCGAGCGACGTCCGTCCCGACGGCACGCTCGACCTCGCCGGCAGCGTGCTGCGCGAGCTGGAGGAGGAGACGGGGATCACGCCGGCAGAAGTGGTCGTCGAGGATCGCTGGGACGCGGTCGTCGCGCCGGGGCGGATCGCGTTCATGAGACCGCTGCTGCTGCCGCTGCCGGCGGAGGAGGCGCGCACGCTCATGCTGGAGCGCATGACCCGGCTGGACGAACAGGAACTCGACGACATCGTCATCCTGCGCGAGCCGGCCGATTGCGAGAAGCACGACATGGCGCCCTTCATGCGGCCCTATCTCGCACATATCTACGGTCGCGACTGATTGCTCCGATCTCTCGCCCACGCCCTGCCGAAAGCCCCGTCAAAACCATGAGCGCTCCCGAAGCCCTGCCTCTGCCCGCCGCCAATCCTTTCGCCCATGTCTGGGAGACACCCTTCCGGCTGCCGCCCTTCGCGGCGATCCGGCCCGAGCATATCGGGCCTGCCTTCGAGGCCGCGCTGGCGAAGCATCGCGAGGAGATCGCCGCCATCGTCGCCGATCCGGCCGAGCCCGATTTCGCCAACACGATCGAGGCGCTGGAGCGGGCCGGGCGCGGGCTCTCGCGCGTCGGCGGTGTCTTCTACAATCTCACCGGCGCCGACACGAACGAGGCGCTGCAGGCGCTCGAGCGCGAATTGTCGCCGGTCACCTCGCGCCACTGGTCGGCGATCATGATGGATGACGGGCTGTTCGCGCGCGTCGACGCCGTCTTCGCGAAGCGGGATGCGCTGGGCCTCGACGCCGAGCAGGCGCGCCTGCTGGAGCGGACCCATCGCGGCTTCGTGCGCTCCGGCGCCAGGCTCGCGCCCGAGGACAAGACGCGCCTCGCCGCCATCGACGAGCGGCTGGCGGCGCTCGCCACGCAGTTCGGCCAGAACGTGCTCAAGGACGAATCCTCCTATGCGCTGATCATCGAGGACGAGGCGGGGCTCGCCGGCCTGCCCGACTTCCTCAAGGCCGCGATGGCGCGGGCGGCGGCGGATCGCGGCCATCCCGGCAAGCACGCGGTGACGCTGTCGCGCTCGATCATCGAGCCGTTCCTGACCTTCTCGACGCAGGCCGCGCTGCGCGAGGAGGCGTTCTCGGCCTGGAGCAGGCGGGGCGAGACCGGGGGCGACAGCGACAACCGCGCCATCGTCGCCGAGATGGTCCGGCTCAGGGCCGAGAAGGCGAAGCTGCTCGGCTACGCGACCTTCGCCCATTTCAAGCTCGACGACACCATGGCGAAGACGCCCGAGAATGTGCGCGGCCTGCTCGAGCTCGTCTGGGCACCCGCCAAGGCGCGCGCCGGACGCGAGGCGGCCGATCTCGCGGCGCTGGCGCAGGGCGAGGGGGAGAGCGGACCGATCCGCCCGTCCGACTGGCGCCACTACGCCGAGAAGGTGCGCCAGCAGACCTATGCGCTCGACGAGGCCGTGCTGAAGCCCTATTTCCAGCTCGATCGCGTCCGTCAGGCGGCTTTCGACGTCGCCGGCAAGCTGTTCGGGCTGTCCTTCGCGGAGCGTCCAGACCTCGTCGGCTACCACCCCGACGTGACGATCTACGAGGTGACCGAGACGGCGAGCGGCCGCCATATCGGGCTCTTCATCGGCGATTACTTCGCGCGCGCCTCGAAGCGGTCCGGAGCCTGGATGAGCGCCTTCCGCGGCCAGCGCAGGCTCGGCGGCGAGGTGCGGCCGATCATCGTCAACGTCTGCAACTTCGCCAAGCCCGCCGATGGCGAGCCGGCTCTGCTCTCGATCGACGACGCGCGCACGCTGTTCCACGAATTCGGCCATGCGCTGCACGGCCTGCTCTCCGACGTGACCTATGGCTCGCTGGCCGGGACCTCGGTGGCGCGCGATTTCGTAGAGCTGCCGTCGCAGCTCTACGAGCACTGGTTCCTGACCGACGAGGTGCTGGGCCGCTATTGCCTGCACGCGCAGACCGGCGAACCGATTCCCGGCGAGCTGATCGCGAAGATCCGCAAGGCGCAGACCTTCAACCAGGGCTTCGCGACGGTGGAGTACACCTCCTCGGCGCTGGTCGATCTCGCCTTTCATTCGCTGGAGGAGGCCGGCGAGATCGACCCGCTCGCCTTCGAGGCGGCCGAGCTCGCACGCATCGGCATGCCGGCCGAGATCACCATGCGCCACCGCACGCCGCATTTCACGCATGTCTTCTCGGGCGGCTATTCGGCCGGCTACTACAGCTATCTCTGGTCCGAGGTGATGGACGCCGACGCCTTCGACGCCTTCACCGAGGCGGGGGACGTGTTCTCGGCCGAACTCGCCGGACGGCTGAAGCGCTATATCTACTCGGCCGGCGACACCCGCGATCCGGCCGAGGCCTATGCGCTGTTCAGGGGACGGCTGCCGACGCCCGACGCGCTGCTGGAGAAGCGGGGACTGAAAGGGTAGCCGCCAGCGTCATTCTCGGGCGAAGCAACGCTTCGACCCGAGAATCTTCGACAGGAATGTGCTGGTTTCCGAGATGCTCGGGGCAAGCCCGAGCATGACGTGGCTCACCCCGGATAGCCGAAGCGCGTCTTCGTCGCCCTGATCTGGCCGATGGCGCCGGCCTCGTTGCCGGCGGCGCAGGTCGAGCGGGCGCGCGAAATCTCGGCGCTGACGCGGTCATGCACGCTCTTGGTCGTGTGGCCGGTGGCGAGATCGTTGTCCATCACCGCCTGGAAGCGCTCGACCTCGCCCGAGCAGCCGCTGCCCGACGGCATGCGGAAGGTGCTCGGCGTCACGCCCGGCGCGGCCTGCTCCGGCGGCGGCGCCGGAGGCGGGCCGCCGGCGGGCGTCTGGCAGGCGGCGAGCCCGAGCCCGCAGGCGATCGCGAGCAGGGGCAGGAAACGAAAGGAACTCGGCATCACGGCGCTCCGCAGCGAAACGGCGCCGACGATGACTGATTCTCGGGCAGGGCGAAACCGGGCCGTCTCAGGGCAGGACCACGTTGAGATAGGGCGCGAGGGGCGTCTCGCCCGGGTCGACGAGCGCCGGGATCGCGCAGCGGACCGGCTCTGCCCCCGAAGGGCCCGGCCAACGCAGCAGCTAACCTGGCGTTGCGGAGGCCGGATGCGACTTGGACGAAAGCGAAATCGATTTCAGCTCTCGTGCAGCAGGAAGGCGGCGGCGATCGTCAGCATGGCGGCGACCGCGGCGGCGAGCCAGATCGCGTCCAGCCCGATCAGCCGATGCGCGGTGGCGCCCAGCGCAGCCCCGGACATCAGGCCCAGCCACAGCAGGAAATGCCGCAGGAAGGCGAAGGCCGGGCCGCCGAGAAAGGCGCTCGCGATGCGCTGGCCCATCTTGACCAGCGTGCCGGTCATGTAGGTCAGCCCGATCGTGACCTCGCCGTCGCGCTGGAAGACGGCATTCTCGGAGCCCATCGCCACGGCGAGCAGGCACACCGCCGGCAAGGTGAAGCCGAGGCGGTCGAGGCTGGCCGAGACGAGCAGGCAGAGCGTGACGAAGCTCAGCACCGCGGGCGGGCGTCGGCGCCCCGAGAAATGGCCGATCAGCGAGCCGACGACGACACCGCCGACGAACAGCGCCAGAATGCCGGCGGCGAGGGCGATGCCGCCGGCGCGACCGCCCGCGAGCTCGATGCCGAGCCGCGTCGTGTTGCCGGTCATGAAGGAGACGAAGAAGCCGCCGAGCGTGATGAAGCCGAGCGCGTCGATATAGCCGGCAAGTCCAGAGAAACAGGCGGCGAGAACGATCGCCCGGCGGTCATAGCGCATCATGGACGGATGGTCCGGCGGTGGCCGAGAGAGCGGGACAACGCGACGTCCCGGCCCCGACTCGCGTCGTCGCCATCATAGGCGCTTCCGGGCGACGCGCATAATCCCGACGCGGAGGCGAGACATATGCTTGCGCTGCGGGTGTGGTTTCGGTTACATCCTGTCTGCCCCGAGAGGATCGCCTGTGGTTTCGACCGCCCGCCATGACCTGACGAAGGACCGCGCCATTGCGCGGCACGTCGGCTTGCGCGCCGCGTCCTCCTCGCTTCTCGGCCTCCTTCTTCTCCTTAGCCGCCCCTGAGAGCCGGCCGGGCAAGCTTGCCTTGGCACTCAGGGGATCGACGCCAGAGACTTCGGACAGCCAAGGCGCCGACAGCCGCGAGAGCACGGCGCGCACCCGACCAGGATGAAGACCATGACGAATGCGACCCAGAACGCCCCGCACCAGATTCCCGCTGGCAAGGACCGGGTGCTGATCTTCGACACCACGCTGCGCGACGGCGAGCAGTGCCCCGGCGCCACCATGACCTTCGAGGAGAAGCTCGAGGTCGCCGACATGCTGGACGCGATGGGCGTCGACATCGTCGAGGCCGGCTTCCCCATCGCCTCCGAGGGCGACTTCGAGGCGGTCTCCGAGATCGCGCGCCGGCTGAAGCGGGCGAGCGTGGCGGGGCTGGCCCGCGCCATCACCGCCGATATCGCCCGGGCGGGCGAGGCCGTCCGCCATGCCGTGAAGCCGCGCATCCACACCTTCGTCTCGACCTCGCCGATCCATCTGGAGCACCAGATGCGCAAGAGCGAGGAGGAGGTGCTGGAGATCATCACCCGCACCGTCGCCCAGGCGCGCAATCTGGTCGAGGACGTCGAGTGGTCGGCGATGGACGCCACCCGGACGCCGATCGACTATCTGTGCCGCGCCGTCGAGGCCGCGATCAAGGCCGGCGCGACCACGATCAACCTGCCCGACACGGTCGGCTACGCCACGCCGGACGAGTATCGGGCGATGTTCCGGGCCGTGCGCGAGGGGATTTCGAACGCCGACAAGGCGATCTTCTCGGTGCATTGCCACAACGATCTGGGCCTGGCCGTCGCCAACTCGCTGGCCGGCATCGAGGGCGGCGCCCGCCAGATCGAATGCACGCTCAACGGCATCGGCGAACGCGCCGGCAATGCCGCGCTGGAGGAGGTGGTGATGGCGCTGCGCGTCCGCGGCGACGTGCTGCCCTACGACACCGGCATCGACGCCACCATGCTGATGCGCGCCTCGAAGACCGTCTCCAACGCCTGCTCCTTTCCTGTGCAGTACAACAAGGCGATCGTCGGGCGGAACGCCTTCGCGCATGAGAGCGGCATCCACCAGGACGGCATGCTGAAGAACCAGTCGACCTACGAGATCATGACCCCGGCCTCGGTCGGCGTGACCAAGACCTCGCTGGTGATGGGCAAGCATTCCGGCCGCGCGGCCTTCCGCTCCAAGCTGAAGGACATGGGCTACGAGCTGGGCGACAACCAGCTGGAAGACGCCTTCACCCGGTTCAAGGCGCTGGCCGACCGCAAGAAGCATGTCTACGACGAGGATATCGAGGCGCTGGTCGACGACAACATCGCTACCGCCCATGACCGCATCAAGCTGGAATCGCTGACGGTGATCGCCGGCACGCGCGGCCCGCAGCGCGCGACCATGAAGTTGGATGTGGAGGGCCGCCTCGTCACCGAGGAGGTCGAGGGCAACGGGCCGATCGACGCCATCTTCAACGCGATCAAGGCGATCGTGCCGCATGAGGTGACGCTGGAGCTCTACGACGTCCACGCCGTCACCGAGGGCACCGACGCGCAGGCCGAGGTGTCGGTGCGCCTGTCGCGGGACGGTTCCTCCGTCACCGGCCGCGGCGCGGACCCCGATACGCTGGTCGCCTCGGCCAAGGCCTATCTCTCGGCGCTGAACAAGCTGATCGCGCGCGGCGCGCGGCTCCACGCGCAGGCGGCGGAGTAGGGCGCTTCCTTCTCCCCTTGCGGGAGAAGGTGGCCCGAAGGGCCGGATGAGGGGGCGCGCAGGTCCGGACGAACGGATGTCAGGCCAGCGAGCGGCGCCGCGAGACCCCTCACCCTCACCCTCTCCCGCAAGGGGAGAGGGGATTCCCGATCCGTGGGGCACGAGCCTCGTCATCGCCTTTCCAGTGGATGACGCCCCGCGCCCGACTGGCGCGCGGCGCGATCCTTGCCTCACTTGCGTGCAGGGCCGGCGGGGGCCGGCACTGATGGGAGCGGGGCGATGGGTTATTTCCCGAACTGGAGCTTGAAGACGTCCGGCGCGGTGATGCCGGACGAAAGACTGCCGCCGGCACAGACCTTCGTCGCCGGCCTGCAGCATGTCGTGGCGATGTTCGGCGCCACCGCCCTCGCGCCGATCCTGATGGGCTTCGATCCGAACGTCGCGATCTTCTTTTCCGGCGTCGCGACGCTGCTGTTCTTCGTCATCACGGGCGGGCGCCTGCCGAGCTATCTCGGCTCCTCCTTCGCCTTCATCGGCGTCGTCATCGCGGCGACGGGCTATGCCGGCACGGGGCCGAACGCGAATATCGGCGTGGCGCTCGGCGGCATCATCGCCTGCGGCGCGGTCTATGCGCTGATCGGCGTCCTGGTGCAGGCGGTCGGAACGGCCTGGATCGAGAAGCTGCTGCCGCCGGTGGTGACCGGCGCGGTCGTCGCCGCGATCGGTCTCAACCTGACCGCCGTCGCGATGAACATGATCTCTGCCAGCGCCTACACGAAATGGATCGCGCTGTTCACGGTCGTCGCGGTGGCGCTGGTGGCGGTCTATGGGCGCGGGCTGGCACAGCGGCTGCCGATCCTGATCGGCGGGCTGGCCGCCTATGTCGTCTATGCGGCGACCGCCACGAGCTTCGGCGCGCCGCCGGTCGATTTCGCCCGGATCGGTGCCGCCGCCTGGTTCGGCCTGCCGAAATTCGTCGCGCCGGTGTTCGACGCCAAGGCGATGGCGCTGATCGTGCCGGTCGCGATCATCCTGGTCGCCGAGAATCTCGGGCACATCAAAGGCATCGCCGTGATGACCGGGCGCAATCTCGACCATCTGATCGGGCGCGGCTTCATCGCCGACGGAGTCGGCACCATGATCGCCGGCTCGGGCGGCGGCACGGGCGTGACGACCTATGCCGAGAACATGGGCGTGATGGCGGTGACGCGGGTCTATTCGACGCTCGTTTTCGTCGCCGCCGGCATCATCGCGCTCGTGCTCGGCTTCTCGCCCAAGTTCGGCGCGGTGATCGGGACCATCCCGGTGGCGGTGCTGGGCGGGCTCGCCGTGGTCGTCTTCGGATTGATCGCCGCGACCGCCGGGCGAATCTGGGTCGAGAACAAGGTCGATTTCTCCGACCCGAAGAACCTCATCACGGTCGCGACCGCGCTGATTCTCGGTGCCGGCGATCTCAAGCTGCCGATTTTCGGTTTCGAGCTCGGCGGCATCGGAACGGCGACTTTCGGCGCGATCGCGCTGTATCACCTGCTGAATCGCAAGCCTGCGTGAGGTTTTGCGCGGTCCCGGGGAAACGCATTTTCCCGGGACCGTCAGATTTCTGTCGCTTATGGGTGGACAGGGGCGGGGGGCTTTGCTACACGCCCGCCTGCCTGACGCGGTGACCGCCGCCACGGCGACGCTTCGTGGCGTATGGGTGATTAGCTCAGTTGGTAGAGCAGCTGACTCTTAATCAGCGGGTCGTAGGTTCGAGCCCTACA
>QFQY01000103.1 GCA_003248805.1 Chelatococcus sp. | reverse complement strand
CTTCTTGCCGGCGATCGGCTTCGCCTTGCCCTTGCGGGTGCGGGCGTTGGTGTGGGTGCGCTGGCCGCGGACCGGCAGCGAGCGGCGATGGCGCAGGCCGCGATAGCAGCCGAGATCCATCAGGCGCTTGATGTTCATCGAGACTTCGCGACGGAGATCGCCCTCGACGAGATAGTCGCGGTCGATCGTCTCGCGGATCTGGAGCACCTCGGCGTCCGTCAGCTGGTTGACGCGGCGCTCGGCGGCGATGCCGACCTTCTCGCAGATCTCCTGCGCCTTGGCGGCGCCGATGCCGTGGATGTACTGCAGGCCGATGACGACGCGCTTGCCGGTGGGAATGTTGACGCCCGCGATACGAGCCATAGCCTCATCTCCATGTCGGCCGATGCACGCCCGATGACGTGTCGGCGGTGAAAGAAACCCCGCGCCGGTGGAGGCCGGCCCTTGCGGAGCGTTGAACCCGTTCCAAGCGAGAATACGACGCCGTGCCTTCTCGCGAAGGTAGCGGCATCGCTCCCATGAAACCGGATGGCGGGTCGGTAACGGGTTAGCCGCAAGGAGTCAACCCGTCGTAACCAAGAAGCATGCCAGAGCAGGGAAGGCCAAGGCCAGACCGAGTATTCGCCGTCATGCTCGGGCTTGACCCGAGCATCTCAGACCTGATGAGGTTCTCGAACTTCCTGCAGGAGATTCTCGGGTCTGCGCTTCGCTTCGCCCGAGAATGACGGCCCTGCCCTGCTCCCTCCGGTGATCCCCCTACTTCTTCACCAGGCCGCACTTGCTCTCCGAGAGCGGCGCGATGATCTCGGCCGCCGGGATCTTGCGGACGACCTTGAAGTAATCCCAAGGCGCCTTCGATTCGGCCGGCTTCTTCACCTCGACCAGCAGCATGTCGTTCATCAGCCGGCCGTCCTCGCGGATCTTCGCGCCAGGCGCGTAGAAATCGTCGACCGGCAGTTCCCTCATCTTCGCCGCGACAGCAGGCCCCGCCGCCGTGCCGGCCGCCTTCACGGCCCTCAGATAATGCAGCACCGAGGAATACACGCTGGCCTGGATCATGCCCGGCATCTTGCCCGTCTTCGCCCTATAGCGGTCGGCGAAGTCGCGGCTCGGCTTGTCGGCATCGTGGTAATAGGCGGTGGTGGTGATCAGCCCCTTTGCCTTGTCGAGGCCGAGCCCGTGCACGTCGCTCAGCACCACGACCATCGCCACGAGCTTCTGGCCGCCATCGACCAGCTGAAACTCGCCAGCCTGCTTGATCGAGTTGATCGTGTCCGTTCCGGCATTGGCGAAGGCCACGATCTTGGCCTTGGAGGCCTGCGCCTGCAGCAGGAATGAGGAAAAGTCCGGCGTGCCCAGCGGCGCCCGCACCGTGCCCAGCGTCTTGCCGCCATTCGCCTTGACGATCGTTTCGATGTCGGCGGTGAGCTGATGGCCGAAGGCGTAATCGGCGGAGATGATGAACCAGCTGTCGCCGCCCTCGCGCAGGACCGAAACCGCCGTGCCTTTCGCCGAGGTCGCCGTGTCGAAAGTCCACATGAAGCCGGTCGCCGTGCAATCCTCGTTGAAGAGGCGCGTCGTCGCCGGCCCGTTATAGAGAGCGATCTTCTGCTTTTCCCTGGCGAGGCTCGCCACTCCCAGCGCGACGGCCGAGTTGGTGAGATCGGCGATGGCGGTGACGCCATCCACATCGTACCAGCGCCGGGCGAGTCCGACGGCGATATCCGGCTTGTTCTGATGGTCGGCGGAGACGATCTCGATCGGCTTGCCCAGCACCGAGCCGCCGAAATCGGCGATCGCGAGCTTCGCAGCCTCGACCGAGCCCAGCCCGCCGAACTCGGCGTAATTGCCCGACTGATCGTTGAGGATGCCGATCTTGACCGCATCCTGCGCCCGCGCGGCGGCTGGCATGAGCGCCAGCGTGCTCGCGACCAGCAATGCACCAAACCTCGTCATGCGCCTGCTCCCTGTCTTGCATCCCGACCGGGAAAGTCGCTTCGCCTTCCGGTCGACGGACGCTCTGCCACCGCTTTGCGCGGATTGGGGTGCAGCACATGCGCCGCGCATGAGCCTGTCAACGCACGGGCGCGCAGAGAAAAGGCAAAGGCAACCGCGCAAAAGCGCACCAAGGCAACGAAAAACCCGGGCGGACCGTGAGGTCCGCCCGGGTTCGAACTGGTGTCGTCCGAGGGCAGATCAGCCCTGCTCAGCCCCCGAGCGCCTCGTCGATCGCCGCCGTCACATCGTCGATCGGCTGCATGCCGTCGATCTTGGTGAGCTGGCCGCGCTTCTCGTAATAGGGCGCGACGATCGCGGTGTCGCGGTTATAGGCCTCGAGCCGGGTCTTGAAGACCTCCGGATCGTCGTCCTTGCGCACGGGCTGCCCGGCCGCCCTGGCATCCTCGGCTCGCTTGACGATGCGGCCGACGAGCTGGGACTGGTCCACCACGAGCTCCAGCACCGCGTCGAGGGTCAGGCCCTTGCCGTCCAGCATGCGGTCCAGCGCCTCGGCCTGCGCCAGCGTCCGGGGGAAGCCGTCGAGGATGAAGCCCTTCTTGGCGTCCGGCTCCTCGATTCGGTCGGCGACGATACCGATGACGATCTCGTCCGACACCAGCCCGCCGGCATCCATGACCGCCTTGGCCTTGACGCCGATCGGCGTCTGAGCCGCCACGGCGGCGCGCAGCATGTCGCCGGTGGAGAGTTGCGGAATGCCGTGCTTCGCGACGATGCGCGCGGCTTGAGTGCCCTTCCCCGCCCCGGGCGGCCCCAAGAAAATCAGTCGCATCTTAACGTCGCGCTCCCCGCAGCTTCGCTTTCTTGACCAGCCCCTCGTATTGATGGGCCAGCAGGTGCCCGTGGACTTGCGCCACGGTGTCCATCGTCGTGGTCACCACGATCAGCAGCGAGGTGCCGCCGAGCAGGATGATCGGAATCTGAGCATAGGTGATCATGAACTCGGGGATAAGGCAGACGATGGTCAGATAGCCGGCGCCCAGAACCGTGATCCGGGTCAGCACGCGGTCGATATGCTCCGCGGTCCGCTCGCCCGGCCGGATACCCGGCATGAAGCCGCCATGCTTCTTCAGATTGTCGGCGGTCTCGACCGGGTTGAACACGATCGCGGTGTAGAAGAAGCAGAAGAAGATGATCAGCGCCGCGTAGAGGACCATGAACAGCGGCCGGCCGTGAGCCAGATAGGCCGACACGGTCGAGAGCATGCCGCCGCCACCCGCGGCCTGCGAGAAGCTGACGATCGTCGTCGGCAGAAGCAGCAGCGACGAGGCGAAGATCGGCGGGATGACGCCGGCCGTGTTGAGCTTCAGCGGCAGGAACGAGGTCTGCCCCTCATACATGCGGTTGCCGACCTGGCGCTTCGGATAGTTGATCAGCAGGCGGCGCTGGGCGCGCTCGACGAAGACGCAGAAGGCGATGACGCAGATCGCCATGACGAGGATCAGCAGCAGCAGCCCGGTCGAGATCGCGCCCTGACGGCCGAGCTCGAGCGTCTGCGCGAGCTGCGAGGGAAACTCCGCGATGATGCCCGCGAAGATGATCATCGACGTGCCGTTGCCGATGCCGCGGCTGGTGATCTGCTCGCCGAGCCAGAGCAGGAACATCGTGCCGCCGACCAGCGTGATCGTGGTCGAGAGCAGGAAGAACGGCCCCGGCTCCAGCACGAGATTGCCGGAGCCCTGCAGGCCCACGCCGATGCCGTAGGCCTGGAACACGGCCAGGACGAGCGTCAGGTACCGGGTGTACTGGTTCAGGACCTTGCGGCCCTGCTCGCCTTCCTTCTTCAGCGCTTCGAAGCTCGGAATGACGCTGGAGAGCAGCTGCACGATGATCGACGCCGAGATGTACGGCATGATCGCCAGCGCGAAGATGGCGAGACGGCCGACCGCGCCGCCCGAGAACATGTTGAACAGGCCGAGCACGCCGGTCTGCGACTGGCGGAAGAGATCGGCGACCGCATCCGGATTCATCCCCGGCAGCGGGATGTAGGTCCCCAGCCGGTAGACGATCAGGGCGCCGAGTGTGAACCAGATACGCTTCTTGAGCTCATCCGCCTTGGCGAGCGCGCCGAAGTTCAGATTTGCCGCGAGCTGTTCAGCCGCCGATGCCATGCGTCCGGTCCTCGAAACCTCGTTGGGCGGACGCCGTGTTCAGCGCCCGGCAAACAGGCGAACGGCGGCCGAGGCGCAGAGGCCCGGCCGCCGTTCGCGGATATCATGTAAGCGCGCGGATCACGCCTGTGAAGCGGCGGCCAGGATCTTGACCGAACCGCCGGCCTTCTCGATCGCCTCGACGGCCGACTTGGACGCCCCGGCAACCTCGAAGGCGAGCTTGGTCTTGAGCTCGCCGACGCCGAGAATCTTGACGCCGTCCTTGGCCTGGCGGGTGATCACGCCGGCGGCGACGAGCGCCTCGACGGTGACCGCGCCCTTGGCGTCGAGCTTGCCCGCCTCGACCGCCTGCTGGATCCGGCCGAGATTGACCTCGTTCAGTTCCCGGGCGAACAGGTTGGTGAAGCCACGCTTCGGCAGGCGACGATAGAGCGGCATCTGGCCGCCTTCGAAGCCCTTGACCGCCACGCCGGCACGAGCCTTCTGGCCCTTGACGCCGCGTCCACCGGTCTTGCCCTTGCCCGAGCCGATGCCCCGGCCGACGCGGATGCGCGACTTGGTCGCGCCTTCGTTGTCACGGATGTCTGTGAGTTTCATGGATCGCACTCCTCACTTGCCGTCGACGACGCGCACGAGGTGCTTGACCTTCTCGACCATGCCACGCACGGCGGGCGTGTCCTGGAGGGTCGAGCGGCGGCGGATCTTGTTCAGGCCGAGACCGATCAGGGTCTGGCGCTGCGAGGCGTCACGGCGGATCGGGGAGCCGATCTGCTCGACGACGAGGGTCTTCTCAGCTTTTGCCATCGCCCCCTCCTCACGCTTCCGCCGCAGCGTCGGCGCCGGCATCGCGACGGCGCGTCTGCAGGGACGAGACCTTGAGCGAACGACGGGCGGCGACCGCGCGCGGGCTGTCCTCGTTCTTCAGGGCGTCGAAGGTGGCGCGAACCAGGTTGTACGGGTTCGACGAACCGAGCGACTTCGACACGACGTCCTGCATGCCGACCGCCTCGAAGACGGCGCGCATCGGGCCGCCCGCGATGATGCCGGTACCGGCCGGAGCCGCACGCAGCACGACCTTGCCGGCGCCGTGACGGCCCTGCACGTCGTGATGGAGGGTGCGGCCCTCGCGCAGCGGGATGCGGACGAGGCCGCGCTTGGCGGCTTCCGTCGCCTTGCGGATCGCCTCGGGCACTTCGCGGGCCTTGCCGTGGCCGAAGCCGACGCGGCCCTTCTGGTCGCCGACGACGACGAGCGCGGCGAAGCCGAAGCGACGCCCGCCCTTCACCACCTTGGCGACGCGGTTGATGTGGACGAGCTTGTCCACGAATTCGGAATCGCGCTCTTCGCTATCCCGACGGTCACGCGGCTCTCTAGCCATGTCTTTCCTCTTACTTGCGCGGACGGAAGCCGATCGCTCCCGCCGCTCGCTCGAGCGCCCCGGACGGGGCGACCTGTGTCAGCTCAGAAGTTGAGCCCGCCCTCGCGGGCGGCATCGGCCAGCGCCTTGACGCGGCCATGGTAGCGGTACGGGCCGCGGTCGAAGACCACGTCCGTGATGCCGGCCTTGACGGCCCGCTCGGCGATCAGCTTGCCGATCGTCGTGGCGGCGGCGACATTCGCACCCGACTTGATGTCGCCGCGGATGTCCTTGTCGAGCGACGACGCCGAAGCGAGGGTCACGCCCTTCACGTCGTCGATCACCTGGACGTAGATCTGCTTGCCGGTGCGATGCACCGACAGGCGGGCGCGGCCATTGGCGACGGCCTTGATCGCGCGGCGGACGCGGGCCTTGCGGCGCGCAGTGTTCTCGGTCTGCTTGCTCATGGCGCTTACTTCTTCTTCCCTTCCTTGCGGAAGATGAACTCGCCAGCGTACTTGACGCCCTTGCCCTTGTAGGGCTCCGGACCACGGTAGTCGCGGATCTCCGCGGCGGTCTGGCCGACGACCTGCTTGTCGATGCCGCTGACGACGATCTCCGTCGGCTTCGGCGTCACGATCGAGACACCGGCCGGGATTTCGTAGTCGATGTCGTGGCTGTAGCCGAGCGACAGCTTGAGCACCTTGCCAGCGACGGCGGCCTTGTAGCCGACGCCGTTGATCTCGAGCTTCTTCTCGAAACCGGCGGTGGTGCCGATGACGAGATTGTTGATGCGGGCGCGCGAGGTGCCCCACAGAGCGCGGGCGCGCTTGGTCTGGCTGCGCGGCTGCACGGCGATGGCGCCGTTCTCCATCGCGACCGAGACGTCCTCGGGCACGTCGAAGGACAGTTCGCCCTTCGCGCCCTTGATCTTGACCAGCTGGCCGGTCACCGAAGCAGTGACGCCTGCGGGGACCGGAACCGGCTTCTTACCGACACGAGACATTGGATTCTCCCGAAAATGAGCGGCGCTAAGCGAGGTCAGAAGACCTTGCAGAGCACTTCGCCGCCCACGTTCTGCTCGCGGGCCAGGTGATCGGGCATCACGCCCTTCGGCGTGGAGACGATGGTGACGCCGAGGCCGTCGGCGACGCGCGGCATCGTCTCGACGGACGAATAGACGCGGCGGCCGGGCTTCGAGACGCGCGAGATCGACCGGATGACCGGCTGTCCCTCGTGGTACTTGAGCTCGATGTCGAACTCCGTACGGCCGTTGCCGAACTCGGTCGTGGAGTAGCCGCGGATGTAGCCTTCCGCCGCCAGCACGTCGAGAACACGGGCCCGGAGCTTGGAGCCCGGGGTGGAAACGCGGGACTTGCGACGCAGCTGCGCATTGCGGATGCGCGTCAGCATATCTCCGAGCGGATCGATGATCGCCATGATCCAGTCCTCCTCACCAGCTCGACTTGACGAGGCCGGGAACCAGCCCCTTGTTGCCGAGCTCGCGCAACGCAACGCGCGACATCTTCAGCTTGCGATAGAAGGCGCGCGGACGGCCCGTCACCTCGCAGCGATTGCGAATCCGGATCTTGGCCGAATTACGCGGCAGTTCAGCCAGCTTCAGGCGAGCGAGGAAACGCTCGTCCATCGACTGGTTCTCGTCGTTCGCGATCGCGAGAAGGCGCGCCCGGCGGCCCGCGAACTTCTTCACGAGCTTCCTGCGACGTTCGTTGTTCTCGACGGAACTTTTCTTAGCCATCGATTTCTCCTGGTGTCCGCGTTTGAGCGCTAGCTCACTGCCGGAACGGGAAGTTGAAGTGCTTGAGCAGGGCGCGTGCCTCGTCGTCCGATGTCGTAGTTGATCTCGGGGAACACGATGTGCTCCTTGATCCCGAGCGCGAAATTGCCGCGCCCGTCGAACGACTTCGGATTCAGGCCCCGGAAGTCGCGCACGCGCGGCAGGGCGATGGTGACGAGCCGGTCGACGAACTCGTACATCCGCGTCTTGCGCAGCGTGACCTTGCAGCCCACCGCCATGTTCTCGCGCAGCTTGAAGCCGGCGATGGCGAGGCGGGACTTGGTGATGACCGGCTTCTGGCCGGCGATGAGGGCGAGATCGCCCGCGGCGTTGTCGACCTTCTTGCGGTCGGCAGTCGCCTCGCCAACGCCCATGTTGATGACGATCTTCTCGATCGTCGGCACTTCCATGGCGTTCTTGTAGCCGAATTCCTGGATCATCGCGGGACGAACGACGTCCTCGTAATGCTTCTTCATGCGCGGCGAGAGCGCCGCCTGCTGAGCCTCAGCCATCGATCAGATCTCCCGAACGCTTGGCGAAACGAACCTTGCGGCCGTCATCGAGCACCTTGAAACCGACGCGGGTCGGCTTGCCGTCCTTCGGATCGGCCACGGCGATGTTCGACAGGTCGATGGTGGCTTCCTTGGAGATGATGCCGCCCTCGGACTGCGCCGACTGCTTGGTGTGACGCTTGACCAGGTTCACGCCGCGAACGACGGCACGGCCGTCCTTCGGCAGGACCTGGAGCACTTCGCCGCCCTTGCCCTTGTCACGGCCGGCCAGCACGACGACCTTGTCGCCCTTCTTGATCTTGGCGGCCATCACAGCACCTCCGGCGCCAGCGAAATGATCTTCATGTGGTTCTTGGCGCGCAGCTCGCGCGGCACGGGCCCGAAGATACGGGTGCCGACCGGCTCCTTCTGATTGTTGATCAGAACGGCGGCGTTGCGGTCGAAGCGGATCACCGATCCGTCGGCGCGCTTCACGTCCTTGGCGGTGCGCACGACGACCGCCTTCATGACGTCGCCCTTCTTCACGCGTCCGCGCGGAATGGCTTCCTTGATCGACACGACGATGATGTCGCCGACCCCGGCGTACTTACGCTTCGAGCCACCGAGAACCTTGATGCACATCACGCGACGGGCACCGGAATTATCGGCGACCTCGAGATTGGTTTGCACCTGGATCATGGCCTTGATCCTTCCAAACTGTGTATCAGCCCGGTTTCCCGCCGGCGTCAGTGCCGAGCGGGACTACGACTGACGGGGGTCGATCGCCCCCTGGCCTCGCAAAAAGAACGATCCGCAAGAACGCCGCCGCCCGGGCGGTCACTCCTGCGGTGAACTTCGTCTCAAACCGCGATCCCGCCCGACCGATTCGGCCGGACGGTCCCGCTGCCCGAATCAGCCCTTGGGGGCATCCTCGAGCACGATCCAGCTCTTCAGCTTGGAGATCGGCTTGGACTCCTCGATCCAGACCGTGTCCCCGACCCTGAACGAGCCCGCCTCGTCATGGGCGTGATAGTTCTTGGTGCGGCGAACCGTCTTCTTGAGCAGCGGGTGCGTATAACGCCGCTCGACCTTCACCACAACAGTTTTGTTCTGCTTGTCGCTGACGACGACGCCCTGCAGCACGCGCTTCGGCATGGTCTAACTCCTCAAGCGCTCGCCGCGACGGTCTTCGACCGCTGCAGCGTCTTGATGCGGGCGATCTCCTTGCGGACCTCGCTCACGCGGGCGGTGTTCTCGAGCTGTCCGGTCGCGCGCTGGAAGCGCAGGTTGAACTGCTCCTTCTTCAGCTTCAGGAGCTCGTCCTGAAGCTGGTCGTTGCTCATGACCTTGAGGTCGGAAAGGCGCTGTGTCGATTTCATGTCGCCCTCCTTACTCGGCGATGCGCTGGATGAAGCGGGTCTTGATCGGCAGCTTGGCGGCGCCGAGGCGGAGCGCCTCGCGGGCGACCTCCTCCGGCACGCCGTCGAGCTCGAACATGATACGGCCCGGCTTGACCTTGGCCGCCCAGAACTCGGGCGAACCCTTGCCCTTACCCATGCGGACTTCGGTCGGCTTCTTGGAGACCGGCACGTCCGGGAAGATCCTGATCCAGACGCGACCGGCGCGCTTCATCGCGCGGGTGATCGCGCGGCGGGCGGCTTCGATCTGACGGGCGGTGACCCGCTCCGGCTCCTGGGCCTTCAGGCCGAACTGGCCGAAGTTGAGGTCCGTGCCGCCCTTGGCGACGCCGGAGATGCGTCCCTTGAACTGCTTGCGGAACTTGGTGCGTTTTGGTTGCAGCATGGCTCTTCTCGATCAGCCTTACGCGGCCTGTTCGCGACGATCACGATCGCGACCGCCGGAGCGGCCACCCTCGTCGGCGAGGCGCTTGTCCTGGGCCATCGGGTCGTGCTCGAGGATCTCGCCCTTGAAGATCCAGACCTTGATGCCGCACGTCCCGTAGGTCGTGAAGGCCGTGCCGACGCCGTAGTCGACATCCGCGCGCAGCGTGTGCAGCGGAACCCGGCCCTCGCGATACCATTCGAGGCGCGCGATCTCGGCGCCGCCGAGACGGCCCGAGCAGTTGATGCGGATGCCCTCGGCACCCAGACGCATCGCCGACTGCACGGCGCGCTTCATGGCGCGACGGAAGGCGACGCGGCGCTCGAGCTGCTGGGCGATCGAGTCGGCGACCAGAGTGGCGTCGATCTCGGGCTTGCGCACCTCGACGATGTTGATCGTGACATCGGCCTTGGTGAGCTTCGAGACTTCCTTGCGGAGCTTCTCGATGTCGGCGCCCTTCTTGCCGATGACCACGCCCGGACGCGCCGAGTGGATGGTGACGCGGCACTTCTTGTGCGGACGCTCGATGATGATCTTCGAGACGGCGGCCTGCTTCAGCAGCT
>QFQY01000032.1 GCA_003248805.1 Chelatococcus sp. | reverse complement strand
CAACACCGGCGCGCTGATGGCGATGTCGAAATTCTGCCTGAAGTCGATGCCGCAGGTCGACCGGCCGGCGATCGCCTGCCTCTGGCCGACCATGCGCGGCGAGAGCATCGTGCTCGATGTCGGCGCGACCATCGGAGCCGATGCGCGCCATCTCGTCGATCTCGCCGTGATGGGGGCCGCGATGGCCCGCGTCGTCTTCGACATCGACAGGCCGAGCGTCGGCCTGCTCAATGTCGGCGTCGAGGAGATCAAGGGCGTCGAGGCGGTCAAGGAGGCCGGCCGGATCCTGCGCGAGAGCGGGCTGCCGCATCTCGACTATCACGGCTTCGTCGAGGGCGACGACCTCGGCAAGGGCACCGTCGACGTCGTCGTCACCGAGGGCTTCACCGGAAACATCGCTCTCAAGACGGCCGAGGGTACCGCTCGCCAGATCGGTTCCTATCTGAAGGCCGCCATGAGCCGCTCGCTGATGGCGAAGATCGGCTATCTGTTCGCGAAGGGCGCCTTTGCCGCTCTGAGGGACAAGCTGGATCCCCGCAAGGTCAATGGCGGCGTCTTTCTCGGGCTCGAGGGTATCGTGATCAAGAGCCATGGCGGCACGGATGCGGTCGGCTTCGCCAGCGCGGCCGAGCTCGGCTACGAGATGGCCCGTGACGACCTCATGGCGAAGCTGCGCGAGATGGTGGCTGCGAGCACGGCACAGCCGCCGCTCGAGCAGTCGACCGGCGCTCAATAACAAACGGGAATTCGTCTCTTGCCGGTCATCCGTTCTCAGGTCGTGGGTTGCGGCTCCTATCTTCCGGCCCGGATCGTCACCAATGACGAGCTCGCGAGGCGCGTCGACACCAGCGACGAGTGGATCGTCCAGCGCACCGGCATTCGCCAGCGCCATGTCGCGGCCGATGACGAGCCGACCTCCGCTCTGGCGCTCAAGGCCGCGCAGGCGGCCCTCGCCGACGCCGGGATGGACGCCTCCGAGATCGATCTGATCATTCTCGCGACCGCGACGCCGGACCACACCTTTCCGGCCACCGCCACGCAGGTCCAGGCCGCTCTCGGCATCGTTCAGGGCGTCGCCTTCGATGTGCAGGCCGTCTGCTCGGGCTTCGTCTTCGCGCTGGCGACCGCCGACAAGTTCCTGGCCAGCGGCGCCGCCAAGGCCGCGCTCGTGATCGGTGCCGAGACCTTCTCGCGCATCCTCGACTGGGAAGACCGCACGACCTGCGTTCTCTTCGGCGACGGCGCCGGCGCCGTCGTGCTCAAGGCCGCCGCGGGAGAGGGCACGCTCGCCGACCGCGGCGTGCTGGCGACGCATATCCGTTCGGACGGGCGCTACAAGGACAAGCTCTATGTCGACGGCGGGGCCGGCTCGACCGGGACGGTCGGCTTGCTGCGCATGGAAGGCAAGGAGGTCTTCCGCCACGCGGTCCTGAATCTCGCCGAGACGGTTCGGCATACCTTCGCCGCGACGGGATTGACGGGCGCGGATATCGACTGGTTCGTGCCGCATCAGGCCAACCGCCGCATCATCGACGCGACGGCCGACAAGCTCGGCATCGGCCACGACCACGTCGTCGTGACGGTCGACAGGCACGGCAACACCTCGGCCGCTTCGATTCCGCTGGCACTCGCCGAGGCCCATCGCGACGGACGCATCAAGCCGGGTCAGCTCGTCCTGATCGAGGCGATGGGCGGGGGCTTCACCTGGGGGTCCGCGCTGATCCGGTGGTGAAGCGCTCCCGTGGGGAAAAGCGATTGATTTGACGCAATTCATCGCCGTTTCGAAGGTTTTTTCGCGGAGTCGGGCGTCGTTCCCTCCTTCGAGGATTGACCGGGGCGACGGGGGCGCCTAGCGTCCCGCGTCCATGACGGCGAGGGCAGGCGGGGGCGCCCGCCGGCCAACAACGCCTTGGAGGATGTGGATGTCGGGGCAAACCGTCACGCGCGCCGATCTGTGCGAAGCCGTTTATCAGAAGATCGGGTTGTCCCGGACAGAGTCGTCGAAACTGGTCGAGGCGGTGCTCGACGAGATCTGCGATGCGGTCGCGCGTGGGGAGAACGTCAAGCTCTCCTCATTCGGATCGTTCGTGGTGCGAGACAAAGGCGAGCGAATCGGGCGTAATCCGAAAACGGGTGTTGAGGTGCCGATCGAACCGCGCCGGGTGATGGTGTTCAAGCCTTCGAACGTGATGAAGGCGCGCATCAACGGCTTGGCGGGCGAGAGCGAAGGCGAGTGAGTCTGGAGTTCCACGCCGGCGAGACCGAGGCCGAATTGGACAGCAAGAGCCCCGACGCCTTTCGGACCGTCAGCGAGGTCGCCGAAGATCTCGATATTCCCCAGCACGTCCTGCGTTTCTGGGAAACGCGCTTCAACCAGATCAAGCCGCTCAAGCGCGGTGGCGGCCGGCGTTATTACCGGCCCGACGACGTCGCCCTGCTCAAGGGCATCCGCCGGCTGCTCTACGGCGAGGGTTATACGATCAAGGGCCTGCAGCGCATCCTGAAGGAACAGGGCGTTCGCCATGTCCAGGCGATCGGCCGTGGCGCGCCGCTCGGGTCTCCTGGACCGGCCGGGACCGGCCAGGCGTCGACGATGGCGCAGGGAGACGGCGTTCAGGCTGGCTCGCCGCCGTTCCGGGCCCCCGTCCCGGACGGGCTCGACGACATCACCCTGCTCACGGCCGTCCTCTCCGAGCTCGGCGAATGCAAGCGCATCCTCGATCGCGCATTGCAGCCGCTGCCGGAAGAGGGAGCGTAGGCCGTCACGTCCCGCAAGTCGCCTGTCGAAAGAAGCGCCGCTACGGGATAGTCAGGATCCCCGCACTGGAGGTTCGTCCTGATGGCATGGCTCACGCTCTTCGTCGCCGGTCTCTTCGAGGTCGGCTGGGCGATCGGCCTGAAATACACCGAAGGCTTCACCCGTCTCGTACCGACGCTGCTGACGGGTGCGAGCATGATCGTCAGCCTCGGCCTGCTGGGCTTGGCGCTCAAGACGCTGCCCGTCGGCACGGCCTACGCTGTCTGGACGGGAATCGGGACGATCGGCACCGCCACCCTCGGCATCGTGCTGCTCGGCGAGCCTGCCGGTGTTCTGCGGCTCGGCTGCATCGGCCTGATCGTGGCCGGGATCGTCGGGCTGAAACTGGTTTCGTGATCGCTCCGTAGGTCGCGGGCGGTGCTATTGCCGCCGCCAGGCCTCGGGCCAGTAGCCGCCACGCTCCAGCGCGACGATCAGCACGACGAGTCCGAGCGTGACGACGATGGTCATCAGCTTGTTGTTCCACGGCACGCCGCGGCCGATCAGCCAGATCAGCGTCAACCCGATCAGCAGGGGAACGATCATCTCCATCGGCGAAGACTAACCTTTTTGACGCGGAGACGGAATATCGCCGGGACCCATGGGCGGCGCCGAACAAATCGACCGGCCTTCGGAACCGGCCCTGTACCCGCGAGTTGCCCGGGGAGGGAAGCACGCCGTCTCGGCGTCGGCGAAACAGAGACCCGCAAGACCTGCAACAGGAGTGCGAAATGGGCCTGCTTTCCAAGGATATCAAGACGATGGACGACCTTTTTGTCCATCAGCTTCAGGACGTCTACTACGCCGAGAAGCAGATTCACAAATCCCTGCCCAAGATGATCGCGAAGGCCAGCAACGCCAAGCTCAAGCAGGGACTGGAGATGCATCGCGGCGAAACGGAGCGCCATATCGAGCGCCTGGAGAAGGTCTTCCAGCAGCACGGCTCCAAGGCGAAGGCGATCGACTGTCCGGCGATCGACGGCATCCTGAAGGAGGCCGGAGAGGTCACCGGGGACGTCGCCGACAAGGAGGTGCTCGACGCGGCCATCATCGCTGCCGCGCAGGCCGTGGAGCACTATGAGATCACGCGCTACGGCACGCTGATCGCCTGGGCGAAGCAACTCGGCCGCGAGGACTGCGCCGAGCTTCTGAAGCAGAATCTCGACGAGGAATACGCCGCCGACGACAAGCTTTCGGCCCTGGCGAAGAAGGAGGTCAATCCCAGGGCGGCGGCCTGACCGGCGCCGCCCCGTCTCCGAAGGGGTGGAAAACGAGGGGCCGGGTGGAGCTTAGGCTCCCTCCGGCGTCCCCGCGCGGGGAGCGATGGGGAGCGCGCCCTCGATCAGCGGTTTCATCCGGCCGATCTCGCCGGCCATGTAGTCGAGGAACAGGCGCACCCGCGGCGAATGCCGCATGTCCGGATGCGTCAGCAGCCAGAGATCCGCCGAGAGGTTCGGGTCCGGCGGTGCGAGCCGCGTCAGGCCGGGCCGCGTATCGGCGATGAAGCAGGGCAGGAAGCCGATCCCGATGCCGGCCTCCACCGCTTCCGCCAGCCCGAGCACGGTGTTGATCTTGTAGACGACCCGTTCCGGCGCGACATGCTGGGCAAGATAGCGCACCGCCTGCATCATCGTGAACTGGTCGCCCATCGAGACCCATTTGTGGCCCCACAGGGCTTCGATGGCGACCTCGCCGGCTTCCGAGAACTCGGCGGCGCGGCCGTAGAGCGCCCAGGCGATGCGTGCCGCGCGCCGCCCGACCAGCGCCTCGGGCGGGTTGTCGGTGGCCCGGATCGCGACGTCGGCGTCGCGCTTGGACAGGTTCAGCGCCTGATTGCTCAGCAGCAGGTCGAGGCGGATCTCCGGGCATTGCGCGAGAAAGCCGGCGAAGACCGGGGTCAGCAGGTCGACCAGCAGCGTGTCGTTGGTCGTGACCCGGACCTCGCCGGTCGGCTTGATGTCCTGGCCCGCCAGCCGGCGTGCGAAGGAGGCGATGTCGCCGTCGAGGCGTTCCGCGAGCTGCGCCATCTCTCCGCCCGCAGGCGTGGGGACGTAGCCGCTGCGGTGACGCTCGAACAGCTTGACGCCGAGCGCCTCCTCGACCTGGCCGAGACGCCGGAAGACCGTGGAGTGATTGAGGCCGAGTGCCGTGGCTGCCGCGGGCAGGGCGCGCTTGTCGGCGATCGCCTTGATCAGCCGAAAGTCGTCCCAGGACAGCCCCTTGGGAAGATTGCTCATGGCGTCACTGTCGAACATGGCATCGCCGCCATCAAGGCCGGGAGGCCGTGATGGCGGCGAAGCTGTGGACCCTGCTCGCTTTCGGCTGTCAGGCCGTGGCGGGCGTGCCGGCGAGGCCGAGGCGCGGCGACTTCACGGCGAAAGCGCCGTCGCCGATCAGGCCGTGGGCGAGGGCGGTCAGCGCCAGGAAGGCGGGATATTCCCAGCCGCCATTGGGAGCATTGAACACCCAGCCATTGGGCGCATGCACGGCGAGCGCGCCGAGCAGGATCGGCAGCAGTGCCAGCGAGACATAGCGGCCGTAGAAGCCGGCCAGGATGGCGAGGCCGCCGAAGAGCTCGGCCAGCATGATGGGCCAGGCGAAGATGGTCGGCAGGCCGACCTGACCCAGGAAGCCGGTGAAGCCGGCGGGGGTGAAGATCACGAGCTTGAGATAGGCGTGGGCAATGAACATCAGGCCGAGCGCAACGCGCAGGCCGAAGGCGCCGTAAGGGGCGAAGCGGTTGTCGATCATGGTTGCGGTTCCAGAGAGGCCGGATTGGTCTCGGCATCCAAAATCATATCGGCAACGACGCAATGCAAATTGAGATAATTCAATGATGGCATTGCGTTTTGGAAATGAAATCCCTCTGGCGCTTTCCGGTGGGAGGGCCGATCTCTGGTGGCAGTCGGGCACCCCGCCCCAAGCGACGGGCATCCGCCCCAAGCCAGGAAAGGATCGCATCATGCAGATCAACGGCATTCATCACGTCACGGCGATCGCCGGTCCGGCCCGCCGCAACCTCGACTTCTACAGCCGCGTGCTGGGCCTGCGCCTGGTCAAGAAGACCGTCAATTTCGACGATCCCGGCACCTATCACTTCTATTACGGTGATGCCGCCGGCAGCCCGGGCACGATCCTGACCTTCTTCCCGTGGGATCATGCGGCGCCCGGCCGGCTCGGCGTCGGCGAGACGCAGGAGACCGTCTTCCGCGTTCCGGAGGGAGCGATCGGCTACTGGACGCATCGCTTCGTCGAGAACGGCGTGCCCCATGATGCGCCGGTCAAGCGCTTCGGAGAGACGGTGCTGGGCTTCCGCGATCCGGACGGCATGAGGCTGGCTCTCGTCGGCGTGCCCGGCATCGAGGCCGAGCCCGCCTGGGATGCCACCGGCATCCCGGTCGAGCATGCGGTCCGCGGCTTTCACAGCGTCAGCCTGCTGATCGCGGACGCGGCCCCGACGGCGGCCATCCTCACCGACGTCTTCGGCTTCGCCGAGGTGGCGCGCGAGGACACGCTGATCCGCTATCGGGCCGAGGGCACGCTGCTCGGAAACACCGTCGACCTCAGGGTCGCGGGCGGGTTCCTGCCGGCACGGCAGGGTGCGGGCTCGGTGCACCACATCGCCTTCCGCGCCGCCGATGACGCGGCCCAGGAGGAGATGGTCCGCAAGCTCGCCGCCAACCACGGCATCCGCACCACCGAGCAGAGGGACCGGAACTACTTCCGCTCCGTCTACTTCCGCGAGCCCGGTCACGTTCTCTTCGAGATCGCGACCGACGTCCCCGGCTTCGCGGTCGACGAACCCGCCGCGACGCTCGGGCAGGCGCTCAAGCTGCCGGCCGGGCTCGAGAAGCACCGCGCCCGCATCGAGGCCGTGCTGCCCGAGCTCGCCTGACGACATACCGCCCCGCCTCCGATCGGCGGCGGGGCGGCTTCCCATCCCGATAAGGAGGCAGGACCCCATGACTTCGGTCGACGCTGCGACTTCGGTCGTCGCCACGGACTTCATCCATCGCTTCGAGCCCGGCACGGACGCCACCCGCGCGCCGCTGCTGCTGCTGCACGGCACCGGCGGGGACGAGAACGACCTGATCCCGGTCGGCCGCCAGCTCGCGCCCGGGGCGAGCCTGCTCTCTCCGCGCGGCAAGGTGCTGGAGGGCGGAGCGCCGCGCTTCTTCCGGCGTCTCGCCGAGGGGGTCTTCGACGAGGACGACCTGCGCCGGCGCACCGACGAACTGGCCGGCTTCATCGCCGAGGCCCGCGAGCGCTATGGCCTCGCGGCTCCGGTCGCGGTCGGCTTTTCGAACGGCGCCAACATCGCCGCCGCGATGCTGTTGCAGCGTCCGGAGGCGCTGGCGGGGGCCGCGCTGCTGCGGGCCATGTCGCCCTTCCATGCGCCTCCGCGCGCGGATCTCGCCGGCAAGAGGGTGCTGATCCTCTCCGGTGCGCTCGATCCGATCGTGCCGGCGGAGAATGCCGAGCGGCTGTCGACGACGCTGGCGGCGGCGGGTGCGCTCGTCGACCACCGCGTTCTGCCGGCCGGCCACGGTCTCTCCCAGGCCGATCTCGGCCTGTTGCGCGATTGGCTGGAGCGTCGCTGAGACCCTCCCGACATGCTGGAACTGCCGCGCCCCGCCTGCCGGGGCCGGCGGTGACCAGTCCATCTCAGTCGAGCAGAGGCAGCACGATCGCCATGGCGATGGCGAGAACGGCGAGCGCACGCAGCAGGACGGCGGTTTGTCCCGAAACCCGGATGGCGGTCGTACGCGACAGAGCACCCATGAACGACTCCCCTCAACGCCACGGCATGACGTTGGGACAGGGTTTCCGTTCTGGCAAGCGGAGCACGCAAGGTTCCTCCGCGAATCTGTGGAGAAGCGGACGGCAAGCGCCGTCGGGACGCAGAGCTTCTCGATGCCGGATGGGAGCGCCGAAGGCCGACGTCCCATGCCAGCTTGGGACGTCCTGGGCAGGCCGCTCGTGGCCTGAATGCGGCATTCATCTCCCGCTCATCGAGGATGGCGCTGGATCATGCCGCTGGCGAGAGGGTCGCCAGGCCTCGAACGAACGGGAGCTCTCTTGGCCCGAGATTGGTTTCTCTGCGAGGTCTGCGGCTCGCCGAGCGTCTCCCTGCCGGCCAGGCTCGATGCCGACAGCCCCGTATGCTGTTCCGGCTGCGGCCAGCGGCTGGGCTCCTGGGCGGACTATCGCCGTGCCGTCAGCAGCCTGATCATCGAGCACGCGCGCGACTGCCGCCGGCGCGTCGTCACGGCCGATCCGCTCGCCCGCTGAGGTCCGCCCCGGCCTCGGATCGTGGCTGGTGCCCCGGAGCCTCGACCTGCCGGCGTGGCGACGATTTCATGGAACCCCTGGGCGGAAGCCGCGTTGTTCGGCCGGCATCCTGATGATGCCGTGCCTACCGCCGACCTGGAAGCGTGCCACGGATGTACTGGCCGCAGCCGGTCGCGGTAGCGCCGAAACGAAATCTGGTAGTGGCGCAGCGCCCAGGCAGCGCGCCGGACAAGAGCCCCGTAGCGACGGATCGTCGTACGGGGCTCTTCAATTGATCGCCGACGATCGGGAGCCCTCGATGAAACTGCGCGTCTCGGCCAGCCTGACCTATGCCTTCGGCGAGCCGACGCAGATCATCGGGCTGCTGCATGCCGCCCAATCGGCCGATCAGACCGTCCTTGGCGAGAATCTCGAGATCGCGCCGCATGCGCCGGCGACGGTCGATCAAGGCCCGGAGGGCTCGCGCATCCTGCGCGCCTGTCTGTCCGGCGAGGTGAGCATTCGCTACGGCGCCGATGTCGACAACGGTCTGCGCGAATTGCTTCCCGCGAGTGGCGCCCAGCATGTCTGGAGCGAATTGCCGGCCGAGGTGCTTCCGTTTCTCCTGCCCAGCCGCTTCTGCCCGAGCGACCAGTTCCAGCGTTTCGCCATGCGCGAGTTCGGCAAGTCCGGCGACGGGGTGGCGCGTGTCATGGCCATCCTGGACTGGCTCGGCCGGCACGTCGACTATGTCGCAGGCGTCAGCACGCCGGAGTCCGACGCCGCGCACACCTTCACGGTGAGGGCAGGGGTCTGCCGCGACTTCACTCATCTCGGCATCACCCTCTGCCGGGCCTTGTCGATCCCGGCGCGAGCGGTGAGCGCATACGCCCTCGATCTTCAGCCACCCGATTTCCACGCCGTGATGGAGGTCTTCCTGGAGGGGCGCTGGTGGCTCGTCGACCCGACGCGCCTCGCGCCTGTCGAGGGGCTCGTCCGGATCGCCCATGGGCGGGACGCCGCGGACATCGCCTTTCTGACGACGGACAAGCCGTGCCAACTCGTCAGCCAGTCCGTCGAGGTCGTTCGAGCCTCGTGAGCCATCACCGACGCCGGCCGCACGCGGCAAACGCGGCGGTTCGAATGCGTGGCGCGTGGGCGTCCGTCACGCTCGCATCGCGCCGTCGCCCCACAATCTGAGCATGGGTCCATCCTCGCCCGAAACCGGGTCCGACAGGGGGAAGCCGAGGATGGCGATGTGCCGAAGCATCGCTGGCGTCGCTCCTTTCCGCACGATATCCGCGCTCTGGCCCGGGGGATAAGCACCGACGACGAGAAAATCCGCCGAGCGCGAAACGCAACGGTGACCCGTCCCGGCCGGCAGGAGCAGGACGTCGCCCGGCCGGACCTCGATCTCCCGCCCACCGTCGCCGCCGAGGATCAGCATCGCCGATCCTGCGGCGATGCCGAGTACCTCGTGTCCCCGCGTGTGGTAGTGGTCGAAGGCATAGATCCCGTCGCGCCACTGCGCGGGCCAGCCATTGGCGGCGAAACGGGCTTCCATCGCCGCCGCCAGATCGCCGGCGTCTTCGGGAAATGCGTCCCGATAGATCACCACCGGCAGGCGCGGATTGTTGGGCACGAAGCCTCGCGCCTCAAGGTGTATCGCTGTTGCCGACGTCATGCGCGGGTTCCGTCGATGGTGAGGATGGACGACGGCGCGGCCCGGCTCGCCGTCGCGCCGGTCCATTCTTGGATGGCTGGCGCTTGCGCGGCGTCTTGCCGCCGCTCGGCTCGGTCGTGCGCTCGGGCGTGACATCCCGTGCGCGCGAGGCCCGCGTTTCGATCTTCAGGCGATAGATCCCGTACCCGATCGCGCCCGCGACGAGCGCCGGCAGCGGCAGCCGCGAGGCCACGAGAGTCAGCGGCACCGAGACGCTCTCGGGGATGTTCCCTCGGCCGGCATCGCGTGCGATCCACGCCCCGGCCAGACCGACGAGTGTCGCCCGGATCATGTCTTGTCCTCGGCCGCGCCGGGCGTCACCGGAACCTGCTCGGACACCGGGTCGCTCGCGGGGAACGTCGCCTTCAAGGCCTTGTCGAGCTTCTGGTCGGCCGTGGTTTCACGCTCCTCCTTGCGCTGGGCGCGCTGCTCCTCGCGCAAGCTCTCGACAGCGGGGTTCTCGAGTTCTTCCATGTCGCACTCCCATGCTCTGCGGGGTTTCGTATCGTGGGATCAACGTCGGACCGCCCGAGCCGTTCCGAACGGAACTCCACGTCGTCGCGCACGTTTCTCGCTCCGCTGGCCTGCCATCCTGGCGGCGGCAAGGAGCGGGACGGGTCTGATGAATGCGCGGATTTCGATAGCGGTGCTGGGTTTGCTGTGCGCAGGGTGCGCGACCCAGCCCGAGGCCTATGTCAGCTCCCTGAGCCACTCCGACCGCAAATGGCAGAGTTCCGCTTGCCGGGAGGCGAGGGAGGGCGCGGCGAAATACGCGGCTGTGGAAAGCGAGCGCCTGAAGTCCTCGGCCATGATCGGGTTGCTCAGCCCGTCCGGCACCCTCGCGACGGTCAATGTGACCAACCAGCAGAACGTCCGTCGCAGGCAGTTCAACCGCGACCTGCACCTGGCCTGCTCCACGGCGCCGCTGCCCGACGACCTGAAGAACATCCCCGAGTTGCAGCCGCCTCCGATGCTGGACGCGAGCCGCGGCGGCTAGCGTTGGTCTGTCACGACCGTCTGGATTGCGATCGGCAGGCCCTCGCGGAACAGATCACGCCCTGGGGCGTCCTGTTTCGCAGGGCCTTTGAGCCTTCAGGAGAGATCGAGCATGTCGAACGGCAACAATGAAGCACGGGACGACCAGATTGCCCTCCTGCGCAGACAGATCGCGGATCTGACCGAGCTTGCCGCCGCTGCTTCGGGTTCGGCTCAGGAGGAGAACCTTCAGGATCGGATCAACGACCTGCAGGAGCGGCTCAACCGGCTTCTCGCAGAGCGCGACGGACCTACGCCCCTCTGAACCCGGCCAGCGGCGAATTCGGGCGCGAGAGTCTGGTCGGATCGCCTCCGGCTAGCGCGCCCGCCGCTTCGGCAAAGCCTGTCGCGTTTCGAAAAAGGCCTTCCATGTCTCGGCCTCCGGCAGGCTGCCGGCCGTGGCCGGGAACTGATTGGGCGTCGTCGTCCCGATCGCGTCCCAGTCGATCGGGCAGGCGACGGGAGCGCCTTTGCGCGCCCGCGTGGAGTAGGGCGCGATGGCCGTCGCGCCGCGACCATTGCGCAGATAGTCGATGAAAATCCGCCCGCGCCGGGCCTTCTTGGACAGCGTCGCCGTGTAGCGCCTCGGCTCGTTCTGCTCCATCGCCTTGGCGAAGTCGCGTGCGAACGCCTTCGCCTGCGCCCATTCGGCCTGCGGCTTCAGCGGAACGACGACATGGAACCCCTTGCCGCCGGAGACCTTGAGAAGGCTGTCGAATCCGAGCTCCGCAAGCCGGTCGCGAACCGCCAAGGCACCGTCCCGCACCAGCTCGATATCGACGCCCTCGTCGGGATCGAGGTCGAAGACCAGTTGGTCGGGCGTCTCGATCGTGTCGATGGCCGAGCCCCAGATATGGATCTCGACCGTGCCGAGTTGAACGAGTGCCGCCAGCCCGTCGAAATCGCGAATGAACAGCAGGTCCTCGCCGTCGACATCCTTCCGCGTCGATACGGCCTCATGCATCCCTGCGCCCGCATGCTTCTGGAAGAAGCTCGGCCCTTCGATGCCGTTCGGCGCCCGCAGCAGGCTGAGCGGCCGGTCGACGACAAAGGGGCGCATCAGCGGCCAGACGCGCGCATAGTAGTCGAGCAACCCTCGCTTGGTCAGGCCGGCATCCGGCCAGAGCACCTTGTCGGGGTTGCTGAGTGTCACCGATGTCTTCGCTCCCGAACCGGCGGCGCCGTCCACGCCGTTTTTCGTTTTCCGCGTGCCCGAAGCCTCGGGCCTGGGCTGTTCGGCCACGACGTCTTGCGCCGGTTTGTCCTCGCGCAGGCCGCGAAAGGCGGCATGCCTGAGCGTGCGCGATGCCGTCCAGGCCCGGAACTCGACTTCGGCGACCAGCTCGGGCTCGACCCATACGATCCCCTTTTCGCGGCCGGGTGGGCCGGAAAAGGCCGAATCCTCGCGCGTCAACCCGTCGAGCTTCCGCTTCAGCGCCGCTGCGCTCTTGATGGTGAAGCCCGTGCCGACACGCCCGGCGGGTTTCAGCGCACCGTCCTCGTAGTAGCCCGCGACGATCGAACCGAGCGTTCGGCCATTCGCCTTCGACGGCACATAGCCGACGATGACGAATTCCTGCCGCTGACTGCATTTGGATTTGATCCAGTCGCGCCCCCTGCCGCTACGATAGGGCGCATCGGCTCGCTTGGAAATCACGCCTTCGAGTCCCATGCGGCAGGCATGGCTCAGCATGCGCTGGCCGGGCTCCACGAAATGTTCGCTGTAGCGCAGGGCCCGTCCGGCCTCGGCGAGCAGATGCTCCAGCCGCTCCTTGCGCGCCAGCAGGGGCTCAGACCTCAGATCCTCGCCATCGAGGAACAGCAGATCGAAGGCATAGAAGACGAGCGCGCCCGTCTTGCCGTCCGAAAGCGCATCCTGCAGAGCCGAGAAGGAGGAGATTCCGTCCTCGCCGAGCGCCACGACTTCCCCGTCGATCAGCGCCTCGTCGCAGGGCAGGCCCGCCAGCGCCTCGGCGATCGGCGCGCCTAAGCGCTGCGTCCAATCGAGACCGCTGCGCGTGAGCAGATGGACCGCGCCGCCTGCGACCCGCGCCTGCATGCGGTAACCGTCGAACTTGACCTCATGCAGCCAGGCCTCGCCGGCGGGCGGCTTCTCCTGAAGCGTCGCCAGGCAGGGCTCGACGAATTTGGGCATGGCCGAGCTTTCACGCCGGCCGCGCGTCGGGGGCTTGCTCTTACCGGGCTCGGCACCCGCCGATCGCGCTCGCGTACCGGGCCGCCTTGTCTTCGCCCAGACCTTGCCGCCGCGCTGCCCGCCGATATCCGCGACGCTCGCACCGCTCTTCACCGAGTCCGGCTCCGTCTCCAGAACGTCTTCGTCTGCTCGCGCGGCTGCGTCGTCGGCCTTGATCAGCAGCCAGTTGTCGCGCTTCTCGCCGCGTCGGGGCTTCAGCCGGACCAGATGCCAGGCGCCGTGGAGCTTGTGGCCCTCGAGGATGAAGGAGATATGCCCCTTCGCCATCATCGCGGCCGGATCGTGCTCCGGGACCCAGCGCCCTTCGTCCCAGACGATGACCGATCCGGCGCCGTATTCGCCTTGCGGAATCGTGCCTTCGAATCCGCCATATTCGAGCGGGTGGTCCTCGACATGGACGGCGAGGCGCTTGTCCTGCGGGTCGAGGCTGGGGCCGCGCGTCACGGCCCAGGACCAGAGCACGCCGTCATGCTCCAGCCTCAGATCGTAATGCAGCCGGCGCGCCGCATGCTTGTGGATCACGAAGGCGCCGCCGAGAGCGCTTGCTGGACGTCGCCGCCGGGCTCCCTCGGGCTCTCCGGTGCGGGAGAAGTCGCGCTTCGAGCGGTAGAGATCGAGACTGGCCGGCATCGGCGTCGTCCTCTCAGGAACGGCTGCGCTTCGGGGCGGGCTTCTTGTCGGTCGCTTTCGCCGAGCCCGCCTTTTGCGTCCGCCTGCGCGCGGCCGGCGGAGAACCGTCGCCCTTCTCGGCGGCGAGGCTCTTCTTCAGGGCATCGAACAGATTGACGACATTCTGCGGCCGCTCGGCCGACTGGACCACCGGCGGCTTTCCGCCCTTGCGCTTGGACTCGATCAGGTCGAGCAGCGCCTCTTCGTACCGGTCCTCGAAGCCGGAGGGATCGAACGTCGCCTGCTTCTTGTCGATGATATGGGTGGCGAGCTCGATCAGCTCTCCGTCAGGCTTCAGCTTCGGAAGGCCGTCGAAAACCTCCTCCGGCTTCCGAACGCTCTTGTCGTAGCGCAGCGTCGTCAGCAGCAGCCCGCGCTCGAAAGGCTCGATCATCGCCGGTCGTTCGCGCCGGTACAGCACGATCCGCGCGAGCCCCGCCTTTCCCTGCTTCGCCATCGCATCGCGGATCACCGTGAAGGCCTCCTCGGAGGCCTGGTCGGACGGCGTCACGTAATAGGGGGTGTCGAAATAGATCTGGGGAATGTCGGCGCGGTCGACGAAGCTCTCCACCGAGAGCGTGTGCGAGGAGTCGATCTGCACCGCCTCGATCTCGTCCTCCTCGATCAGCAGATACTCGTCCTCGCCGACCTCATAGCCCTTGACCTCGTCCTCATCCGCGACCGGCTTGCCGGTGACGCCATCGACATACTGGCGCCGGACGGTGTTGCCCGTCTTGCGGTTGATGATGCGGAATTGGACCTTCTCGCTCTGGCTCGTCGCGCCCGTCAGCTCGACGGCGCAGGAGACGAGCGAGAGCTTGAGGTAGCCCTTCCAGGCCGGGCGCCGAGCCATCACGCCACCTGCCGTCGGGGGGCCGGCCGCAGCGTCTCGCCACGCGTGACACGCTCCGCCCAATCGAGATCGTCCTGCGTCAAGACGGGGATCGGGTCGTCCAGGATGGCGGAGAGAACATCCGCATCGAGCTGGCCGTTGCCGATCACCGAGGCCAGAGCGGCGCGCGTCTCCCGTTCCGCCCGCAGTTGCGCCGCCAATGCCGCGATCAACCTGTCCTTGCCGGAAAAACGCATCGCCACTCTCCCACGCTTGACGCGTCAACCCTGCGAGAGGGCACAGGTTCCGCGCATGGCGGCGGGACGGGCGAATGAGGCGGCAGGCCGAAGGGGCAGCCGAAGCGGCAAGAGCAGCCAAAGGCGATCGGGAGATGGAACCCGGCGCCTCCCACCGAATTCCTTCCCCGGCTGGGGGCAGCCATGAAGGAACTAAGGTCGATGCGCCACATCGCAATCATCGCCGCTGCCGCTCTGTTCTCCGGAGCTGCATTCGCCCAATCGGCGCCGACCCTGGCACAGCAGCCGGTGTTCACCCAGGTCAACCAGGCTTCGGCGCTCGCGAGCAGCCTGAAAGGGCTCAACGTGCTGAATGCCGGGGACGAAAAGATCGGCGAGATCGAGGATTTCGTCGTCGTCGACGATGCCCTCGCCGCCTACATCCTGCAGGTCGGCGGATTTCTCGGGATCGGCTCGCACTATGTCGCGGTCAGCCCGAAGTCGATGGCCGTCACCTGGAATGCGACGGACAAGAAATGGAACGCCAGGCTCAACGCCACCAAGGATCAGCTGAAGGCGGCTCCGCAGTTCAAATACGAAGGCCGCTTTGCGAAATAAGCGGCCGAGACGCCGTCGCACCGACGCCGTGGCCGCTCTGCGGCCACGGCGAGCCCTCGGCGAAACGTAATAGTCCGTCCGATTTGACCGTCGCCGTCGGCCCGCCGCATAGGCGGGCCGACGGCGACGGCTTTTTCCGACGAGCGCGCAGGAGTTCCGACCGGCGCCGGCCATGCGGGCGGCGCGACCGCACGAGGCGATTGCCTCATACGGCGTAGCGGCCGGGAAACGGTAACGCGCCATCGTCCCGCTTCACGCGATGGGCCGAGGGAGCAACGACACCCGTCCTGCCGAGCGGCCGGTGCCATCGTCGCGCGCGGGGCAGTCCGCCGAAAACCTGGCTCAATGGACCGTGGCGACGTCGCTCCCGCCGGGGTCGATCAGGCTCGCCAGGCCGAGTTCCTCGACGCCGGCAAGGAATTCGGACAGCGCCGCCTTGTCCGTCGCGAAGGTCTCCTCCCAGACGGTGGAGCCGCCTTCCTCGTCGACCACTTCGAGAATCCAGGCCTCTCTCGCTTCGAGGCGGTAGATTTCGACCTGCACGGTCAGGCCCTCGCTCGTGAATGGCCGGCTCAGCGGCGAGCGGATGATCGCCTGTTCGTCCCTCATTTCGTCCATGTCCTATGATCGTTCGTTCTTTGCCTTCCCGTCGGCGGGCTCTTTGCCATTGTCGGAAGAGTTGGCAGGCGCGCCTTTCTGGCTGGCGTTCGTGTTCGGCGGTGTGGCCGGGCTTTCGGTCACGGTGCCCGGCACGCCATTCTTGTTCTGACCCAAGACGCCCTCCGGGTCGGCGGGAGATCCCTGCTTGAAGACCATGCGACGCACTCCTCTGGACGGGGCAGATGCGATTGCCACCTGCTGCCTTTCCAACCAAGGGAGGGGCGGGGTGTTCCACCGCCCGGATCGGCCGCCGTCGGCCGGGGGGCGTCGCAGGCACAGCGCTTCCGGGGCAAACGCCGAAAACGTGCCGAGAATGGCGTCCCGGAAGGGATTCGAACCCCTGACCTACGGTTTAGGAAACCGTTGCTCTATCCTGCTGAGCTACCGGGACGCGCGCAAAGCGGTCTCTATCACGGTACTTCAGAGCGTTCCAGAGGGATCGCCTGTACCCTTCCAGAACGCCTTGTTTCACCGTGGCTTGCTCACATCGGGCTGAGCGCTATCGAGGACGATCTGGTCGCCCGATGACGCAACCGGCCGGACAGGTCTTTCCGAAACCGTTGCTCTTGTGCCCAGTTTTGTGCCCGCTCGGCGAACCGCTTCATGCAAATGGTCGGTCGCAATATGCGAATACCGCATGGTCATCTCAATCGACTTGTGGCCGAGCACGGCCTGGAGCGCCGGGATATCGCCGGTCGCCTGGAGGAAGACGCTGGCGAACCGATGTCTGAGATCATGCGCGCGGCTGTCCAGGTCACTGAACCTCGATGTGGGTGAACTGCTCATTTTCGATCGGCTGGAACGCGCGCGCGACAACGATCCAGGGGACACGATCGCGCAAGGTCATCGCCGAGAATAGCGCCGCGTGTTCAGTTTCCATATTTACAATTTGCGCTCCAAGAAGAAGCGGCCTGACACTTTCATTCCATTCACGGCGAATGTCGATGCAACGCCAAACACCATGCCCGGTGGTCAATCCAAAATTTTTGCCCGGAACTCGTCCGCTATTTCCAAGAGAGCTGACCTCATCAGGTATCAGGACGTTCAAGGAAGTATGATCTAGCAGTATCATCGAACGATCTACCGTTTCGTCCAGCTTCAGTAACGAAGCGAGAACCAAGGTAGCTGTCGCGAGGTCCGAGGGGTGCTGATGGATGTCATCATCGAACGAGCCGGGAAGCTCATAGCGTTCGTCAAGGAAGCGGAGAGCTTGCTGACCGCCAAGAAAATGGCGAGCAACCCGTGCAGAGGCGTGGGTCAGGTCATTGTATAGACGCCCTATCACTTCCTCAGACTCATCGACCCAGCCCCTCTGATGAGCGGCGGATACGAAAATTGCAATCGGCGCGGCTTGCTCGTCGCTCACTGCTCGGATTGCGTTTCCATATATGTCGAGCAACTTCTTGGTTATCGACTTCAGGAAGCTCACATCTTCAGGGTCGAGATCGGTGCGGAGTAGGAGGAAGCCAATTCGACCGAGCACGTCAGAAACTCGGAGAGGCAGATAGAATAGGTCAGCCAGTGATTCAGGGGCGATCAGGCGGAAGCAGTGATTTTCCAACTGGTCATTTAGCGCATAAAGTGCCGTTAAATCGGCGTCTCGGGAACGTGCGAGAAAATCGGGAAGGTAGCGTTTGGCGGTATCTGATCGGTCAGCGAGCTTCAAAAGCTGTCCTACGAAAACCCCAAGAATGCGACCCGGAGCAAATTGATCCGCTGAGTGCCGGGCCTCCTCCGTCACGCCCTCGGCCAAACCGGATAACAGTATCGAGGCTTGATCTGGGCTTAGTTCGGCTGTGAGGCGCTCAAGCAAGCCTGCAATCTCTAGCTCTTCAATATGCTCGCGGACCTCCAGCGTGATCCGCCTAATTGCTGTGACTTGATGTTTCGGCAGGTTGAATCGGTTCCCCAATGCGGCGACAGACATGTCGGGGTGAACCGTGGGGTCGCCGGAATAGTTGGGGTTCTGACTGAAACGGTTCGGGCCTTGAAGATTCAACACCCACGTCGAGACGGTCTGTGGATTTCCCTCTCCCAGGATAGGCCGGAGATTCGCGCCGATCTCCGGTATGTCGAGATAGGGCTTATGGCTCTGCAACACCTCCTCGCCCCGCAAAACCCTCAACAAGGCCGTTGTAAAGGCCCCGCCTTCCGGGATTTCCGCCGCATACTCATCGGCTGCGGCTGCGGCCAATGCTGCCACGCCAGTCGTCTCCGCAGTTCCGGTTAGGCTCTGGCGCAGGATTGAGGGGAGGTCGAGGCCGAGACCTCCGCTGTTGCAAGCGTCGAGAACGAAGTTGGCCTGGGACGGCTTCGCCGCGACAACCGCTTTGGCTAAATCGGCGAACGCTAGTCCGGTAATCGCAATGGAGGGGAGCTTGGTGTCTCGCAGCGCGAGGTAAAGCGTATCGTGTGCGACTCCACCGTGCCCAGCAAAAAACAGAGTAAAATCGCTCAGCGACGTACCCGAGAACAGCATTTTTTCTAAAGCAGACCGGACTTCGGTGAGCGTAGGCGAGAGGAGTAACAAGGACGCATTCTTGTCATACCCTCCGAGACCTGAATCGGTAAGGACCTCGAACATCTGACGGGCGTCTTCTTCTGCACCCCTTAGAGTGGAAAGATTGTCGTACGCGTTACAACCGATGCAAAGGGCGATACGCATATATTACCAGCGAAATTTGCTGATACGATCAGCTTCTCGTCCAGTTGAATCCCGCTCTTTGAGCGCAAAAAGCTCGGCGAGCCGCTCCTCATATTCTTTGGGTTGCGATTGAAGCTCGCGGAATATGCGATCCGCATTTTGCGGCGAGGTATGCAATGACGGCATCGTAGGACGCCCATACCGGTCGCAGCCAAATTCAATTTTTGTGAAGACATTAACGAGATCGTCGGCAATGTTTCCGCCGAATTGAACGACATTTCCGGTCTTATCAGTCGTCTCATTGATTAGTTCATAAATCGAGCTTGTGAAACCGCGATCAAACTCGCCAGCCATGGTGGTCACGTATTTTCCAATAGCCGAAATCTTATGATCGGCGATGTCCTGAAAGCGAACGGAGGCCATTGCGCTTATTTTGCTAAAGCGAGAGAATTCCTTAGCCTCTGGTGAGTGCGACACTGACCACTCGCTGCCATGACGATAGGAAAGGGCGTTCTCGGCCGCGATCATCTTGCTGCGTTTCGCATCAACTGCCTCAGCCAAACGCTGACTGATCGCCTCCATAAGCTCGCTCTGCTTGCGCCCGTACGTAAATGCGGCGAAGGCAGCGGTCTCGTCGGGTGGAGTGGGAGGGTTGTCCGGCATGGAACCGCAATTAGCACGACGAGGTGAAACGCGCACGCCCATTGGACTTACAACAGAATGGGAATGGGCTTCGATCAATTGCTTGACCGTCCCACTTTCCGTGCGAGGTTTTTCGCGGCAGCGGCTGCGGAGATCGGATGGCGTCGGTTTATCGAAGGGGTCGTAAGGGCCACCAAACCTATTGGATCAGATTTCGGGCGCATGGGCTTGAAGTTCGCCGCCCCGCCCGCACTTCGTCAAAGGCCGTTGCCCAGCAATACCTTGCCCAAGTTCTCGAAGAGCATCGTCGTTTGGATCGAGGTGGACGCTCTCGTCGAACCTACAAGGAAGCTCTCACTCGATTCTACGACGAGCATCTACCCAGTCTAAAGCAGGTTTCGGACCGAAGGCGTCGCTGCGCCGGCTCCCGGCCGGCGCGATCTCCCCTTCAGCCCTTCTCGGCTTCGACGGCATCGGCGAGCGCTTCGAGGGTCGGGAAATGATAGTCCGGCTTCGTCAACTCGGGCACGGCCGGCGTGCCGCCGAAGCCTTTCATGCCCTGGCGCCGCTCGATCCAGCAGGTGCTGTAGCCGAGCGATTTCGCCACCCCGATGTCGTGATACTGGCTCTGGGCGACGTGCAGGATCTCCTCCTGCTTGTAGCCGAAGGCCGACTGCCGTCCGCGGTTGAAGGCGAAGAACAGCGGATCGGGCTTGGGATGGATCGCCTCGTCGGCGGTCACGCTGTCGTGGAACGGGTTGCCGAGCGTGTGGGAGTAGAAGGTGAAGGTCGAGCGGTCGGCATTCGTCATCGCCACGAGCCGGAAATGGCGGCGCAGCCGGGCGAGCGCCGCGACCGAATCCGGGAAGGCCGGATGCTGGAAGATCGCGTACTGGAAGGCCTCGGCCGAGGCGTCGTCATGCGGCAGGCCGAGTTCCTTGGCGAGGTGGATGTAGACCAGCTTCATCGCCTCGCTGGAGCGCTCGTAGTGGTTTTCGCGGCCCTTGAGATAGGGGGCGAAGATCTCGTCGTCCGTGAGCTTGGCCGCTGCCGGCCCGCCGACGCGGCGCACCGCGTTTAGCACGCCGGTCTCGAAGTCGATCAGGGTGCCGACGACGTCGAATGTGAGGACCTTGAAATCACTGAGCGCCATGGTCTCGTCTTTTCTCTGCTGGGGGTGAGCGCGCCGGCTTTCGGCGCGGCGATCGGATCCTGCGAGCCGGCGCAAGTGCCGGGCGCGTCATGAGCGGGCCTTATGGCCGCGCGTGCCGCCCCTGGCATTCCCTGACGCGCTGAGGCCTCTGCAGGCCGCCGTCGCGTCTCGGCTTCTTCCTGATCAAAAGCCGATTGGCCCGATCGGGCAATTGCCAAATAATCAGGGGTTTCATAACATCATGTAATGTCTGAGCTGCGCCGCATGGTCTCATCGAGCAATGCGCTCTTCGTCTTCGAGGCGGCGGCGCGCAGCGGCAGCTTCACCCGCGCGGCCGAGGAGCTGAACGTCACGCAGCCGGCCGTCAGCCGGATGATGTCGCGTTTCGAGGAGCATCTCGGCGTGCGCCTGTTCCAGCGGGCCGGCAGGGCCGCGTTGCTGACCACCGAGGGCGAGATTCTGTATCGCCGCGTCGGCGACGGCTTCCGCGACATCGAGGCCGGCCTGCGCGAGATCGAGGAGTTGCGGGCCGGCAAGGAGACGGTGACGCTCTCCGTGTCCTCGGCCTTCACCACTCACTGGATGATGCCGCGCATGGACCGGTTCCAGCGCCGGTTTCCGGATGTCGACCTGCGCTTCCAGCTCATCGCCGGCTCGGTGCGCGGGCCGGTCGAGAATGTCGACCTCGGCATGCGTTTCGCGGGGCCGGAGGATATCGGCGCCACCGCCGAGTTCCTGATGAAGGAGGTCATGCTGCCGGTCTGCAGCCCCGCCTACCGCGACGGCGCAGCCGGCCCCCGCGAGGGCCACACCCTGATCCAGCTCACGGATTCGCCGGGGGATTGGGCGGCCGCGTACCCGTCCTTCTCGACCGGACGCCCTGGCGCGCCCAAGGTCCTGGTTTTCTCGGACTATGCCGTGGTTGTGCAGGCGGCTCTGCTGGGGCAGGGCGTCGCCTTCGGCTGGCTGACCGTCGTGGCGCATGCCTTGATCGCCGGCGCACTCGTCCCGGCGGCGGATGGCGTGACGCATGGCGCCCGCGTCGCGGTGATGGCGAGCCCGCGCAACCGCCCGATGCGTCCCGTCGTGCGCGAGATCAAGGACTGGATCGTGGCGGAGCTGCGCGCCGAGATCGAGGCGGTCGACCGGCTCTATCCGGCGCTCGGGCTGCTCGCGGCGAGCTATTGAGACCGCCGATCCGCGGCCGCGCGCGAGGTCGAGGCGCCGGCCTCCTCCGTGTCGAGGGCCGGGCCAGGACCTCGCCGGTCGGCCCGGAAAGCGAGGGCAGGGCGGCATGAGCCGAACCCGCGCCGGCCGGAGGCGGCGCGGTCGCCGGATCGTCTGCGATGATGGCGGGCGGGCCGGGGAGGGCGCCGCCCGCCAGTCGTTCAGGCGAAGCGGAAGTCGTCTGCGCGCAGCGAGCCGAGCTGCGTGTGCGCGAGCGTGAGCGAGGTATGGTCGTCGATCGAGAGAACGACGTCGTCGCCGACCTGCGCCGCGCTCGCCATCACCGACGCGAAATCGGCGAAGAGATCGGTCGAGAACGCGATGATGTCCTCGTGCGAGCCGGCGAAGTCGGTGATCTTGTCCCGGCCGAAGCCCGGCGCGAAGACGAAGACGTCGTTTCCCGACCCGCCGGTGAGGATGTCGTCGCCAGCGCCGCCTTCGAGGCGGTCGTCGCCGGAGCCGCCGCTCAGCTTGTCGTTGCCGAGGCCGCCGAGCAGGCTGTCGTCGCCGGAGCCGCCGGAGACTGTGTCGTCGCCCTCGCCGCCCGCGAGGGCGTCGTCGCCCGAGCCGCCCTTCAGCGTGTCGTTGCCGAGCCCACCGAGCAGGGTGTCGTCGCCCGCCCCGCCGCTGAGCGTATCGTCGCCGGCGCCGCCATCGAAGCTGTCGTCGCCATTGCCGCCGGTGACGATGTTGTCGCCCTCTCCGAACGACAGATTCTCGATGTTGACGAAGGTCTGGACGCCGATGCCGGCTCCCGCGATCCGCCCCGATGCCATGTCGATATAGAGCGCGCCGGTGACCGCCGACAGGTCGAGCGTGTCGTAGCCGTCGCCGCCGTCGACGACGTCGGTGCCGGGACCGGCCTTGATGACGTCGTTGCCGGCGCCCGCATGGATGGTGTCGTCACCGGCTCCGCCATTGATGACGTCGTCACCCGCGCCACCCTGGATGATGTCGTTGCCGTCCTCGCCGTTGAGGATGTCGTTGCCGTCGTCACCATAGATCAGATCGTCGCCGGCGCTGGCATAGACGAGGTCGTTGCCGGCCCCGCCATGGATCACGTCGTTGCCGAAGCTCGTCGTGACCTGGTCGTCGCCGTCACCGGCATCCACCGTGAAGCCCTGGTTCTGGTACATGTCGGCGGTGAGGCGATCGTCGCCCTCGCCGAGCAGGATCGTGCCGGTGACATTGGTGCCGATATAGAGGTTCATCACGTCGTTGCCGGCGCCCATGTCGACGGTGCCGGTGATCTTGCCGGAGTTGCCGAGCTTGTCGTCGCCATCGCCCAGCGAGACCGCTCCGTCGAAGACTCCGGTGCTGGTGGTGATGATCTCGTCCTTGCCGGCCCCGGTCAGCACCGCGCCGGTGATGGTGCCGCGATTGATCAGCAGGTCGTCGCCGGCGCCGAGATTCACGGCCGAGCCGTGCAGCGCGGCAATGCTGCCGTCATTGCTCAGCGTGTCCGCGCCGGCATCGGTGAAGATGCCGCCGATGATCTTGCCGCCGGTCTTGTTGGTGATCGTGTCGGCGTGGCTGCCGACGATGTTGATCGCCTCGGCGCCGTCGATCCTGGCCTGCATGAACGCGGCATGTTCGGAATCGACGCCCTCGGGGCCGTGGCCAGCACCCTCGATCGTGCCCTCATTGGTGATGGTCGTTGAAGCGAAAGCCGCGCCGTTCGAGGAATCGTCGATCTGGATGGCTCGGCCGTAGCCGTAGATCGTTCCGCCCGCATGGTTGACGATGGTGCCGCCGCCGATGGCGATCGCCTCGGAGATGTTGGCGTCTGTGGCCTCGTTTCCATTGTGGTAGCCGTGGGCGCCGAGGCCCTTGATCTGGCCCCAGTTCTCGATCGAGGCGAGGCCGTCGGTGTCGATCGCATCGCCGTCCGAGTCTTCGTAGCCGGCCGAGCGACCTTCCATGGTGCCGCGATTGGTGACGAAGACGGTGTTGGCGACGCCCGCATCGTTGTCGATGTTCACCGCTGAACCGTTGCGGCCGACGAGCGTGCCACCGGCATCGTTGACCACGGTAAGGCTCTTCTTGCCGGTGACGGCATGATGCGCGCCTTCGATCAGGCCGCCATCATAGTTGTGGACGAGGCCGCCAGCCTTCTTCTTGTAGTCGATGGCGTCGCCACCACCGAGGACTTCGCCATCCTCGGCGACATGATCTTCATACGAGCGGATCGTGCCGTGGTTTTCGACCACCGTGCCGGTGCCCCCGCGGATGATGTCCTGATAGGCGGCGGTCGCGATCACTCCGCCGACCTCGTTGACGATGCGAGCGCCGGTGCCGGTGACGGATTCGAAATCGATCGCGATCGAACTCGTATGATCGCTGCCGATGATCTGGCCGAAATTGTCGATCGCCGGCGCGTCCTGGGCGAGGTCACCCGCGAGCTTCAGCGTCGTCCCGGAGTTCTCGGGAGCCTTGATCACCCCGCTGGCCTGATTGACGATGCTGATCGGGCCTTTGCCGACCGGGCCGAAGTAGTTGTAGTAGATGCCGGTGATCGTGCCGGAATTGTCGATCGAAGCGCCGGTCAAGGTTCCGGTCGTCAGGACGCCCATTTCAGCGCCGTCGCCGACGGTGCCGCCAGCCTCGACGATGAGCTTCTGGCTCCCGGTCAGGAGGATGGAGCCCACCGTGCCCGCGCCGTTTTTCACGTTGATATCGGCATAGCCGGACGTGTCGCCCGCGTTCCAGGTGCCGCCCGCGACCACGAGATGCTCGACATTCGCGACCGTCGTGCCGGCGAGCGTGCCCGTGCCGGCGCCGAGCAGCCTGACGGTGTCGTTGCCGGCACCGCCATCGACGCTGGAGGGGGCGCCGGTCGCGGTGTCGATCTCGATCACGTCGTCGCCGTCGCCGCCGCGCGCGGTGTCGCCGCGGCCGGCGCGGAGGAGGTCCTTGCCGGCGCCGCCCTCCAGCACGTCGCTGCCTTCGCCGCCATCGAGCGTGTCGTTGCCGTCACCGCCGTCCAGCGTGTCGTTGCCCTCGCCGCCGAGCAGGGTGTCGTTGCCCTCGCCGCCCTGCAGCGTGTCATCGCCGGCCCCGCCGGAGAGAATGTCGTCGCCAGCCCCGCCGATCAGCAGATCCGTGCCGTCGCCGCCGTTGAGGACGTCGTCGCCGGCGCCGCCATCGAGCGTGTCGTCGCCCGCGCCGCCGCGGATCAGGTCGTCGCCGCGGCCGCCGGTGACGCTGTCATTGCCGTCGCCGGCATCGATGCTGAGATCGTCGTCGACGCCGACAGCCGTCAGCCTGTCGTCGCCGGCGCCGAGACGGATCTCGCCATAAATCTTGCTGCCCGACAGCAGCGTGACCTTGTCGTCACCGTCGCCCATGTCGATCGCGACGCCGTCAAGGCCGATGATGGTGCCCGAATTGACGAGCGTGTCCTTGCCACCGCGCATCGAAACGCCGCTGAACAGCGTGCCGCTGTTGGTCAGGCTGTCGTCGCCGTCGCCATAGGCGCTCCCCGGCGCCGGGGTTTGGCTGTCGCCGGACGGCGTGGGCGTGGGCGTGGGGCCGGCGTTGGGGGCGGACTCGGGCTCGTTGCCGGCGATGGAAGCCTGCGAGGCGCTCGACATCGAAGCGAGGCTGCGCGCTGCGCCCCCGCTGGCGGAGCCGCCCGCGTCGATCGGGCTCGGAACCTGCCCGGCGCTGACGGCGCTGCCGCCCTGGCCCGCGATGCTGATCGACGGGGTGATGAAATCATTGCTTGCGCTGCTGCCCAGCAGCGCCGGGTCGGTCGAGCTGCCGGAAGAGGCGCGGAAGGTCTTCACGCTGCCGGTGACGTCGGCATCGACCGACTGCTCGCGCTGCGTGCCGGCGTCGGCGCCGGTCGCGGCCTGGTCTCCCCCCGGCCTGGTCAGCGTGACGACCGTGCCCGGATCGAGGTCGCGATCGGTCGTCCAGGTCCAGGTGGCCGCAGAGCCCGCGCTCTCCAGCGTTTCGTCCGTGATGGTGATCACGCTGCCCGCGAGTACGGGCTCGAGCACGGTGAAGACGATGCCGTCACCGGCATCCGAGCTGTAGCCGACGAAGCCGATGGAACCAGCGGCGAGAGCCATGGCGAATATCCTTGCAGTCGAACGCGCGAAGCCGCTCCGCCCGAGCCGAACGCAGAGGCGGCAGCCGGCGCGGGGGTAGGCCGATAGGGCACGTTAATGAACTGGTAAGGATGACGGGTTTTTAACAATCGAGACTATTTTCGGAAAAATTATCGGAATTGATTGTCGCGAACTCACGCGTTTTCTGACCGGACACCGAAACGATTCCGCCTCGCTGGAAAATAAGCCGGCTCTCGATTGCAACCGAATACGCGACGGGGCGCGTTCAGCGAACAGGGTGGTGCGGACTGGCGCCCTATACTGCCGAACGCTTCACGGATGCCGTCGGATACTGAAGCGGTTTCGCCGCGCCGCTCCGTGTCGGGCGCGTATCGCCATGTCTTTCAAATCGCTTTTCGCGATGGGGCGTATCGTCGAATTCGACCGATCGCCGGGCGCGGCTTCAACGAGCTGTCACATCGCCTCTCTAAGGCTCCCGCCGCCGTCACAGGGTCCGCCCGCCCGGCCGGAAACGGCTGGTTGTGGCGGGGCCGTGCTGGAAGCGCCGCAGGCGGTCTGTTTTTCAAGTATGCGTTCGGGGATTCTCCCTTGCTTGCCAAGTCGCCCACCAATGCAGCGAGCGAGGCTCTCGCCTCCTGTCGCTCGGCCCTTCTCGCGGTGGCGCTGTTCTCCGCCCTGGTCAATGTGCTGATGCTGACCGGGTCGATCTACATGCTGCAGGTCTACGATCGGGTCCTGCCCTCGCGCAGCGTGCCGACACTGATCGCGCTCTCGCTCATCGTCGCGGCGCTCTACGTCCTGCTGGGTGTCTTCGACTGGCTACGCCAACGCATCCTGAGCCGCATCGGCGTGGAGCTCGACCGCAAGCTCGGCGGGCCCGTGGTCGGGGCGATCCTCGGGGCGCAGCTACGCGGCGCGCCCGGCGGCATGCAGCTCTCCCGGGACCTCGACAATGTGCGCGGCTTCCTCTCCGGCCTCGGGCCGACGACGCTGTTCGATCTGCCCTGGATTCCGCTCTATGGCGGTCTGTGCTTCGTGCTGCATCCCTATCTCGGCTGGACGCTCGTGGCAGGCGCCGTGGTGCTGATCCTCATCGCCTTGCTGACGGAGGTGCTGTCGCGCCGCCCGAGCATGGAGGTCGCGCGCTCCGGCGCCGAGCGCTCGGCCCTGCTCGAGGCGGCGCGGCGCAACGCCGAGGCCGTCGCGGCTCTGGGCATGGGGCGGCGCATCGCCGGGCTGTTCGAGCGCGTCAACGACCGGCACATCGCCACCAGCCTCGGCGCCTCGGACATCACGAGCGGCCTCGGCGGGCTGTCGAAGGTCATCCGCTTCATGCTTCAGTCGGCCATGCTCGGCGTCGGCGCCTGGCTGGTGATGAACGATCAGGCGTCGTCGGGCGTCATGATCGCCTCCTCGGTGCTGAGCAGCCGGGCGCTCGCGCCGATCGAGCTGGCCATCGGCAGCTGGCGGCCCTTCATCGGCGCCCGCCAGGCCTGGGGCCGGCTGAAGGCAGCACTCGGACAGGCCGCCCCGGCTCCGGTGATCGCTCCCGAGCTGCCGTCGCGCGCTCTGATGCTCGACCATGCCTTCGTGGCGGCGCCGGGCAGCCAGACGCCGATTCTCAAGGATGTCGGCTTCACGCTCGGCGCCGGGCAGGGCCTCGCCGTCATCGGGCCTTCGGCCTCGGGCAAGTCGACGCTGGCGCGCATGCTGGTCGGCGTCTGGCCGCTGCTGCGCGGCAGCCTGCGCCTCGACGGCGCGACCCTCGACCAATGGCCGGAGGAGCAGCGCGGTGCGATCATCGGCTACATGCCGCAGGACGTGCAGCTCTTCGGCGGCACCGTGGCCGAGAATATCGCGCGCTTCGACCCGGACATGTCCGAGGATCTGGTTCGGGCCGCGGCGAAGGCCGCTGGCGCCTATGAGCTCATCCTTGGCCTGCCCAAGGGCTTCGAGACGCCGGTCGGCGAAGCGGGCGGCATTCTCTCGGGCGGTCAGCGCCAGCGGATCGCGCTGGCGCGGGCGCTCTACCGGGACCCCTTCCTCGTCGTGCTCGACGAGCCCAATGCCAGCCTCGACGCCGATGGCGATGCGGCCCTGACCGGCGCCATTGCCGGCGTGCGCGCCCGTGGAGGCATCGTGGTGGTCATCGCACACCGCCCCTCGGCGCTCGCGGGAATCGACCTCGTTCTGATCCTTGCCGACGGTCAGGTGCAGGCCTTCGGCCCCAAGGAGGAGGTGCTTCGCAAGGGCCTCGCCGCCACCCCGACGACGGCCGCGCCGGCCCCCGCCACCCCCAGGATCGTGATGACGGCAGATGCGCGCGGTTAACGAGAACACGTCCGGCAGCAGGATGCCGCCCTCCGCCGTTGCCTCGCCTTCGGCCGCCCGCCGCCTCGATCCCCGTCGCGACATCCGCCGTGCGACGCTGGTCGGCGTCGCGACCATCGCGGTGCTGTTCGGCACGGCCGGTCTGTGGGCCGCGACCGCGCCCCTCTCGGGCGCCGTGATCGCCTCCGGAAAGGTCGTCGTCGAGAGCAATGTCCGGCGCGTCCAGCATCAGTCGGGCGGCATCGTCGCGGAGATCCGCGTCAAGGACGGCGACCGCGTGAAGGCGGGCGACGTCCTGGTCAGGCTGGACGAGACCCACGCGAAGGCCAGCCTCGCGCTGATCGAGATCGAGTTGCGTCGCTTCCAGGCGCGCAAGGCACGTCTCGAAGCCGAGCGTGACGGCGCGCCGAAGGTGACGCTGCCCGATGAACTCGTCGAGCGGGCGACCGACCTCTCGGTGATCCAGGCGGTCGCCGGAGAGATCTCGCTGTTTCGGACGCGCCGGAATGCGGCGGAGGTCCAGCGCTCCCAGTTCCGCGAGCGGATCGCGCAGGCCCATGAGGAGATCAAGGGCCTGGCGGCGCAGATCGAGTCGAAGCGGACGCAGGCCGGGCTGATCCAGCAGGAACTCGAAGGCGTGCAGAAGCTCTACGAGCAGAGCCTCGTCGCGCTGTCGCGGCTGACCGCGCTCCAGCGCGAGGCGTCGCGCCTGGTCGGCGAGGAGGGCAGCCTGATTTCCGACACGGCGCGCGTGAAGGGCCGCATCGCCGAAATCGAGCTGCAGATCGTCCAGATCGACGAGGATCTGCGCCGCGAGGTTTCGACCGAGTTGCGCGATGTCGACGGCAAGATCGCGGACCTCTCCGAGCGGCGCGTCGCCGCGCGCGATCAACTGGAGCGCGTCGAGATGCGCGCGCCGCAGGACGGCATCGTGCACCAGCAGACCGTCCACACGGTCGGCGGCGTCATCGGCCCGGCCGAGCAGGTGATGCTGATCGTTCCGGAGGCCGACGGTCTCGTGGTCGAGACGCGGGTCGAGCCGAGCCTGATCGACCGGCTGCGCATCGGGCAGACGGCGGTGCTGCGCTTCCCCGCCTTCGACAGCGCGACGACGCCCGATCTCAAGGGGCGTCTGATCCATGTTTCGGCGGATGCGAGCACCGACCAGCAGACGGGCGCGTCGTTCTATACGGCTCGCGTCGCCCTGGAGCGCGCGGAGGTGAGCCGTTTGGGCGGCAAGACCCTGCTGCCGGGCATGCCGGTCGAAGCCTTCATCCAGACGGGCACGCGCACCGCGCTCGCCTATCTCGTCAAGCCGATCGAGGACCAGCTCGCCCGCAGCTTCCGCTACGACTGACCTCCGCAGCCAAGCTAGCGGAAAGGGGGACTTCAGGCGGCTTCCGGTCCCGATCGCTCGTGCGGCGCAGGGGGATGGAAGGCGTCGGCGGCGCATTTGAAGAAATCGGCGATCATCGGCATGCGGCGGCGTTCGTCGAGGCAGACGACATATTCGTTGATCGCCACCTGGGCGTCGCGCAGGGGCAGGAAGTGCAGGCGGGTATCGAAGCCGAATTCGAGATCCGCGATGACGCCGAGCCCGAAGCCCGCCGCGACCGCCTCTCGCACGCCGTCGCGGGCGGAAACCTCCATGATGTCGCCGATCGTCACGCCATGGGCGGCGAGGTTCTGCTCGAAGACCTCCCGCGTGCGCGAGCCGCGCTCGCGCAGCACGAACGGCATGCGCTCGAGCTCCTTCACGGCGACCGTCTCCCGCTTCGCCCAGGGATGGGTCTTCGGCATGAAGATGCCGATGCTCATGCGGGCCAGCGGCTGGACGTGGAAGCGGCTGTCCTTCGGCAATTGCGCGGTGATCCCGACATCGGCGCGGTATTGGGTGATCTGCTCGATCACGCTGTCCGAGTTGTGGAGCTGCATCGAGAAGACGAGCTTGGGGCGGTGCCGGCGCAACGCGCCGAGGATCGGCAGCGAATGGACCGTGCCGTCGGATGCCAGCCTGAGGCGCCCGCCATCCATCTTCCGGCTCTTGAGCATGTTGCCGGCCTCGGTCAGTGCCGAGAACAGGCGCGACGTGACCTCGTAGAGCGCCTCGCCGTCGCTGGTCAGCGTCACGCCGCGCGGGCCGCGCTCGAACAGCACGACGCCGGATGCCGCCTCGAGCTGGCGGACCTGCCCCGAGAGCGCCGACTGGCTGCTCGCCATCTCGCGCGCCGCCTGGGAATAGCCGCCGGCCGTGGCGACGAAATGGAACGCACGAAGCTGCGTGACCGATGCCATTGCTCTCCCGCGCCTGCTGGAAGGTTCGGCTGGAACGCATGGCGGGCGCGAGCCGGCTCTTCCTGCCGCGGGCAGTCCGCCAGGCGGCGAGATACCCGCGATCCGGCGCATCTAGCGGCCTTCTGATACGGAATTGTGACGCTTGGTGAAGTGACGCTTTCGGTGTCGGCGATGACGGCGGTTTTTCATAAGTATTGTTCCGAAAGCCGCAGATAGATTTGGTCGATATGGGGTATCTCGACTTTCGATATCCTTGCCCGTCTCGGTTTCAACGTTCCGTCATATCCGCTTCCTACCGCTGTTGACCGATGATCAACGATGTTGGCGGGCTGCGGAGCCGGCCGACGTCACGATGTCGCGTCCTGCAACAGGGAAGACGTTCCATGGCCACCGTAGCTCATTCCATTCTCGACTATATCGCGAAGCGCGGATCTGAGGATCGCGTCATCGATCTCGCGACCGTCTTCTCGGGCACCGGCATGACCTTCTCGGTCGAGAGCAGCGATCCGAGCATCGCGGCCGTGACGATCGAGGACGGCAAGCTCGTCATCGATTACACCGATGCGCTCGGCTACACCGATCTCAAGATCACCGCCACGGACGCCAGCGGCCAGAGCGTCACGGACAACGTTCGCGTCCGCGTCGCCGGCGAGAACGCCTATACGATCGCGGTGCTGCCGGACACGCAGGACTACACGAACGCGGCCGATATCGGCACGTTCAAGGGCATGACGCAGTGGCTGGTCGACAACAAGGACAGCCTCAACATCCAGTTCGTGACCCATGTCGGCGACATCACCGCCGAGAACGGCACCGACCACTGGGCCTATGCCAAGGAGGCGCTCAGCATCCTCGACGGCAAGATTCCCTATGGTCTGACGCTCGGCAATCATGACGGCGTCTCCGGCAGCTACTCCACGAGCCGCATCAACGACTACTTCTCGGTCGGCGACCTGAAGAACGCCAATGGCCAGAACTTCGGCGGCACCTACGATCAGGAAGCCACGCTCGCCAACAACACCTACTCCACCTTCACCGCCCCGGACGGCACCAAGTGGCTCGTCCTGAACCTGGAATTCGGCGCGCGCGAGGATGTCGTGCGCTGGGCCGGCGAGGTGATCGAGGCCAATCTCGACCACCGCGTCATCCTCACCACGCACTCCTACATGACCTGGGCCGGCCGCCACGACGCCACTGGCGCGCCGCTCTATGACGAGGGCACCGGCTACGACTACGGCCTCGGCAACTCCAACGAGGGCGCGACCGACGGCGAGACCATGTATCGCGAGCTGGTGCAGAAGTACCCGAACGTGACCTTCACCTTCTCGGGCCACATCTTCGGCGACGCGGCGGAGACGCTGGTGAGCTACGACCAGTTCGGCAATCCCGTCTACCAGATGATGGTGAACTACCAGAACGGCGTCGCCGGCGAGATCACGAGCGATGCCGGCCAGGGCTCCGGCAGCGCCGGCGGCAACGGTGCGATCCGCCTGGTCACGATCGATCCCGACAACGGCGCGGTCTACACCTCGACCTATTTCGCCAAGCTCGACGACTACATGGACAGCGAGCGCGGCGACGGCGCGCTCGACCGTGACGGCCTGACCGGTCCCTATCGGGGCCATGAGGAGACGATCACGGGCGTCGATCTCGGCACACCGGAGGTTCCCGCCATCGCCAAGGCCGGCAACGACCAGTTCGTCACCGCCGAAGCGGGGCAGGAGCAGGCCTCGGTCACGCTCGACGGCGACTGGACGCTGAATCCCAAAGGCGACGCCGGCCTCTCCTATGTCTGGACGGATCGCGACGGCCATGTCGTCGCCACCGGCGCGACCCCGACGCTCTCGCTCGGCGCCGGCCAGCACCTGTTCACGCTGACCGTCACCGACAGCGCCGGCCGCGTCTCGACCGACGATGTCCGCATCGTCGTCGCCAACGAGAACACCCTGCTCGTCGACAGCTTCAATGACGGCGATACACAGGGCTGGGGCGCTCCGGGCCAGGTGGCCGGCGTCTCGACCGGCACACCCGCCGAATACGGCATCGCGGCACTGCCGGGCGCCGAGCCGCCGGCGCCCGTGACGGACGACTACGCCTTCGTGCCCAAGGCGAATGCGAGCCAGGGCCTGAAGATCGTCCCCGGCTTCACGCTGGAGCAGGGCGCGACGACCCTCGGCTCCTATTCGGTCGTCTTCGACCTCTACGTGCCCTCCAGCGGCGCCGGCACCTATACCGGCCTGCTGCAGATCGACGGCGGCGCGAGCAACGCCGATGCCGAGATGTTCCTGCGCAAGAGCGGCTCCGTCGCCGGCATCGGCACGCTGCAGAACTATCAGGGCAATTTCACCTTCGATGCCTGGCATCGCGTGGCGGTGACCTTCACCTCCAACACCGACGGCTCGGTCACGATCGCCAAGTACATCGACGGCGCGGTGGCCGGCAGCCAGACCGTGTCGGCGAGCGACGCCGCGCGCTACCAGCTCGATCCCGTCAAGGGCCTGACGCTCCTGGCAGACGACGATGGCGAGACCAGCAACGCCTACGTCTCGAGCGCGCTCGTGACCGACCATGTGTTCACGGCGGCCGAGGTCGCGGCGCTGGGCGGCGCCAAGGCCGGCGGCATCGTCTCGGAGGCGCCGAGCACGAACTCGGTCCAGTTCGACTTCGATGCCGGCAGCGCCGCGCCGACCATCGGCCAGGGCACGCTGACCGTCGAAGGCGGCCAGGCGGTGACGTATGACTCGCAGCAGGACTTCGCGATCCCGGCGCTGCCGGTGCCGGCGACGGGCGGCGCTCCGGCCGCGCTCGACGTCACCTTCATTCCGAAGCTGAGCCCGAGCCAGGCGCTGACGCTGACCTCCGCCACCGATCTGCCGATCGGCGTCTACATGGTGTCGAGCTACACCATGGCCTTCGACATCCTGGTGCCGGCCTCCGGCGTGACCAGCTATGTCGGCCTGTTCCAGACCGACACCGGCAACACCAGCGACGGCGACTTCTTCATCCGCAACAACAACAACGGCACCGGCGGCATCGGCATCGGCGGCAACTATCCCGGCGCCTTCAAGTTCGACCAATGGCAGCGCGTCGTGGTGAAGATCGAGACGGCATCCGACGGTTCGGCCGTGATGTCGAAATACATCGACGGCGTGAAGGTCGGCACCCAGGGCGTCGATCCCGGCCGCTACACGATCGACCTCGCCAAGGGCGTGCTGCTGTTCACGGACGAGGACGGCGAGACCGCCGATCTCTACGTGTCGAGCTTCCTCTTCACCGACAAGCTCTTCGGCGACGCCGAGATCGCGGCGCTGGGCGGCGTCAGGGCCGGCGGCATCGTCGACGCGCAGCCGACGCCCTATTCGGTGCAGATCGACTTCAGCAAGCCGGGCATGGAAGACGAGTGGGGCAATTCCTCGGTCGTCGCCGGTCAGGTCGGCACGAGCGTCGGCGGCTTCCTGGTCAAGGGCACGGTCAATTCGCGCGACACCGTCGCCGAGGGGCAGGACGCGCTCGAAGGCCGCGTCTACGAGCAGTCGGACGGCGCCGACAAGATGCTCATCTGGAGCGGAGCGGAGTCGCAGAACTGGTCGAACTACGAGTTCGAGGCGACACTGAAGAGCACGGACAACGACGGCATCGGCGTGGTGTTCTACTACAAGGACGCCGGAAACTACTACAAGGTGGTCCTCGAGGCCGAGACCAACACCCGCTCGCTGGTGAAGGTCCGGAACGGCGTCGAGACGGTGCTGGCGAGCGAGCATGGCGGCACCCCCTGGAGCCGGGACTTCCAGCTCAAGGTCGTGGCGGTGGACGGGCGGATCAGCGCCTTCCTCGACGGCGTCAGCCTGTTCGGCGAGGTGGCCGATGCCGCGCCGCTCTCCGGCGGCACGGTCGGCTTCTATTCCGACGCGCAGCGCAGCTCGCAGTTCGACAATGTGACCGTCAACAAGGTCACGCTGACCGCCCATGCCGGCGACGACCTGCGCCCGGTCGACGCCGATGGCGACGGCCGGGTCACCGTCGATCTCGATGCCGGTGCCAGCTATGGCCTCGGCACGATCGTCGCTTACGTCTGGACCGATGCGGAGGGCCACGTCGTCGCGCAGGGCGAGCACGCCCAGGTCACGCTCGATGCGGTGAAGCAGGTGCTGACGCTGACCGTCACCGATGCCAGCGGCAAGACCGCGACCGACAAGGTCACGGTCGATGCGGTCTCGCAGGCTCGCGTGCTGCTCTCCGAAGGCTTCGGCGGCAGCGGCTTCTCCGCCTGGACCATCGTCGACGAGGGCGAGTTCGGCGGCGTCGGCGCCGACGGCAAGTCCTCGCAGTGGCAACTGCGCGACGGCGCGCTCGTCCAGCTTTCCGACCTGAAGAGCCGTCAGCTCGAATGGAACGGCGCGTCCAACTCCGATCCGTGGAAGACGGGCTGGAGCCCGCTCGGCGACGGCGTGAACGTGCTGCGCAAGGGCACCTACGCGCTCTACAACGACGCCGCGGCCAAGGAATGGACGAACTACGCGGTCGAGGCCACGATCGAGTCGCCGGACAACGGCGCGCTCGGGCTGCTGTTCTACTACCAGGACGCGAACAACTACTACAAGCTCGAGCTCGACGCGAACGGCGACTATGACCGCAATCCGGGCAATGGCGCGGGCAGCCTGTTCCAGCTCATCCAGGTCAAGGACGGGGTGGAGAAGTACCTGAACCAGTTCCCGGCGAAGTACACGCCCGGCGAGGCCTTCAACCTTCGGGTCGAGGTCAAGGACGGCAAGATCCAGGCCTATGTCGACGGTCTGCCGCTCTTCGCCTACGCCATCGAGGATCGCGCCCAGACCAAGGGCACGGTCGGCCTCTTCTCCTGGGACAGCGCCGGCGTCTCGTTCGACGATATCCTGGTCTACGATCTGTCGAGCGAGAGCGCCCTTCCTCCGGGCGGTGGCGAGATCGTCGGGACCGCCGGCGACGACATGCTCGCCGGTACGGCCGGCGATGACGCCATCCTGGCCGGCCTCGGCGACGACACGGTCTCCGGCGGCGCCGGAAACGACGCGATCGACGGTGGCGAAGGCGACGACAGCCTGAACGGCGGCGAGGGCGACGATCTGCTCAAGGGCCGGGCGGGCGACGACGAACTCATCGGCGGTGCCGGGAACGATGGGCTGGCCGGTGGCGAGGGCGACGACCTGCTCGACGGCGGCGCCGGCATCGACACGGCCGACTACTCCGACGACATGGCGGGCGTCACGGTCGATCTGTCGGCCGGCGAGGCGTCCGGCGACGAGGCCGGCGAGGACGAACTCGTCGGGATCGAGAACGTCGTCGGAGGCTCCGGCGCCGACGTCCTGATCGGCGACGACGAGGCCAATCGCCTTGTCGGCGGCCTGGGCGACGACCTGCTGAAGGGAGGCGCCGGCAACGACGTCCTCGACGGCGGCGCGGGCCATGACGTGATCGAGGGCGGTGCGGGCGACGACCTCGTCCTGGCCGGCCTCGGCGACGACCTGATCGACGGCGGTGAGGGCTACGACACGCTGGATCTGTCGGCTGCGACGGGGGCCGTGACGGTCGATTTCGGTGCCGGGCGCGTCTCCGGGCAGGGCATCGGCGCCGATCGCTTCACCGGCATCGAGAAGCTGCTGTTCGGCGCGGGCGATGACATCGTCACCGGAGGCAACGGCGACGACGCCTTCGACGGCGGGGCCGGCAACGACACGCTGAAGGGCGGCGCGGGCGACGACACCATCGCCGGCGGCGCGGGCGACGACGCGGTCGACGGCGGCTCCGGCGACGACGTGCTCGAGGGCGGCCTCGGCAGCGACGCGATCAAGGCCGGTTCCGGCGACGACCGGGTCGAGGCCGGCGAGGGCGACGACGTGATCGATGCCGGTTCGGGCGACGACGCGATCCTGGCCGGTGCCGGCAACGACACCGTCGACGGCGGCTCGGGCGACGACCGCATCGTCGGCGGCGCGGGCGACGACAGGCTCTCGGGTGGCTCGGGCCATGACGTCTTCGTCTTCGCCGCCGGCTTCGGCAAGGACACGGTCGCGGACTTCCGGACGACGGGCTCCAGCTCCGACATCCTGGAGTTCTCGGTGGATGTCTTCGCGGACTTCGAGGCTGCGATGGAGGCCGCGGATCAGGTCGGGGCGGACACGGTCTTCACCGTCGATGCTCAGACCAGCCTCACCCTGAAGGGTGTCCAGCTCTCGACCCTCCAGAACGACGATTTCCGCTTCGTCTGACGAGCGCGGCCTATCGCAAGACGGGGAAAGGGCGGCCGCAAGGGCGCCCTTTTTTCGTGGCGGCGTCTTCAAGCTCCGGGACGGGCCACGGGATCGCATGTGCGATCGAAACCGGCCTTCGATGTCCGGCTGTGCCGGTGAAGGCTTGTCTGCGCGGCGCGCCGCTGTCGTCGCGTCAGGCCGCGTTCGGCTTCCAGTCGGCGACCTCGACCGCCAGCGCGGCCGCGGCCTCGATGATCGGCCGCGCCGGCATCGTCACATAGGATGCCGTGAAACTCATCGGCGTCGGAACCCAGTCGCAGTTGAGCGCGACGAGCTCGCCGGATTCCAGGAAGCGCTCGACCAGCGGCGCCGGCAGGGTGGCGATGCCGAGCCCGTCCAGCGTCATGTTGAGGCAGGCGGCGAGATTGCTCGACGAGACCGGGCGGCTGAGCCGGCTGCTGTTGCGCTTGAAATAGTCGACCACCTCCGCATAGGGGCGCGTGTTCTTGGCATGGGTGAGGATGGGAAACCGGGCGAGGTCGTCGGCCCGGGCGAGAGCGGGCAGGGCCGCGGCGAAGCGCGGCGCCGCGACCCAGGGCAGGGCGACCGTGCCCAGCGGCAGATTGGCGATCGAAAGCTCCGAGACCGGGCCGTTCAGAAAGGCGATGTCGAGCGAGCCGTCCATGAGATTGCGCTGGAGGTTGAACGTCAGGTCGACGGTCAGCTCGACCACGACGTCGGGAAAGCGCACGGCCATCTCGCGCAGGAAGCGATGAAGCCAGGTCTGCGCCACGGTTTCGGCGACGCCGAGCTTCAGGATCGATTGCCGGCTCGTCGTGTCGCCCGCCTGCAGCAGCGCCTCGGTCGCCTCGAGCGCCCGCGCCGCCAGCGGAAGCACGCTCTTGCCGTGATCGGTCAGCATGACGGAGCCCGCATCGCGCTCGAACAGGCGCAGATTCAGCACCGCCTCGAGCGCGGCGATGCGCGCCGAGATGTTCGGCTGGGTCGTGTTCATCTGCTCGGCGACGCGGCGGAAATTCCGCAGCGAGGCCAGGCGGACGAAGGTCTCGATCTGCTTGAGCGTGATCGTCATGGAGGGCTCGATCCGAGCGGTTTCGGACGGGCGACAGGATAGATATTTTTTATCGTACCGAGACAATCAAATAATTAGACCTGATTGTCGATTCGCGCCCATCCTGCTGCCCGACATGGGATGTCCCGGCACCGTCGGGCTGTCCCGTACAGGCATGGAAAGGTGGTTTCGGTGAGTGGCGCTGCATCGTCCCAAGGCAATCTCGGCGCCGATATCGGCGGCACCTTCACCGATGTCGTTCTGGAGATCGGCGGCGCGAGCTTCTCGGCAAAGGTCCTGACCACCTATGACGCGCCCGAGCGCGCGATCATCGAGGGCATGCACCGTGTCTGCGCCAAGGCGGGCGTGACGCCGGCGGCCATCGGCCGGATCATCCACGGCACGACGCTGGCGACCAACGCGCTGATCGAACGCCGTGGCGCCAAGACGGCGCTGATCACGACGGAAGGCTTCCGCGACGTCATCGAGATGCGCACCGAGAGCCGGTTCGAGCAGTACGACCTCAACCTGACGCTGCCCCAGCCCCTGCTGCCGCGAAACCGGCGCTACACCCTGCGCGAGCGCGTCGGCGCCAATGGCAGGACGCTGATCCCGCTCCTGCGCGAGGATGTGGTCGCGCTGGCCGAGCGGATTGCGGAAGCGGGCTATGAGAGTGTCGCCGTCGGCCTGATCCACTCCTATCTCGATCCCAGCCATGAGCGGCTGGTCCGCGACGTCCTGCTGGAGCGGATGCCCGGTCTGGCCGTTTCGATCTCGTCGGAGGTCTCGCCGCAGATGCGCGAATACGAGCGCTTCAACACGGTCGTGGCGAACGCCTATGTCAAGCCGATGATGAAGCGCTACCTCGCCAGCCTCGCCGCGAAACTCGGCGACGAAGGCGCGGATTGCCCGATCTTCCTGATGCATTCGGGCGGTGGCATCATGTCGCTCGAAGGCGCGGCGGAGTTTCCGGTCCGCCTCGTGGAATCGGGTCCGGCCGGCGGGGCGATCTATGCGGCGGATGTCGCGGCCCGCTTCGGCCTCGACCGGGTGCTGTCCTTCGACATGGGCGGGACGACCGCCAAGATCTGCCTCATCAAGAACCGGACGCCGAAGACGAGCCGGGTCTTCGAGGTGGCGCGGAGCTATCGCTTCAAGAAGGGCTCCGGCATGCCGATCTCGATCCCGGTGATCGACATGGTCGAGATCGGCGCCGGCGGCGGCTCGCTCGCCCAGGTCGATTCGATGCGGCAGATCCGCGTCGGTCCGGAGAGCGCCGGCTCGGAACCCGGCCCCGCCTGCTACGGGCGCGGCGGCGCGAGGCCGGCCGTGACCGATGCCGATGTCCTGCTCGGCAAGATCGACCCGACGAGTTTCGCCGGCGGCAGCATGGCGCTCGACGTCGCGGCGTCGCGCGCGGCCGTGATGGCGGCGATCGGTGATCGGCTCGCGATGACCGACGAGACGGCCGCCTTCGGCATCGTCGAGGTGGTCGACGAGAACATGGCCAATGCCGCCCGCGTCCACGCCGTCGAGAATGGCGAGGACCTCTCAGGCTTTACGATGATCGCGTTCGGCGGCGCCGCGCCCCTCCATGCGGGCCGGCTGTGCGAAAAGCTCGGCATCGAGCGCCTGCTGGTTCCTCCCGGGGCGGGTGTCGGCTCGGCCATCGGCTTCCTGCGGGCGCCGTTCAGCTTCGAGGCGACGCGCAGCGTCTATATGCGCCTGAAGGATTTCGACGCATCGACCGTGCGCGAACTCCTGTCCGAACTGGAAAGCGAGGCCACGAGCTTCGTGCGCTCCTGCGACGCCCAGGCGCCGCTCGACGTCGAGACCAAGGTCTATATGCGCTATGTCGGCCAGGGCTGGGAGATCCCGATCGACGTCAGCCAGGCGGAGCCGACGATCGAGGCCTATCGCGCGCTGTTCGAGGCCGAATACGCCAAGCTGTTCTCGCGCACCGTGCAGGGGCTCGACATCGAGATCACCGTCTGGGCGGTGAATGCGAGCACGCGCAAGGCAGTGCCCGCGCCCGCCGCGGCGCTGGGAGCGCTCGCTCCGCTGGCGGCGGCGAGCAAGCGCGACGTCTTCGATCCGGCGCTCGGGACCCGCGTCGCGGCCGGCGTGTTCCACAGGGCGGATGTCGCGGTCGGCCGCGTCGTCGCGGGGCCCTGCATCATCGTCGAGGACGAGACCACGATCGTCGTGCCGACGGGCCGTTCGGCGACCTGCCGCACCGATGGTTGCATCGAGATCTTCAAGCAGGGGTCCAAGCCCGCCACGGCGCGCCTGGCCGAGATGGTCGAGGCCTGAGCCATGACGACGCTGTCCACCGTTTCGCTGCAGGTGATGTGGAATCGCCTGATCTCGATCGTCGAGGAGCAGGCCCAGGCCCTGATCCGCACGGCGTTCTCGACCTCGGTTCGCGAGGCCGGAGACCTGTCGGCGGGCGTCTACAACCGCGCCGGGCTGATGCTGGCGCAGGCCGTCACCGGCACGCCCGGCCACGTCAACGCCATGGCCGACGCCGTCGCGCATTTCATCCGCGAGATCGGCCCGGCGAACATCCTCGAAGGCGACATCTACATCACCAACGATCCCTGGATGGGGACCGGCCACCTGCACGACATCACCGTGGTGACGCCGTCCTTCTACAAGGGCCGTCATGTCGGCTTCTTTGCCTGCACGGCCCATGTCGTCGATATCGGCGGGCGCGGCTTCGGCGCCGACGCCAATTCGGTCTATGAGGAAGGCCTCTACATCCCGATCATGAAGTTCGCCGACCGGGGCGAGGTCGATCAGCCCTTCGTCAGGCTCGTGCGCGGCAATATCCGCGAGCCGGATCAGGTCGTCGGCGACATCTTCGCGCTCGCGACCTGCAACGATGTCGGCCACCGCCGGCTGACCGGCATGCTCGACGAGTTTTCGCTCGACGGGCTGGAGGAGGTCGGCGACTTCATCCTCGAGAATTCGCGCCGGGCGACGCTGGAGAAGATCGCGGCGCTGAAGCCCGGAGAGGCCGAGGGCTCGATGCTGAGCGACGGCTTCGCCACCCCGATCGAACTCAAGGTCAAGGTCACGATCGGGGTGGACGAGGTCAGCGTCGACTTCGCCGGCTCCTCCGGAGTCGATCCCAAGGGCATCAATTGCCCGATGGTCTATTCCAAGGCCTATGCCTGCTATGCGCTGAAATGCGCGATCGCGCCCGAAATCCCCAACAACGCCGCCTCGCTCGAGCCCTTCAGGATCACCGCGCCGGACAACACGATCGTCAACGCACTGCACCCGGCGCCCGTCGCGCTACGCCATGTCATCGGCCATCTCATCCCCGATACGGTCTACAACGCGCTCGACAAGCTCCTGCCCGGCACGGTTCCCGCCGAGGGCGCCGGCCCGCTCTGCAATTTCCAGGTCTCGGCGCGGCCCGCATCGGAGGCGGCTCGGCTCGCCGGAGCCAGGCGCGCCGAAGTGCTGATGTTCAACTGCGGCGGATCGGGAGCCCGCCCCACCCTCGACGGCATGAACACCACCGCTTTCCCCTCCGGCGTCATGACGATGCCGATCGAGGCCACCGAGCACGCCGGCCCGATCGTCATCTGGCGCAAGGAGCTGCGCCCCGACTCCGGCGGCGCCGGCCGTTTCCGGGGCGGGCTGGGCCAGTTCCTGGAGGTCGGTGCGGTCGAAGGCCATCTCTTCGACATCTCGGCGATGTTCGACCGCGTGAAGCATCCGCCGCGCGGGCGCGTCGGCGGTGCCGACGGTGCCGCCACCGAAATCCGCCTCGACGACGGCACCGCCATGGCCGGCAAGGGGCGCCAGCCCGTGCCGGCCGGCCGCAAGGTCATGCTGTCGCTGCCGGGCGGGGCCGGCTACGGTCCGGCTTCGGAACGCGACCATGCGCAGGTGTTGCGCGATCTGGCGCTCGGCTATGTCTCTGCCGAGGCGGCGAAGGCGGATTATGGCGTCAGCGACGCCGAGATCGCGGCGGTCGAGGCCGGCTTGAGGCGCGGTGAATTGCCTTCTGTCGGGTGATGGCGGCCCGTCGCGATCCAGGACAGCGACGGGCCCTTCCGCCACCGCGCTGCTAGGATGCGGCGGCGAATCCTATGAGGATATGAGGACAGCATGCCGCATTACGACCGTATCCTGATCACCGGCGCTGCCGGCCGCCTCGGCTCGCAGCTCCGCACCGGCCTCGCGCCGCTGGCCCGGACGATCCGTCTCGCCGACCGCGAGCCCCTCGGCCCGCTCGCGGCCAACGAGGAAGCGGCGATCTTCGACCTCGCCGACATGGAGGCGACGATGGCGGCGACCGAGGGCTGCGACGCCATCGTCCATTTCGGCGGCGCGCCGACCGAGCGGCCCTGGCAGATCGTGCTCGACTCGACGATCCGCGGCTCCTACCACCTCTACGAGGGCGCCCGGAAACACGCGGTCAAGCGCATCGTCTATGCCTCCTCCGTCCATGCCATCGGTTTTCACGAGATCGGCGCGCAGATCACCGTCGACGCGCCGGTGCGGCCGGACTGTCTCTACGGTGTCGGCAAGACCTTCGTCGAAAGCCTGAGCCGGCTCTACTGGGACAAGCACGGCATCGAGACGGCGTGCCTGCGCATCTTCTCCTCCTTCGAGGAGCCGTCCGACCGCCGCCATCTCTGGTCCTATCTCTCCTTCGGCGATTGCGTGCGCCTGGTGGAGGCGGCGCTGACAGCCCCCTATGTCGGCCACACGATCACCTTCGGCATGTCCGACAACAAGGTAAAGCCGGTCGACAACAGCGGCGCCGGTCATCTCGGCTACCGGCCGCAGGACAGTTCCGAGCCGTTCCGCGCCAAGGTCGAGGCCAAGGCTCCTGCGCTTGATCCGCATTCGCCGACGGGGCGCTATCTCGGCGGCGCCTTCTGCGAGATGCCGCATCCGGATGACCCGCCTGCGGCCTGAGTTGTGCAAGGCCATTCACGAGACGGATATGACCGCCGCCATGGCGGGAGAAGCGGAGCGGGCTGATGCTGAATGACGAGCGGTCACATGGATTGTGGGAGCTCTCCGCCCCGCCGCCGCCGCCGACCACGCCTCTGGGCGAGCATGTCCGCGCCGACGTCGTCGTCGTCGGCGCCGGCTACACCGGGCTTTCGGCGGCCCTCCATCTGGCGAAGGCCGGCAGGAACGTCGTGGTTCTGGAGGCGGTCGAGATCGGCTTCGGCGCGTCCGGGCGCAATTCGGGCTTCGTCAATGCGGGGCTCTGGGTCATGCCCGACGACCTGATCGCGACGCTGGGTCCCGTCTATGGCAAGCGCCTGATCGAATTGCTCGGCGAGGCGCCGCGCGAGGTCTTCGCGCTGACCCAGCAGTACGGCATGAACTGCCAGGCCGACCATTGCGGCACCTATCACTGCGCGGTCGGCGCCAGCGGGTTGAAGCAGTTGCAGCAGCGTCAGGCCCAGTGGAGCCGGCTCGGCGCCAAGGTCGAGCTGCTCAGCCCGGCCGAGACGCAGGCCAGGACCGGCGCGACCGGCTATACCGGCTCGCTGTTCGACCCTCGCGCCGGCACGATTCAGCCGCTCGCCTATGCCCGCGGCCTCGCGACCGCCGCGATGGCGGAGGGCGCGATCATCCATACCGGCAGCGCGGTGACCTCCTTCGAGCGCATCGGCGAGACCTGGCGGGTCGAGACCGCGGGCGGCAGCGCCAGTGCCGACTGGCTGATCCTGGCGACCGACGCGTATTCCGCCGGCCCGACATCGGCGATCCGTGAGGAGCAGGTGCATCTGCCCTATTTCCACATCTCGACGAAGCCGCTCAGCCACAACATCCGCAAGACCATCATGCCGACGGGCGGCGCGGGCTGGGACACCAAGACCATCCTCAGCGGCTTCCGGCTGGACGCGGAGGGGCGGCTGATCGTCGGCAGCTGCGGCGCGCTACGCGGTACCGGCATCGCGGTTCACCGCGCCTGGGCGAAGCGCCATATCCGCAAGATGTTCCCGCAGATCGGCGATGTCGAGTTCGAGACGGAGTGGTACGGCAAGATCGGCATGACGCCGGACCACCTGCCGCGCCTCCACAGCTATGGCCGCAACGCCGTCGGCATCAACGGCTATAACGGGCGCGGCATCGCGCCGGGCACGGTCTTCGGGCGCGAACTCGCCCGCCTGGTCCTCGGCGAGGTCAGCCTGGAGGGGATGCCGTTGCCGGTATCGGATATCCGCGTCCCGGCATTCCGGACGCTGAAGGAGGCCTATTACGAGGTCGGCGCGCAGGTGGCGCATCTGCCGATCGCGCCGGCCTGAGAGCCCGCGCGGTCATGGGCCAGGCACTGGCGAGCAGACCCTGAGCCTGCCGGCAGGCGGTCTGCCTCGATGCCGCGCCGTCAGAGGTCGACGAGAACCCAGAGCACGACGGCGTTGGTCGGGCCCTTGGAGGTCCAGGTGTGCTCGGTGGTGGCGTCGTAATAGACGGAATCGCCCTTGTTGAGCTCGAGCGGTTCGTAGAGCCGGCTGTGCACGACCAACGTGCCTTCCAGCACCATCACGAAGATCTCGGCGTCGGATTTCGCCCAGGCCGCGTATTCGTCCGGCGATCGTGCCGTCACCGTGGTCAGAATGGGCGTCGCGCGCTTGTTCTTGAGGTCGGCGCAGAGCAGGACGTTGTTGCAGGTCCCGGTGGTGTGCTTGCTGCCGCTGCCGGCGCGGTTGATGCTGCGGCGGCCGGGAAAGCTCACGGCGCCGTTGTCCTGATCCGTCGACAGCAGCGTCACCAGCTCGACGTCCAGCCCCTGCGCGATCCGCTGCATCGTCGAGATCGTCGGCGACAATTCGTTGCGCTCGATCTTCGAAAAGGCCGAGGCCGAGACGCCCGTCAGGGCGCTCACGTCCTGGAGCGTCAGGCGGCGGCTCTTGCGCAGCTTGAGCAGGCGGGCGCCGACATCGACCCCGCGAACCTCGTCGCCGCTGCGCGGCGCCTCGGGCGGCTCGGTTGAATCGCCGCGTTCCGCGAATGCGATTTCCGGCATGCCGATTCTCCTTGTTCGGGCTTGGCCCGTCACGGCCTGTCATAGTCGCGCGGGCAGGCAAATGAAAAGGGCCCCGCGACATTTTGTTTCAAGAATTATCGTATCGGACATTTCCTGTATTTTTGTGTTGACAGCATTCCGAGGCTGGATGAGGTTTCGCATAATGTGCCGGCTTGGATGCCGCCGGCACCGCCCGGGGATGGTTCGGATGACACTCACACACGACAAGCTGAGCGGCCTGTACACCGCGATCGTCACGCCGCTCACGGCGGATGGCGCGGTCGATATCGAGGGGCTCAAGGCCCTCGTGCGTTTCCAGCTCGATGCTGGCGCCTCGGGCATCGTCCCGATCGGCGGTACGGGCGAGTATCCGGCGTTCTCGCGTGCCGAGCGGCGTGACATCGTCGCGGCCTGCGTCGAGGCGGCAGACGGCAAGCCGGTCATTCCGGGTGTTCTCTCGACGGGGTTCGAGGATGCGCTGGAGGCGGGGCGCGATTTCGCCGCCGCCGGCGCCGCGGCGGTGATGACCGTGACGCCCTATTACGCGCCGGGCTCCCAGGACGGCATGCGCGCCTATTTCCGGCGTTACCGCGATGCTCTCGACCTGCCGGTGATGCTCTACCAGATTCCGCGCCGGACGACGGTGTCCGCGCTCGCCGACACCGTGCAGGCGATGGCCGAGGACGGCTCGATCATCGGCATGAAGTACTCGTCCTACGACATGCCCGACTTCATCCGGACCGTGAAATATGCCGGCGACAAGATCGCCGTTCTCTCCGGCGAGGAGCCGCTCTTCGCGACCCATGTCGCGCTGGGCGCGGTGGGCGGCGTTCTCGCCTCTGCGACGATCTATCCGAAGATCTGGCTCGAGATCTTCGAGCTGGCTCGTGCCGGCAAGCTGAAAGAAGCGCTGAAGCTGCAGGACAAGATCGACCCGGTGGTGGACGCGATCTATGTCGAGACCAATCCCGGCCCGCTGAAGGAATACATGGCGCTGGCCGGCATGCCGGTCGGGCCCGTGCGCCTGCCGCTGCAGGGGCCGAGTTCCGCCACCCTTGCCGGCTTGAAAACGGCTATCCAGCAGGCGAAAGCCGTCAACCTCGCCTGAGCCGGAAGGACGCCGCCGTGCTGGAGAGGTTGCGCGAAATCGTCGGCGACAAGGGGCTCGTCACCGATGCGTCGGAGATGGAGCCCTGGATCACCGACTGGCGTCGCTGGCGCCGGGGCAGGGCCCTCTGCGTCGTCCAGCCGGCGACGACGCAGGAAGTCTCGCAGGTCGTCGCCCTCTGCGCGGCCGAGCGGCAGCCGGTCTTCCCCATCGGCGGCAACACCGGGCTTTGCTACGGCGCAGTCCCGGAGAACGGCACCGCGGACAAGCCGGGAATCGTGCTCTCGCTCCGCCGCATGAACCGCATCCGTGCCATCGACCGCGCGGGCGGCATCGCGACGGTCGATGCCGGCGTGGTGCTGGCCGATCTCCACGGCGCCGCGGCCGAGGCCGGCCGGCAGTTCCCGCTCTATCTCGGCAGCGAGGGCAGCGCCCAGATCGGCGGGCTGATCTCGACCAATGCCGGCGGCACGGGCGTCGTCCGCTACGGGCCGATGCGCGATCTCGTCGCCGGCCTGGAGGTCGTGCTGGCGGACGGGCGCGTGCTGCATGACCTCGCCGCCCTGCGCAAGGACAACACCGGCTACATGCTGCGCCATCTCTTCATCGGCGGGGAGGGCACGCTCGGCATCATCACCGGCGCGGCACTGAAGCTCCATCCCCTGACCCCGAACACGGCCCATGCCTGGGTGTCGGTCACCGGACCCGCCGCCGCCGTCGATCTGCTGGCCGCGCTTCAGGGCCGCGCCGGCTCCTATATCCAGGCTTATGAACTCGTCTCCGCCTCGCAGTTCGAGCTGGTCCGGCGCCATGCCCAGCGCGCGCGCTTCCCCTTCGCGGACATCCCGGCCTGGTCCGTCCTGATCGAGCTCGGCAGCGAGGACGCCACGACGGCGCTCCGCGACATCCTGGAGGAGGTGCTCGGTGCCTTCCTCGAAAGGGGGGAGATCGAGGACGCGGCGATCGCGGCCTCCGAGCAGCAGGCGGCCGAGTTCTGGCACATCCGCCATTCGGTCTCGGAAGCCAACAAGGAGGAGGGCATCGGCATCGTGCACGACGTCGCCGTGCGCACCTCGGACGCCCCCGCCTTCATCGCCGCCGCCGACGAGGTCGCCGCCGCGCGCTTCCCGCAGGCCAGCACGCAGGTCGTCTGCCATCTGGGCGACGGCAACGTGCACTACATCCTGATGTTCCAGCGCGACTACTGGAACGCGCTCGACGATCAGCACGCCGCCGCTCTCGAGGTCGAGCGCGCGATCCACGACGTCGCCGCCCGTTTCGGCGGAACCTTCAGCGCCGAGCACGGTGTCGGCCGCAAGTTGACCGAGGAACTGGAGCGTCTGGCCGATCCGCTCCGCTACGAGCTGATGCTGCGCGTCAAGGCGCTGTTCGACCCGCAGAACCTGATGAATCCCGGTGCCCTGCTTCAAGCCAGACCGGCTTGAGGCGCGCCGCACGAAAATCCGCTGACGCCTTCGGTGAGGGGGCGCAGGAACGGAGGCCCGCCGCAAAGAGCGGGCGCCTGCCTCATCGACCACAACGGACCTTTAGCCGGAGGAGAATGAACATGACGACACGCAGGGATCTCGCGGGCCTGATCGGCGCCGGTGCCATGGCGGCAACCGCGCTCTCGCTCGCCTCCAGCGGCGCCAAGGCGCAGGCGGCGGGACAGAACACCTTCGACCGCGTGGTCGCGAACAAGAAGCTGCGCCTCGGAGCCGTCACCTCGAGCGCGCCCTGGTTCATGAAGGACCCGGCCACGGGCAAGTGGGGCGGTCATTTCTATACGATCGGCGCGGCCCTGGCCAAGGACATGGACGTCGAGCTCGAGCTCGTCGAGACGACATGGGGCAACGCGGTCCTGGATCTCCAGGCCGACAAGATCGACATCATGTTCGGGCTCAACCCCACGCCGAAGCGGGCGATGGCGGTCGACTTCTCGAACCCGGCCTATGACAGCGCCCTGGTGGTGATCGCCAAGCCTGGCTTCGAGCCCAAGAGCTGGGCCGACATGAACAAGCCGGAGATCAAGATCTCGGTCGACGTCGGCTCGGCGCATGACCAGATCGCGACGCTGCTCTGCCCCAAGGCGCAGATCACGCGCTTCAAGACGATCAACGAGGCGATGCTCGCGCTGCGCAGCGGCCGCGTCGACGCGCAGACCATCTTCTGGATGGGCGGCGTGCGCGCCGTGAAGGCGGATCCGGGCCTCGGCAAGGTCGTCGTGCCGCAGCCCTTCTTCGGCTCGACCTCCAACGCCGCCGTCCGCCGCGAGACCGACAAGACCTGGCTCTTCTTCGTCAATACGTGGATCGGCTACGCTCGCGGGCTGGGCCTCGTCCGCAGCGCCGTGGTGGAGAGCCTGGAACAGGTCGGCGTGAAGCCGGAAGACATCCCGGCCGGAATCACTCTCTGATCGTCACGACGCTCCCCGCGGTCCATGCGGCGCGGGGAGCAGGACGGCTTTTCAATTTCGCAATCCCCTCCGGCCGGCCAGGCCGGAGTCTTGCGTCGTAGCAGGGGCAGGCATGGCCTATCATTGGAACTTCGACGTCGTCTGGAGCTATCGCTGGATCTTCCTGCAGGGAACCGGCGTGACGATCGGGCTCACGATCGCGGTCGTCGTGCTCGGCCTCGTCGTGGGGCTGGTCGCCGGCATCGCCCAGCTCTCGCGCTCGCCGACGCTGCGCTGGCTCTCCTGGGCCTATATCGAGATGTTCCGGCTGACGCCGCTGCTCGTGCTGCTGCTGTGGTTCTACTACGCGCTGCCGATCCTGACTGGCATCAAGATCGACGCGATCACCGCCTCGATCCTGACGCTGACGCTCTATGGCGGCTCCTTCTACGCGGAGGTCATCCGGGGCGGCATCGTCTCCATCGAGCCGGGCCAGTCGGAGGCGGGGCTGGCGCTCGGCATGACGCCGGCCAAGGTGATGCACCGCATCGTGCTGCCGCAGGCGGTCAAGCGGATGATCCCGCCGCTGATGAACCAGTCGATCATCCAGTTCAAGAACACCTCGCTGGTGTCGGTCCTCGCCGTGCCGGACCTGCTCTACCAGGGGCAGGCCGCGGCGATGGACACCTACCGCGCGCTCGAGGTCTACACGGTGGTCGCCGCGATCTACGTGATCGTGCTCCTGCCGATGACCGCGATCGTCAAGCTGGCCGAGAAGCGGCTGGCGCAGAGCAACTGAGGCCGCGTCGATGAACCACAAGATCGAGGTCAAAGGTCTGCGCAAGAGCTTCGGTTCCCTGACCGTGCTGCGCGACATCAATCTCAAGGTCGAACCGGGTGCGGTCGTCGCGCTCATCGGTCCGTCGGGATCGGGCAAGTCGACGCTGCTGCGTTGCCTCAACCTGCTCGTCATCCCGGAGGGCGGGACGATCCGGATCGGGGAGAGCAGCTTCGCCTTCGGCGCGGGCTCGAAACTGCCTGGCGTGCGCGATCAGGCGCGCTTCCGCTCCAACACCGGCATGGTGTTCCAGCACTTCAACCTGTTCCCGCACATGACGGTTCTGCAGAACGTCATGGAGGGCCCGGTCTCGGTGAAGAACACGCCGAAGGCGGAGGCGGCCGAACTCGCCCGGCGGCTGCTCGCCAAGGTCGGTCTCAGCGACAAGGTCGATGTCTTCCCGAACAAGCTCTCCGGCGGCCAGAAGCAGCGCGTCGCCATCGCGCGCGCGCTCGCCATGGAGCCGGAGGTCATGCTGTTCGACGAGGCGACCTCGGCGCTGGACCCCGAGCTCGTCGGCGAGGTGCTGGGCGTGATGCGCAATCTCGCGGCGGAAGGCATGACGATGATCATCGTCACCCACGAGATGGGCTTCGCCCGCGAGGTCGCCGACCGCGTCGTCTTCATGCGCGACGGCGTGATCGTGGAAGAGGGGCCGGCCCGCGACGTCATCGAGAACCCGACGCAGGAAGCCACCCGCGCCTTCCTGAGCCATTTCCACACGCGCGGCTGAACAGACCGGAACCGATGACGCGCGAAGCTCCTCTGACCGTCGCCGTCATAGGCGCGGGCATCGTCGGTCTCTGCGCGGCTCTGGAGGTCCAGCGCGCGGGGCACCGCGTCGTAATCGTGGAGCCCGACGAGCCGGGCGGACGACAGGCGGCTTCCTACGGCAACGGAACCTGGATCAATCCAGCCGCGATCCTGCCGATTTCCCTGCCGGGCCTCTGGCGCAGGGTTCCGGGCTTCCTGCTCGATCCGACCGGCCCCTTCGTGATCCGCTGGCGTGACCTGCCGAGGCTCGCCGGCTGGCTCCTGCGCTTCGTCGCGGCCGGGCGGAACTGGGCGCTGGTCGGCGCCTGCGCCCGCGGCCGCTACCTGCTCTGCAAGGACACCGTCGACGAACATCTCGCCTATGCGCGGGAGGCCGGCGTGCCCGGGCTGATCCGGCGCGACGGGCTGATGTATGTCTATCGCGGTCGTGACGAGTTCCTGGCCGAGCGCCGCGTCTGGGACATGCGGCGCGATTTCGGCGTCCGCTTCAGCGAGATCGAGGCCGGGGAATTGCGCCGGCTGCAGCCGGAGCTTTCGACCGAATATGGCTTCGGCGCGCGGCTGGACGATGCGGGCCAGATCACGGACCCGGGCGCTTACTGCGGCGCGCTGGCGCGGCTGCTCGTCGCGCGCGGCGCTCGGCGTGTGATCGCGCGCGCGACCGGCTTCGATATCGCGGCGGGCAGGCTGCGCGCCGTCCGCACCGATGGGGGGCCGGTCGCCTGCGATCGCGCGGTCATCGCGGCCGGCATCGGCTCTGCGCTGCTGGCGTGTGCGGCCGGCGACGCGGTGCCGCTGATCTCCGAGCGCGGCTATCATGTGGTGATCCCCGATCCGGGGCTGGACATCGCCACCGGGCTGATGCCGTCCGACGGTCAGATGGGCGTGGTCTCGACCCCGCAGGGGCTGAGGCTGGCCGGACAGGTCGAACTCGCCGACGTCTCGGCGCCGCCCGATTGGCGCAGGGCCGAGATCCTGCTCGGCTATGCGCGAAAGATGTTTCCCGGTCGCGCGGCGCGCTTCGATGCGAAGCCGGTGGACCGCTGGCTCGGGCATCGTCCCTCGACGCCGGACGGCCTGCCTTGCATCGGCCCGGCTTCCGCGACCCCCGACATCGTGCATTGTTTCGGCCATGCGCATACCGGGCTGACGCAGGCGCCGGCCTCCGGCCGTCTCGTGGCCGCGCTGGTGGCCGGCGATGTGCCGCCTTTCGATCCCTCGCCGTTCTCCGCGACACGGTTTGCCCGATGAACCAGTCTCTCCTCTATCTCTCGCGCAGCGATGTCCAGGGGCTCGCCATCGCCCCTTCGGAGGTGCGCGAGGCCGTGCTGCAGGCCTTCCGCGATCACGCCGCCGGGCTGAACCGGAGCCTTCCGAAGAGCGCGCTCGGCCTCGGGCCCGGCCATGGCTTCCAGGCGATGGTCGCGGCCTCCTCGGCACAGGCCGTCGCCACGCTGAAATGGGTTTCGATGGCCCCCGCCGGGCCGGACAGCCCGGTGCCTGGAATCAATGCCCTGATCTGCGTCAGCGACTACGCGACGGGCGCGCCGCAGGCCGTGCTCGACGGCGACGAGATCACCCTCCTGCGCACGGCCGCGCTCTCCGCCGCCGCCGCGTCCCGCCTGGCGCCGCCGGCGCCGAAGACCATCGGCTTCGTCGGCTGCGGCCTGCAGGCCCATGCGCATCTCGCCGCCTTCCTCGATCTCTATCCCGGACTGACGCGCGCGCTGGCGCTGAGCCGCAGCCGCTCCTCGGCCGAGCGCCTGATACGGGCGGCGTCCATGCGGGGCCTCGCTGCCGAGGTCGCCTCCGACGCCGCGACGCTGCTGGCGGAGAGCGACATCGTCATCTCGATGGTGCCGGGCGCGCCGGGCCTCGAGCCCTTTCTCGACGCGCGGCTGATGAAGCCCGTCGCCTTCGCGTCGGCCGTCGACATCGGCCGCAGCTGGCTGCCGGAGGCGCTGCCCGCCTTCGACGTGCTGGCGACCGACAGTCTCGCCCAGTCGAAGGCCCCTTACGACACCGACGGCAACCCGGTGACGACCGTATCCTTCGGCCATGATCTCGTCGGGCTCGCGAAGGACCGCCACCCGACGGCGGGCGAGGGCCGGTCCTTCTTCTGCTTCCGCGGCTTCGCGCTCGCCGATCTGGCGCTGGCCCATCTCGTCGTGACCCGCGCGCGGGAGCGTCGCATCGGCACGAGGCTGCCCCGATGAGCGACCGGAACGCCTTCGCCCATATCCTCAATGTCGCGGACGCCCGCCGCGCGGCGCGGCGGCGGCTGCCGCGCGGGCTCTTCGAGTATGTCGACCGCGGCAGCGAGGACGAGATCTCGATCGCCGAGAACCGGCGCAGGCTCGACGCGATCAAGCTGTCGCCCGCCGTGCTGGTCGACGTGTCGCAGCGTTCGACGGCGGCCACCATCCTGGGGCGCGAGCGCCCGCTGCCGCTGGTCGTCGCGCCGACGGCGGTCGCCGGGCTCGTCTGGTACGATGGCGAGATCGCCATCGCCAAGGCGGCCGCCGCGTCCGGCATTCCCTTCTGCGTCTCGACGCAGTCGATCACCGCGATCGAGCGCATCGCGGCGGAGTCCGGCGCGGAGCTCTGGTTCCAGCTCTATGTCTGGAAGAACCGCCAGCGCATGCTCGCTCTGCTCGACCGGGCCTGGGCGGCCGGGGCGGAGACGCTGGTCCTGACCGTCGACACGGCGGTCGGACCCAATCGCGAGTACAACACGCGCAACGGCTTCGGCATTCCGCTGAAGGCCTCCTGGCGGGCGGGGCTGGACGTCGCTCTGCATCCGCGCTGGGCGGCCTCCGTCATGCTGCGCGCGCTGGCTGCGGGTGGTGTGCCGACCTATGCGCATTATCCCGAGGAGTTCCGGACCGCGCTCGGGCGCGCCTCGCTCTCCGACGAGCTGAGCCTGGCGACGGACGTGACCTGGGACGATGTCGACCTGCTGCGCCGGCACTGGCGCGGAAAGCTCATCCTCAAGGGCGTCCTGCGCGTCGACGATGCGTCGACCGCGCTGTCCCGTGGCGTCGACGCGATCGTCGTCTCCAATCACGGCGCCCGGAATCTCGACTGCGCGCCCGGGCCGACCGACGTGCTGCCGGCCATCGCCGAGGCGGTCGCGGGCCGGATGGAGCTTCTCGCCGACAGCGGCGTGCGCCGGGGTGCCGACATCGCGCGCTTCCTCGCGCTGGGCGCGAACGGCGTCATGGTGGGCCGCGCGCCGCTCTACGGCGTGGCGCTGGGCGGTGCCGCCGGGGCCAGGCGCGTGCTCGATATCCTCGCCGCAGAGCTCAGGACGACCATGGGCATGCTGGGGGCGGGCAGCCTGTCCGACCTGAGACGCTGCGAGACTGCGGTCTAGGATCTCTGCGTGCGGTCCTGCCGTCCGGGCCATGGGCGGCAATCGGGGCAGGATCGGGGAAACGTCGATTCGGACGGGCCGCGAACATCTGCCGGGACTTGGCGGGACCTTCTGCGCCGGGTGGCTGCGAACGGGCGTGGCCGCTCTCGCCACGGCTGGCCGCCTGTGGCTGCAAATCATCTGCGATGAAGAGGTTTTATGGTCGGAGCGAGAGGATTCGAACCTCCGACCCCTTGTCCCCCAGACAAGTGCGCTAACCGGGCTGCGCTACGC
>QFQY01000031.1 GCA_003248805.1 Chelatococcus sp. | reverse complement strand
AAGCCCGCTCCGTCGTTGCTTTAAGCTGCGTCCCCCGTGGAGATTCGGGGTTCGCCGGTTTTGCCTCCGGCTGCCGGTCTGTGTCGGGGAACGATTCTCTCGCGAGAACCGGGAAGCGTGATTTGAGGGATGTCCATCCCCTCCATCCGTCTTCCAATCCCCTGGCGGCTGTCCGGCCTCTTGTCCGGATGCCCACCGACCAGCACGCGGCCACAGGCACGTGCGAATTGGGTGAACGCGATATACGGATCGCGCCCCCGGACTACAAGTGTTTTGTGAGCCTGGGGGCGCATTTTTTTGCATCGCCGATCCGCACTCGGAAAAAGCCGAAAAAGCTGCGCCGGCTCTGAGCTTAGCTACGCTTCTCGCAGAAGCGGATTCTGTTGCCGAACGGATCCGGCACTTCGAGCGTCCGCCCGCCCGGCCCGTCCTCATGGATGCCGGGCCGCGAGTAGGAATAATGCTTGCCGAGAAGCTCGGCCCGATAGGCGTCGATGCCGTCCATCCAGACGAAGACGGTCGAGCCGGGGCTGGCATCGCCGTGATGTTCCGAAAGATGGAGCTTCAGTCCGGAACGAGAAACTTGCATGTAGAGCGGCAGGCCCGGCGCGAAGCGGTGGTCCCAGTCCAGGTCGAAGCCGAGGAAGCCGAGATAGAACTCCCGGGCCTTCGCCTCGTCGAAGATGCGCATGATCGGGATGCCCGTCTGGAGGCGCACGGCGTTCTGCGTCCCGTCGGCATCCGCATCGGGCGGGGCGCCGTCGATCTTCGCTGCCAGCACGTTCCAGTCGTCGTAGCCGAACTGGCGCGCCACGATCTCGAGGGTCTCGGAATGGCTGAGCGGCACCCGCCGGTCGGCCAGGGCCGCGCGCAGGCTCTTCGCCATCAGCTTCGCATCGCGGAAATTCCGCATGGCGGTCATCCTTCTCGCTCGGACGGCAGGGATCGGGGCTCGCCTTGCCGACATCCGTCCAGGAGTCGATCGGGATCAGGACAGGGACTGTCTGAGGATGCGTTCACCATGCCCTTCCGGGCGCGAGCGGCTGGCCGCATCCGGCCGGTTGGGAAGCTTGCTGCGGCATCATGGATTGTCAATCTTGGAACGGCGCGTCGCCTGCGCCGCAGGCACGCCCTAGACCAGCCCCATTTCATGGCCTTAAGTCGCGGGCTGCGGCGACGAACTGGCTTGCACGAGCAGAAGACGGACCATCCATGACCACCATCGACCGCCGCCGCGTCCTGCGCGGGCTCACCACGGCATTGTGCGTCTCGGCCGCGCCGCAGGCGCTGCTCGCGCAGCAGGCTCCGCAGGCCCAGCCGGTCCAGACGCCGCCCGTGCCGCAGGTGCGCTTCGGTTTCGAGGATGTGGTGCGCCGCGCCCGCGAGATTTCGATGGCGCCCTATGAGGCGGGGCCGTCCCTGCCGGAGCCGCTGTCCAGGCTCGACTTCGATTCGTGGCGGGACATCCGCTTCCGGTCCGAGCGCGCGCTGCTCTCGCAGAACGGCTCGCCGTTCCGCATGCAGATGTTCCATCCCGGTTTCCTGTTCACCCGGCCGGTGGTGGTGAACGTGGTGCGCGACGGCGTCACGACGCCGGTCCCCTATTCGCCCAACCTGTTCGACTATGGCCGGGTCAAGTTCGAGAAGCCGCTGCCGGTCAATCTCGGCTTCGCGGGGTTCCGCCTGCACTATCCGCTGAACGATCCGCGCCTTTACGACGAGCTGATCTCCTTCATCGGCGCGAGCTATTTCCGCGTGCTCGGGCGCGAGCAGCGCTACGGCCTCTCGGCCCGCGGACTGGCGATCGGTGCCGGCGTGCCGGGCGGCGAGGAATTCCCGATGTTCCGGGAGTTCTGGGTCGAGGCACCGGTGGCGAATGCGGTGCGCGCGACGATCTACGCGCTGCTCGATTCGCCCTCGGTCACGGGCGCCTATCGCTTCTACGTCTATCCGGACCTGGACAGCGTGGTCGACGTGCACGCGACGCTGTTCCCGCGCAAGACCATCGAGAAGCTCGGCCTCGCGCCGCTGACCTCGATGTTCTTCACCGGCGAGAACGACCGCCGCTTCCATGAGGATTTCCGCATGGAACTGCACGATTCCGACGGGCTGCTGATCCATTCCGGGACCGGCGAGTGGATCTGGCGGCCGCTGCGCAATCCGCGCCAGCAGGCCGTCTCCTCCTTCGTCGAGCGCAGCGTGCGGGGTTTCGGCCTGATGCAGCGCGACCGCGCCTTCGAGCATTATCAGGATCTCGACCTGGCCTATGAGGCCCGCCCGTCCTACTGGATCGAGCCGCAGGGCGACTGGGGCGAGGGCATCGTCGAACTGATCGAGCTGCCGACGGGCGACGAGACCAACGACAACATCGTCGCGCTCTGGTCGCCCAAGGTCCCGCTGGAGCCCGGCCGTGAGTTCACGTTCGGCTACAAGCTGACCGCCATGCTCGATGCGAACGATCTGCATCCTGGCGGGCGCGTCATCAACACCTACCAGGCCAAGCCCAAGGCGCTCGGCTCCGGCGAGGCGGTCAGCGAGGGGACGCGGCGCTTCATCATCGACTTCGCCGGCGGCGACCTCGACTACCACCTCAAGCAGCCCGAGAAGGTCGAGATCGTCCCGTCTATCGCCTATGGCCGGATCGACCGCGCCTTCATCGTGCCCAATCCGAAGACGCAGGGCTTCCGCGCCTTCGTCGACATCACGGTCGAGCCCGGGCAACTCGCCGAGATGCGTGCCTTCCTCAAGAGTGGCGACAAGACCCTGACGGAAACCTGGAGCTATCCCTGGCGTTCGGAAGCCTGAGGGCGACGGGCGCAGAGACGGAGACAGGAACATGGGTGAAGTCGTCGACAATCCCGGGCAGAGCCGCTTCGAGCTGTCCCTGCCGGAAGGCATGGCGGTCGCCGCCTATCGCCGCGACGGCGATCGCATCGTTCTGATCCATACGGAGGTTCCGCAGGCGCTGTCCGGGCAGGGCGTCGGCTCGCGGCTGGCGCGCGGCGTGTTCGAACTGATCCGGGCGGGCGGGCACAAGGTGGTGCTCCGGTGCTCTTTCATGCAGGCATGGTCGGCGCGACATCCGGAATACGACGACATCGTCGACGGCTGAGGCCAGAAGGAGGCATCATGGGGCTGCTCGTCGACGGGCGCTGGCAGGACCAGTGGTACGACACGGGTAAGAGCGGAGGCCGCTTCGTCCGGCAGGACGCCGCCTACCGCAACTGGGTGACGCCGGACGGCGCGCCGGGCCCGAGCGGGGAGGGCGGCTTTGCGGCCGAGCCCGGGCGCTACCATCTCTATGTCTCGCTGGCCTGTCCCTGGGCGCACCGCACCTTGATCTTCCGCCGGCTCAAGGGTCTGGAGGCGATGATCGACGTCTCGGTCGTGCACTGGCTGATGCTGGAGAACGGCTGGGCCTTCGCCGAGGGAGGGGGCGTCATCCCGGACCCCATCGGCGGCGCGCGCTATCTGCACGAGGTCTATACGCGCGCCGATCCGCACTATACCGGACGGGTCACCGTGCCGGTCCTGTGGGACAAGCGGTGCGACACGATCGTCAGCAACGAATCCTCCGAGATCATTCGGATGTTCAATTCGGCCTTCGACGGGGTCGGGGCGAAGCCGGGCGACTACTATCCCGCCGATCTGCGCGGGGAGATCGACGCTTTGAACGAGCGCATCTACGGGGCGGTCAACAACGGGGTCTACAAGGCGGGATTTGCAACGACGCAGCAGGCCTATGAGGAGGCGGTGACGCCCCTGTTCGAGACCCTCGACTGGCTGGAAGAGCGGCTCTCGTCGCGGCCGTTCCTCGCGGGCGAGACCGTCACGGAGGCGGATTGGCGGCTCTTCACGACGCTGCTGCGGTTCGATCCGGTCTATGTCGGCCACTTCAAGTGCAATATCCGGCGCATCGCCGACTATCCGCGGCTCTCGGACTATCTGCGTCGCCTGCTCGCCGTCGAGGGGGTGCGCGAGACGGTCGATCTGCGGCACATCAAGGGGCACTATTACGAGAGCCACCGCACCATCAATCCGACCGGGATCGTCCCGGTCGGGCCTGACCTCTCCGAACTTGGGCTGTCCTGAGCGGGAAGTCTGCCGTCATTGCGAGGGGAGCGACGCAATCCAGGGAACCGCTGCGCTCTACGAAACTGGATTGCTTCGCTCCGCTCGCAATGACGGGACCGCGGCGTGCGGCGCCGGAGCGTCGAGGGCTCAGGACTCGGGCGTTCAGGACTTGCGCGCGCGCTTCGCCGCGGGTCGCTTCTTGCGGCCGTAGAGCTCCAGCCGGTGGCGGACGAGCTCATAGCCGAGCTCGGCGGCGATGCGGCGCTGGAGTTCCTCGATCGCATCCGATGAGAACTCGATCACCTCGCCGCTCTCGACGTCGATCAGGTGGTCGTGGTGCTCCTGGTCGGCGTGTTCGTAGCGCGAGACGCCGTCCTCGAAGGCGTGCCGCTCGATCGCGCCCTGCGTCTCCAGCACCTTCATCGTGCGGTAGACCGTTGAGAGCGAGAGCGTCGGGTCCTGGGCGAAGGCGCGGGTGAAGATGCCCTTGGCGTCGGGGTGGTCGTCGGCTTCCGCCAGCACGCGCAGAATCAGGCGGCGCTGCTGCGTCATGCGCAGCCCGGCGCCCTTGAGCTGGCCCTCGAATGCGGCCACGCGCTCGTCGATTCCCATCATGCCATCCAGATAGCAATGACGGGCTGCATCTGCAAAACCGGATTTCTGCAAATCGGTCGCAGTTGCGATATTATTGCGAATGCCTCTCGTTATTTTCTCCGGCCTGGAAGGCCGCAGAGGCCGGCAGCGACGAGCGTCGTTCAGTCGCCGCCGATGCCCGGCGCGATCTCGGCGACGATGGCATAGGAGCGCTTGCGCGCCTCGTGGTCGAAGACCGGCGCCGTCACCATGATTTCGTCCGCCTTCGTCTGGCGCAGGAAGGCGCCGAGGTCGCGGCGCAGGGTGTCGGGCGATCCGATGAAGGCGTAGCGCAGCATGCTGGCGACATGCGCCTTCTCGGCCGGGCTCCAGAGCGCCTCGATATCCGCGACCGGCGGCTGGAGCTTGCCGCGCGCGCCGCGCACCATGCCCAGAAAGCGCTGCTGAAGAGAGCTTGCGAGATGGCGTGCCTCGTCGTCGGTCTCGGCGGCGATGACGTTGATGCCGGGCATGGCATAGGGCGTCGCGAGCTGTTCGGATGGCTTGAAGCGTTCGCGATAGACGGCGAAGGCCTGCAGCAGGGCGTCGGGCGCGAAATGCGAGGCGAAGGAATAGGGCAGCCCGAGCTCCGCGGCGAGCTGCGCGCCGAAAAGGCTCGAGCCGAGAATCCAGAGCGGGACCTTCAGCCCGGCGCCGGGCACGGCCCTGACGGCCTGGTTCGGCCCGGCCGGGGCGAAGAGCGCCTGGAGCTCGAGCACGTCCTGCGGGAAACTGTCGGCGGACATCGGGCTGCGGCGCAGCGCGCGCAGCGTCATCTGGTCGGTGCCGGGCGCGCGGCCGAGGCCGAGGTCGATGCGGCCGGGAAAGAGCGCCTCCAGCGTGCCGAACTGTTCGGCGATCACGAGCGGGGCGTGGTTCGGCAGCATGATGCCGCCCGCGCCGATGCGCATCGTCTGCGTGGCGGCCGCGAGCTGCCCGATGACGACCGATGTCGCGGCCGAGGCGATGCCGACCATGTTGTGATGCTCGGCGACCCAGTAGCGCCGGTAGCCCAGGGCCTCGGCGTGGCGCGCGAGATCGATGGATCTGCGGAGGGCGTCGCCCGCCTCTTCCCCTTCGACGACGGGGACGAGATCGAGAACGGAAACGGCGACCATGGACACCCCCGGCTGCGCTGTGATTGCGAGCGCGGGAGCCGCGCCGCCGGCAGCCGAGATGGGGATGCCGACCGGCGTGGTCCAGAGGGCGGGGCGGCGTGTCATGGCACGCCTGCGCCGAGGTTCTGGCTGGAGGCCCGAGGGCCCGTGAAGGCGTCAGGGAGAGGCGTTCGCCAAGGCGGCGGGCTCGCCGCGGATCGTCGCGCAGGCGGGGCCTTCGATCCGCGCATAGGCGGTGTCGTAATCGCGCAGATGAATGCCGTCCGCCGCCAGCGCCGTGCCGGGGCCGAAGGGGGCCAGAAAGCGGCAGCTTCGGGTCTTCAGGCACGCCGCTTCAGCCGCCGTGCCGATCGGCCGGATGGCTTCGGCCCAGAAATCGGCGCTGCCGTTTTTGTCGATGGAGGGCGGCGCATTGAGGACGATCCGTGACGTGCGGCGAGCGAGGTCGCCGAGGACTCTGTCGAGACCGGCGTCGAAACGGCGAGCCGCCTGCTCCGGACTGGCGGCGCGCTTGCGGAACGTGTCGTTGGTCCCGATCGTGACGATCACGGCCCGGGGTGGGCGGTGCAGGTCGAGCGAGGCGAGCAGGTTGCCGAGATCCTCGCTGGTGGCGCCGTCGATCCCGGCATTGACCAGGGGCAGGCCGCAGAACGTCCGGGCATGCCAGCGCAGAATATGGGAGTCGCCGGCCGCGAGGACGTAGTCCCCCTCGAGGTTCGAGAGTGCGGCGGTGATCGCGGTCAGCCGCTCGGCCCGATAGGGCGAGGTGACGAAGCCCGAGCGGCCGGTCGCGAAGCCGGTGGTGAGGAAGCCGACGCCCGCGAGAAGGGCCAGCGCGAGGGTGCTTCGCCCGGCCGGCGCAAGGCGCGGATATCGCGGCATCCCGCGCCCCTCACGGCCGGAACTGGGGGCAGGGCGCCAGCGCGATGCCGGGTTGGCTCGTCCGGGTCGTCCGTCCGGTCACGGGATCGCGGTATGCCGTGGCGAGCCGGCAGCCCTGTTCGTCCTGTACCGTGCCCGGACGCGCCAGCAGCGCGGGCAGGAAGAGCAGCCACAGCGCAAGCCCCGCCGCGACCAGAAGACCGCGAGCGAGGAGGCGGGGCGTGGGGTCGGCGGCGGGCAGCGAAATCGGAGCGATGTCAGTCATGTCTCACCGGCTGGGTTCTCGCCAAGCGATCTGCTCCCGGGCTGTTGCGGAATCACGTCCTGACAGGCGCGGTTTGGTATCGTTCCGTTTCCGGCTATCCGTTGCGAAACGATCGGAAACGATTTTTCGCGAGCCCGGCCGTGCCGTGGCGAGTAGGAGGAGGCGATGACCCGCACCCCGCACATCCTTCTGGTCGAGGACGACCGCGAGACCGCGGCCCTGGTCTCGCGGTTTCTGCGCAGCCACGACTTCCGCGCGAAGGCGGTCGCCAATGGGCGCGACATGGATGCCGCGCTCAGGGACAACCGCTTCGACCTCGTCGTGCTCGACCTGATGCTTCCGGGTGAAGACGGCCTGAGCCTCTGCCGCCGCCTGCGCGCCACCAGCGCGATGCCGATCATCATGCTGACCGCCCGGTCCGAGGAGATCGACCGCATTCTCGGGCTGGAGATGGGCGCGGACGACTATCTGGCGAAGCCGTTCAACCCGCGCGAATTGCTGGCGCGCATCCGCGCGGTGCTGCGCCGCTCCGGCGCGCCATCCCCGTCCGAGGCCGAGGCGGTGGTCATCACCTTCGCGGGCTGGAAACTCGACAAGTCGGTCCGGCGCCTCTTCAATCCGGCCGGAGAACGCGTCGCGTTGACGAGCGCGGAGCTCGATCTGCTGCTCGCCTTCTGCGACAGGCCCCGGCGGGTGCTTTCGCGCGACCAGCTCCTCGATCTCACGCAGGGGCGGGAAGCGGGGCCGTTCGAGCGGTCGATCGACGTGCTGGTCAGCCGTCTGCGCCAGAAGATGGAGAGCAATCCGCGCGAACCGGAGCTGATCCAGACGGTGCGGGCCAGCGGCTACATGTTCTCGCCGGACGTCCAGACGGCATGACACGCTGGCTCGCCCGACTGCTTCCTTCGCGAGCGTCGGCGCAGATCGCGACGATTGTCGTCGGCTCGGTGCTCCTCGCAAACCTGCTCACGGCGATCGTGCTGCTGGTGGTGCTGCCGCCTCAACTGCGTCGAACCGCCTTCGTGCCGCCCCATGCGACCGAGCTGGTCGCGCTGGCCCGGGCCCTCCATGCCGTACCGGATCGGCAGGCGCGCGAGATCGTCCTCGACTCGGCCATCGCCGCCAATTCGCGGATCGCCCGTGGCGGCGAGCCGGTGCCGCCATCCGGGCGCCCGCCGCCGCCGCCCGACAGGGACATGCTGGAGCAGATCGCCATAGAGCTGAGCGGCGTCGGCGTGCCGTTCCTCCTGCCGGGGGCGGCCGGGGAGCCCGGCCCGCCAGCGGTCGGGGTGCGCCTCTCCGACGGCACGACCCTGAACATCTCGCCGCGGCAGCGGCTGGAGGCGCCGCCGCGGCCGATCGTGTTCCATCTCATCATCACCATGGCCTCACTGGCCGTGCTCCTCGCCATGCTGTCGTGGTGGGCCGCGCGTGCGGTGGTGGCGCCGCTGGAGCGGCTCGCCGCCTCGGTCGACCGCTTCGATCCCGACCGTGACGAGATCTCGACGCTCGGTCGCGGTCCCGCTGAGGTGAGGCGTCTCGCGCGTGCCTTCGGCGACATGGCCTCACGCATTCGCAAGCTGCTCGATGGGCGCACCCAGATGCTGGCCGCGATCAGCCACGATCTGCGTACGCCGATCACGCGGCTGCGGCTTCGGGCGGAGGAGGTCCCGGATCGCGACAGGCGGCGCGCCATGCAGGCCGATCTCGCGCTGATGGAGCGGATGGTCGGCAGTGCGCTGTCATATCTGCGCGACGGCCGCGCGAGCGCGGCCATGACGGCGACCAATCTGGCGGCCCTGCTCCAGACGGTCTGCGATGATTTCGCCGATCTCGGCCACGGCGTCGTCTATGAGGGGCCGGACCATGCCTCGGCCATCTGCGACGCCGACCAGATGACCCGCGCCGTCGCCAATCTCGTCGACAACGCGATCAAGTTCGGCGGCCGGACCGTGGTGCGGCTGGAGGACGGCGAGCCGGGGCTGATCGCGGTCGCGGTCGAGGACGCCGGCTCGGGCATTCCGGCCGATGAGCGGGAGAAGGTGCTCGAGCCGTTCTACCGCAGCGACACGGCGCGCACCCTGCGGCCCGACAGCGGCTTCGGGCTCGGGCTGGCCATCGTCTCGGCCATCGCAGAGGCGCATGGCGGGTCGCTGGTGCTTTCGGAGCGCCCCGGTGGCGGGCTGCGGGCCGTGGTCGCTTGGCCGCGCGGGCCCGTGCCATCGGCCTCGCCGCCGCCTGCGACCGGGGAACGCTAAGCCGGCCTGCGCGTTGTTGCCGATGGCGGCCTGCCCTGGCGGCGGCGCCAAAGGGGAAAGCCATGAACACTCACGTCAAACCGCCGAAGGGCAACCCGGCGACGGAGAGCCTGCGCAAGGAGCAGCGGGAACAGCGCGTGGCCGAGCGCAAGCACGGCAAGGACGCCGCGCTCGACGAGGCACTCGAAGAGACCTTCCCGGCGAGCGATCCGATCGCGGCGCAGGAGCCGACGAAGCCGGGCGCGAAGCGGCGCTGAGCGCGCCGCCCGATCGGACCGGGCTCCCGGGCTCAGTAGGGGCCGGCCTCAGTCGCGCTGATAGACCAGTCGCGCGCGGATCGTGCCGTCCAGGGTCCTGATCTCGCGCAGGATGGCCTTGGCCGTCTCGACGTCGATGCCGTCCGCCTCCATCACGACATAGCCGAGCTCGCCGTCCGTCTGGTAGTTCTGGGCGGCGATATTGACGTTGCGGCTCGCGAAGACGTCGTTCAGGCGCCTGAGCATGCCCGGCACGTTGCGCTGGACATGGATGAAGCGCGTGCCGAGCGCGCGCGACGCGAGCTGGACCTGAGGGAAGTTGACCGCGCCGACCGTCGAGCCGACATCGGAATAATCGACCAGCTTGCGCGCGACTTCCTCGCCGATGCGCTCCTGCGCCTCCTCTGTCGAGCCGCCGATATGCGGGGTGAGGATGACGTTGGGCAGGCCCTGCAGCGGCGAGACGAAGCGGTCGGCGTTCGAGGCGGGCTCGACCGGGAAGACGTCGACCGCGGCACCGGCGAGATGGCCGCTGCGGATCGCCGAGGCGAGCGCATCGAGATCGACCACCGTGCCGCGCGAATTGTTGATGAGGTAGGCGCCCTGCTTCATCTTGGCGATCTGCTCGGCGCCGATCATGCCCTTGGTCTGGGGCGTTTCGGGCACGTGCAGCGAGACGATGTCGGAGAAGCCGAGCAGGTCGTCGAGGCTCGGCACGGAATCGGTGTTGCCGTGGCGCAGGCGCGCGGTCTGGTCGTAGTAGATCACGCGCATGCCCATCGCCTCGGCCAGCGTCGAGAGCTGGCTGCCGATGTTGCCGTAGCCGACGATGCCGAGAATCTTGCCGCGCACCTCGAAGGAGCCATCGGCCGACTTGTCCCAGCCGCCCTCATGGGCCGAGCGCGAGCGGTCCGGGATGCGGCGCAGCAGCATCACGATCTCGCCGATCGTCAGTTCCGCGACGCTGCGGGTGTTGGAGAAGGGCGCGTTGAAGACCGGGATGCCGCGCTTTTCGGCCGCCGAGAGATCGACCTGGTTGGTGCCGACCGAGAAGCAGCCGACCGCGAAGAGCCGGTCGGCCCGGGCGAACACTTCCTCGGTCAGCTTCGTGCGCGAGCGGATGCCGAGGACGTGCACGCCCTCGATCGCCTTGAGCAGGGCCTCGCGGTCGAGCGCCTTGGGCAGGCGCTCCATGTTGTTGTAGCCGGCCGCCACCATCAGCTCGGCGGCGGAGTCGTTGATACCCTCCAGCAGCAGGACCTTGATGCGATCCTTCGGGAGAGACAGGCGGTCGCTTGGCGTGGTCATCGGAGTGTTCGGTTGGTGAGGGAGCGTTCGCTATAGACCTCACGGCGCGGCGAACAACCGATTTCTGCACACGGCCGCCCCGCCGCGGGATCAGGCCTTCTCGACGACGAGGGTCGCGCCCTCGACGCGCAGGACACGCACCTGCGTGCCGGCGAGCAGCTCGGGGCCGAGGACGCGCCAGGAGGAATCGTCGACCCTGATGCGGCCTTCGCCGCCCGTCATGGTCGTCTCCAGCGTGAAGACGCGGCCGATGAGATGGCGGGCGCGGTCGTTGAGGCCCGTCGCGGCGTCGGGCTCCTCGCCCCTCCGGCGCGTCATGAGCCGGCCCGCCAGCACGCTGAGAACCGCGAAGGCCGCGAAGACGAGCGCGGCCGCCTGCCAGCCGAGACCGGCGGCGCCGACGACGAGGCCCGTGAGCAGTGCCGCCAGCCCCAGCCAGATCAGGAAGACGCCGGGCGCGAGCATTTCGCCGCCGATCAGCACGAGGCCGAGGACGACCCAGCTCCAGCCGCCGAGCGAAGCCAGCCAGGACAGCATCGCGCTCCCGCTCCCGCCGGGGTCAGGCGCGGCCGGCGGGCGGCACGGAGCCGCCGGCACGCCGGGCCTCTGACGCATCCTCGCCGAAGACGGCGCGGGTGAGCTGGGCGATGCCGCCGACCGTGCCGGCGAGCGCGGCCGCCTCGATCGGCACGATCACGACCTTGCTGTTATGGGCGCTGGCGATCGCCCTCAGCGCGTCGGTGTAGCGCTCGGCGATCAGGAAGTTCGCCGCCTGGATATCGCCCTTGCCGATGGCCTCGGAAACCATGGTCGTCGCGGCCGCTTCGGCCTGGGCGAGGCGCTCGCGCGCCTCGGCGTCGCGTAGCGCCGCCTCCTTGCGGCCCTCGGCGGCGAGAATCTGGGACTGCTTCTGACCTTCGGCCTTGAGGATTTCCGCCTGGCGCAGACCTTCCGCCTCGAGAACGGCGGCGCGCTTCTCGCGCTCGGCCTTCATCTGCCGGTTCATCGCGCCGGCGATGTCGGCCGGCGGCAGGATGTCCCTGATCTCGATGCGCGTGACCTTGACGCCCCAGGGCGAGGCCGCGGCGTCCATGACCCGGAGCAGGCGCTCGTTGATCTCGTCGCGATGGGAGAGAAGCTGGTCGAGGTCCATCGAGCCGACCACGGTGCGGATATTGGTCATGGTCAGGACCATCAGCGCGTCGTTGAGCGAGGCCACCTCGTAGCAGGCCTTGGCGGCGTCGAGCACCTGATAGAAGGCGGCGGCGTCGATGCGCACGCCGGCATTGTCCTTGGTGATGGCCTCCTGCGAGGGAATGTCGAGCACCTGCTCCATGACATTCACCTTGTGCCCGATGCGGTCGATATAGGGCACGATCAGCCCGAGACCGGCGCCCAGCGTGCGCGAATAACGGCCGAAGCGCTCGACGGTGTAGTTGTAGCCCTGCGGCACGGTGCGCACACCGAGCGCGATGGTCAGGATGACGAGCGCGACCAGCGCGACCACGACGAGGTCGAATCCACCGATCTGCATCGTCCGCTTCCTCCTGCCTTCACTCCGGGACAGGCAACCTGACGATTGCGACGGGATGATGCAAGGGCGTGCGTCGAATGGGGCGCCGACAGCCGCAGCGACTCACCAGAGCCTGACGCCGTCCATCGTCGAGACATGGGCGGCGATGACCTTCCAGCCCAGTTCGGGAAAGCGGACCCAGGTCTGGCTCTGCCGGCCGACGACGTCCTTGCCGCGCACCTTGAACTCGAGGTTCACCGTGGCGAGGTCCCGTCCCAGCGTCAGGATTTCCAGGCGCAGGCGCTTTTCCTTGATGCCCGGTCCCGGCGGCCGGGCGACGCGATGGGCGTGGATTTCGGAGAAGCCGTAGCCGTTCTCCTGCAGGGCATAGCGGATCGTATCCGGACTGTCCCAGAAGGTGGCGTCCAGCACGTCGACGTTCTTGTCGATCAGGGCCTGCTCGTAGCGCTCGAACAGGTCGGCGATCTCGGCGACCACCTCGGGCAGGTTCGGGGCGAGATCGGTCACGATGCGGCCTCCATGGCCTGTGCGACGGCAATGAGGCTCGCATCCGTGCCGCGCGCGCCGATGATCGAGAGGCCGACCGGCGCGCCGTCCACCAGGGCGCCGGGCAGGCTGACCTGCGGGAAGCCCGCCAGCCCGCCCTGCGCGCACAGGCAGGTGATGCGGTCGCGCAAGGGCTGGAGCTCGGGCAACGACAGGCCGCGCAAGGGGGCCGGGAAGGGCGTGGTGGGCAGGCACAGGATGGTGCCCGGCGGCAGCAGATGGCGCAGGCGGGCGCGCGCTTCCTCGCGCATCAGCGCGGCCCAGTTGCGTTCACTGGCCGGGACCTGCGATCCCGCGACCAGCCCGGCGACGACGCTGAAGGCCATGCGCGGGTTGCAGCGCTCGATCCAGGGCTTGAAGGTCTGCCAGGCCTCGACAGGCTGGAGCGAGCGTTGCGCCCGCGCCCAGACGGAGAGGCCCTGCGGCGCCATGATCTCCTCGCGCCTGTCACCGACGAGGTTCGCGAGCCGGGCGACCATCGGTTCCAGCGCTTCCGCCACGGCCGGATCGGCGAAGCCGAAGGCGTCGACCGCCACCAGCAGCTTCGTCGGCAGCGGCCCCGGCGCCTCGCCGAGCATGACGGTGCTCACCCGCGCGAAGGTGCCGGCATCGCGGGCGAACCAGCCGGTGGTGTCGGAGCTCGGCGCCTGCGGTATCATGCCGGAGACGTCGAGCCGTCCATGGGTCGGGCGGATGCCGTAGAGCCCGCAGAAACTGGAAGGGACCCTGACCGATCCGCCGGTGTCGGTGCCCAGCGCGGTGTCGCACAGGCCCGCCGCGACGGCGGCGGCGGAGCCGGAGGAGGAGCCACCCGGCACCCGGTCGGGGGCGGCGCTGTTGAGCGGCGTGCCGTCGAAGGGGTTCTCGCCGAGGATGCCGAGCGAGACCTCGTCGGTGATGGTCTTGCCGACGAGATCCGCGCCGGCGTCGAGCAGGGTCTGGACGGCCCAGGCGTGGCGCTCGGGCACCGGATTGGCCTTCGCCCAGTCGTGGTTGCCGCCGCCGGTCGGCACGCCGGCGACGTCGAAGAGATCCTTGACCGCGAAGGTGAGGCCGGACAGCGGGCCGCCGGGGCGGCCGGCGACACGCGCCCGAGGCCCCGGAACGAAGGCGTCGACGGGATCGTCGGTCATGGCTGCTCCGGGATCGAGACGTGGGCCGGAGCGCCGCTCAGACGTACTGCCCGTGGCAGTGCTTGAACTTCTTGCCCGAGCCGCAGGGGCAGGGCTCGTTGCGGCCGACCTTGCCCCAGGTCGTCGGATCGTCGGGATTGCGGTCCAGCACGGCCGTGTCCGCGTCGTCGGCCGCGAGGGCCGCGAACGGGTTGCCGCCGCCATAGGCGTCGGCGAAGGCCGGAGCCGCGGCCTGGATCGGCGCCGCCTGCTCCTCCGGCTGCTCGAAACGCACCTCGATGCGCATCAGATTGCCGGTGACCTGCTCGCGCAGGCGGCCGATCAGCGAGTCGAAGAGCTCGAAGGCCTCCTGCTTGTATTCCTGCAGCGGGTCGCGCTGGGCATAGCCGCGCCAGCCGATGACCTGGCGCAGATGATCGAGCGTGACGAGGTGCTCGCGCCAGAGCGTGTCCAGCGTCTGCAGCAGCACCTGCTTCTCGATATAGGTCATCACCTCTTCGCTGTTGCGCTGGATGCGCGCGGCGTAGTCCTCGTCGGCGAGCTTGCGGATGCGCTCGCGCAGCTCGGTGTCGGCGATGCCCTCTTCCTTGGCCCAGTCCTCGATCGGCAGTTCCAGGTTGAGATAGCGCCAGACCTCTTCCTTGAGCGTCGCGGTGTCCCACTGCTCGGGATAGGCCTGCTCGGGGATGGTCCGGGCGACCAGGTCCTCGACGACGCCATGGCGCATGTCGTCGATCGTCTCGCGCACGCTCTCCTGGCGCATGAAGTCGCGGCGCTGCTCGAAGACGACGCGGCGCTGGTCGTTCATCACGTCGTCGTATTTGAGGATGTTCTTGCGGATGTCGAAGTTGCGCGCCTCGACCTTGCCCTGCGCCTTCTCCACCGCCTTGTTGATCCAGGGGTGGATGATCGCCTCGTCCTCCTTGAGGCCGAGCTTCTGCAGCATGCCGTCCATCCGGTCGGAGCCGAAGATGCGCATCAGGTCGTCCTGCAGCGACAGGAAGAACTTCGAGCGGCCGGGGTCTCCCTGGCGGCCGGCGCGGCCGCGCAGCTGGTTGTCGATGCGGCGGCTCTCGTGGCGCTCGGTGCCGACGATGTAGAGACCGCCCGCCTTGAGCACGCGCTGCTTGAAATCGGCGACTTCGGCCCGGATCTCGGCGGCGCGCGCGTCGCGTTCCGGCCCTTCCTCCATGCCGGCGAGGTCATGGGCGATGCGCATATCGGCGTTGCCGCCGAGCTGGATGTCGGTGCCGCGGCCGGCCATGTTGGTGGCGATGGTGATCGCGCCCGGCACGCCGGCCTGGGCGACGATATAGGCCTCCTGCTCGTGGAAGCGGGCGTTCAGCACCGCGAAGGCCCTGGAGGGCTTGCCCTGGCGGGCGGCCTCGTAGATCGGCTCCAGCGCCTTGGGGTCGGTGAAGTCGATCAGCTTGAAGCCTTCCTTCTCCAGCATCTCGGCGACGAGCTCGGAGCGCTCGATCGAGGTGGTGCCGACGAGAAGCGGCTGCCCGTTCTCCTGCGCGGCCTTGATCTCGCGGATGACGCCCCGGACCTTCTCCTCGAAGGTGCGATAGACCTCGTCGTCCTCGTCCTTGCGGGCGACGGGGACGTTGGTCGGGATCTCGACGACCTCGAGCTTGTAGATCTGGAAGAACTCGTCCGCCTCGGTGGCGGCCGTGCCGGTCATGCCGGCGAGCTTCGCATAGAGCCGGAAATAATTCTGGAAGGTGATCGAGGCGAGCGTCGCGTTCTCGGGCTGGACCTGGACGTGCTCCTTGGCCTCGAGCGCCTGGTGCAGCCCTTCCGAATAGCGCCGGCCCTGCATCATGCGGCCGGTGAACTCGTCGATGATCACCACCTCGCCGTTGCGGACGATGTAGTCCTTGTCGCGGGTGAAGAGGGTGTGGGCGCGCAGGGCCTGGTTGACGTGGTGGACCAGCGTGACGTTCTGGGCGTCGTAGAGGTCGCCTTCCTTCAGCAGGTCGGCCGCGCGCAGCAGCTCCTCGATATGCTCGTTGCCGGCCTCCGTCAGCGAGACGGTGCGCTGCTTCTCGTCGACTTCGTAGTCGCCCTTGACCAGCCCCGGCAGCACCTCGTCGATCGCGACATAGAGGTCCGACTTGTCGTCGAGCGGGCCGGAGATGATGAGCGGCGTGCGCGCCTCGTCGACCAGGATGGAGTCGACCTCGTCGACGATCGCGAAATGATGGCCGCGCTGGGCCATCTGCGCGACCTCGTACTTCATGTTGTCGCGCAGATAGTCGAAGCCGAATTCGTTGTTGGTGCCGTAGGTGATGTCGGCGGCATAGGCGCGCTGGCGCTCCTCGTCCTCGATGCCGTGGACGATGATGCCGACCGAGAGGCCGAGGAAGTTGTAGAGCCGCGACATCCACTCCGCGTCGCGCCGGGCGAGGTAGTCGTTGACGGTGACGACGTGGACGCCCTTGCCTTCGAGCGCGTTGAGATAGGTCGGCAGCGTCGCGACGAGCGTCTTGCCCTCGCCGGTCTTCATCTCGGCGATGGCGCCCTCGTGCAGCACCATGCCGCCGACGAGCTGGACGTCGTAGGGGCGCTGGCCGAGCACGCGCCGCGCCGCCTCGCGCACCGTGGCGAAGGCCGGGACGAGCAGATCGTCGAGCTTGGCGCCGTTGGCGAGCTGCTGGCGGAACTCGGCGGTGCGCGCCTGGAGGGCCTCGTCGCTCAGTGCCCGCATCTCGTTCTCGAGCGCGTTGATCGCCGCGACGCGGGGACCGTAGCCCTTGACGCGCCGGTCGTTCGACGAGCCGAAGAGTTTCTTTGCGAGCGCGCCAAGCATGTTGGGCCTTTCAGGTGGTCGAGGCCTCCGGCGCGCCATCGCTGGCCGGGCGCCGCCGGAAGTCACGGTATTCTCGTTTGCGACCGCGTGTTTAGACGCGCGCGGGTGCGGGGTCCAGCGCCGCTTTCCCCGAGCCGGAACCCGCAGCGGATGTGGGGGCTGAGGCGGCGGCTTCCAAGGGCGGGGCGGCGGTCGGGCGGCGCCCCGTCGCAAAGCTTCGTCATCCGGCCTCGGCGGTGCGGGGACGCCTTGCCTTTGCCGCGTTCAACTGGCAGTGCACAGCCCGAAGAGCCGCGCCCCGGCTCGCGTTCCTTCGGCACCGTGAAAGGCCGCCATCCATGACGCTGTCCCGCATCGCAGCCGCCTCCCTCGGACTCGTTCTCCTCGCGGTCCCGGCGCTCGCCCAGGCCGACAAGGTCGTGGCCAGGGTCAACGGCATCGCCATCACCGAAGGCGAGCTCAAGCTCGCGGCCGAAGATCTCGGCGAGCGCCTGGCGCAGGTCCCCGAGGAGCGCAAGCGCGACGAGATCATCAACTACCTCGTCGACCTGAAGCTGGGCGCCAAGGCCGCGATGGACGCGAAGATCGCCGACGGCCCGGACTTCGCCGCCCGCCTCGCCTATTACCGCGAGAAGGTCCTGCTCGACGAATACCTGACCCGCGAGGCGAAGAAGGCCGCTACGCCCGAGGCCGCGAAGAAGCTCTACGACGACACCACCAAGGCGATGGCGCCCGAGGAGGAGGTCCATGCCCGGCATATCCTCGTCGAGGACGAGGCGCAGGCCAAGGCGGTCGCGGAGCGGCTGAAGAAGGGCGAGGACTTCGCCAAGGTCGCCGGCGAGATCTCGAAGGATCCGGGCTCGGGCAAGGAGGGCGGCGATCTCGGCTGGTTCACCAAGGACCGGATGGTTCCGGAATTCGCCGAGGCCGCCTTCAAGCTGCAGAAGGGCCAGATCTCCGAGCCGGTGAAGAGCCAGTTCGGCTGGCATGTCATCAAGCTCGAGGACAAGCGCAGCAAGCCGCTGCCGGATTTCGCGGCGGTCAAGCCGCAGATCGACCAGTATCTGGAGCGCAAGGCCCAGCAGGACTTGATTCTGGCCCTGCGCGAGAAGGCCAAGATCGAACGCCTGGACCAGCCGGCCGGCGCCGCTCCGGCGCCCGCGGCACCGGCGGCTCCGGCCGAGACGAAGAAGAACTGACCGGTGCTCGCCGGCCGCGGGCGTGGGTCCCGACAGGCTGAATTCCGATTTGGAGGGCGGCCGCAGGGCCGCCCTTCTTGTTTTCGTCATCGCTCTGCGGCAGAGGGCTGAGCGGCTTCAAATCAGGCCGGGCCGCCGTCGATTCGGCCCGGTTGCCCCCCGCAGGAGATGCCCGATGGCCGGCAAGGACGTTCCCGTTTCCCCGCTCGCGCCGAAGCGCCAGCAGAAGGTTCCGCCGGTGGCGGGGGTGCGCTTCGCCACCGCCGAGGCCGGCATCCGCTACAAGGGCCGAACCGACGTCTGGTTCGCGCTGCTCGACGAGGGCACGCAGGTCGCGGGCGTCTTCACCCGCTCGAAATGCCCGTCCGCGCCGGTCGACTGGTGCCGCGAGAATCTGGCCCAGGGCTCGGCCCGCGCCATCGTCGTGAATTCCGGCAACGCGAATGCCTTCACCGGGCTGAAAGGGCGCGATTCGGTCAGGCTCACGGCGGAGATCGCCGCGAAGGCGGCCGGCTGCAAGGCCGGGGAGGTCTTCATCGCCTCGACCGGCGTGATCGGCGAGCCGCTCGACGGGACCAAGTTCGAGGGCGTGCTGCAGGATTGCGCCAAGCGCGCGACCGACGGTCCCTGGCTCGACGCAGCCCGGGCGATCATGACCACCGACACCTTCCCCAAGGCGGTCTCGCGCAAGGCGAAGATCGACGGCAAGGAGGTCGTCATCGCCGGCATCGCCAAGGGCGCCGGCATGATCGCGCCCGACATGGCGACGATGCTCTCCTTCGTCTTCACCGATGCGCCGATCGCCGCGCCGGTGCTGCAGGCGCTGCTGTCGAAGGGCGTGAAGGGCTCCTTCAACGCCATCACGGTCGACAGCGACACCTCGACCTCGGACACGCTGATGCTGTTCGCGACGGGCAAGGCCGCCGAGCGCGGCGTGCCGGCGATCACCGAGCCGACCGACCCGCGCCTGTCGGGCTTCAAGCGAGCGCTCAACGCGCTTCTGCTCGAACTGTCGCATCTCGTCTGCAAGGATGGCGAGGGGGCGCGGAAATTCGTCGAGATCCGGGTTTCGGGTGCGGTTTCGGCGCGCTCGGCCAAGCGCGTGGCGCTGTCGATCGCCAACTCGCCGCTGGTCAAGACCGCGATCGCCGGCGAGGACGCCAATTGGGGCCGTGTCGTGATGGCGGTCGGCAAGGCCGGCGAGCCGGCCGACCGGGATCGGCTCGACATCGGCTTCGGCGACATCGTCGTGGCGAAGCAGGGCGCGCGGGCCCCGTCCTACGACGAGGGCGCGGTCTCCGACTACATGAAGGGCGACCACATCGTCATCACGGCCGATCTAGGCCTCGGGCGCGGCAAGGCGACCGTCTGGACCTGCGATCTCACCAAGGCCTATGTCGAGATCAACGGCGATTATCGTTCGTGACGGTCCGACATGCCGGGCCTCGACCCGGGCCTGTCTTCCGACAGTTTCTCGGCTCTCCGCTCGGCCGCCGCGGCGAATGACGCGCTGACCGGCGCTTGCGCGCGCTCTGCCCCAACGGCATGATCCGTGCGGGGCGGACGACCGCGGGGGGCCGGATTTGCTGGGACGTTCACTGGCGCTCGCCTGCGCCGTCTTTCTCTCGGCCTGCGTGGACCGCAAGCCGGGGACGGTGGCCTTTTCGGTCGAAGAAGCCGCCTTCATCAAGAAACCGGGCACGGGGGTCGTCGTCGGCCACGCCTTCCGCACCAAGCCGAGCGGCGTGGTGGTCAACGCGGCCGGCCAGATCGTGCGCCTCGTTCCCGCGACCGCCTTTTCGCGCGAGCGCTTCCAGAACCTCTACGGAAGAGGCAAATACCTGCCGCACAGCGTCTATCCGCGCGACGACAATCCCGATCCCGCCTATGCGGAGTACACCCGCACGGTCAAGGCCGAAGCTAATGGCCGCTTCGTCTTCGAAAATGTCGCGCCGGGCGAGTATTTCGTGACGACGCAGGTGATCTGGGGGGACGAGGCGGCCTTCTCCCGCGAGGGCGGCTCGGTCTATGACAGCGTCACCGTGACGGGTAAGGAGAAGGAACCGATCCAGGTCATTCTCTCCGGATATTGAGACCCAGCCCCGTGAAGCTCGTCCTCGTCGTCGCCTGCGCCCTCATCGATGCCGACAACCGCGTCCTCGTCGCCCAGCGCCCGGAAGGCAAGGCGCTGGCCGGCCTGTGGGAGTTTCCCGGCGGCAAGCTCGAACCGGGCGAGCGGCCGGAGCCGGCACTGATCCGCGAGCTCTCCGAAGAGCTCGGCATCACCGTCAAGGAGGAGTGCCTCGCCCCCCTTACCTTCGCGAGCTTCGGCTATCCCGATTTCCACCTGCTGATGCCGCTCTATATCTGCCGGCGCTGGGAGGGGCAGGTCGCTTCGCGCGAGGGGCAGGCGCTGAAATGGCTGCGCGCCGGCAGGCTGCGGGACCTCGCCATGCCGCCGGCCGACGAGCCGCTGATCCCGCCGCTGATCGACCTGCTGGGGGCTTGAACGGCGCGCGGTTCAATGGGTTTCAGGCAGGCCCAGCCTGCGCCACTGGCCGCGAGGCACGGCATCGCCGACCCGGAACGCGAATGCGACCACGGCGCTGCGATCGGCGCTGAACTCGCATCTGAAGCTGAGAGCATACCAGCGCCTCCTGCTGCGGAAGGCCGCGCCTTCGGCCAGCAGGGTGCGCCCCGTTATCCTCGTCTCGCCCCTGGCATAGGCGGTGACCCGATCCGGCTCGATCTCCGCCTTCCAGGCGTGGATCTGGCTCATCGCCTCCAGTCCGCACAATTGCTCGACGCGCTCGTCCTCCGCCAGGAAGGGAAGCATCTCGCGCGCCTGCCGGCTCAGGGGATTGGCGAGCGCGTCGGCGGCCATCAGCCGGCTCGCCCGGATCATGCCGTCCGGTTCGGCGGGAGGCGGCTTTTCCGGCTGGCCCGGCGCGGCCTGCTCAGGCGCCGTCGTCGGCTCTTCGAGGGCGGGCTCGGCTGGTCTGGGCCGCGTCGTCGCCTCGAATTCCTCCGCCGTCAGCAGTTCGACGTCGACGCCGCTTTCCGGGATGGTGCCTGTCCTGTCCCTCGGGGGCAGGGAGGTCAGTCCGAGCGCCAGCAGCATGGCCAGATGCAGCAGGAGCGAGGCGGGCACGCCTTGCGCCGAAAGGCCGAGCCGCACGGGCGCCCCTGCCGCCATCGCTCAGTTCGCCGCCGTTGCGACGATGGCCGGGATGGGACGTTGGACTGCTCTCACCGGACGGTTCCGCCTGCTCGCCGTTCGGCGAAGGCAGACATTCTCAGCAAGCCGGCGATTTTGCGGCCGGCCTCGCGATGTCCGGTTCCGCCGCTGTGTCGCTTGCGAGCTGGAAACGCTCGAAGCGCTGGAGTTCGTCCTCGATGGCGACCTTCGCCTGCGCGCTTTCGCGGCCGTCGAGCCAGGTCCATTGCTGGATCAGCAGACGGCCGGCGGCACGGTCCGTCTTGAGGTCGAGCACCGCGACGATCTCGTCCCCGATGAGGACCGGCAGCCCGAAATAGCCGAAGCGGCGCTTCTCCTTCGGCAGGTACGCCTCGAAGAGGTGATCGTAGCCGAAGAAGGCCTTCAGCCGCTTGCGCTGGATCACCAGCGGGTCGAAGGGCGAGAGGATGTGGACGAGGCCGGGTTCGGCGCCCGCCGCCTCCGCCGCATCGAGAAGCTCCGGTGGCACCCAGTGCGATGCCTTCGCGCCCGCGATGCCGACGGGCCGGAGCAGCCTGCGCCTGACGCGAGCGGCGATCAGTTCCGCCACCGCCTTCTTCGACGGCGCGTCGAGGTGACAGATCGAATCAAGGCTGACGATGCCCTGCGCGCGCAGGGCCCGTTCGAGCTTGTAGGCAATGACCTGCCGCTCGCTCGCCGGCGAGGGCTTCCGCTCCCAGCCGAAATGCCGGTCGAACAGCTCATAGGTCTTGAGCATGCCGGAGCGGGCGGCGATCGCGAGCTCGCCATCGTAGAAGGCCCGTTCGAGCATCCCCTTGGAGGGCTTCTTGCTCGCCCAGAGATGGGCTTTCTCGACCAGCACGTCGTCGTCGATGTCGCGGATGGTCAGCGCGCCGTTCCTGCGGACGCGGGAGAGCAGCTTGCGGGTCTCCTCTCGCGAGCCCACCGCCGACCAGCGTTTCGGCTCCTCGCGGTGGAGCTTCATCGCCCCGAGGAAAAAGCGGATGTCGCGCGTCGGCACATAGGAGAGCGCGTGCGTCCAGTATTCGAAGACGCTCTTTTCGACCGTCTGTGCCTGAGCGAGATCGGCGCGGCGATAGGCCGGGATGCGGCTGTAGAGGATGTGGTGGTGGCAGCGCTCGATCACGTTGATCGTGTCGATCTGGACATAGCCGAGATGCTCGACCGCGGCCCGCGTCGCCGCCGGCCCCTCGCCGAAGGGGGCGCGGGACTCGAGCCGCTGGGCGCGCAGCCAGATGGCGCGGGCCTGTGCCGGGGAGAGGACGGGAATCTTGCGCGGTCGGGAGGCCATGATGCGGCAGGCTAGCGTCCGCGCCCGCGGCGGGTAAGGGCCAGGGTGCGACGACGCTGACAGGCTGCGGCAAGATCGCGCGCCGATCAGGGCGATCCAGACGGCGCGTCGCCCAGTGCCTCGATGAGCGCCGGGCGCGTGACCTCGGCCATCGTCATCAGCAGCTTGAAGGCTTTCGTCTTCTCGCCGGGGCTCATGACGAGGATCACCGTTTCCGAGCCCGGGCAGGCGGGGTCGGCGCAGACGATCTCGTTGACGGCGATGGCCGCCGCCTCCGGCAGGGCGAGGATCTGCCGGACCTCCGCCTTGATGCGTGCCGCCTCGCGGGCGACGGCCGCCTTGTCCGCTCCGTTGCCGCCGAAAAGGCCGAAGCGCATCGCTTTGCTAGACCGGGGGGAGCGTCAGCACGCCGGCCACGCCGTCCTGCGTGCCGAAGGCGAGCTTCTTGCCGGCCTTGTCCCAGGCGAAGGCGGTGATGCCGCTGTCCCTCAGCGCCGGGCGCACCAGAAGCTCGGAGGCGTCGGTCAGCCGGATCAGCAGGATGCAGCCGTCGTCATAACCCACTGCCAGCACCAGGGCGCGGGGGTGGAAGGCGACGCGGGTGACCTTGGCGTGGCGGGCGCCGCATTCGCGCGGCGCCTTGCCCTGCGGGCCGTCGCCCTGGAAGGGCCAGACGATGGCCGCGTCGGCGCCGCTGGAGGCGAGCCAGAGCCCGTCATGCGACCAGGACAGCGAGCGCGGCTTGGCCGGATAGCCGGTCATGCGCATATGGCTCGGCTTGTCGCCGAGGCGCCAGCCATGCAGCGCGTTCTCCTGCATGGAGGTGACGATGAAGCGCCCGTCCGGGGAGAAGGTCACGTCGAGATGCGCGCCCTTCCATTCCAGCGGCTCGGGCTTCGCCTCTGTGTTCGGATACCAGAGCGAGACGCCGTTCATCTGGGCGATGGCGAGGCGATAGCCCTTGGGCGCGAAGGCGAGGCCCTGCGGTGTCGAAGCGACGTCGAGGACCTTCAGCTTCCCCTTCTCGTCGCGTGCATGGACGGTCTTGCCCGTGTTCCAGGCGATGGCGCCGGATGGCGACAGCGCGACGGAATCGATCCAGCGGCGCTTCTCGTCGCGGGCGATCTCGGCCGGCGCGCCATCGGCGCCGGTCGCGACGACGCGGCCGTCGTCGCCGCCGGTGACGAGGCGTTCGGCGTCGCCGGCTGCGCTCAGGACGCCGCCGCCATGGGCGTCGAGGCTTTCGAGCGCGCCGTCGCGCCAGCGCAGGACCCGGCCGTCGGCCAGGGCCAGCAGCAGGACGTCCTTGAGCCAATGGGTCGCGACGACATGCTCGCCGGCATCGACGGGCACGACATGCTCGCGCAGCGAGACGGGAGGGGCGATCGTGTTCATGGCGGTGGGCTTAGCGCAGCTCGGAGGTCGATGGAACGCTTCCGACGTCATTCTCGGGCAAGCGCAGCGCGGACCCGAGAATCTCGTCCAGGAGATGCTCGGGTCAAGCCCGAGCATGACGGTCGTCAGCTTACGCCGCGCAGGCCTCGAAGCCCTGGCGCAGCTCGTTCTCGTTCAGGCCGCGGCCGATGAAGACGAGGCGGCTCTCGCGCTTCTCGCCGTTCTTCCAGTCGCGCTGGAGGTCGCCGTCCAGGATCATGTGCACGCCCTGGAAGACGAAGCGGCGCGGCTCGTCCTTGAAGGCGAGGATGCCCTTGGAGCGCAGGAGGTTCGGCCCCTGCGACTGGGCGATGTCGTTGATCCAGGGCATGAACTTCGCGGGATCGACCTCGCCCGGGATGGTCAGCGAGATCGAGCGGACATCCTCGGCATGGTGGTGGTGATGGCCGGCTTCGAGGAAGTCGGGCTCGATGTCGAGGATGCGGTCGAGGTCGAAGGCGTTGCGGTCCAGCAACTGCTCGACCGGCAGGTCGCAACGCGTCGTCCGGTGCAGCTTGGCATAGGGGTTGATCGCGCGGATGGCGGCCTCGACCCCGGCCAGTTCCTCGGGCGTGACGAGGTCGGTCTTGTTGAGGATGATGACGTCCGCGAAGGCGATCTGGTTCTTCGCCTCGGGCGCGTCCTTCAGCCGGTCCTTCAGCCATTTCGCGTCGGTGACGGTGACGACGGCGTCGAGCCGGGTGGCGTCGCCGACATCCTGGTCGACGAAGAAGGTCTGCGCGACCGGCGCCGGATCGGCGAGGCCTGTGGTCTCGACGATGATCGCGTCGAACTTGCCCTTGCGCTTCATCAGCCCGTCGAGAATGCGGATCAGGTCGCCGCGAACGGTGCAGCAGATGCAGCCGTTGTTCATCTCGAAGACTTCCTCGTCGGCGCCGACGACGAGGTCGCCGTCGATGCCGGCCTCGCCGAACTCGTTGACGATGACGGCGAATTTCTTGCCGTGCTCCTCGGTGAGGATGCGGTTCAGCAGCGTGGTCTTGCCGGCGCCCAGATAGCCTGTGAGCACGGTGACGGGGATCTTGTCGGACATGGTCGATCCTGCTTCGTTAACGACCCGGCCAGTCGCGCGACCTCGGTCATATCGTGCGACCGTCGTTCCGGACGGAGCGAAGCGGAGATCCGGAATCCATCACGGGGCGCTGCGCGCCGCGATGGATCCCGGAGCGTCGCCGCTTCGCGGCTCGTCCGGGATGACGGTGTGGTTCGCTGGATATATCCCTCAGGCCGGGCCGGCGGCGAGCGCCTTTTCGATCTGGCTTATATTGTGCTTCATCATGGCGATGTAAGTCCCCGCGGGACCGGTCGGTGCCGAGAGCGCGTCGGAATAGAGACGGCCGCCGACCTTCGCGCCGGATTCGCGCGCGATCTGCTCGATCAGGCGCGGATTGGTGACGTTCTCGAGGAAGACGGCGGGCACCTTCTGGGTCTTCACCTGCCGGATGATGCGCGCCACGTCCTTGGCCGAGGCTTCGGATTCGGTCGAGACTCCCTGCGGCGCGATGAAGGCGATGCCGTAGGCCTTGACGAAGTAGCCGAAGGCGTCGTGCGTGGTGATCGCCTTGCGGCGGTCGGCGGGGATGCGCGCGACGGCCGCCTTGACCTCGGCATCGACCGCGTCGAGCCGGGCCAGATAGGCGCTCGCATTGGCCTCGTAGGTGGACTTGCCGGCGGGGTCCGCCTTGGAGAGCGCGTCGCGGATGTTGGCGACGTAGATCTTCGCGTTGGCGGCATCCTGCCAGGCATGGGGATCGACGCCGGCGTGGTCGTGGGCATGGCCCTTCTTGTCGTGATCGTCGTCGTGATCGTCCGCCTCGAGCGGCTTGATGCCGGTGGTGGCGGTCGCGACCGGCGCCTTGGAGCCGGAGGATCGGATCAGCCGCGTCATCCAGCCCTCGAATTTCAGGCCGTTGACGACGATCAGCTTGGCGCCTGCCACGGATTTCGCGTCGGCGGGCGTCGGCGAGTAGACATGGGCGTCGCCATCGGGCCCGACCAGCGTGCTGACCGTGACGCGGTCGCCGCCGACCTCCTTCACGAAATCGGCCAGGATCGAGAAGCTGGCTACGACGGGAAGCCTTTCCTGCGCCATCGCGGTCAGCGGCGCGCTGGCCAGGGCGAGGCCTGTCAGGCCCGCGAGCAGGGCGCGGCGGTTCAGCATCGGAAACTCCATCGAATAATGAAACGGTATAACGTTTCTATCGCTGGAGGTGCGGCCGAGGCAAGAGGCGCCGCGCAAGGCCGCCCTGCGTGCCGATGACGAGCGAGAGCAGATAGAGGCAGCCGGCGGCGAGAATGACGGCGGGGCCGGCCGGCAGGCTCGAGCCGGCGGCATAGGAGGCGACGAGGCCGGCATAGCCCGAGAGCAGGCCGAAGCCGGAGGCGAGCAGGAGAAGGCGCGTGATGTCGGCCGTCCAGAAGCGGGCGGCGGCCGCGGGCAGCATCATCAGCCCGACTGCGAGCAGCGTGCCGAGCGCATGAAAGCCGGCGACGAGATTGAGCACGACCAGCGCGAGAAAGGTCAGGTGAACGGGGCCGCCCGCGCGGCTGACCGAGCGCAGAAAGCCGGGGTCGACGCATTCCAGCACCAGCGGGCGGTACAGCGCGGCGAGTGCGATCAGGGTCACGGAGCCGACGCCGGCGAGCAGCAGCAGCACGTCATCGTCGAGCGCGAGCACATTGCCGAAGAGCACGTGCAGCAGATCGACAGCCGAGCCCCGCATCGAGACGATGGTCACGCCCAGCGCCAGCGAGATCAGGTAGAAGGCGGCGAGCGAGGCGTCTTCCTTCATGATGGTGACGCGGGCGACCGCGCCGGCCGCCAGCGCGACCGCGAAGCCCGCCGCCAGCCCGCCCAGCGTCATCGCCGGCAGGGAGAAGCCGGCGACGAGATAGCCGATCGCGGCTCCGGGCAGGATCGCATGCGCCATGGCGTCGCCGGTCAGGCTCATGCGCCGCAGCATCAGGAACACGCCGATCGGCCCGCCCGAGAGCGCCAGCGCGAAGATGCCGACGAGCGCGCGCCGCATGAAGTCGAACTCGACGAAGGGGGCGATGAGGAGGTCGTAAAGCACGGGCGGTTTTCGTCTTGGCGTTTGGACCGGGCAGGGGCCGCTGCGGCGCAACCGGCATTCGACGCAATCGGGCATTGTTGGAGCGCAAGCGTTCCGGGATGGCTTCGCTGCGCGCCCGGTCCCGACGACGGGAAGGGCGGAGGGCTACGCTGCCTCGCGGTCACAGGCTCCGGCATGGGGATCGGAGGCCTCGACCATGCGTCGCGCCTCGAGCAGGTTCGCGGGCGTCAGCACCTCGGCGGTCGGACCCCAGGCGATGGCCTCGCGGGCGAGAAGCAGGGTCTGCGGGAAGGCGCGGCGAACCGTCTCGATGTCGTGAAGCACGGCGAGCACCGTCCGCTTCTCGCCATGCCAGCGCTGGACGAGCGCGAGCAGGTCGGCGGTCGTGCGCGCATCGATGGCCGTGAAGGGCTCGTCCAGGAGGATGACGTCCGCATCCTGCAACAGCAGCCGGGCGAAGAGGGCGCGCTGCATCTGCCCGCCGGACAGCGTGCCGATGGGCCGATTCTCGAAACCGGTGAGGCCGACGGCGGCGATGGCCTCCGCGATCTTCGTCCCGGCGCCGATGCGGCCGAAGATGCCGGCGCGGCTCCACAGTCCCATCGACACGAGATCGTAGACATGGATCGGAAAGGAGCGGTCGAGATCGGCCGATTGCGGCAGATAGGCGAGGCGCCTGCCGGAGACGGAGACGCGGCCCGACAACGGGACCAGCGCGCCGGCTATCGCCTTGAGCAGGGTCGACTTGCCGGCGCCGTTGGGGCCGACGACGGCGGTGAGGCTTCCGGCCGCGATCTCACCGGTCAGGTGATGGACGGCCGGGTGGCGGTCATAGCCCAGGGTCAGATCGTCGAGGCGGATGGCGGACATGCTGGAGGCGCCTTCAGAGGATCACGGCCAGCGTCGCGGCCCAGACGGCGGCGACCAGGGCGAGCGCGAAACCGATCCGTGCCGGCGCCGAGAGGCGCAGCAACGAGAATCCGGGCTCGGGGCTGACGACGGGCGCGTGATGGTGACTCTGCGACATGACATGCATTGCTATAATGTTACATGCGGTGGGGCGCAATGGGCGTCAGGCGCTACGTCGAGACAATCTGCTGGACTGGGCTTGCACGCAGTTGATTTTTGTACTCTATTTGTTCGTGTTTGCCGGGGGGCTTACATGACACTGCCAGTTTTCTCCATCGCCGTGGCGACGCTGCGGGATATCGCGCGTTTCGCGCTGAACCATCCGCTGGCCGTTGCGATCGCGACCATCTGTGTCGTTCCGATCGAGTATCACCTCGCGCTGATGGAAGTATCCGGCCGGGCTATGTCGTCACCGCCGAACTTCGCCGTGGCATGGGCACTCACTGTCGCGGCGCAGCTCATCTGGCTGCCCCTCTTTCTGTTGGCGATACGGGAGGTCGTCTCTGGGCAAAAGCTGCGCCTGCAGGCGGGGCGGCCGTCAGCCGCGACGGGGCGCTATGCCGCGTATAACGTCGCGCTTCTCCTGGCCTCGCTGGCTACGTTCGCGGGCAGCCTGGAATCGGCGGGAGCGACGATCGTCAGGCTGGTTCTCGCCGTCGTGCTCTGCTGGCTCGCGATCAGGACGACGCTGACCTTCAGTGCGCTGGCGCTCGGCAGGCTGGACCTCGGGCTGATCCAATCCATCGCGAGGACCACCGGTCTGACGTGGCGGCTTCTCGCCATCATGCTCGTGCCGGCGGCCGCGATGATGGCTGTCATTTTCGCCTTCATGGCGGCGATGGGCACATTGCTCGATGTCGCCGACGGGGACGCTTATCTCTATCCCATCGTCTTCCTGAGTGTCGCGTGCCAGTTCGCCCTGTTCGTCCCGGCGATTGCAGGGGCACATGTCTATCGCCGGCTCGAAGGCGATGCCGGTCAGAACGGCAGGTACTGATACAGCCAAGTCTCCGTCAGCACGGTCTCGCCGGCCTTCAGGAAGCAGCGCATCTCGACCGGCTCGTTGCCCGCGACCGTCAGGTCGAACTGGGCACGCCAGTGGCCGGGCACGTCGTTGGGGACGGCTTCCGCGAAGACATAGGAAAAGCTGCCGCGCGAGGCGGAGAGCACGACCTCCGGCTTGGTGCCGAACGGGATCGCCTCCAGCGGCGGGCCTCGGAACTCGACCATGAACTTGCGCACGCCGCGCGGGCGGGCCGTGCCGGGCTGGCCGCCATTGCCGAGGCGGGTGGCCACCACCTTGCCGAGCGTCGAGGGGAAGGGCTCCTCGGCCACCCAGTGCAGCCGGTAGCTGAAGTCATAGGAGTTGCCGGCCCTGGCCGGCCCGTCCGGCACCCACATCGCGACGATGTTGTCGTGGATCTCGTCGTCGGTCCGGATCTCGACGAGCTGAACCGCGCCCTTGCCCCAGTCGCCGAGAGGCTCGACCCAGAGGCTCGGCCTGCGCTCGTAGAAGACGCCGTCGAGATAATGGCCGGTCTCGCGGTCGCGCTGCAACAGGCCGAACCCGCGCGGATTGGTGTCGAGGAAGGCGGAGGCTACGGTGTGCGGCGGGTTGTTGAGCGGCCGGAAAGCGCGCTCTCCCGCGCCGGTCCAGAGGGCGAGGCCGTCGGAATCGTGAACCTCGGGGCGCCAGTCGATGGCTGTCGGCTTCACCGTCTCGGAATACCAGTACATCGAGGTCAGCGGCGCGATGCACAGGCGCGAGACGTCCCTGCGCAGGACGATCGCCTTGTCGATATCCATCGTGACGCCCTTGCCGCGATGCATGCGGAAGCGATAGGCGCCGGCGACGCTGGGGCCCGACAGAAGGGCATAGACGACGACATGCTCGGCGCCCTCGCGCGGCGTCTCCAGCCAGATATGGGTGAAGTCGGGAAACTCCTCCGATTTGCCGGAGACGGCGGGGTCGATCGCCAGCCCGCGCGCGGAGAGGCCGTACTGGTAGAGCTCGCCGATGGCGCGGAAATAGGACGCGCCCAGGAACGCGACCCAGTCGTTCGTCTTCCAGTCGAGAGGTTCCCCGTCCCGCCCGGGATGGCCGGTGCGGCTTTCCTGGATGCGGAAGCCGGCGAAGCCCGCGCCCGGCGGCAGCTGCCTGGCCGGCGAATCCGCCGGCATCGCGAAATAGCTTTCGTCGTAGAGGATCTCGCGGGCCTTGCCGTCCTCGACGACATGCATCCGCACCGGCTTCTGGAAATAGCGGCCGAGATGGAAGAAGGTCACCGGCCAGGGCGAGGGACCATCCGCCCAGAGCGCCATCTCCGGCCTGAACCTGATCTTGCCATGCGCGTCGTAGTCGATGCGCTCGACGATGTCCGTGCGCGGCGAGGACGGGGCCTGATAGGGCCTGGCTGCGAGTTCGCGCGCGCGTCGTTTGAGAAGGTCGAAGCCGAACGCTTCGGCGTCGCCGAGCTTGAGGCCCTGCTCGGCCAGCGCTTCCGGCGCAAAGCCGAGGGCGGCCAGCGTCGCGGTCGTTCCGGCCCCGGCGAGGAGGGTGCGGCGGTCGAGAAGCGGCCTTCGGCTGTGTCGCATGGTCGGGTAGCTCTGTCGGGCTGGAGGTGGCTGTGGCTCGGCGTTCGATCACGCCGGGGACGCCCCGCTGCCTAGGGACGAACAATGGCGAAACCGTCACGCAGCCGTGTCGGTTCCCGGATTGCCCGCCGCCGAAGCGTCAGCCGCCTTCGGTCAGCCGCTCGATCTTCAGCACGCGCCGCATCAGGTTGAGCATGGCGTAGCCGGCTCCGACCGAGAACACGGCCATCAGCACATATTCGAAGATCGTGCCGAGCTCGAACAGGCCGGCGAGCGCCCAGCCGGCCGCGAGCGCGACGCCGAAGAGCTCGACGGCGATCAGGATCGCGAGCGAAACCACCATGATGAGGTTGCGCCAGTTGGTATGCCGGCCGGCCATGCTGTCGGTCCTTCGAGAACTTATGCGCGTGACGGCCTAGCCGAGCCTTTCGCGGCATGCAACAAAATCGCGCCTCTGTTTCCGGGGCGCGCGAATTCCGCCGGGCGACATGGGTATCCTAGGCGAGCTTGAAAAGGGCCTGATGATCGATACGCCTGTCTTCGGAGCCGCCGCGGTCGCTGCTCCTCACATCCATGCGTCCGAAGCCGGCCGGGCCGTGCTCGCGGAGGGCGGCAATGCGATCGAGGCCATGATCGCCATGGCCGCCACCATTGCGGTCGTCTATCCGCATATGAACGCGATCGGGGGCGATGGCTTCTGGCTGGTGCGCGAGCCCGGCGGCCGTGTGCACGGGATCGAGGCCTGCGGGGCCGCCGGCTCGCTCGCGACCATCGCGCGCTATCGCGACAAGGGGTACGACGGCATTCCCCCGCGCGGACCGGACGCGGCGGTGACCGTGGCCGGCGCCATCGGCGGCTGGCAGCAGGCGCTGTCGCTGTCTTCGAGCCTCGGCGGGCGCATGCCGGTCAGGGACCTGCTCGCCGACGCCATCCGGCACTGCACCGAAGGCTACGCCATTTCCGATTCGGAGCTGCGGACCGTGCCGCAGGCGCTGGAGGCGGCAAAGGCGGCGCCGGGCTTTTCCCGTTTCTTCTGGCCCGAGGGCAAGCAGCCCAAGGCCGGCGACCGGCGCAGGCCCGAGGCGCTCGGAGCGACCTTCTCGCAACTCGCTGCGGCGGGGCTGGAGGATTTCTATCGCGGCGATGTCGGGCGCGAGATCGCGGCCGATCTCGAGGCGATGGGCGCGCCCGTGACGCGCAAGGACATCGAGGCCTTCCAGGCCCGGTTCGTGGAGCCGCTTTCGATCAGGCTCGGCGGGATGAGCGTCTACAACATGCCGCCGCCGACGCAGGGGCTGGCCGCGCTCCTGATCCTCGGCATCTTCGAGAAGCTCGGCGTGGCGCGTGCCGAGAGCTTCGAGCATGTGCACGGCCTCGTCGAGGCGACGAAGCGGGCCTTCGCCATCCGCGACCGATACGTCACCGATCCGGCGCATCTCACGGCCGATCCGGCGAGCTTCCTCACCGACGCGGTCTTCGCGCGCGAGGCCGCCGCGATCGACATGCGGCGCGCCGCGCCCTGGCCGCCGAAAGACGGCAAGGGCGACACGATCTGGATGGGCGCCATCGACGGGAGCGGCCTCGCGGTCTCCTACATCCAGTCGATCTACTGGGAGTACGGATCGGGCTGCATCCTGCCGCGGACCGGCATCAACTGGCAGAACCGGGGCGTGTCGTTCTCGCTCGATCCGAAGGCGGTCAATCCGCTGGAGCCGGGACGCAAGCCGTTCCACACGCTGAACCCGGCGCTGGCGCGTTTCGACGACGGGCGCGTGATGTCCTATGGCGCGATGGGCGGCGACGGCCAGCCGCAGTTCCAGGCGCAGATTCTGTCGCGCTACCGCTATGGGCAGAACCCCGCGACCGCCGTCGACGCGCCGCGCTGGCTCTTCGGCCGGACCTGGGGCGCGGGCTCGGTCTCGCTCAAGGCGGAGAGCCGCCTCGACCCGACCCTGCTCGCCCGGCTCGCCGCCACGGGCCATCCGATCGAGGAATACAGCGAGGGCTATTCCGACCAGTTCGGCCATGCGGGCATGCTGGTGAAGCACAAGGCCGGCCATGTCGAGGCGACGCATGATCCGCGCTCCGACGGCGACGCCCGCGGATTCTGAGGGGGACAGACCAGGATGACTTTCGAGGACCCGTTCCGTTGTTTCGTGCCCTATCCGGATGCGCCGGTTAAGAACGCGCCGGCCGGGCCGCTTTCGGGGCTCACGCTCGCGGTGAAGGACCTGTTCGACGTCAAGGGCTATCCGACCGGAGCAGGCTCGCCGATCGCGCTGGCGCAGTCGGGGATCAAGACGAAGACGGCGCCGATCGTGAAGACGCTGCTCGATGCGGGCGCGCGTTTCGTCGGCAAGACGCATACCGACGAGCTCGCCTTTTCGCTGAACGGCAAGAACGCGCATTTCGGCGCGCCGATCAATCCGGCGGCGCCCGACCGCATCACCGGCGGGTCGTCTTCCGGCTCGGCGGCGGCCGTTGCGGGAAGGCTGGCCGATTTCGCGCTCGGTACCGATACCGGCGGCTCGGTGCGGGCGCCGTCGAGCTATTGCGGGCTCTTCGGCATCCGCCCGACCCATGGCCGGCTCTCGCTGAAGCGCGTCTGGCCGCTGGCGGAGAGCTTCGATACGCCCGGCTGGTTCGCCCGCGACGGCGAGGTGTTTTCCCGCGTCGGGGAAGTGCTGCTCGGCAAGGACAAGGTCGGGCTGCCGGTCACCCCGCGCCTGCTCATGGCCGAGGAACTCTTCGCGCAGGCGGTGCCGGAGGCCGAGACGATCCTGCGCAATGTCGTCCAGCGTATCGTCCCCGTGCTGGGCGAGCCGGAGCCCGTCGGCGTGGCGCGCGATCTCGATGCGCTCTACTGGGCCTCGCGCCGGGTCCAGGGCCGCGAGGCCTGGATCGCGGACGGGCCGATGATCGAGCGCTTCGCCGTGCCGCTCGGGCCGGGGGTGGGCGACCGCTTCGCCTTCGCCAAGGCGATCAGCGACGAGGACTTCGCCAAGAGCGAAGGGGTGCGCAAGCGCTTCCGGGCCAAGCTCGTCAAGCTGCTCGGCCAGGACGGCGTGCTGCTGCTGCCGACGGTGCCCGACATCGCACCGCTGGCGAGCGCCAACGAGGATGAGCTCGACGATTTCCGCAACCGGGCGCTGCGGCTGCTCTGCCTCGGCGGCTTGTCCGGCTGCCCGCAGGTCAACGTGCCGGTGGCGCAGCGCGACGGCGCGCCGCTCGGCCTGTCGCTGATCGGCCCGAGGGGCTCGGACAAGTCGTTGATCGCCTTCGCGGTGAAGCTGGAGAGGGCGGCGCGCATCCGCGTCGCGTGAGGAACGGGCCATGAGCGGGCACCATCACGACCACGATCACGAGCACGACAATCACCTGACGCCGATCGAGGCGCGGGTGAGGGCGCTGGAAACGCTGATGGTCGGCAAGGGCTATGTCGATCCGGCGGCGCTCGACGCCATCATCGAGACCTACGAGACCCGTGTGGGGCCGCGCAACGGCGCGCGCGTCGTCGCCAAGGCCTGGACCGATCCGGCCTTTGCCGAGCGGCTGAGGGCCGACGGCACCGCGGCGATGGGCGAGCTCGGCTATGGCGGGCGCGGCGGCGAGCACCTCGTCGCCGTGTTCAACACGCCGGAGGAGCACAATCTCATCGTCTGCACGCTGTGCTCCTGCTATCCTTGGCCGGTGCTCGGCCTGCCGCCGGTCTGGTACAAATCCCCCGCCTACCGCTCCAAGGCGGTGCTCGACCCGCGCGGCACGCTCGCCGATTTCGGCGTGACGCTGCCGGAAGGCCAGCGCATCCGCATATGGGATTCGACCGCCGAGACCCGCTTCGTCGTCATTCCGATGCGCCCGCCAGGCACCGAGGGCTGGGACGAGGAGAAGCTGGCCACGATCGTGACCCGCGACTCGATGATCGGCACGGGGCTGCCGAGCGCGGAGGTCCAGGCATGAACAGCGCCCATGACCTCGGCGGACAGATGGGCTTCGGCCCGGTCCAGCCCGAACCGAACGAGCCGGTCTTCCACGGCGACTGGGAGAAGCGCGTGCTCGCGATCAATGTCGCGGCGGGCGCCATGGGCGCCTGGACGATCGACGAGGTGCGCCATGCCCGCGAGAGCCTGCCGCCGGCGCAATATCTTTCCTCGAGCTACTACGAGATCTGGCTCGCGGGTCTGCACAAGGTGCTGGTGCAGCATGGTTTCCTGACGCCGGAGGAGATCGCGGAGGGCAAGCCGCTCGTGGCGCCGAAGCCCCCGAAGCGCGTGCTGAAGGGCGAGGATGTGGCGGCGACGCTGCGGCGCGGCTTTCCCTATGAGCGCGCGGCGTCCGCTCCGGCGCGTTTCGCCGTCGGCGACACGGTGCGCACCGCCGTGATGCATCCGCAGCACCACACGCGACTGCCGCGCTATGCGCGCGGCAAGACCGGCACGATCGAGCGCGTCGTCGGCCACCATGTCTTTCCGGATACCGGTGCACAGGGGGCCCCGGAGACGGCGCAGTGGCTCTACACCGTGGTCTTCACCGCGTCCGAACTGTGGGGGCGGGACGCCGACCCGACGACGAGCGTCAGCATCGAGGCCTGGGAGAGCTATCTTGAGCCGGCCTGACACCGAGCTGGCTCTGCGCCTGGCGGCCGGAACGCCCATTCCACGGGACGAGGACGGGCCGCTCTTCGCGGCGCCCTGGCAGGCGCAGGCCTTCGCGTTGACCGTCGCGCTGATGGAGCGCGGCGTGTTCACGGCCGAGGAATGGGCCGACAGCCTGGGCACGGAGATCGCCGAGGCCGTGGCTGCTGGCGGCTGCCGCGACGGCTCCGACTACTATGAGCGCTGGTGCGAGGCGCTGGAGCACCTGCTGATCGCCAAGGGCCTGACTTCGCATCGGGGCGTCGACGATCTCGCCGCCTCCTGGGCCCGCGCGGCCGAGGCCACCCCTCACGGCAAGCCGATCCTGCTGGAGAACGATCCGCTGCGGGCGTGACGCCGCCATCGTTTCGGTGCGGCTGGGCCGGCGCCCTCAGATCGTCTACCCGCCCAGCCTGGCCGTGGCGACCACCGTCCAATCGGCGATGGGCACGTCCTGGCCCGATGTCGCCACGCAGAGCCGGTCGAAGCCGATCGGCCGGCCGTTCAGCAGCTTCCGCATCGCCGCGGCGGCCTCGGCCTTGGGCGCGTCGGGCACCGGCCCGTAGAGCAGCGAGACATGCGGCATGAAGCCGTCGAGGCCTTCCGGGTCGAGCCGCCGCTTGAGCGCGGCCAGCGGGGGGGAGACCGCGAAGCGCGCATAGAAGGAGCGGAAGAAGGCCTCGCTCGTCTCGATGTCCGAAACCGCGTCCGTAAACGTCCCGACATCTGTGGCGGCCGCGGCGATGTCGGCCGCCAGTTCCGGGGCCGGCCGCGTCGTGTCGCCCCTGACGGTGAGGTGCGGGGCGAAGACGGGCGTGCCGAAACGGGCCGCCAGATCGGTCACGAGCCCCGAGAACAGGCGCTCGTCATCGGGGTTCGGCATCAGCCAGATGGAATGGACGGTGGCTGTCATCGGAGCTTCATAAATCCCTTGCACATAGGCATCTGCCGATGCAATGTTTGTATCAAACAGATCGGCAATGGAAGAAATATTCCAGATAGGTGCCGACGGTCGTAGGGAAGGAAGACGTTTTGCCTGGGGGTCTGTCCGACAGGGCCGGCAGCGGCGCGGCCATTTCCGTGCGCGGATTGCGAGTGGGCTATGGCGGCACGACCGTGCTGCACGGCGTCGATCTCGACTTCACGCCGGGGAGCTTCACCGCGCTGCTCGGTTCGTCCGGCTGCGGCAAGACCACGTTGCTGCGCTCCCTCTCGGGCTTCGTGCCGGTCAGCGCGGGCTCGATCTCGGTCGGCGGGCGCGATGTCGCGGGTCTGCCGCCCGAGAAGCGCGGCATGGCGATGGTGTTCCAGTCCTACGCGCTCTGGCCCCACATGACGGTGCTGCAGAACATCGGCTACGGGCTGAAGCTGCGCGGCAAGTCCAGGGACGAGATCGCCGCCAAGGTCGCCGAGCTGCTCGGCATGCTCGGGCTCGCCGGCTATGAGGACCGCAAGGTCACGGCGCTCTCCGGCGGCCAGCGCCAGCGCGTCGCGCTCGGCCGGGCGCTCGCCATCGATCCCGGCATCCTGCTGCTCGACGAGCCGCTCTCCAATCTCGACGCCAAGATCCGCATGACGATGCGCCACGAGATCCGCGCGATCCAGCAGCGCCTCGGATTGACCGCCGTCCATGTCACGCATGATCGCGAGGAGGCCATGACCATGGCCGACCGGCTCGTCATCATGCAGGCCGGCCGTGTCGCGCAGGTCGGCACGCCGGAAGAGGTCTACGACCATCCGGCCAGCGCCTTCGTCGCCAATTTCATGGGCGCGGAGAACGTGCTCAGGCTCGATGTCGAGCGGCGCGACGGCGGGGCCGTCCTGCACAGCGGGCCGGCGAGCGTGGTTCTGCCCGCGGGGGCCCGGGCGCTTCCCGAGCCCGGCCCGGCCGCCGCCTATTTCCGCGAGGCCGCCGCCAGCCTCGACGCGCCCGATGCCGAGCCCGGCGCCGACCTGCTCGTGCCCGGCACCATCGAGGCGCGCGCCTATCCCGGCGGCTCCTATCGCTACCGCGTGGATGCCGCCGGCTGCCGGATCACGGTCGACGATCTCGGCCGCCACGAACTCGGAGAGACGGTCGCGCTGCGCATTCCGCCGCAGCGCCTTCACATCTTCCCGGCATCCGAGGCCGGGATCGCCGCCTGACCGCATTCGCCCAACAGGAGTCAGACCCATGCGCATCCTCACGATTGCCTGCTCGCTCGCGGCGCTGATGGCGGCGTCGCCGCTGTCGGCCCAGACGCTCAACGTCGCCTCCGCCGGCGACCAGAACATGGTCGATTACGTCAAGGACTATCTCGGGCCGATGTTCGAGAAGGCCCATCCCGGCGTGAAGGTCGTCTCGGTCGGCACGGGCCCCGGCGATTCCGGCTCGCAGAAGATCTATGAGAAGCTCGACGCCCAGAAGGGCGCCGCGACCACGGATTTCGACGTCGTCGTCATCCACCAGAAGGCCGCCGGCCAGATGGTCAAGGAAGGCCTGCTCAACAAGTACACCGGCAATGTCGAGACGGCGAAGCTCGCCACCGGCGACAATGCCAGGAACGCGCTCGGCACCGATGTTTCGGGCTTCGTCATCCCGATGTTCCAGTCGCAGACGGCGCTCGCCTACAATGCCGACATGGTCAAGACGCCGCCGGCGAGCTTCGCCGAGCTCGCCGAATGGGCCAAGAAGAACCCCAAGCAGTTCGGCTATAACGGCATCAAGGGCGGCATGTCGGGCGTCTCCTTCGTCGCCGGCTGGGTCTATGCCTTCGGCGGCGACGCCGAGAAACTGATGAAGGGCCCCTACGACGCCGCCACCAAGGCGAACTGGGACAAGGCCTTCGCCGATCTCAAGGCCTTCAACGCCAATGCCGTGATCACCCCCGGCAATGCCGGCACGCTCGACATGCTGAACCGCGGCGAGATCGCCATCGGGCCGGTCTGGGTCGACATGTTCTATTCCTGGCAGGCCGACGGCAAGCTGCCGCCGAACATGAAGCTCAAGCTCGTCTCGCCCGGCATGCCCGGCCAGCCGATGTACTACGCGGTCCCGGAGAAGTCGGCCCAGAAGAAGCTGGCCGAGGCCTTCATCGCGATGGCCACCTCGCCGCAGGTCCAGGCGGACGGCATCGTCAAGAAGTTCAACTGGTATCCGGGCATCGACGCCAAGAACCTCGAGGGCAAGCTCGACAAGGCCGCCTGGGACAAGCTCTTCACCGACGTCACCCCGGCCGAGCTCGCCCGGAACGGCAAGCCCTTCCCGATCGCGCCCTACTTCAACGACATTCTCGAGGGCTACGAGAAGAAGGTCTCGAACTGAGGTTCGCCTGATGGGATGGCGCGGAGAAACACCGTGTCATCCCGGGCGTCATCCTCGGGCTTGCCCCGAGGATCTCATGACCAGCTCGTTCTGGTTCCCGAGATGGTCGGGTCAAGCCCGACCATGACGGCTTTCTCCGCCGCTGCGAATTGGTTAGCCGGAACCAGAGAATGTCCCTCTCCCAACGCCATCTCGCCTTGCTCCTGGTCGCGCCCGGTCTCGCGCTGGTGGCGGCGCTGTTTCTCTACCCGCTCTGCTTCTCGCTGATCTCGGCCTTCACGCGGCCGGACGGCTCCTTCGGGCTCGATGCCTTCGCCAAGGCCTGGGAACTCTATTCCGGCGACATCCTCTTCACCGTGGTGATCGTGCTGAGCTCCTGCCTGCTGACCGGACTGCTCGCGATCCTGATCGCCGGCACGCTGACGCTGGGCGAGAACCGCTACATCGTCGGCACGCTGCGGGCGCTCTATCGCTGGCCGCTGTTCATCCCGTTCATCGTGGCGGCGCAGTGCATGCGCACCTTCCTCGCCAAGAACGGGCTGATGAACAATTCCTTCGTCGCGATGGGGCTGATGGAGCCGCTGCAGGCGACGAGCTTCCTCGACTGGCGCGGCATCATCGCGACCTTCGTCTGGAAGCAGACGCCCTTCGTCGCGCTGCTGCTGGCGGGCGCGCTCGCCTCGATCGACCGCGCGACGCTCGAGGCTGGGCGTAATCTCGGCGCGTCGCGCCTGCGGGTGCTGGTCGAGCTCGCCCTGCCGCAGGTCATGCCGACGCTGCTGGTGGCGCTCGTCCTCTCCTTCGTGACGATGCTGTCGGTGCTGTCGGTGCCGATGATGGTCGCCGGATCGCAACCGACGATGCTGACCGTCGACATGGCGTTCCGCATCAATTCCTATGGCGACTACGCCACGGCCAACGCGCTCGGCGTCATCACCTATCTCATCAGCGCCGGCGCCGCGATCCTCTACCTGAAGCGCGGCATGGCCAGGGAGGGGATGTCGTGATGCGCCTCGCCCAAGGAGCGCGGACGGCACTCGCCGGGCTGACGCTCGCCGTCTTCGCCTTCTTCCTGATCGGCCCGCTGGCCAATCTCGCGCTGTGGTCCGTCGCAGAGCGCTGGTATACGCCCTACAAGCTGCCGGTCACCTATGGCACGCGCTACTGGGAGCAGGTGTTCCGCCCGACGGGCGACGCCATGGCCTCGCTCGCGACCTCGGTCTGGATCGCCGTGCTGACGGTCGTCGTCGCGCTCGCGCTCTCGATCCCGGCCGGATACGCGCTGGCGCGGCTGAAGCTGCCGATGCGGGCGCTGTTCATGGTGGCCTTCCTGCTGCCGCAGGCGTTTCCCTCGGTCGCGATCTACATCAACGTCGCGCGGGTCTTCTACCAGCTCGGCATCAACGGCACGGTGCTGGGCGTCGTGCTCGTCCATGCCGCGCATGGGCTGGTCTATTCGGTCTGGATCGCGGCGGCGGCCTTCGCGGCCGTCGACAAGGATCTGGAACTGGCGGCGCGCAATATCGGCGCCTCGCCGCTGCGGACCTTCGCCACGGTGACGCTGCCGCTGGCGGCGCCCGGCATCATCGCGAGCGGCATCTTCGTGTTCCTGGAGTCGCTCGACGAATTCACCGGCACCTTCTTCGTCGGCGTGCCGCAGGTCACCACTTTGCCGCTGCTGCTCTACAACGCGGCGATGGGCGGCAATTACCAGGTGGCGTCCATCACGGCGCTGATCCTGCTCGTGCCCTCGGTGCTGTTCATGCTCTTCATCGAGCGCTTCCTGCGGGCGGACGTGCTGGCGAAGGTCGGTGCGTAACGGAGGGCGTCATGCTCGGGCTCGACCCGAGCATCTCGTGGCAGGAAGGCTCCAGTGCCCCCTCTGGCAGAGATTCTCGGGTCTCTGCTTCGCTGCGCCCGAGAATGACGGGAATGCTACTCGGCCAGCAGCCCGGGCGCGGCCTCGTATTCCCGGACCAGCCGCGCGCAGAGCTCGGCCGTCGTCGGCACGTCGCCGATCGATCCGACGCCCTGGCCCGCCGACCAGACCGTCTTCCAGGCCTTGGCCTCGCTCGCCATGTCGAGCTGGGCATGGGCCTGCAGGTTCTGCGGATCGAGTCCGGCAGCCCTGATGCTCTCGATCATGAAGTTGGCGTTCACGCCGCTGATCGCGGGGGTGTAGAGGATGTCGGAGGCCCGTGCCCGCAGCAGCATCTCCTTGTGGGCCGGTGGCGCGAGGCTCTCCTTGGTCGCGATGAAGCGCGTCCCGAGATAGGCAAGATCGGCGCCGATCAGGCGCGCGGCGGCGATCTGCGCGCCGGTCGAGATCGCGCCCGACAGCACGATGGTGCCGTCGAAGATGCTCCTGATCTCCGGGACGAGGGCGAAGGGGCTCAGCGTCCCGGCATGGCCGCCGGCGCCGGCGGCGACCGCGATGATGCCGTCGACCCCCGCCTCCGCCGCCTTCTCGGCATGGCGCAGGCTGATGACGTCGTGGAAGACGAGCCCCCCATAGGAATGCACGGCCTCGACCACGTCCCTGACCGCGCCGAGCGAGGTGATGACGAGCGGGACCTTGCGCGCCACGGTGATGGCGAGGTCGGCCTCGAGGCGCGGGTTGCTGCGATGGACGATGAGGTTGACCCCGAACGGCGCGGCGCCGGGCGCCTCACCCAGCCGGCCCTCGATCTCGTCGAGCCATTCGGAATAGCCGTCGCTGCTGCGCTGGTTCAGCGCCGGAAAGGTTCCGAGCACGCCGGCCTTGCAGGTCTCGACCACCAGGTCCGGCCCGGAGACGAGGAACATCGGGGCCGCGATGGCGGGAAGGCGCAAGCGGCCCCTGAGGGCGTCCGGAAGCGGCATGGGGCGGTTCCTCATCTGGATGTCGCGGCAGGGTTGGCCCCTGCCTTGTCGGTTGCTTCGACAGGTCGTTGATTTCGACGGCGCTCTCAGACCCGCTCCAGCGCCACCGCGATGCCCTGGCCGACGCCGATGCACATGGTGGCGAGGGCCCGGCGCTTGCCGGTCAGCGACAGCTCGAGCGCCGCCGTGCCCGCGATGCGCGCGCCCGACATGCCGAGCGGGTGGCCGAGCGCGATCGCGCCGCCGTTCGGATTGACGAAATCGGCGTCCTCCGCGATCCCGAGCTCGCGCAGCACCGCGAGGCCCTGCGAGGCGAAGGCCTCGTTCAGCTCGACGATGTCGAAATCCGTCGGCTTGAGGCCGAGCAGCCTGCACAGGCGCTGCGTCGCCGGGACGGGGCCGATGCCCATGACGCGCGGCGGCACGCCGGCGGTCGCGCCCGCAACGACCCGGGCGAGCGGGGTGAGGCCGTGCGCTTTCATCGCGGCTTCCGAGGCGACGATCAGTGCCGCTGCGCCGTCATTGACGCCCGAGGCGTTGCCGGCGGTCACGGTGCCGCCCTCCTTGCGGAAGGGGGTCGGGAGCTTCGCGAGCTTCTCCAGCGTGGTGTCGCCGCGCGGATGCTCGTCCTTGCCGACGACGACGGGATCGCCCTTCCGCTGCGGAATCGTGACCGGCACGATCTCCTTGGCCAGCCGGCCGTTCTCCTGTGCAGCCACGGCCTTGAGCTGAGAGGCGAGAGCGAAGGCGTCCTGGTCTGCGCGGGAGATCTTGTAGTCGGCGGCGACATTCTCGCCGGTCTCCGGCATCGAGTCGACGCCGTACTGGGCCTTCATCAGCGGGTTCACGAAGCGCCAGCCGATCGTGGTGTCGTGAATCTCGGCGTGGCGCGAGAAGGCACTGTCGGCCTTCGGCATGACGAAGGGGGCGCGGCTCATGCTCTCGACGCCACCGGCGATGACGAGTTCGGCCTCGCCGGCCTTGATCGCGCGGGCGGCGGTGATGACGGCGTCCATGCCCGAGCCACAGAGGCGGTTCATCGTGGTGCCGGGGACGGAGACCGGCAGGCCCGCGAGCAGCAGCGACATGCGGGCGACGTTGCGGTTGTCCTCTCCCGCCTGATTGGCGCAGCCGAAGATCACCTCGTCGACGGCCGCGAGATCGAGCCCGGGATGGCGGGCGGCCAGCGCCTTCAGCGGCACCGCCCCGAGATCGTCGGCCCGGACCGAGGACAGGCTGCCGCCGAAGCGGCCGATGGGGGTGCGCACGAAATCGCAGATGAAGGCCTCGGCCACGTGTCTCTCCCGTCTCTGCCGGGCTCGTCGTCCCGGGGCGCAAGGCGTAGCCCAAGGCGGGGCGGAGGTCGATATGCGGCGGCGGCGACCTTCGTCCAACGCCGGCCGACGCGGCCCGAAGCTCGCATCGGGTCGCGGGGCGGGAGCGTCAGGATCGTTTTCGTCGCCCGGTTCCGGAAAGCCCGAGGCTCCGGATGCGCGAGGCGAGCGTCGTCGGCTTCAGGCCGAGGAGCTCGGCCGCGCCGCCGGGACCGCTGACCTTGCCGCCGGCCGCTTCGAGAGCGGCGGCGATGGCGGCTCGGTCGCGCCGGCGGCGATCCGCCTCGGTGAGGATGCCCGAGGTCTCCACCGCGGGAGCGATGCGCGCCGGCTCCGCCAGGGCGCTTTCCGGCAGGTTGATGAAGAGCCGGCCGTTGCGGGCCAGGATGGCGCCGCGCTCGATGACGTTCTGCAACTCGCGGACATTTCCCGGCCAGTCATAGGCGCAGAGGCGGCGGACATCGCCCTCGCTCAGCGTCAGGCCCTCGGTCTTCAGCTTGCGGCGGCAGAGATCGAGGAAATGCATCGCCAGCAGCGGGATGTCCTCGACGCGCTCCCGCAGCGGCACGGAGACGATGGGGAAGACGTCGAGCCGGAAGTAGAGATCCTCGCGGAAGCGGCCCTCGCGCACCTCGCGACGCAGGTCGCGGTTGGTGGCGGCGACGATGCGGACATCGACATCGCGGGTGCGCTCCTCGCCGAGGCGCTCGAACTGGCCCTCCTGCAGCACGCGCAGGAGCTTGCCCTGAAGCTCGAGGGGAATCTCGCCGACCTCGTCGAGGAAGAGCGTGCCGCCATGAGCGAGCTCGAAGCGGCCGATACGGTCGCGCAGCGCGCCGGTGAAGGCTCCCTTCACATGGCCGAAGAATTCGCTCTCGAAGAGCTCCCGGGGAATGGCGGCGCAGTTGACGCGGATGAGCGGGCGCTCGCGCCGCTGGCTCGCCTCGTGGATGGCGCTCGCGATCAGTTCCTTGCCGGTGCCGGATTCGCCCATGACCAGCACGGCGGCGTCGGTGCGTGCGACGAGCTCGACCTGGCTGAGCACCTTCCGGATCGCGACCGAGCGACCGACGATGCCGCCATGGTTGCGCTCGATGCGAATCTCTTCCTGAAGATAGGCGTTCTCCTGCTGCAGGCGCTCGCGCAGGCTGTCGACTTCGGCCAGGGCGGCCCGCAGGCGCTCGTCGGCCTCGCGCCTCTGGGTGATGTCGCGGAAGATGATCACGGCGCCGACCAGCCGGCCGCGCTCGCGGATCGGCGTCGAGGTGTATTCCACCCAGAAGCCGGTGCCGTCCTTGCGGAAGAACATCTCGTTCTCGACATGGTGGACGGAGCCGTCGCGAAAGGCCGCGTAGATCGGGCACTGATGGTCGGGGTAGTGGCTGCCGTCCGGATGATGGTGGTGGACGGTGGCGTGCATGTCGCGCCCGACGAGTTCGCCCGTCTCCCAGCCCAGCATCGCCTCGGCGGCGGGGTTGACGAAGGTGGTCTTGCCCTCGGCGTTGACGCCGAAGATGCCTTCGCCCGCGGCCCGCAGGATGAGCTGGTTGCCGCGCTCGATCTCCTGGAAGAAGCGGGCGGTGCGCTGCCACTCGGCGATGCCGCCGCGCATGAAATCCTCTGCGTCGGCATCGAGATCGCGCTGCCGGCGCGCGTCGAGGTCGTGGATGGCGAGGAGGATCGCGGGCGGTCCCTTGCGGGACGCGACCCGCGAGCCGACGCATTCCGCCCGGAGCGTCGAGCCATCGGCGGCGAGCGGGCAGAGCGCGCGCGTCCAGTAGCCGCCCTTGTGCAGCACGGCCTCGGTGAAGACCGTCAGAGCGGGCGCCTGGCCCGGGAAGATCGTCATGACGGTGCTGCCGACGATCTCGTCCCCGCCCGAGAGCAGGGCGCGTGCCCGGGCGTTGGCGGCGCGGATGCTCCCGCTCCCCGTCTCCACGACGAGAGCCGGGTCTACGAGGCTGTCGAAGAGCACCGCCTCCGCGAGGACATTGGCGATGGGTGTGGTCTTACGAGATGTCGTCATATCCTGACGAGTTTTCGTCAATAACGAAATCCCGTCAATCGCCGGGCCCGTCCGGCGCGTGGCGGACGCATCGGCGGGGAGGCGTTCGAGAATCGGCGGAGGCATGTCAATCCATTGGGAAGCAAGGGCTTTCCCGTCATGCCCGGCGAAGCTGGCGCGGAGCCACCCGCGCCGGCCCCGCTTGGCCCGTGGCTTGCTAACTCGGGGGAAGGATGGCGATCCGCCGAGCAGCGAGGAGAAGCCCATGGCCCTGTTCAAGAACCCGTTCGACGCCGACTGCCGGATGAGCCGAGGCTGCGCTTGCGGTCGCCACGAGAGCCAGAGCGAGCATGAGCGGGCCCTGCGGGCCGAGGCCGTCGAGGTCTCCGCCTCGGAGGAGGGGCGCTACGGCCGCGTCGTCGAGAACGCCGTGCTGCGCGCGCTCTTCCCGCAGGACGCGCAGCGCCGCTTCTTCCTGAAGCAGGTCGGCGCCTCGACCGCGATGGCGGCGATCTCGAGCCTGTTCCCGCTGGCGGCGGCGACGGAGGCCTTCGCCCAGGCGGTGCCGGAGAAGAAGGACCTCAAGGTCGGCTTCATCCCGATCACCTGTGCGACGCCGATCATCATGGCCCATCCCATGGGCTTCTATGCTAAGCACGGCCTCAACGTCGAAGTGATCAAGACCGCCGGCTGGGCGGTGATCCGCGACAAGACGATCAACAAGGAATACGACGCCGCCCACATGCTCTCGCCGATGCCGCTGGCGATCTCGATGGGCGCCGGTTCGAACCCGATCCCCTATACGATGCCGGCGGTCGAGAACATCAACGGCCAGGCCATCACGCTTTCGGTCAAGCACAAGGACAAGCGCGACCCGAAGAGCTGGAAGGGCTTCAAGTTCGCCGTGCCCTTCGACTATTCGATGCACAACTACCTGCTGCGCTATTATCTCGCCGAGCACGGCATCGATCCGGACACGGACGTCCAGATCCGTGCCGTGCCGCCACCGGAAATGGTCGCGAACCTGCGCGCCGACAACATCGACGGCTTCCTGGCGCCCGACCCGGTCAACCAGCGCGCCGTGTTCGACGGCGTCGGCTTCATCCACATTCTCTCCAAGGAGATCTGGGACGGCCACCCCTGCTGCGCCTTCGCGGCCTCGAAGGAGTTCGTGACGCAGACGCCGAACACCTATGCGGCGCTGCTCAAGGCGATCATCGACGCGACCGCCTTCGCGACCAAGGCCGAGAACCGCAAGCAGATCGCCGAGGCCATCGCGCCCGCCAACTACCTCAACCAGCCGGTGACGGTGGTCGAGCAGGTGCTGACGGGGACCTATGCGGACGGCCTCGGCAATGTGAAGCGCGACCCCAAGCGGATCGATTTCGATCCGTTCCCCTGGGAGAGCTTCGCCGTCTGGATTCTGACGCAGATGAAGCGCTGGGGGCAGATCAAGGGCGATGTCGACTATGCCAAGGTGGCGAACGAGGTCTTCCTCCAGACCGACACGGCCAGGCTGATGAAGGAGGTCGGGCTGACTCCGCCGGCCTCGGGCTCGAAGACCATCGTCGTGATGGGCAAGACCTTCGATGCGTCCAAGCCCGAGGACTACGTCAAGAGCTTCGCGATCAAGCGGACATGAGGCGCGCCGCCTTGTTCAAATCGCCAATCACCCTCAGCCCTCATCCTGAGGAGCGGACGCAGTCCGCATCTCGAAGGATGCTCCCGTGCGCTCCGAACCATCCTTCGAGACGCCGCTACGCGGCTCCTCAGGATGAGGGCTCGCATGGGGCGGGAGCATTTTCATGACCCTCCCCCTCAACCTGCGCGCGGCGGTGCTCTCGCTGGCGATCCTGGCCGTGTTCCTCACGGCCTGGCATGTCGCCACCCAGTCCGGCGGCGCGGGGCCGGCGGCCAATATCGATCCCGAATACGCCAAGCTGATGGGCCAGCAGGTCACGCAGGGCAAATCCGCCATGCCCGGCCCGCTCGACGTCGCGAAGACGATCTGGGGCCATCTCAAGGATCCGTTCTACGACAAGGGGCCGAACGACAAGGGGCTCGGCATCCAGCTCGCCTATTCGTTGGGCCGCGTCCTGCTCGGCTATGGGCTCGCGGTCTTGGTGGCGGTGCCGCTCGGCTTCCTGATCGGCATGTCGGCGCTGCTCTCGAAGGCGCTCGACCCGTTCATCCAGGTCCTGAAGCCGATCTCGCCGCTGGCGTGGATGCCGCTCGCTCTCTACACGATCAAGGATTCGAGCATCTCGGCGATCTTCGTGATCTTCATCTGCTCGGTCTGGCCGATGCTGCTCAACACCGCCTTCGGCGTCTCGGCGGTCCGTAAGGAATGGCTCAACGTCGCCCGCACGCTCGAGGTCGGGCCGGTGAAGCGTGCCTTCACCGTGATCCTGCCGGCGGCGGCTCCGACGATCCTGACCGGCATGCGCATCTCGATCGGCATCGCCTGGCTCGTCATCGTCGCGGCCGAGATGCTCGTGGGCGGCACCGGCATCGGCTATTTCGTCTGGAACGAGTGGAACAACCTCTCGATCACCAATGTGATCGTGGCGATCCTCGTCATTGGCGTGATGGGGATGCTGCTCGACCAGACGCTCGCGCGGCTGCAGCGCGCCGTCACCTATCCGGATTGAGGAGCGCTGCGTGCAGGACCCCACCGGCGATCCGAAATTCATCTCCATCGAAGGCATCGCCCGGCGCTACCGACAAGCGGGCGGCGGCATGACGACCGTGTTCGAGGATCTGTGGTTCTCGATGCGGAAGGGCGAGTTCGCCTGCATCATCGGCCATTCCGGCTGCGGCAAGACGACGGTGCTCAACATCCTCAACGGTCTCGACGCACCCGACGAGGGCGCGGCGATCGTCGACGGCAAGGCCATCGCGGGCCCCTCGCTCGACCGCGCCGTGATCTTCCAGGGGCATTCCCTGCTGCCCTGGCGCACCGTGCTCGGCAATGTCGCCTATGCGGTGAAGGCGCGGCACAGGGACTGGAGCCGCGACAAGGTCAACGCCCACGCCATGGCCTTCATCGAGAAGGTCGGGCTCAAGGGCTCGGAGCTGAAGAAGCCTTCCGAGCTGTCCGGCGGCATGAAGCAGCGCGTCGGCATCGCGCGGGCGCTCTCGATCGAGCCCAAGATGATGCTGATGGACGAGCCGTTCTCGGCGCTGGACGCGCTGACGCGCGGGACGCTGCAGGACGAGGTGCGCCGCATCTGCCTGGAGACCGGCCAGACCGCCTTCATGATCACCCATGACGTCGACGAGGCGATCTATCTCGCCGACCGCATCGTGCTGATGACCAACGGCCCGCAGGCGATGATCGCCGAGATCGTCGAGAACCCGCTGCCGCGCGAGCGCAAGCGCGCCGAGGTGCATCACCATCCCGACTACTACGCGATCCGCAACCACCTGATCGACTTCCTCGTCACCCGTTCGAAGTCGTTCAAGGACGCGATTCCGGAGGGCTACGACCGGCGCCGTCCGCCGGTGGTGCGCCCCTCCGGGGGCTCCGGTCCCGAGGCCGGACGCAAGGTCGCCTGACCGTTCGATCGAAACACGGCTGCCAAGGAGAACATGCCATGAAGCGCGAAGAGCTCACCGAGAAGATCCTCGACATCAAGCGCGAGAAGGGGTGGACCTGGAAATACATCACCGAGGAGATCGGTGGGATGTCCGAGGTTCTGGTCATCGGCGCACTGCTCGGCCAGATGAAGCTGGTCAAGCCGCTGGCCGAGAAGGCCGCCGCCCTGTTCGGCCTTTCCGAGAACGAGAAGCGGATGCTCAACGAGGTGCCCTATCGCGGCACCGGGACGCCGATGCCGCCGACCGACCCCCTGATCTACCGCTTCTACGAGATGGTGATGGTCAACGGCCCGGCCTGGAAGGCGCTGATCGAGGAGGAGTTCGGCGACGGCATCATGTCGGCGATCGACTTCAACATCGAGTTCGAGCGCGAGCCCAATCCGAAGGGTGACCGCGTCAAGATCGGAATGTCGGGCAAGTTCCTGCCCTACAAATATTACGGCAACGAGCAGGGCATTCCCGACTACGGCTTCAAGGAAGCCTGAGCCGACGGCGCGGCATGCCGGCGGCCGCGCCCGCCGGTCGCCGGACCGCGACCGTGATCGGCAACGGTTCCGGGCTGCCGTGTCGAACGGGAGTGGCGACGCCGCGCCCCCTCGCGGGAGCGCGGCGGTTCAGAACAGGATGTCGTCGAGCGCGTCCGCCGCTTCCGGCTCGGGGGTCGCCACGGCGGCAGCGCCGCCTCCGCAGCAGCTCTCGACAATGGCGAGATGGATGCTGCGTTCCGCCGACATGGTGTAGCGCGGCCAGATTTCCCGCTTCAGCCAATCCGCGACCTGCCCGGCCGTCGCCGTATCGGGCGCCGCGGCAGCGCCGAGCGGCCGCGTCAGCTCATGGGCAGCCGATGCAATGGAGTCGCTCATCGCGCCGGCATTCGAGAAGCCGAGCCGGGCCTGGCCGACGACGGAGCAGAACGCCCCGCCTTCGCGCAGCAGCCTCTGCAGTTCGGTGCCGAGCCGCGCGGCGGTCTCGCGCATCACGCCGAGCGCGGCGGTCATGGCCTGGTCGAGCGCGGCGAAATGGGCGGCGTCGAAGCGATCCTCGCGCTTGAGCCCGGCGGACGCCTCCTGCATCCGTTCGAAGGTGGGCGTCAGCCGCCGAGCATCCTCGGCGACGAGGTCGGCGGCGAATTTGAGCTCCTGTGCGATCACCACGAGACTGCGCCCGCCGGTGCCGATGCGCGCGGCGCGCAGGCCGGCGTTCATGCCGATCAGCACGATGTTCGAGACGGTGGCGGCCAGCGCCTCCACGGTGTCCTGACAGGTGTCGAGCAGGCCGGTCAGGGCCTGGGCGACCCGGTCGATGCCCGCGCGCGCACTGTCGCATTTGCCGAGCAGGTCGGAGGCGCGGGCCAGGTCGCTCTCGAGTTCCGCCAGGAAGGAACCCGCATCGTCGCCGTCGCCGCTGTAGAGCGAGCGCACCATGCCGATCAGCGAGAGCGTGTCGTCCTGCAGCATCGCGAGCGTGCGCTCGATCGCCTCGGCGTCCTCTCCGAGAGCCTCGGCGCTCGCCTCCAGCTGCGCCGCCTCCAGCCGGTGCAGCACCTGGCGGGCATAAGGGGCGGCCTCCGCCAGGCCGGTGCCGGGGGCATGATCGTCCATCGTCTCGCCCAGCCGGAGGCCGGCGATCGCATGTTCGAGACGCTGGCGGATGCTGTCGCCCGATTGCAGCGCGATGATCGCGCCACCGGCGGCGGCGGCGATCTTGCCGGAATGCTGGGCCGCTTCGCTGGCGAGGGAAAGGCTGCGCCGCTGGCGATCGTCGACCTCCGCGAGCGTGAGGCCGAGCTTGTCGGCCAACGCCCAGAGGGCGGTGCCGTAGCGGCTCTCGAAGTCGCGCTGCGCGGCGAGGGCGGATGTCAGGAGTGCGCTCAGATGGTGATGGTCGCGGGCGCAGGACTCGATGGTGCGCTGGGCCTGGCTGGTCAGCGTGACGATCTCGTTGGCGAAATCGCCGAAGTCGCGCCCCACGCCCTGAACGGACACGGATTCGATCCGGGCGCTCCGGGCCAGGATCGTGATCAGCCGCATATGCTCGAGCAGCCGTTCGAGCGCCTGTCCGGCTGTGGTGCTGTGGCTCGCGATCTCCTGGAGCGAATGCGTTTCCCCGGCGAGCGCCTCCTTCAGGGGGCGCAACTCCTCGGCGAGCCGGGACAATGTCGCGCCCGCCTCCCCGATCTCGCTGCCCGAGAGTTCGCCGGAGAGCGCTGCGAGCCGCTCCTTCAGCGCCTCGAACAGGCCCAGCCCTTCGCCGAGATGCCGGCCGGCCGTGGCGAAGGTCGTATCGATCTCGCGGGCATGCCCGTCGAGCGAGGCGATCAGCCTCGTCTGGAATGTCGCAGCTCCACTCATCACGCTCCCACCCGCTGCCACTTCGTTCAAGCCGCGCCCGACTGGTCGGCGCCGCCGGCCTGCGGCCAGGCCATGATCTCCTGAGCTACACGAGAGAGCTTGACGATCCGTTCCGCCGCGCCGAGCTCGATCGCCTCCTTCGGCATGCCGAAGACGACGCTGCTCTCCTCGTCCTGCGCCAGCGTACGGGCTCCGGCCTTGCGCATTTCGAGGAGGCCGCGGGCTCCGTCGTCGCCCATGCCGGTCATGATGATGCCCAGGGCGTTGCTGCCGGCGTATTGCGCGGCCGAGCGGAACAGCACGTCGACCGACGGGCGATGGCGCGAGACGTGCGGTCCGTCCTTGATCGCGACGCGGTATTGCTGGCCGGCCCGCTGCAGCAGCATGTGGCGGTTGCCGGGCGCGATCAGGACGCGGCCGGTCGTGACCTCGTCGCCGTCCTCCGCCTCCTTGATCTCCATGGCGCAGATGCCGTTCAGCCGGCGCGCGAACGCGGCCGTGAACTTCTCCGGCATATGCTGGACGATCGCGATGCCGGGGCAGTGCGCCGGCATCGCTTCCAGCACCTCGCGCAGCGTCTCCGTGCCACCCGTCGAGATGCCGATGCAGACGATGCGCTCGGTCTTGTGCCTGACGCGCCCGAGCACCGGCGGCGGCATGATGACGTCGGCCGTGAGCTTCTTCTCGACCTGCATGGAGGCGCGCGTCTCGCGCGGCCGCAGCTTGGCCTGGGCCGCCGCGCGGACGGCGTGGCGCAGGCGGTCGGCCGTTTCCATCAGGGCGTTGCGCGTGTCGATGCGGGGCTTGGGCAGCACCTCGACCGCGCCGGCCTCCATGGCGTCGAACAGCGTCCGCGAGCCGGCCTCGGTCAGGGTCGAGCAGATGATCACCGGAATGGGGCGCTGCGCCATGATCTTGCGCAGGAAGGTCAGCCCGTCCATCCCCGGCATCTCGATGTCGAGGATTATGACGTCGGGCAGCTCGTTCTGCAGGCGCCGGGCCGCCGCGAAGGCGTCGGCGGCCGTTCCCATGACCTCGATGCCCGGCGACTCGGTCAGGATCGAGCTCAGGACCTGCCTGACGGACGCCGAATCGTCGACGATGAGAACGCGGATGGGGGGGCGGTTCATGGCGAAGGCCTCCTGAGGCTGCTCGTTTCCGCCTGATAGATCGTCGGGCCCACCGAGCGCAGGCTGGGGATGCCGCTGCCGGCCATCGATTCGGAATGGCCGAGCAGCAGGTAGCCGCCGGGGCGCAGATGCGAGGCGAGGCGAGCGATCACGGCGAGCTGGGTCGGCCGATCGAAATAGATCAGCACGTTGCGGCAGAAGATGACGTCGACGTCCCGGTCGAAGGGATAGGCCTCGTCCATCAGGTTCAGATGCTCGAAGCGCGCCCGGCGCCGCAGCTCGGGCACGATCCGCACCAGGTCCTGCGAGGCATCGCGCGAGCGCATGAGGTAGCGCTGCTGCATCGGCGCCGGCACCGGCTCGACGAATGCGGACGGATAGACCGCCGTGCGCGCCACGCGCAGGACCTCGGTGGAGATGTCGGTGCCGAGGATGGAGAAGCGAATCTCCTTCTGCGCCGCCGTGCGGGAGCCGGCCAAGAGGTCCTGCATCACCATGGCGATGGTGTAGGCCTCGGCGCCGGTGGAGCAGGCGGCGCTCCAGATCTTCAGATTCGTCGGGCGCGCGCCGCGCTGGCGCACCAGTTCCGGCACGGCTACGTCGCGCAGAAAGGTGAAGTGGCTCGGCTCGCGGAAGAAATCCGTCTTGTTCGTGGTGACGCAGTCGATCAGGTGGACGAGTTCGCTCTCCAGTCCCTGTTCGTCGAAGAGATGCCGCCCATAGGCCTTGAGGCCGGACAGACCGAGGCAGCGCACGCGCTTGCGCAAACGCCCCTCGACCATGGTCCGCTTGGTCGTCGGCAGCTTGATCCCCGCCCTGCGCTCGACGAGGCTGGCGATGGCCGCGAAGTGCTTCTCGTCGAGATGATCTTCCAACAGGGGCGTCGAAGTCTTGGCAGTCGCTGGGCTCGCGCTCATGCCGCGTCGCTCGCCAGGCTCGGCAGCGGTAGTTCATCGCTCTCCATCAGCCGGGCGAGATCGAGCACGACGACGAACGCCTCGCTCTTGCGGCCGATGCCGGCGATGTAGCGGGACTGCCAGCGGCCGCCCACGTCCGGCGGCGACTCCGTCTGGCCCGCATCGAGGCTCGTCACCTCGAAGACGCGGTCCGCGACGAAGCCGACCCCGAGGATACGGCCCTTCACCGGCACGTCGAGGATGATGATGCGGGTCGCCTCCGTCGGCGCCACGCGGGGCAGGCCGAGCTTGGTGCGCAGGTCGACGATCGGGAAGCCGGTCCCGCGGACGTCGATCATGCCGAGAAGGAATTCGGGGGCGTGCGGCAGTTTCGAGACCGGACGCATGTCGAGGATTTCCCGGACATTTGCGATGTCGATCCCGAAGATCTCCTCGTCGATCCCGAGTGTCAGGTACTGGGCGTTTTCAGCCATTGCGGCCTCCGGACAGGAGAATGCGGTCTGTCGATATGCGGTGGGGAAGCCCGGCGTCGCCCGAGGCGATGCCGGGCGAAGGGTCAGGAGCGGATGAAGGCCCGGTCCTCGTTGTCCTCGCCGCCGTCGAGATCGAAGGCGAAGCCTCCATTGGAGACCTTCTTCGTCGATGAGGGAGCGGCCTTTCTCGGCTGCGCGGCGCTGGCCATCGCGGAGGCCTTGCCACGCAGCTGCTTTACCGCGCGATCGACGGAGGGCTGCGCCACGGCGGCCCCGCCCTCGTTGCCGAGCCGGAAGAAGGCGATGGTGCTCTGCAGTTGCTCGGCCTGGGCGGCGAGCTCCTCGGAGGTGGCGGAGACCTCCTCGGAGGCGGCGGCGTTCTGCTGGGTGACCTTGTCGAGCTGCTGGATCG
>QFQY01000001.1 GCA_003248805.1 Chelatococcus sp. | reverse complement strand
AGTCGATCTGGAAGCGCAGATCCTCGTCCGTCGAGATCTGGAAGACCGCGATCGTGTTCGTCATCGCTTGCTTGTCCGTGGGTTCAGGAAAGGCCGGTCACGTCGATCGCCGCATAGGCGCCGGCATTGCTGTAGGCCCCGAGCGCGCCGAAGGAGCCGAGCTGCCGCGTCTCCGTGACGATGCTCGATCCGGAGACGCGCAGGCAGTGCGACCAGAGCCGGTTTCCGGTCGGGAAGCCCATGTTCACGCCATAGATCGGGTTGCGCGCAATCAGCGGCACATAGGAGCGCCCGCCGACGCCGCTGAAGCCGGTGTCGCAGCCCTGAATGCCGCGCACCTTCATCATGTCCGCGTCGGAGTGGAAAACCCGCTGGCCCGCCGCGTTGAAGACCTCGAGTCCGACATTTGAGAAGCCGCCCATCGGCAGCAGGTCGAACACGTAGAACTCGACCGTCTCGGAATAGGTCGCGCCGATGAAGGGCGGCATGAACAGCCAGTTATAGGTCCAGCTTCCGCCGTCTGCATAAGTGTGCATCAGCACCGGCAGCAGCGTCTCGGCCCGGCAGGCGATCAGCACATCCTCGCCGGACACGGTCATGCTGTAGGGCTGGCCGTTATAGCCGGCGGGCACCGACCCCGGCACGTTGACCGAGATCGAGGCCGGGATGCGCTGCTTGAAACCGTAGTTGCGCCAGCTCTCGTCGATCTGCACCGTGCCGGAATCGTTGTAGATCGTCAGCCCGGCCGGCATCACCACACCCCGTACTGGATGCGCGTCGTCGGCCGCCCGCTCGGCAGGCTCCAGCTCATGACGTTGCCCGAGAAGGAGACGTCAGCGGCGAGCAGCCCCTCGCCGGGCCAGAAGCTCGACGGGTTGTTCGCATGCATCGAGGAAAACCAGAACGGCGTCCCGGTGAGGAAGCCGTCATTGATCACGACGCCGGAGGCCGGGCCCGGCCCGACCACGATGGTGCCGAGGAAGCGCAGGACGCGGTCGCCGAGATCGGTTCTCAGGCCGCCCGATGCATCGAACACCTGTAGTCCGGCGGCCATCAGGGCCAGACCCCCATCCGCACGCGCCGCGTGCCGGCGCCATCGAAGACCTCGATCAGCGAATTCGAGATCACCAGCCGCGCGCCGGTCGCGGCCGAGAGCAGCGTCACCGTGCCGTCGGCCGCCACCATGAAGCGGTTGTTGATGTTGAGCGAGCCGCCCAGGATGTCGCCGAGCTGCGCGCTGATCGCCGAGAGGTTCTCGACGTCGATCGCGGTGGCATCGACCGCGCCGACGGCGAGCGAGCCGGCGACGATCGAGCCCGCGACATAGTCCTGCGCCGCGATCGGCTCCCAGGACAGGCCGTCGTCGGAGACCTTGTGCATGGTCCGGTCGGAGACCCGCACCGCGAATTGCGGGCCCTGATAGCCGGAGAGGTCGGGCAGTTCGGCGACAAGCGCGACCGGCTCCATGCCGTCGAGGAAGGCGCGGTAGGGCAGGGTGCCCGGCGCCGCGTTGCCGAGGTCGATGATCGCCGGCACGGCCGAGAACTGCGTCGAGACGAAGGCGCCGCGCACCCCGCTTTCCGAGAGCGCATAGGCCCGCACATAGACGGTGGTGTCGACTTCGCGCAGCGGATAGGTCCCGTCGATCGCCGGGCCCCGATAGGCTTCCTCCGAGGTGGTCCAGCCGTCATAGGAAACCAGCACGACATAGGTCGCGCCGGCATCGCGCGAGCGCCCCAGCGTCCAGTCCATGAACATCGCGCCGTTGCGCTGCACCGGCTTGGCCGCGATCCAGGGCACGGCGATGGTCGCGGCGTTTTCCAGTCCGGAAGAGGGCGGCGGCGGCGGCACGACGATCGGCTCGGCCAGCGCGCTCCAGACCTGCGGCGCGTCGAACACCGCCTCGATCTGCGCGTCGTCGCCGTTGAACTGGACCGAGCGGACGAGCCAGGCGCCCTGCACCTCCTCCAGCGTGCCGACGACCAGCGTCGTCATGGCCTGCATCGCGGTCGCGAGCACCTCCTCGAGGTCGAGCCCGCTCTGCGTCTCGGCGAGCGCCACGTCGTCCGCGTCGAACTGGACGACGCCGCCGGACTGCGTCAGCGCCACCGGCCCCCATTCGCGCCCGTCGCGGGCCCGCAGCAGGCCGTAGCTGCCTTCCGCGATCGCGATCTCGCTGTCGAGCGTGAAAGCGAAGACGCCGGCGTCCCGGTCGATGCGCTCGGCCGCGATGCCGGCGGTCTCGATCCTGTCGAAATACCAGGCGTCGATCAAAGCGAGGTCGTTCGGCAGGACGAGGCGGCCGGCGAGTTCGAGCGACAGGCTGCGCCGCTCGCGCCGGTAATAGGCGGTCGCCGCCGCCCAGGTCGCGAGATGGATCGCATGCGCGGCCGAGGTCGCGCCCGTGGCCTGCATGCGGCGGGGCACGCTGGTCTGCGTGCCGATGGTGACGCGGTGGCTGCGCAGCCGCTTGGGATCGCCCTCGGCATACCATTCGACGATGACGTCGGCCGAGCCGTCGGAGAGATCGAGGTTGAACACCTGGCCGGTCGAATCCCGCAGGATCTGGCGACGGGTGATGACGTGCTTGCGCACCGCGCGCGGCTCGTCGCGCACGATCGTCCAGGTGCTGCCGAGCCGCAGCGGCGAGGCGCGCATCGTGCCGAGCACCGTGGTCAGCGCCTCATGGACCGAGACGGGGCCGCGGATCACGCCGTTGAACTCGTCATACTCGGTCAGCGTCTCGGCATAGTGCTTCAGCCGGGCGAGGTCGATCGCGCCGTCGCCGATGCCGGCGCCATGGCTGCTGTCGCGCAGGATGTCGGCCGCCGCCCAGACGCTCTTGCTGGTCTCTTCCTCGATCCAACCCGGGCCCGCCCCGTACCAGACCGGCAGGATGCGCTGCACCTCGACCTCGACATCGCCATAGGAGGTGACGCCGAGCGCCTTGCCGGAGCGGATCTTCAGCGCCAGCTCGGTGATGCCGGGGCGCGTCGCGGTCTGCGGGATATGCGAGCGCAGCCCCTCCCAGATCACCGTGTTGGTGATCTTGGCGTTGAACAGGCCCGAGGAATGGGCGATCTCCTCCGCCGCGCCGACATTGCGGGCGCGGAAGGTGTAGCGGCCGGACGCGATGTCGACGAAGCGGGTGAAGCGCATCGCCCGCGTCGACAGCACCTCGCCGGTCTCGTTCAGCAGCGTCGACCAGGAGCCGGTCGGCTCGCCATCGTCGTCGCAGGGGGCGTATTCGACGAGGATGCCCCAGAGCGCGGCATATTGCTTGCCCTCGAACTTGCCGCCATCCGGCACCGCGTAGCAGCCCTGCGGCAGGGTGAAGTCGATCTGGATGCGCGTCTGCGCCGCCGCGCCCGGCCCGAAATCGAACGGCCCGGCCCAGTTCGGGAAGGCCGTGGCGCGCGGCAGTTCGTTGCTGCCGACGGCCGCGACGCTGGCGACCGAGCCCGGCACCAGGCTCGACGTGCCGCCGGGCTGGATGAGCTGCGGATCGGCGGCGCCGGCGAAGGGCGGCGTCAATCCGCCTTCGGCGGTCCACATGGTGACGCCGGAGACGCGGACCGACTTCAGCGCATAGCGTCCGCAGCCGATCGTCAGGCGCTTGTAGAGCACCTGGTCGTCACCCTCGTAGATCGAGTAATCCGGTTGCGAGAGATCGGGCGAGGTCCAGCAGCGGCCATAGATGACCGGGATGCGGTCGCCCGAGCGCGGCAGGTTGCCGCCACCGCCGACGCCGTAGACCGGCCTGTCCTCCGTCGCCTTGTTCGCCTTGGCCTGCGTCGCCCGCGACAGCAGATAGCCGCCACCGGCGAGCGCCAGGGCCGAGCCGGCGGCCCAGATCGTGCCCGCCACCGAGGCGGAGACGCCGAGGCCGGCGGCGATGAAGGGGGTGGCATAAGGCGCGATGGCCGCGAGCGCGACCGCCGCCACCACCAGGCCGATCGAGGCGCCCTTGCCCGCGCCGCTCGACCCCGAGGCGGAGGCGCCGCCGCCGCCCGCGGGCAGATAGGTGACGATGACGGTGTCGCGCGGGCCGACCAGCGTGCGCGACCAGTGCCGGCGCAGCCTGACCGACATGTCGGTGACGCCGAGCGGCTCGGCCCGCGCCGTGCCCTGGCGGCGATGCACCGAGACGATATGCGGACGCGAGCGGTCGGCATGGGCGCGCATCAGCGCCGACAGCCGGCGCCGGCCGCGCGGAAGCGTCACGGCTTCGCCCGCCGGCTTGCCGTCGGCGCGCTGGAACAGGATCGTGGACATCAGACCGGCAGGTAGAAGGATGGCTCGGCCCAGTTGCGGGCGGTGAGCGCGGGGAGCGAATCGAAGACGACGCCATGCGGGGCGTCGGTGTGCAGCACGCCGCCGCCGTCCAGCGCGAGGTAGACGCCGGCATGGCAGGCGGCCCGCGCCGGGTCGTGGCCGTTGCGCGAAAGGAAGACGACCGCGCCATGGGCCGGCCCCTCGACCTCGCGCCAGCCGCCATGAGAATGGCGCAGCGCCATCAGGCCGAAGAGCTCGCGCCTGCGCTCCGGCGCGACCAGCACGGGCGGCAATTCGCGGCCGAAAACCTGGCGCTGGCACCGGCGCACCAGCTCCCAGCAATGGAGGCCCGCCGGCTCATAGGCGCGGTTCATCACGCCGGCGAGAAACGCCTCCGCGCTCATGGCTTCGATCACCATCGTCTCACTGCCCGTAGAGCGCCGGATAGCTGTCGAGATCGTATGTCCGGCCCGGAAAGGCCTTGAGCTCGATCTCCTCGTAATAGAGATCGCCCGAGGACGAGATCGCCCCGACCGAAACCGAGCCCATGCGCAGCCCGTCCCAGGTGTCGGGATGGTTCAGGTCCAGCGTCGAATAGACCCGGTAGGTGACGGAAAAGGGCTGGTCGGAGGCAATGGCCGCCCGCAGCGCGTCCTGCAATTGGCGCGAAACGTTGTCGACCCGGATCTTCGCCTTCGTCGCGCCGCCCTCGCCCTGGCCCGGGCGCTGGAAATCGAACGCCACGACCGTGAACAAAGCCGCCGGGTCGCCCGGAACCGGCAGCGCCACCGTCTCATGAACGTCCTTCACCCGCGTGCCCTGGACGAAGCGCAGCGGCTCGGCCAGCGTCGGGTGGTCGATCTCCAGCGTATAGAGCTGCTCGCCGGTCAGATCGACGGCGGCATAGGCCTCCTCGAGCGCAGGCGTGAGCGTCATGCGTCAGTAGTTCCAGACGACAAGGGTGAAGGAGACGCGGAAGCGCGAGGCGGCCGAATAGTCGGTCTCCCACTGCCCGCCCTTGATCTGGCATTTGCGCGCGACCATCCCGGCATCGGGCCGGAACACCGGCATCTCGAAGACGAGCGAGCCGCCGCGCAGGTCGACCCGCGCGAACTGCTCGAAGGCGGCCCATTGCGCCCGCGTCAGCAGGACGGAGCGGAAGGGCAGCTCGGTCGAGCGCGGCCCCGGGCGCGGGCGCATGATCGGTGGCCCGCCCTCGGTCTGGCTTTCGATCGGGGCGCCATGCGTCGCGCCGGCCGAAACGCCGCTGACGACGGGCCGGGCCGGGACAAGGCTCGGCCAGACGGGAACGGACATGGCGATCAGCCCCGCAGCTGCCGGTTCGACTGGCGGGCTCCGAAGGCCTGCACGAGCGAGCCCTGTCCGCGCAGCACCCGCTCGCCCAGCGTGCCCTCGACCTGCGCGATGATCAGGTCGACGCCGCCATCGCGCCGCGGCCTGGTCTCGACTTGCGCCGGGCTGTTGTTCGTGACGTTGACGACGAGGCCGGCCCCGCCGCCGGTGCGCGGCGCGATCGCCGGCAGGCGGCCGACCAGCCCGCCGGCGGCGAAACCGGGTACGCGCCCGGCATTGATCGCCTCGAGCAGGTCGCGATGCCGGCGGGTCGAGGCGGCGTTGACGACGAATTCGCCGTTCGACAGCCGCGCGGGAATGGAATCGGAGGTCGCCGAGCCGCGCCCCGAGATGAAGCCGCCGCCCGCCGCCTTGACGCCGCCGAAGACCAGCCCGAACAGGCCGCCGATGCCGCCATTGCTGCCGCCCGTGCCGAAGAGCCCGGCGAGCGGGCCGGAGCCCATCAGCGCCGCCTGCAGGGCCGCCTTGGCGAGCGAGGCCGCCAGGCGCTTGACCACATCCTCGGCCTTGGCGCCGTTGACGATCAGATCCTCCAGCGCGTCGACCGCGGCATCGCCGAAATAACGCTGCGCATCCTGCAGGCCCTTCTGGGCCGTCTTCATGCTTTCGAGCTGCGTGCGCTTCTTTTCCGACAGCTCGATCTCGCGCGTCAGGCTGGCGACGATCTTGGCGCGCTCTGTCTCGTCGAGCTTGTTGAGGTCGACCTGCGCCTTCGCCAGCTCGACGGCGGCGCGCTTCTCGGCATTGGAGCGGCCGAACGTCGCGATCTCGGCGTCTAGGACCGAGTTCTGGCGCATCAGCGTCTCGATATAGCGCTCCAGCCGCGCCTGCGCCTGCTCTTCCTCGGACTTCCCGCCACCGCCGCCTTTCTCGAACAGCGACGATGTATCGGTCTTCGGCCCCGCCGGCTTCTGGGGAGATCGAATGTTTCCGAACCCGGCAGCACGCTTGTTCTCGCGATCCATCTCCTTCAGCTGGGCAAGGCGCTGGTCGACGACCGGATCAGCCGCATCGCCGAAGGCCTGCTTGACATATTCCAGGGTCTGACGGCTCGCGCCGGCCAGACCGCGACCATTGTTGCGGATGTCCTCCTCGGCCAGGGTCCGGCGCGAATAGTTTTCGAGCCGCGCAGCAACATCGGAATTGGCGACCATGCCGTAGAGCGACGCAGCCTTGGCGATGAGCGTGTCGATCACCCCGATCAGCGCACCGGCATTGCTTTTGATGAGCGCAGACCAGCGCTCGACGGCCACCGCCCAGTCGCGCTCGAAGTCCTTCGCCTTCTGGATCACGTCGGCATCGATCACCGCGCCCGCGTTCTTCGCCGCAGCGGCCTGACGGTTGATCGCATCCGCCCCCTGCTCCAGCAGGGGAACCCAGTCGCGCGTCAGGCCGGCGGCCTCGGCGATCTTGATCTTGTCGAACTCGGTCGCGGCATTGCGCACGAGATTGGCGACCTGGCCGAGCGCCTCGTTGACCCCGATCACCTCTCCGCGACGATCCTTGTACTTGACATTGTTGTCGTCGAGCAGCTTCGACAGGCCGTTCTCCGCCTGGCGCGCCTCATTCAGCTTTTCGGCGAGCCCCTCGATACCCGTGCCGAACTGCTTGTTGCTGATACCGTTCGTCGCGCCCGCGAACTGCAATTCCTGAAAACGCTGCAGATCGAGGCCCACGCGCTTGGCGGTCTCGCCGATCCGGACGAGCTCCGCGTTCGCATCGGCGAGGCCCCGAATGATCTTGTCGAGCGTGAAGGCTGCGGCGAAGCCCTTCAGCGCTCCGGTCAGTGCCTGCGTCGAAAAGGACGGGTTCATCTTGTTGAACCGCGCCTCGATATCGGCCGCCGCCTTTTCGCTCGACTGAGCGGCGGCTTTCATCTGGCGTTCCAGCGCGGCAATATTGGCGCCGACCGAAACGACGAGATCAGACTGAGCCATCGGCTACCTCGGGAGGATGAAGATGAACAAGGGATCGTGGATCGCGGCAGTTGCCTTCGCAGCGGGGGCTGGAACCGCATTGCTGCCGGACGCGATCAAGACGCAGGCCGCCGACGAGATACGCTGCCGGGTGAACGTCGAAGCGTTCCTGGCCGATCTTAATGCGGCAACAACCGCATCGCAGGGCGGACGCTTGCCGAGCCATGCCGATCGAGACGCACTTCAAAAGGCAATCGACGATAGCAAGCGCCAGCCACCAAAGCCCTAATGCATCGTCTCCGGCGCGGCTTCGAGCAGGGCCTCGACCTCGCTGAAATCGTCGTCGTTCGAACGCTTCGCCGCCTTGGGATCGTTCGCACGGGCCCAGCCGTCGGCACAGGCCATGAATTGCCAGAAGGACATCGCGCCGACCTGCTGCGGCGTGAAGCCCATTACGCACCCGAGTCCGTAGAACTCGCGGAAGTCGAGCTTTCCGTTCGGGCGGCGCGGCGCGCTCGCTTTCTCCCCGCCGCCCGAGATTTTCCCACGGTCTCCTCCGGCTTGCCGAACAGCACCGCCGCCACCACAGCCATCGCAGTCTGGACGTTCTCCGCCCATGGCCGTTCCAGCACATAGAGGCGCGTCTTGCGGAGCGCGGCGTCAGGCGGCATGCCTCCGCCGATCAGGCCGAGCCGGATTGGATGATAGACTTCCTTCGACGTCCATGCGCCATGACGCAGACGTTCCAGAATGACCATCGGCCCCGCGTCGCACAGCGTCTGCAGCTCCTCGAGCTGCGCCAGCGGCAGGCAGAACGGATAGGTCCCGTCCGCCCATTCCAGATCGATGCGGCAGAGGCTCATGGCGTCAGCGCCGCCACGGCCGCGCGCGTCAGGGCGCCGTCGCCGGTGCCCGTCATGCTGATCTGGAACTTGTTGCCGCGCTCGCCGCTGATCGAGGCGGTGATATGGGCCTTGCCGGAAAACTGCAGGTCCGGCGTGCCGGAACCGGTGGCGAAGCCGACGAGGCGCAGGCGCAGGCTGGTCGCCTCGGCCCGGTTCATCGCGGCCCAGAGCAGCGGCTCGGCCTCCTTGGCCATGATGCCCTCGCACTCGACCGACCAGGACAGGTTGAGCACGTCCGTGGCGCGCCAGGCCGGCGCGTCCGGATCGTCGCAGTCCGGAATGGTGACGTCGTTGGTATCCTTCTCCAGCTGGAGGCGGATCGAGTTGAAGCCGCAGATCTTGGCGAAGACCTCCGGATCGGCGGCGTCGCCCAGGAAGAGAAGACCCTTTCCGAAGGAAAGGACGGTCGGCTGTGCCATGGTGGCCTCCGTTGCGTGGGGTGTCAGGCCGCGGCGATCAGCGCGCGGAAGGTGACGACGGCATGCGCGGTGCGCCCGTCGGGATCCTTGAGATGGCGCGTGTCCTGATGCGCGATCTCGAGGAACTGCCAGTCGGTTCCGAGATCGAGCTCGGCCTCGTGCAGGGCGGCGCGAACGGCCCCTGCGATCGTCTTGCTCTCGACCTGTCCGACCGCCCGCGACCAGACATGGAGCGTCGCGAAGACCTCCAGCCCGTCATGGCACTGCGCCCCGTCGTCGACCGTCTGGAAATCGCCGATCGCGATGTGAGGAAAGGCGACGTCCTGCGGCACCTCGTCAAAGACGCGGTTCGACACAGCCGGCACTGCGGCCCGCAGGCGCAGATTGACGGCCCGCTGCAAGGCGAGCGCGGGATCGCCGCTCATTCCTGGCCCTGCTCGTTGAAGCGCCGCGCCGCGTTCAGCGCCGCCCGGCTGATGCTCTCGCGGATTGCCCGCCGCCGGTACCGATAGATCGGGTAGAAGAACGGATTGGCCGGCATCTTGGCCGTGCCGAACTCCTGGCCCAGCGCATAGTCATAGGTCGCGCTCGCGCCCTCGCGCACCGGCCGCGTCGTCGTCGGGCCGCCGGCCTTTACATAGAAACGGTCGCCCGCCCGGCCCTGCTCGATGCGGACGCTCGCCGCAAGCGTGCCGTCATCCCTGGGGGCGGCGTGACGGATGCCGAGCGCCAGATTGTTCGCCTCGACCAGCGCCTGCGCCGCCGCCGCCGCGCGCACCTCCAGCGGAATCCGCCCCAGGCGACGGCGCAGACGCGCCAGGCTCGCGGCGGTTTTCGGGCTCGGCATCGGCGAGAACTCCGGCGGCCCGCGCGCGGCGGGCATGGGATGTCGGGACGAGAAGGCGCTGCCCGGCGCGATAGGCGATGTAGACGCCCGGCCGGCACCAGCAGTCGAAATCGCGGGCGAAGGTGACGCGCGGCATCAGAGGACAGGAGGAGCGATCACGTCGCCACGCCCGCCTCGACCACCATCTCGATCTCGCGCGCGTCCGGCGTCGGCAGGATCGAGCGGATCTGGCATTCCCTGTCGCGATAGGGGCCGGTCACGAAGACGACGCGATCGGCCGCCGTCAGCGTGCGGGCCTGCCCGTCGGACAGGATCGTCAGCGTGCCGCTCATGGTGCTTTCCGGACGGCCGGCCGCGAGCTTCTCCCGGCCGAACTGCGGACGAAACGCCGCCCAGCGCAGGAACAGCGACGTCCAGCTCGCCGGGAGGACATTGCCCGCGCCATCGTCGGCACCGGGCACGCGCCGCTCGAAGCGGACGCGATGGCTGCGCTGGCCGGCGGACAGCATCAGAGCGCGAACCTGCGATAGGGGGCAAGCAGCCGGTCGACCGTCGTCGACATCGGCACGGCCGAGACGGCGCCGAGCGCGACGCCGTCGGTGAAGCGCCAGAGATCGCCGACCATGAGCAGGATGGCGCTGCGCAGCGCGGCCGGGACGGCCTCTGCCTGCGCGGCTGCATCGTTGTCTGCGCTATAGCCGGCGCGATAGGTAATGGCGATGGCATCCGGCGCGCAGGCCGGCGCCGGCAGCGCGGCGTCGAGCGCGAGGATGAGGCGCGGCGCCGCAGCGGCGCCGACCAGGCGATAGGCCGACGGATCGACCACCGTCTCGCTACCATCCGCCGCGGTGACCGCGACGGAGCTGACGGAGAGCGCCGGCGCCAGCCGCAGCTCGACCGCGCCGCTCGCCGGCCAGAAGCCGTGATACTCGCGCCATTCCTGGCGCATCAAAGCCCGGCCGAGAATGCCGCCATAGCCGTCGAGATACCCGACCGCCGCCGCGATGGCGGCCTCGATCCGCGCGTCGCCCTCGTCATGGTCGACGCGCAGATGAGCCTTCGCCTCGGCCAGCGAGACGGGCAGGGCAGTGGGAGCCGTGACCAGCTCCGGCGGCAGGGGACGCATGGTCAGGCCTGGGCGGCCTTCGCCGCCTGTTCGGCCGCGACGGCGCGCGCCTCGGCCGCCTCGGCCGCCCGCGCCGCATCGAGCGCGGCCTGACGCGCCGCCGCCGCCTCTTCGACGAGGCGCGCGACCTCGGCCTTGCGCTCCGCCGCCTCGCGACGCTTCTGCTCGGCCGGGGTCTCCAGCGAGGACAGCATGCGGGCCAGAGCCTCGAACTCCGGCGGGCACTCGCTGCCGGCCTCGATCAGCGAAGGGTGGACTTCTCCGGGCCGGCAGGCGCGGAAGCTCTTCGTCACGCGCATGGCACGGACCTCTCGTTTCGATAGGGGAGGGCGACCCGCCCGGGGGCGGGCCGGAGGCTTCAGGCCTGGTTGACCTGCGGGCTGTCGTGGCCGTAGCCGAGCAGCACGCTGGCGGCGATCGGCGTGCCCGTGCCGTGCGTGCCGGAGAAGTCGGCCAGCAGCTTGAGGTAGCGCTTGCCGCCCTTGTAGCCGAAGCGATAGGCGCCCGCCGCCGCATGGGCCGCGACCAGCGACTTGATGATGCCGCCGGACGCGACGGTGACGCCGAGCATGTCCGCCGTGGCGACATCGGTATAGGTCGAGTCGTCGTCGGAATGCGTCAGCTTGAACTCGACCTTGTTGGTGCCGGAGAAGGTGATGCCGCCGACACCGATGTCGAGCAGGATCTCGGCGGCGTCATAGCCGCGCAGATCGACGGCGGCGGGGGTGTTGTCGGCGGCGAGGGTGGCGGCGCCGATCAGGACGGCGCGCTTGAAGCCGGAATGGATGTCCTTCACGGGACTGCCCTTTCACGATGGGAGGAGATGACCATGCCGGAAGGCGGCCGAAGCCGCCTTCCGCTCAGACGGGACCGGACGCCGATGGCGTCAGGTCGAGCACTTCATCAGCTTGATGGCCTCGAAGTTGGCGACACCGCCGCCGACGCGCTTGGTGGTGTAGAAGTTCACGTTCGGCTTGTTGGTGTAGGGATCGCGCAGGACGCGGATGCCGAGGCGGTCGAGAACGAGATAGCCGCGGCGGAAGTCTCCGACGGCGACCGGGAAGGCATCGGCGCCGAGAGCAGGCATGTTGTCGTCGGTATAGACCGGCTTGCCCAGGATGGTCGCGACCGTCTCCGTCGAGGAGGGCGGCGCCCAGAGATAATTGCCCTGGCCATCCTTGAACTTGCGGATGGCGGACATGACGACGTCCGAGGTGAGCCAGGACGCATTCTGCCGATAGCCCTGCTTCAGCGCATAGAGCGCGTCGATGAAGGCGTCGCCCGGCGCGGTCGATGCGAAGCCGGTGGCCGCCCCTGTGACCGTGAAGCCGAGGCTGCCCCAGGCATAGGAAGCGTTGGCGACGGTCGGATAGGTCAGCAGGCCACGCGGGCGCTTGACACCGTTGCCGGAAACGAAGGCGGCGCCTTCCATTTCGGCGAAGGTGATCTGCACCTCGTCGGCCAGCCAGGCGGCGATGTCGACGATACCGTCGTCCAGCATCTTCTGCGTGGTCGCCGGATTGGCATACATCTCCATGACGGTGAAGATGAGCTCGCGCAGGCTCGGCGTGCCGGTCTCGGGCCGGGACTCCTCCTCGCCGACCCAGCCGGCGGAGGCCCCGCCCATGCTGACCAGCTTCTTGTAGGTGTCGGTGCCGATCGGCATCACGGTCGCGAGCTGGCGCATGACCGACACCGTGCCGAGCACGCGGTCGATCGTTGCCGAGGTCTCCTCCGGCACGAGATAGCCGCCATCGGGATCGGACTGCGACGTCAGCTTGGCCTTGACCTCGAGGTCGGAGAGGCCGTTGTCGACGCCCTTGCGGAACCACTTCTCGAAGGCGCTGGCATGGGCCTTCTTGTCCGCGTTGGGCACGTCGCCGCCCCCGCCGTCGAGCTTCATCGCCGCCATGGCGACGTTGACCGCGTCGAGCGCCTTGGTCAGGTCGGTCAGTTCGGCATTGATCTTCTCGACCTTCTCCGTCGTCACGACGTCGGCGAAGTTCTTCTTGATCCCCTTCAGCTCCTCCTCATGAGCCGCCTTGAACTGCTCGAAGGTGGTCTTGAGCTCGGCGAGGATCTTGTTGGCGTCGGCGCCATCCGCCCGGGCGAGGGAGACGCCGCGAAACGAACCGCCCATCACGCCCATGGCCATGACGGCGGGATCGGACCCGGCCATGACCATGTGATGAACGATGTCGGCGCCGGCGGTCGGCAGGCACAGGATGGCGAGCGCCGCGAGCGCGAGGCCCGCGGCGAGATGCGCGAGTTTCATGGTGGTTCTCCGGATCGAGGCCGATCAGGCCTTCATGGTGGCGAGAAGCTGCCGGGCGGCAGCGATGTCGAGGACAGCGCCGGGCGTGTCCTGGGGATCGGCAGCGTCACGCGTGCCGGAGGCTTCGCGCAGCAGGCGGCGCCGCTCGGCGCGCGGAACCCCCTGCCTGGCGAGAAGAACGTCGAGATGATCGCGCGCCGAGGCCCTGGACTGGCCGGTGCCACCCTCGGCCGGTGCCGCGAGATCCTTGTCGACGATATCCGCGAAGCCCTGGGCGACGGCTTCGGACGCGGACATGAAGGTCTCGGCGTCGAGCATGTCGACGATCGCGGCGCGCTTGGCGCCCGTGCGCGCCTCGTAGATATCGGCCAGCGCCGAATCGAAGCTGTCGAACAGGTCGGCGGCATCGCGCATGTCGTGCCGGTTTCCCATGACGACACCCCAGGCGTTGTGCACCATCATGAAGCTGCCGAGCCCCATGCGGATTTCGTCGCCTGCCATGGCGATGATCGAGGCCGCCGACGCGGCCCAGCCGAGCACCTCGACCGTGACCTTCGCCTGGTGCCCGCGCAACAGGTTATAGATCGCGATGCCTTCGAACATGTCGCCGCCCGGCGAATTGATGCGGACGGTGATGTCCTTGGGGCCGATCGAGCGGAGCGCGGCCGAGACGCGCTTGGCGGTCACGCCCGTGCCGCTCCACCAGTCTTCGCCGATCACGTCGAGGATCGAGACGACGGTGTCGCCCTCTTCGGCCGCAGCCTTCGGCGTCTCGGCCCATTTCGCGAGAACCTCGGACGGCGCGTCCCACTGGAAGCTCTGCGGGCGGGCGAACGCCTTGATCTCAGGCAGTTTGCGGAGGGACATCGCCGTTTCCTTGATCGCTGGCCGAGCCGTCGCTCTGGGTTCCGCCCGCCGTATTCGGCGGCGGATAGTAGACATCGCCGCCCTCGCGCGGGTTCTGGTCCTCGAGCGCGCGGATTTCGTTCGGGCTGGACACGCCCCACTGCAGCGCCTTGACATGCGCTTCCCAGCGGGCCTTGAGATCGCCGCGCACCACGGCTGCCCGGTTGAAGCGGAAGAACACATCCGATCCATCCGCGACCAGATCGCGATCGATCGTCTCTTCCCAGGCGGTGAAATAGTCTTCGAGCGTGTAGGCCACGAAGCCGCTGCGCTGCTGTTCGAGACCCGTGCCCCAGCTCGTGGACTTCTCGGTGTCGCCCAGCATGAAGCCGGGCACCCCCAGGAACATCTCCAGCTCGGTGCGCGTGAACTTGCGCGTCTCGATATACTGCGCATCCTCCGACGTCATGCCGATGGGCGAGATCGTCATGCCCTCTTCGGTGACGATCGACTTTCCCGCGTTCTCGGCGCCGCGATAGTCTTCCAGACTATCCTTCAGGAGCTGCTGGGCTTCCTTGCCGATCTTGTTCGGATGCGAGAAGTGCAGGCCGAGCGAGGCGCCGTTGGCGAACACCTTGGCGCCGTGCTTCTCCGTCGTCAGCGACATGCCGATGGCTTCGCGGGCATAGGCGATCGGCGTCACCCCGAGATAGCCGTTCAGCGTCAGGCCGAGCAGATGGAACATGTCCTCCTGCGGAATCTCGAAGCGCCGCCCGTCGCGCCGCGCATAGGTGTAGCGCAGGCTCAGATCGTCGCGCTGCTCGACCGTCACACGGTCGGGATGCAGCGGGATCAGGTCGACGACCCGCCCGCGCGAACGCACGATCAGCGCATAGCCATTGCCGCGCAGGATCAGATGCGCCGTCAGCATGCGCCGGAAGGCGGCCGGCGTCAGCCGCGCCTTGCGCGGACGGCAAAGGATTGCCGCCAGCGGATCATCGCTCGCATCGACGCGCGTCCTGTCGTCGACGCGACGCTTCGCCTGCAGCGGCGTATTGCCCATCGCGCCGGTGATCAGGCGGACAGAGCCGTAGATCACCGCCGTCCGCATCGCCGAATCCGGCGTGATGCTGGCGCCCGAGGCCGTCTCGCGCCCGGCGAGCAAATAGGTTTCGAGCTCAGCCTGCGTCGTGATCAGCGCTCCGCCGCCGGCCGACTGCACCGAGGCTCGCGGCGCCGCCGGCGCGGCAGCGGCCGACCGGCGAAAGAGATCGAGGAAGCCCACGGCTCAGAGCACCAGGACGCCGCGGGATTCGTAGACGGACGGGCCGCCCGCCTGCTCGCCCATCGTCAGGCCGAGCGCCATCACGGACGCGACGATGCCGTCGATCTTGTCCGCCGAGCGCTTGCGGGCCGGCATGAAGTTCATGTTCTCGTCGAAGCGCACTTGGACATGCCCCGCCATCCAGGCAAGCACGGGGTGCCCGCCATGATCCATCAACCCGGTCAGCACCAGGCGCTCGAATTCCTTGGACGGCTCGCCCAGCGTCAGGATGCCCTGGCGCATCTCGACGAGCAGTTCCGGGTCGACACCGTCCGTTTGGAGGTCGCCAATCAGCTTCGCGGCGTTCCAGGGGTCGAAGCCGATTGACTCGACTTCGAAATCCCGCAGGTCCTCCTTGACGGCCTTCATCACGAAGTTCTGGTCGACCGCGTCGCCCGGCGTCGTTTCCAGCGCGCCGCTCTCGATCCACTGCGCCCAGGGCGTCACGCGGTCCCGGCGTTTGCGCGTCTCGAGCGTGCCCTGCGGAATCCAGAAGCGCGGCAGCAGCAGATAGGGCTCGCCCGCCACCTCCGGCTCGAAGAGCTGCACCTTCGCCGTGATGTCCTGCGTTGCCGAGACGTCGATCGCCGCGACGCAGCGGCGGCCCTTCAGGGCCTCGCGCCGTGTCCGCCACGCATCCGGATCGGGCGCGCAGGCCAGCCATTTCTCGCGGTTGAGCCAGCGGACGGTCTGCTCGACCCACTGGTTCAGGTGGTAGCGCCGGAAGGCGGCCTCGGCGCGGGGATTGCCCTTCGCCTTGGCGGCTTCCTTGCGGATGTAGTCCCAGGTCGGCGTCAGCCCGATCGTCGGGTTGGCCTTCGCCCAAACTTTCTCGTCCTGCCAGTCGTCATCGGGACCGGCGGCGAAAACGACGGCCAGGGTCGAGCCGTCCTCGATCGCGCCGTCGAGGATGCCGAGCGTCTCCTCCCACAGGCCGAAGCCGACGACCTTGCTCTTGAGGCCGGCCGTCGAGGCATAGAGCTCGACCGGCTGAAGCCGGGTGCCCGTGCCCTGCCGCAGATTGTCCTCGAGGTCGCGGGTCTCCCATTCGTGCATCTCGTCGCCGGTGATGACTTGCGGCATGCGCCCATGCTTGCCGTCCGGCTTGCCCGACAGCAGATGGAAGCCGCTCGCGGTCTCGGCGACGTAGATGCCCTTCGCGGTCATGGTCACCCGCGGCGTGGCGCCGCCGGTGAGCTGCGGATCCTTCAGCAGCATGCTCTTCATGCGGCCGAAGGTGATCTTCGCCTGGTCCTCGTCGCGGGCGAAGCAATAGCCCTCCGAGCCGACCAGCCGCTCATGCACGAAGAACAGCAACGACAGCGCAGCCAGGAACTCGCTCTTGCCGTTCTTGCGCGGTACCCACAGCAGCAGCCGCGAGAAGACGCGGACATGGTAGACGATCGGCTTGCCGGTCAGCGGATCGATGTGATCCGCCGGGCGCTTCCAGCCGACGAGCAGCCGGACGACGATCTCCTGCCACTTCAGCAGGCGGAACGGCACGCCGGCGAAGCGATCCGCCGTCAGCTTGAACCAGCGCGGCCAGTTCGCGACGACGAGATCGGCCTTGCGGGCGTCGAACCAGGCGCCCTTCTGCGCCGCCGCCCGCTTCCAGGCCGAGATCGCCCAGGCATAGGCCGAGTCGTTCTCGTGCTCGGCGAGCCAATCCGGCAGCGGCCAGAACGCGCCGGCGGCGGAAAGCGCCGTCTCGCTCGTCTGCATCAGCTGTGCAGCGTGCCCGGCGGGGCCGAGTCGAAACGGTCCATGCCGCCGACCGGATCGGACGCGGCGGCCGGGGTCTGGCCGGGCGCCGGCGTATCCGGCAGGTTGAGATCGCCTTGGTGCGGCTGCCCGGCACCGGCCTCGAGGACGCGGCGCTGGTCGATCAGCAGCGCGAAGTTGTCGCGCGGCGTGAAGCCGAAGCGATCCGACAGCTGGAGGATCTCGGCCAGCGCCTGCTGCCGGATTTTCTCGTTCGGATTCGTGCGCGGCATCTCGTCGCCGGAGACCGTCTTGACCATCACGACATAGCCCTTGCGCCGCAGCTCGAGGACCGAGCGATTGTAGCGCGCGACGGCATCGCAATAGGCGACGAGCGGCGCCTGGAATTCAGCCGAGGCGCGCAGCGTCGTCTTGAGCCGCGGCGCCACCGCCATCCAGACCGCACGCTCGTCGGCAAAATCCTTTCGGGCGAAGCGGGCCGGAGGGCGCAGCCCGGCGATGTCCATGCTGGCGAGAAGCAGATCCTCGGCGGACGGGCCGGCGGCCTTCGCCTTCATCTCGGCGTCGGTCTTTCGCCTCTGCCGGCTGGGGTAGCCTTTCGCCTTCTGGACCTCCGGTGGATCCTTGCGCCTGCCCATGGTCTCGCGGCGAGGCGGACCTCACCCTCCTCAAAAAAAAGTTTCGCGAAAAATTTCCCGACGCCACGCGGAGTACTAGCCGCCCGGTGCAGGGGTTGAGGGCCTGGGACTTTCGACCGCCCCCCCTCACGACCGCCGTCGACCGGCCCCTCGCTCCTCGCGCTGCTTCGCGCCGTCGTGATGCTGCTTGCAGAGCGATTGGAACGGCCCGGACCAGAACCGCTCGACATCGCCGCGATGCGGAACGACGTGGTCGCACACCGTGGCCGCGACGATCGAGCCCTCGGACTCGCACATGATGCAGAGCGGATGCTCGGCGAGCTGCGCCTTCGCGACCTTGCGCCAGCGTGCGGTCCAGTAGAGCCGGCGCGTCTCGCTCTCGCGAGCCCGGCGCTGGTCGTAGTCCCGTTGCGCGAGCGCCGCTTGCCGGTCTTGCGTGGCTGTCCGGAACACACGCGCCCGCTTCACATGACCCCCTCCAACGACAACGCCCGCAGACCTTGCGGGGGCTGCGGGCGCGATTCGTGCTGATATCCATTTACACGCATGTAGCTGCGCAGTGGTCAAGCCTCAGAGCGCGATGCCGCGCCGCCTGAGATAGCTTTGGTTCGCCGTATCCACAGCCTGCATGTCGATCTCGCCGCTGCCGAGCCCGCGCTCGCCGACGATCCGCCCGCGCTCCGGCCCCTTCGCACCCCAGACCTCTTCGGCGAGATGGTCGAGCGCCTCGAGAAAGCGCAGCGCGACATAGTCCTGCCGCGCACGGCCGGCGGCCTGGGCGGGCCAGCGCCGCGCCAGATCGCTCACGGTCTCGCCCCGCCCGCAGATCGCGGTCAGCATGGTCATGCTGATCAGCCCGGCCCCGCTCGCCAGCCGCTTCAACTCCCAATGCGCATGCACCACCGCGTCGGAGAGCGGGTCGCCGGCACCGCCGCCATCCACCTTGATATGCGCCGGGTCGATCCCGCGTCCGGGGCCGATCATGGCGCGCTCGTAGATCGCCCGGAAGCGCACGCCCGCCTCGTATTGCGCCCGGGTGAGACGCTGCCGTGCCAGCATCATCTCGAGCGGGTGTTCGGCGAGGTTGACCACGGCCCTCATCTTGGCGCCGGCCTGCAGCGGGTCGTCGACCGTGCGCTCGCCGAGAATGGGCGCGCGGCCGGGCTTCAGCGCCTCGCGCTTGCGGCCGGGGCGAGGCAGGGCGGGCATGGTGCCTGCCGCGCGCGCCGCCCTGGCCTCGGCCACGAGCCTCGCCTGCTCGGCTTCCAGCGCGGCTCGGGCCTCGGCCTCCCGCGCCTCCGCCCGCTCCTGCTTCGCCTTGCGGGCGGCGGCGCGCGCAGCCTTGTCCTGCCGCGACCTGATCCGTTCAGCCTCAGAACGCGACATCGTCATCCCCCTCCTGCTTGCGTCCACCGGGCGGCAGGGGCGCCGGCAGGAACACCCTTGCCTGGCTCCCCTTTTCGAAGGCCGGGATCCGCGCCCCACGCTCGGCGAGCCAGGGCCGCCAGGCCTCGATCTCCGGCCCCGTGCCGAGATAGCCGGTCAAGTCGCCGATGCGCTGGGCCGCGGCGGCGAGATCGGCCGAAGTGGCGCTGAGCGGCTTGCGGCTCTCCGCCTGCTGCATCCAGAACCCCGGCGGCCGGCCGGCGAAGACGCGGTCGAGCAGCAGCAGCCACCAGTCGCGACTCCAGCCGTCGAACTGCACCATGGCGCCCGCCGCCTGCCGCGCCGCCCGCTCGGCGGCCTGCTTCGGCACATGGCGCCAGTTGCGGCCGGAGAGGTACTTGGGCGCCGAGAGCCGGCTGGCGAAGCCGGCGGCCTTCCGCTCGGCCAGGAAGCCGGGGATGCCGTCGATCGCCGCCCGCCGTTCGGCGAAGGGCACGGCCTCCCAGGCCGAGCGCAGCGCCGCCTGGTCGTCGGCCCCGGCATGCGGATAGGCGGCCCGGAAGTCGTCGAGGCTCGCGGGCAGGGCAGGCTCAGGCCCTGCGCCGGCCGCATGGGCATGATCGCGCTCGCCCTCGCTCGCTGGCGCACCCTCGCGCCCCCGCACGCCCTCTCTCTCATCACTAAGGGTTCTACTAAGGGGTTGGGTATCATCTGGGTGATACCCTTCCGCCCCGTTTGGAAGGGTATCACGGTGATAGCCTTCCACGGTGATACCCTTATTCTCGCATGGCGATGGCGCCTGTTCGGCGTCCTGCGCATGGTTCTGCGCATGGCCGGATGCCTCGGATTCGTCGTCGCTCTCGTCGATCGGGTCGTGCTGCGCGGCGGCCTCCAGCGCGGGCCAGAGCTCCGGCCGGCGCAGACGCGCCAGCAGCTCGACATCCATCTCGTAGTGGTTGGTCGAGCGCGCGCCCGAGCCGCCGTCCCTGACCTTGCGCAGCAGCCCCACGCGACAGAATGTCTGCATCACGCGGCGCGCCGTCGGCACCGAGCACTCGGCGTCCTCGGCGATGGTCGCCAGCGAAGGGTAGATCCGCGTGCCATCCTCATGGCAGCAGTCGACGAGCTTGATCAGCACCATCTTGCGCGTCTGCGAATGCAGCTTGGCCTTGAGCGCGAGGCCGAGAAGCGCGGCGCTCATAGCTCCATCGCCTCCTGCTTGGGCGCCGGCGGGGCGGGCAGGTCGAGGCGCGGGCGCTTCAGCTCGTCGGCGATGCGCCGGCAGGCGATGTCGAAATATTTCGGCTCGATCTCGATCCCGGTGAAGCGCCGCCCCAGCCGCACGCAGGCCACGCCCGTCGTGCCGGAGCCCATGAATGGATCGAGCACCAACTGAGCTTTGGGGACGAAGCCGAGCGTCCAATCCATAAGCGCCAACGGCTTTTGCGTCGGATGACCAAACTCGGATCGGCCAACGGCGCCATCCCAACGTTTCGTCGGCCGATCGAGATTGGTCCAAGCGACCTCGCAATCCGCCATGGTCGGTACGGCGTTGATCTTGTTCCAGATCAACCAGCACCGCGCCGGCGGCAGAGCGAAGTATTGCCCCCCCCAGAAAATCGCTTCCTCTGACGCAGCGACAAGGTCCAGCAGAAACGCGTCATCGGGCGGGCTCTGATCCCACGCAGGCATGCCTAGGAACGCCTCCTTGGCAGCCCAGGTACCGCCCTTCATTCGGTCGCCTAGGCCATAAGGCGGGTCGGTCACGACGGCATCGACCTTCCCCAGCGTCGGCAGGATCTCGCGGCAGTCGCCGCAATAGAGCGTCACGGACTCGGAGAGCTGTTCGACGCGGCTCACGGTCTCTCCTCCGGCGCCGCCAGCGCCCGGTGCGCGGCCTTCACGGTCTCGGCGTTGTTCGCCAGCCATCTCGGCGTCTCGAGGGCCGCCAGCAGCCGTGCCAGATCGTAGTCGCGCACGGATTCGGGCCGCCGCAGAGCGTGCGCTGCCGCTCGGCGGCGAAGCGCACGGCCTCGATGCTGTCCGAGTGAAATGCGGTCGGGGCTCATGCCGCCCTCGCATCATCCACGACACCGCCCCACTGGTCCGCCATCGCATCCGCGATGCCGGTGAAAAAGCGCGAGCGTTCCCGCCAGCGATCAGGTCCGGGCGGCATGCGGTGCACGCGCGCCTCACGCCCCGCGACGATGCTGGTCGGCTTAAGCGGAGGCAGGTTCCGCAGCCAGAAGCAGGTGCGCTTGACCTCGCCATGCCCGAACTGCCAGGGCTGCACGCTTTGAGCGGGCTCCTGATAGTTCACGATCAGCGCCTTCGCATGCCGGTGCATCACCGGATTCTCGATCGCGACCCGCTCGATCGGAGCATTCCAGAAAGCACTGAACAGGGCTGCGCCATCGCGCAGATCGGCCCACATCTCATCGCGCGAGCGACCGTTCGGCGGCTGGGAGAGCCAGCGCACACCGCTGTTGCAAAGCCGCGTGCAGGGCGGGTGCGCGACCATCAGCAGATCCCAGCCATCGGCCAAGATAGCCCGCGCATCCCCGACAATATGCCGGTTGCTGCGGTCCTCGGCCGGCAGCAGGTCACATGACCATGCGTCATGACCGCGCGCCGCGAAGGCACGCCGCACGATGCCCGAAAATTCACAGGCGACGAGAACGCGAAGGGACCTTGCCGACATCGTCACACCCGCATCGGCATGAGGACGCGCGTCATGCGCTCGTCCGTGTCGCGGATCAGGAACGGGTCGCTCGGCCCCGTCAGCGCGAGCGAGGCCTCGCCGGCGCAGTCCCGCAGCATGTCCGCGAGATAGCGCCCGTTCACGCCGATGGGCGGCAGGTCGGCGCCCGCCGTCGCCGGGGGCCAGTCCGAGGCCGTTCGCACGGTCACCGCCCCGCCATCGTCCCGGCGCGACAGGGCGAGCCGGCCGGCCTCGCCCCACAGCTTCACCTTCCAGGAGAAGGCGCTGCGGCCGAACACGCCGAGCCGGTCGATCGCCGCCAGCATGTCGGCCCGCTTCAGCGCCAGCGTGAAGGGGCCGGGCTGCGGAATCACCCTGTCGAAATCGGGGAACGCGCCGTCGATCAGCTTGCTGCGCAGCGTCAGCCCGGCGCTTTCGAACACCAGCGAGAGCCTGCCGCCCGCATCGTCGCGCACGGTCACGTCGGCGCCGGCCATATGGCGCAGGATCAGCGCCACGGTCTGGCGCGGGATGATGCGCGCCGGCCGCTCGCAGGGCTCCGCGTCGTAGCGGCAGCAGGCGAGCCGGTGCCCGTCCGTCGCGACGAAGCGCAGGCCCTTCGGCCCGCCATGCCAGCACACGCCGTTGAGGTAGTAGCGGGTTTCCTCGGCCGAGACATAGGCCGCGACCTTCGCCAGGCATTCGGCCAGCAGGCCGTTGCCGAAGCGCTCGATCACCTTGCCGGGCGTGGCGACGCGGCCAGGGAAATCGCTCGCGGGCAGCTGGCCGAGCGTATAGACCGCCTCGCCGTCGCCCAGCCGGATCGTCGCTACATGCCCAGCCTCGCCGCCGCCGGGCTCGATCCTGACCGGCATCGGCCCCGCCACCCGGGCGATGCCGCCGAGTTCCCGCGCCGGCAGGCAGATCGACCATTCGCCGGCCCCGTCGATCGCGTCGACGACGGTCACGGCCTCGACATCGAGATCGTTCGCCGTCAGCCTGAGGCTCGCCCCGTCGAAATCCAGGCGCACATGGCCCATCACGGGAATCGTCTTTCGCGTCCTCGCCACCTCCAGCAGCGGTTTCAGCGCATCGCGGAGCGTCCGGCCCTCGACCGTCACGAAGTCCATGGTCACCTCACATCGCTTGAAAGGTTGGGCGGAGCGGGCAGCACCTCGGTGCGAATGCCCTGCTTCGAATACGAGCCGCGCGTTGGGCTGAATTCGTCCAGGATCAGCTCGACGACATGGCGGATGCGCCGGGGCTGCTTCACGCCGGCCTGCATCAGCGCGTGAACGACGGCGTAGCCATAGGCGTGGACAAGTGCCCGCATCTCGGGGCTCATGGCGTCGATCGCAGCCATCCGCTTGCGCCGCCGCTCGTCGACCGCCTCCTGCAGGGGCCGCATCACGCCCGCCCCCGCCTCGGCAGCGCCGGCAGGTCGATCGCCTGCTCCGCCGCATAGGCGTCGAGTTCCGCCGCCACCGGCCGGCCCATCGGAACCATTTTGGTGGCGTCAACAAAATGGTCGGCCTCCGGCGCCTCGGCGCCCCACACGTCCCAGCCCGGCCGCCGCATGCGGGCGTTGAGCTCGATCTTGGGCAGCGTCGGGAAATAGGCCTCGATCAGCTCGTGGAAGCGTTCCGGCTTGGCGGAATGCGGGCCCACGGGGGCGATGATCAGCGAGGGCCATTGCGTGCCGGGCGCCGGGGCCGGCACCTGCCCGCGCGTCGCATAGAGCAGGATCTCGCTCTCGTCGGTGAAGATGTAGCCCGGCCCGCGCGCCGCGCCCTCGCGCCGCTTGCCCCAGACGGTGCAGGATTTGTAGGCGAAGCCCCAGGCCTCGATCACGCTCAGCGCCTGCGGCAGCATCGGCCGCGTCGCCCACAGAAACAGCACGCTGTCATGGGCGGCGATGGCGTTGACCGGCCGGGCCCGGATCACATCGACGGGCGAGGTCGGGTAGTGGTTGTCCGCCGCCCGGTCCATGCCGGTTTCGCGGCTCCAGGGCTCGAAGCGCCATTCCGGATCGGCATAGATCACGCCGTAGCGCCGGCCCTGCGCCGCCGCCGCCGCCAGCGCCGCATTCCCGTCGGCGATCCGCTCGCCCAGCGCCCGCTCGCGCTCCTCGCGCCGCGCCTTCTTGGCCTGCTGCTTCGCCCGGTGCTGCTCGCTGGCGACCTGATAGAGCGCCTCGACCGGCAGCGAGCGGATGGTCGCGAGATCGGCCTGCCGCCGGCCGATGGCGGGGTCGTTGCGCACGACGTCGTCGAGAGTGAGATAAAGGTGACCGCGTTGGCGAGCATCCTCTCCGATGCTGTCGAAGTCGTCTTCACCGAGATCGAACCATTCGCCTTCACAGCAACGCTCAGCGAACTGCGCCTGCAGTCGTCGCTCATCAGCGAGACCGCCTCCCATCACAGCAATGAGTGTCGAGCCCGGGTTGTGACTGCGCAGGTCGCGCAGACGCGATGCCAGATGGGTGGAATAGCCGATCTTCGTAAGCGAGCCCGAACGCATGAAGTAGACGCACGACTTGCCGGCGCGCCTGACCAATTCCATCTCAAAATCCGACGGAGAACCACGGCGAGAAGGGCCGAAACGCCCAATCTCCCCAACGGACATCGTGCTGATCGTTCCATGCTTCGATACATACCGCCGCTCAGCGGCAACGTTTCCGGTGATCTCCCGCAGCTTGGCGACGAAGGTGTGCGAGACATGCGCCCGGCCGGCGATTTCGCGGTCGCTCCAGCCGCGCCATTCCTCGTCGCCCAGCAGCATCAGCACGGCGCGGCGCTTGTCGTCGACCGTGCGGCGCAGGCCATGCGCGGCATTGGCGCCGCAGGCGAGCAGCACGGCGTCGCGCCGCGTGCCGGCCGTGATCGTGGCCTCGATCCGGTCGAGACCGGCGGCCTCGTGCCCGGCGATGCGATGGAACCCGTCCCAGACCCAGTGATCGGTCCCGTCATGGACGACGCCGACGGGCGGAAAGCGCACGCCCTCGCGCAGCGCCTCGGCATAGGATTCGACGGTGGCGGCATCGAGCGCGGCGCGCGGCTGCGTGCCGCCGTCGCGGCGCAGGGAGGCGATGGCGATGCTCTCAGCCATAGCCATGCGCCTTGCGCTCGGTGCGGCTGATCGGCGCCACGCCGGCGCCCTCCGGCCGGCCCGAGATCAGCCGGTCGAACAGCGCCATGAACCTGAATTCGGCGACGTTCGGCGACCAGAACTGCAGCGTCACGCCAAGCGGCTCGACATCCTGCGCCGGCCAGCGCTCCGGCGGCGGGAGCATGGCCTGCTCCAGCTCGTCGCGCAGGATGCGGTTGTCGGCGGCATGCACCGCGGTCGGAATCTCGGGCGACAAGCCGAAGCGCGCGCAGATCGCCACATGCACGCGCTGCTCATATACCTTGTAGAGCTCGATCTGGCGCTTCACCGGACGGGGCAGATCGACCAGATAGGCCTCGGCCGCGTCGTGCATCAGCGCCTGCAGGCGGTGCTCGGGCGAGACCGCCTCCGCCATCAGCACGCAATGCTCAGCCACCGAATAGAACCGGCGGCAATGGCCGGCATAGCGGCACTGCATCGACAGCGCATGCGCGATATCGACGATCTCGACCTCGTCGCTGCGCGGGTCGAGCGGCCAGAACATCCGGCCCGTATAGGTCTGCATCCAGTCGCCGCGGCGCGCGGGCGCGCTCGCAAGGGCCTGCGCCTCATCCATGAACCGCCTCCGTCGCAAGAAAAGGCCGCCGCCCGGCTTCCTGGGGCGCGGGCGGCGGCGAGGCGGCCGGCGCGTTCGCGGCGCCGGCCGAGGGAGAGGGAAACCCGCCGGGAGCGGCGTCATGCCCGGGCCCAAGCCGGGCATCCCGGCACGAGCCGGCGCCGCCGCAGGCGATGCAGGCCGGCCGCGTGCCGTCCTGCGTCACGATGCGCCAGCCGCGACCACGGCAGGCGGGGCAGGGCGGAAACGGCGCGCTCATCGCCCGTCCTCCCGCTCGCTGTCCCGCTCCGCCTCGCCCTTCGCCTGCCGCCTCGCGATCGCCAGCCGGAAGGCCTCGGCCTTGGCGATGACGTCGGCGAGGTCGCGGTCGATCGCGAGGCCGTCCCCGCGCGAGAACACGCCGTCGCGGATGCGCGCGGCGAAGTTGCCCAGCAGATCGCCGAACTCGCCGACGAGGTCGGCATGGGCGGCATAGGGGCAGGCCGCGGGCAGTTCGGGGCCGCAGCCGCCGGCCCGGCCGAGCGCATAGCCCGCGAGTTCGGCCTCGGCCCGCGTCACCACGGGCTCGCCGGCATCGGCCTCGAGCGCGCGTTTCTGGCGCAGCGAGAGAAAGGCGTCCTCGGTCGGCGTGTTGCACTTGCCCATCCAGGAGGGCGAGCATTCGCCGATCTCGGCCGCGCGGCGCACGCCGCCGCAGCGCTCGATCAGGTCGCGCTGCGCCGCCTTGACGCGCCAGAACCAGGTCTCGCGCCTCATGGCCGCGCCCCCGTGGTGGGCGGCGATTCGGCGTTTCCACGCTGGCGCAGCCGCTCGCAGGCTTGCCGCCAGGCCTGCTGCGAGGCCAGAATCACGCGCCGCCGTTTCGAGGAGACCGTGCCGTGAAATATCCGCTCATCAGGCTGGAGGACTATCCGGAAGCGCTGCGCGACGAGCGCATTCAGCGGTTTCTCGAGATCGTCCTCAGCGGCTTTGAAATGACGGGTGCCAGCCTTGCAGAGATGAACCCAGACGAAGCGCGCCTTCGGCTCGACCACGCTCGCCAGAATGTCCTCCAGCATCTTCAGGCCTTCGGCGTCGATCTCATCGGGCCGATAGACGACAAGGCAGGCGAGTTCGCCCATATCAGCGAGCTCATCCTCCAGCGAACCTATGGCCGCATTCTCGGCTTGCTCGACGAGGCCGAGCGGCCGGATGAAGAGCCAGAACGGCAAGCGTGACGAGTTCGCCACCCACCCATCCGCGACCCGCCACGCGATCATGGCCGCGCCCCCGTGGTGGACGGCGATTCGGCGTTTCCACCGGACGCGGCGGGCGAAGGCGAGGTATCCCCTTCGTACAGGTCAGGGCGCAATTCACCGCGCTTGATGCCTGTGCGGGCTTCGATGTCGGGCAGGCGCTCGGCCGGAACCCGCGATGCAGACCAGCGGCTGACGGTCGCCTTATCGACTCCGACAAGGCGGGCGAACTCGACGAGCTTCATGCCGCGCTGGCATAGGATGCGTGTGAGATGAGTGTCGCGCATGAGATGACGTGTTGCGCAACTCGCAACATTCGTCAAGTGACACGGTCGCGCAACACGCTAACGACGGTGGATCGGGCCCAATCTAGCCTGCGATCCATGGCTGAGTTTACGGAAATCCACAGGAGCAAGCAGCCCCGCCGTCCGCACCACATCGCGGATTGGGCCGAGGCGCGCGGCCTGAAACAGGCCGACATCGTCAGAGAGACCGGCGCCGATAAGAGCGTTGTGTCGCGCTGGTTCAGCGGCTCGACGCCAGGCGTCGAATGGCAGGAAAAGCTCGCGGCTCTGTTCGAAACCGATCCCGAATCGTTGTTCCGCGACCCGAACGATGACTGGATCAAGCGGTTTTTCGAACGCAGATCTCGCGAGGAAATCGAGCGCATCAAAGCAACGCTCGAAGCGGCATTTCCGCGCAAGTCTGCCTGATGGCTACGGTCGTCGTCATCGACACCGAGACGACGGGCCTTCGCCCTTTCGACCGCTTGATCACTTTGGCGGCCATCCGCTCCGTCGACGGCTCATCTAAGTACGAGTTGCTGTACCGTTGCTTCGATCCTCGAAAGGATTCCGAAGCGTCAGCTGTCGCTGTTCATGGATGGGACAACTGGACGACGCGCTTTCAGGATTTGTTCGCAGATCATGCGCGTGAACTTCATGCATGGCTTTCCAGCGCCGACACGATTGTCGCGCACAATGCGGCATTCGATCTGCACTATGTGAACCGCGAACTCCGGAAATGCGAGATCGCCCCCCTCTCCGCCACGACGTTTTGCACGATGGAAGCGTCGCGCGAGCGGTGGAGCGGCAAGGTGACACTCGATGCCTGCGCGGAGCGAATCGGTATTCGCCGCACGGGCGAGGGGCACTTGGCCGTCGAAGACGCTTTCATTGCCTGGAACCTCTACCGCAACCTAACGGGCCTACCACTTGTCGCTCCGCCGGCAACCTGGGGGCGGCCTGACAACTATCGGCCACCACTGCCACGCCCCGATGGGGTGTTGCCGCGCAGATCGCGCAAGACCCCTGGTAAATCCGGCGGACTTTGGGCGCCGAGTCAGCGCGACGATGTCTTTGATGCATCTCGCCCGCTGGCGATCATTACGCTTCACGTTGCGGCGACAAACGGCAGAATCGAGCCTGGCGAATTGGCCATCATCGAGGGCATCGTCGTGCGCGCTGCGGCCCGCCGCGGCCTGCCTCACTCCCCTGCGGACGTGGCCGATGTCGCTCGCCGTCTCGCCGATATTGGCACGAGCAGGAATCTGCTGACGCGCGCTGTCGGCGCCATCGTCCACGACTCGGATGCGCGCGAGGCGCTGCCCAAAATCATGGCGACAATCGCGGCAGCCGAAGGCGCGATCACGCCGGATAAGCGCACCGCGCTCGACCAGATCAAGGCGGCGATCGTCAAGCGTATCCGCGGCGACTGAAAAAGTTGCGCATCTAGCCTTGACCTTAGTTGCGTGTTGCGCAACTATCCCCTCCATCGCAACCCGATGGAGGCGCCGATGCCCTTCGCTCCCCCCGTCCGCCCGGCCTGTTACGTCCCGCCGCAATTCGAGGAGCGGCCTTGCGACGTCGCGCGCCGCTACCGTCTGCGCCGCGCCTGGGGCACGGCCTTCGAGATCGTGGCGCTGGCCGTCTTCCTCGCCTTCATCCTGCTGATGGCCGCCGGAGACGGCGCCACCGGCTGATCGGTCGCGCGGGCATGCCGCCCGCCGATGGCCCGCGCCGTCGCCCCCCCAGCCCCATGCGGCGCGGGCCACCCCTTTCACCACGCACGAAGGAGCCGCCATGCTCTCGCAGCCCCACCCCAGGCCGCCCGCCCGCCGCCGCGACGCCGGCACCTCGGCGCGCATGGCCGATTTCCTGCTGCGCCACGCGGCCGGCGCCGGCAGCGTCACCGAGGCCGATCTGCGGATCGAGTTCAGCGCCGAGGAGATCGAGGCTAATCTCGAAGCGGCCAAGGCGCTCGCCCGCCGGCGCGGCAAGGGCCGGCCGTGATGGGCGAGATCGTCAGCACCCCTGCCTTCGGCCTCGCCCGGCGATCCGCGCCCGCCGCCATGGCGGCTGCCGCCCCGCCGCGCCTCACCCTGCCGCAGCGCGTCGTGCTCGGCTTCCTGCATGCCGGCGCGCTGTTTCGCGGGCCGGGCGGCTCCTGGCGCTCCCGCGCCTTCCCGCAGGAGCGCGTGCTCGACGGCACGGTGCGCGCGCTCGAACGCCAGGGTCTGGCGCAGCTGCGCGAGATCGTCGGCCGTCACGACCAGCGCCGTTGCTGCGCCGTCATCACCGGCGCCGGCATGGCCGCCTATCGCGGCGGCAGGCTGGAGGCGCGCCGCCCGCCGCCGCTCGCGATCGAGGGCGTGCTCGACGAGGTCGAGCAGCTCGAGGCCGAGTTCGGCGCCCGCGAATCCCGGATCGACCGGGCGCTCGCCGCGCTGGAGGCCGAGATGCGCGAGACCGCCGCCGCCCAGGCCCGCGTCGAGGCCCGCCTCCGCACGATCGAGACCAAGGCCGCGAGGCTCGACCACGAGCGCCAGACGCTGGCCGCCGGCCGCGCCGACCTGCGCGCCGTGGCGACGCAGGCCTGCGAAAGGCTCGGCACCGAACTCGGGAGGGCGGGGCGGTGAGCGATCACATCATGCTGGACCTCGAGACCCTGTCGAGCGAGCCCGATGCCGCGATCATTACGATCGGCGCTTGTGATTTCAGGGTGGATGGCGGCTCGGCCGCCTACGGCAACAACGCAGAGGCTGATCGGACCAGGTCTGAATGCGCCAGGCGGCACGCCGACGATGAGGAGGCCTTCCACCATGGGTGATGCCGTTTTATTCGACAAGGATGTCGTGGCGCGAAAAACGCACCGTTGCGCGCAGTGCGGGGCCGAGATTTCCGTCGGCACCCGCCACCGCTCTGTCGTGCAGATCTACGATGGCCAGTTCGATGCCGCCAGAACCCACAGCGAGTGCGACGCCGCGTTCAATGACCTGAACTTCCGGCTACGCGACGCTCATTGGTCCGACGACCTCTATTTTCTCGTCGACGATGACATCGAAGACGGCGAGCGAGATTGGCTCCGCGATAAGCACCCCATCGTCGCCGCTCGGCTTTGGCCACCCGCGTCCCCAGGCGCTGCGATGTTGGATGTCTCCGCGCCCGGGGACGCTGATCGTCATGGCTGATTTCAACCTTCAAAGCGGCAATTCACATGGAGCCCCGTCAAGCCGGATCAAGCCCGCCCGCCGCGAGAGATTCGACGGCGAGATTCTTCTTGTCGTCGCGCTGGTCGCGGCGTTTGTCGCCGGGCGGTGGTCGCTGTGACGCGCCGCCCGCTTCATATCGATCTCGCGCCGGGCCTGCCGCCGGACGAGGCCCCCGGCCAGTATCTCGGCCGCGACGCGCATGGCGCGCTCTACATCCTGCGCTGGGTCCCCGAGAAACAGTGCTGGGGCGCCCTCGGCTTCCGGGGCGACCATCCCCGCCTCTGGCCCGAGCTCGCCTTGCTGCGCGAGGCGGAGGCCGGCCGCATCGTCGGCCATGTCCAGGGCCCCGATATCGCCGCGCCCGAGTCCACCCCGCCCGCAACCGGAGCCGCGCCATGAGCTATCCGCAGAACAGCGCGGGCGATCCCGTCGCGGCCGACGAACTGCGCGCCTTCATCGAGCGCATCGAGCGGCTGGAGGAGGAAAAGGCGACGATCTCCAGCGACATCAGGGAGGTCTATGCCGAGATGAAGGGCCGCGGCTACGACCCGAAAGTCGCCCGCCGCGTCGTCGCCTTGCGCAAGCAGGACGCGGAGGAGCGCCGCGCATTCGAGGCGATCCTCGATCTCTACATGCAATCGCTGGGGATGATCTGATGACGCTGTTCACCGCGCCGCCGCCGGGCTGGAACGACATCGAGAGCGCACCGCGCGACCGGCCCGCCATCCTGCTCACTTTTCAGGGCCACGTCGTCAAGGCCGCGTGGCAGACGGGCTTCACCGACGAGAACGGCCGGGACACCGGCGCCTGGTGCGCCACGGAGGAGGGCCAGCACCCGCCCTGTTGGAGCGAGGGCGTGTGCTGGGCCTCCAACGAAGACGAGAGCCCGAGCGATCCGCCCGTCGCATGGCTGCCCTTTCCCGCGCCGTCTCCGCCCGCCGTCACGGATTGCATCGAAGGCCCGCAGCGCTCCGCGCGCGACACCGAGATCCATAACCGCGCCGCCGAGCTGCTGCTCATGGGCTGGCAGCCCTGCTTCCCGCCGCTCATCCCGCGCCGCACGGTCGAGGGCCGCTGGACCCTGCTCGTCGGCATGACCTTCCGCAGGCCGAAGGCCGTCCCGACGCGCTGGTCGGCATGGCACTACGTCCAGCTTCCCGAAACCGACGAGGAACGGGAGATGCGGGCATGGTGAGGGACCAGGGACAGGACAGGCCGTCCGCGCGGGAGATGGCGACCTATGGGATCATCGATCCTGACTACGCTCGTGTCTTCACAATCGCACGCTGTGTCGCGTGGCAAGAGGGCTATGCGCTTGTGATGCACGGCTCGTTCACGCGCGATCTCGACTTGATCGCGATCCCTTGGACAGACCGTGCCACCGACGCCGAGCATCTCGTGAAGCGCGTCGCACTCGCCCTGGATGATCTCGCGCTCCTCATCAAGAAATCAGGCGCTCCGTCACAGGCGACGCAGAAGCCACATGGGCGGTTGGCATGGACGCTGACGTTCAAGACGTTCGGCGATCCGCGCTTTGTCGATCTCTCGGTTATGCCCCGACTTAAGTCACGCCATGCCGAGGTGGATGTCGAAACGCTTCTTGCAGCCTATGAGGCCGACACAAAGGCATTGCCGCTCGGTGCCGCGAACCGCGAGAAAGGCGACAGCACCTATAACTGGCGCATGAGCGTCGTCCGCGATCTGCGAGACCTGGCCGCTCGGCTTTCCTCTGCCCCAGCGCAGGAGGGTCGCCCTCATGTCTAAGACCGCGATCGAATGGACGGAGCAGAGCTGGAATCCCATCGTGGGGTGCTCGGTCGTCTCGCCCGGCTGCACCCACTGCTATGCCATGGCGATGGCCCATCGCCTGGAGCGCATGGGCACCGCCCCGCACTATGCCGGGCTGACACAGCCGAGCAAGGCCGGCCCGGTCTGGACGGGCCGGATGGCGCTCGCGCCCGAATCCGTATTGCTGGCGCCGCTGCGCCGCCGCAAGCCGACGACGTATTTCGTCAACAGCATGGGCGACCTCTTCCACGAGGACGTGCCCGACGCATGGATCGACCGCGTCTTCGCCGTCATGGCGCTCTGCCCGCAGCATACCTTTCAGGTGCTGACGAAGCGCGCCGGGCGGATGCGGGATTACCTCGGCACTCGTGCTGGCGATTGGCAGATCGTTTGGCCTGACGCGAACCCACCTGGCTCGCTGCCCATCAGCCGCCATGAACAGCGACTTGCTATGCGGGGAGCAGGATGGCCGGATGCGATCATCAGACCGACATTCCCCCTCCGCAACGTCTGGCTCGGCGTCAGCACCGAGGATCAGAAGCGCGCCGACGAGCGCATCCCCGATCTGCTGGCGACCCCGGCCGCGATCCGCTTCGTCAGCGCCGAGCCGCTGCTGGGGCCGATCGATTTTCGGCGTATGCCGTCCCCGGTCGTGACGCCTGAAGACGAGGGCTATTATCACTCTGCGCTCGATGGCGGCGACATCCACTATCGCGATAGCGATCCCGACTATGACGGCAAGGTCTTCACCGATTCCGTCGACGGGCCGATGATGGAGAAGCTCGACTGGATCATCGTCGGCGGCGAGAGCGGCCCGAACGCCCGGCCGATGCATCCCGACTGGGCGCGCAGCATCCGCGACCAGTGCGCCGCCGCCGGCACGGCCTTTTTCTTCAAGCAATGGGGGGAGTGGAAGGGCTGCGGGCCGGGGCGAATTCAAGAGAGCAACTGCAGCGCCGTCAAGAAATGGGATGAGACGGCATTTTCATGCCGTGTCGGCAAGACACGCGCCGGCCGCCTTCTCGACGGCGTCGAGCACAAGGCCATGCCGTCATGCTCGGCCTTGTGCCGAGCATCCACGTCTTCAGCCCGGGAGGCGCGTCATGGGTGACCGAATCCGCAAGGCGTGGCGCATCGCCTATCGTGGAATCTCGTCTCAATCGATTGTCTATGCTTGGTCGATCTCGCAAGCGCGCGCTCAAACCATCAGGAACATCCGTGATGTGTCGGATCGCACCTTCAAGGAAGCACTGTCAGAGATCCGCTATTGTCATCGCGCCCCAGAAAGCGACATCATCTTGCCTGCCCGGCATAAGTTAGCAGATCATCTCGACCCCGAGGTACTGCATTGCATCGTTCACGCTTATGGCGGGACGGGCCTCAAAGCCGGCTATCGCGATCACTTCTACACGCACGATGGCGACCCGATGCCGAAGGCGGCCTATTACCATGGGCTTTTTGCGATGCATCGGGCACCTCGCAACTTTTCCGGCAGCCGCGACATGGTCAGCTACACCCTGACCGATCTCGGCCGAAACGTCGCCGCCGGCGAAGTCGAGACCTATCCGAGGCGGTAATGGTGACGCCCGTCCGCCTCCAGCTCTCGCGCCGCAAGGGCTTCGACCTGCAGGCGCTCTCGCGCGCCACCAACGGCCTGCCGGCGATCAAGGTGACGCGGCCGGGAGCATGGGGGAATCCTTATGTCGTCTGGCGCGATGGCCCCGCCTGGATGGTCAGCGCAGTCCCATGCCACTGGGGGCCGTTTCGGACATTCGAGGTCGCGACTGCCGAGGCGGTCTGTCTCTTCCGTGACGATCTGATGCGTCCAGGGCATCATCATCATCGGCTCAATCAGCCGGTTCCGACCGCTGCCGATATCATCAAATCCCTGCGCGGCATGAACCTCGCCTGCTGGTGCAAGCCCGGCGCACCCTGCCATGCCGACGTGCTGCTCGAGCTGGCGAACCGGCCCATCTGCGAGGCGGTTGCCTGATGCCCCGCGCCGCCGCCAGCGCCGGCAGCACGCTCGATCCCGGCCTCGCCCGGTTTATCGAGGCGCTTGCGCGCGAGGCGGCCCGTCGCGATCATGCCGCCGCGGCGGCCCAGACCACCAGACCGGCCGCCCTACCGAAGGCAGAGACGCATGCGCGCGGCGATCTACGCACGATTCTCGACGGACCTGCAGAGTGATCGCTCGGTCGAGGACCAGGTCGCACTCTGCCGGTCCCATGCCGCCAAGCTGGGCCTTGCGGTCGCCGATGTCTTCGCCGATCGCGCCGCCTCCGGCGCCTCGATCCATGGCCGGCCGGATTATCAGCGCCTGATCGGCCTGGCGCTCGCCGGCCAGTTCGACGTCATCCTGACCGAGGATCTCGACCGGCTCTCGCGCAACCTCGCCGACATCGCCCGGCTGTACGAGACCGCGCAATTCGCCGGGGTGAAGCTCGTCACCGTTGCCGACGGCGAGATCAGCGAGATGCATATCGGGCTCAAGGGCACGATGTCCGCTTTGTTCCTGAAGGGGCTGGCGCAGAAGGTCCGGCGCGGCCTCTCCGGCGTCGTCAGGGATGGCCGCAGCGCCGGCGGCCGGGCCTATGGCTACAAGCCCGTGCCGGGCCGCCCGGGCGAGCTCGCGATCGTCGCGGAGGAGGCGGCGATCGTCCGGCGCATCTTCGCGGAGTATCTGGCGGGCGATTCGGCGCGCATCATCGCGGGCCGCCTCAACGACGAAGGGGTGCCGCCGCCGCGCGGGCGCTTCTGGTCGGCCGTCACGATCAACGGCAACCGCACCCGCGGCCATGGCCTGCTGCTCAACCCGATCTATGCCGGCCGGCTGGTCTGGAACCGGGTGCGGATGGTCAAGGATCCGGCGACGGGCCGGCGCATCTCGCGCGTCAATGCCTCCGGCGAGCATCAGGAGAAGGCGGTCCCGCATCTCGCCATCGTCGATGCCGCAACCTTCGAGGCCGTCAGGATCAGGCGCGAGGGCAGGGGGCTCAACGGCCCGCGCGAGCGCGCGCGGCCGCGGCATATCCTGTCCGGCCTGCTGCGCTGCGGCGGCTGCGGCGGCGGCATGTCGGTGAAGGACCGGGATCACGGCCGCGTCAGGATCCGCTGCACCACCGCGACCGAATCGGGCAGTTGCGACAACCGGCGCAGTTACTATCTCGACCGGGTCGAGCAGGCCGTCGTCGGCGGGCTTCGCGAACGCATGGCCGATCGCGAGGCGATCGCCCTCTATGTCCGCAGCTACAACGAGGAACGCCAGCGCCTGGCCGCCAGCACCATCGCGAACCGCGCGCAGATCGAGAAGCGGCTGGCCGCCGCCGAGCGCGAGCACGAGCGCATCTATCGCGCCTATGTCAAAGGGCTGATCGAGGAGGATGCGCTGGAGCGCGAGCTGCCGCCGCTGAAGGCCGAGCGCGACCGCCTGCGGGCCGAGCTTGCAGCGGCCGAGGAACCGCCCCGCGTCGTGGCGCTGCACCCCGCCACGGTCAAACGCTACCTCGCCTCGATCGAACGCCTCGAGGCGACGATCGCGGAAGGCGAAACCCATGGCGGCGAGGCGAAGGAAGCGCTGCGCGACCTGATCAGGACGGTGACGATCCACCCGGCGCCGGCGGGCCAGGAACCGGCTATCGACGTGATCGGCGAGCTGACCGCCCTCATCGGAGGCGCCCACTTCCCGACGACGCGGTCGGGGGGGCAGATGGTAGCGGGAGGCCGTTCTGTCCGTGCCCCCCCCATCGAGAACAGGACCGGAACCGCCGCCTCTGTTTTCGTCTATGGGCGGTTCGCGGCGTAGATTTTCGGCGTGAAAACGACAAAAAGCGCCCCGCACGGCACGAAGCCGGCGGGGCGCATAGGCCGCTAAGCAGCCTGAGAATTCGAGATGCCGCAGCCCTTCACGAGAAGCCTGAGGGCGGCAGAAGTCGGCGCGTTCGCGACCGAGCGAGGATGACAGCGAAGAGGCTGCGTCGATCGTTCATCGCGGCTCCTGAAACGAAAAGCCCCGGCGCGGATCACTCCGGCCGAGGCGAGTTTAGGGAGGAAAACGCCCAAGGAGGGCTCTACTCCGGAACGGCCGGACCCGATCGCCGAAGCGATGTCGCTGAGCCTACGGGCTCGGATCAGGTCTTGGGGTTGCGCCTACTTCGTGACGCGGGCGGGCGCGTCCGGCGCAGCGAGCGCTCAACCTCCTCAAGGTGGATGATGCGACGCATCAGCTCCTCGCGCTCGTCGATCTCGTCGGCTTCCTGCCGGTGCTTCATGATCTCGAAGATGCCCACGAGCGCGTCTGCGGCGCGCTTCATATCGTCGGCGGCCCTGGCGAGATGGCTGACACCGTCCCGCAACGGCTTCGCGTCGAGGATCGCAGCGTCACCGATCGCTATCTCGGCACGAGCCTTGGGCTCGGGCACTTCCTTCTGACCCTTTTTGTAGAACTGCCATCCGCCGATCACGGCCATAAGCAGAAATGCGATATTGACGATCCAACGCTCGGCGCCGGCAGCGGCCAGTTCAGTTGGGCTCATTCGCGGCGGCCTTCACAGATTTTCCCGCGTCCCTCGCTGCGGAGAAGACATTCAAGAGATCGTTGACGGCCAAGACCGGGTAAATCGCCAAGGCGGGGGGCAGGGTTCCGCTGCCGAAGAGGCCAAGCGATAGCTGGCACCAGAGGAAGCAGGCAAAGAAGGACATCACGCCGCGCACATGCGGCGAGTATTTCGAGTACCAGCGATCGTGAAACGACCCATTGATCAAGAGGGCGGCAAGACGGATGAGCCCGATCGCCGTCGCCCAATAGGCCCATGTCGCCTCGTCTGCCATCCGCGCCATGTGTTGATAGGCGACGGCCTTATCGAAAAGATCGCCGTCGTTTGCGACGAAGCGTCCCCAACCGAACATCATCACCGCGCCCATCCATTCGGATCGGCGCGCAGGGAAGTGCTTCGCAACGCCGTCGAAGACCCGGACGATCATGGTTTAGCCCCCGCGAATTGCATCCGCAGCGACCGATACCACTGGCGGAACCCTCCGATCACCCGATTGGCTTGAACCCTGCCGGCGCGCTCGCGCGCTGCGATCGATAGACATGCATCGCCCGGCTGCGGGTCCGCGACCTCGACCGGCCGAACGAAGCTCGGCTCCTCCGGTAGGTCTCGATCGAGGGGAACGCTACCGGATGTCGCGCAGCCGCCGAGCATCGCCAGGACTAAGCCCGCCGCGATCAGCCGGAGGCCGGCGCTTGAGTTCCTCTTCGAGGGCATGGACCTTCTCCGCATTGCCAGAAGCCGCAATCTCGCTCGCTTCCGCGATCTTGCGGGCGACGTCGGCGGCATCCTTGGCGATCTTCGCGTCGCGCTTGAGCACGGCGACCTGCGCGCGCAGCGTGGCGGCCTCGCCCCGCTTGCGCTCTGCGTTGCCGCCCATCTGATAGGCGGCGATCAGGGCCGCCATGCCGGCGGCAAAGGCGAGGGCGATCGACACGCCCCGACCCCCGAGCTTTTCCATGAGCCACGGCAGCGCAGCGGCGATCACGTCGGCACCTCGTCTGGATCGCGGAGCGGAACGGTTTGCCCAGCAAGCGCGTGGGTACAGTCGCCAAGGAACTCGATCTGCCCGCCAGTCACGAACGAGTGGCAGACCAGCGGGAGCGGCTTACCGTCCGGTCCCAAGACCCACTCTCCGGTCCACTCGCCCTTTTCATCGAGTTCGACCTGCGATCCGGTCACGAGCACCGAAGGCGTGAAGGTCGGTCGATCATAGTCCCCGTTGAAGCTCCAACGCGGACGATCATCGCCCTCGACACGGATTTGATGAAGCTCGTTGCAGCCGGGACACCGGAATGCGACGCGACCGCCCGCGATCACGCGAAGGACGCCGATCTTCATCGCCGCGCACCGGTCTGAACTGCCGCGATGCCTGCCTTCTCGCCGGCCGCTGAGGCACGGAAGATCACCACCGCGACGGCGAAGACGATGAGCGACCATCCCCAAGCGGGGACATCGCCGAAGAACTCCTTGACCGGCTCGACGTAGCCCTTCGCACCCGAGAGGTTCGACACGACGCCGTCGCCGAAGGTGACGAGGAAGGCCCCCGCAGCGGATAGGCCCGACCATACCTTCGTGAGGAAGTTGGCTCGCACCTCCGGAGCTTTGGCGCGAACATCGGCGGCGCTGGCGTTGGCCCGCTGCTCCGAGATCGGCCGGGGCTCGGTGTCCGTTGCCAACGTCCCCATCAACTGGAAATCGAGGAAATCGCCAGGCGCGAGCCCTTTCGCAGCACGATAGGAGCGGATCGCGTCGCGGGTCTGATCCCCGATCTCGCCGTCGATCGCGCCGATCGGCATGTAGTTGAGATTGCGGAGCCACTGCTGCGCGAGCTTGACGCGGTCCGCGTCTGTGAAGACCTCGGCCGGGATGTCAGGCGCCGGATCGGCGCCGATAGGGTCGGTTACCTCGACCTCCTCGACGTTGGTCGAGATCAGCGCAGCGACGCGCGCCGGCCGGGCGTCGGGCGGAAAGATCGTCATCGCCTTGGCGCGGAAAGCGAGGCATTCATCAAGCCCCATCGCGCCGCCGTTGATCGCTTTCCGGTTCCCCTTCGTGTCGCCGCGATCGGCGCGGGCGTTGCAGCCACGCTTGTCCCATTCGCGGAGGGCGGTACGGAAGGCAGTCAGCGGCTCGCGCAGCGCCTCCGGGTTGTTCTCGAAGCCCATGCGGGCATAGCCAGCGCGCCCCGTCGTCTGCAACATGCCGCCGCCGCGCATGTCCCAGCCATCGTTCGGTTTCGTGTTGCCGAGGTTCTTTCGACCCCATTCGCCACCATAGAGGGTATTGGCGATGGCGCGCTGCCGCTCGATCGAGAGCGCCTTCTCGCTTTTTTGACGCCCGAGCCGTCGAGCGTCCGCCTCGCTGATCCGGTGCCGACCGAATTTCTTGAGCAGGGCATCGACCGAGTAGTTCAAGCTCTCGGAAACCGAGGTCAGCCCACCCGTCTCGGTCCCGATCTGCGCGAAGAAGTCCGCGATGCGGCGCTGCTTCGTGATGCCGATCGCTTCCGCCTCGTCCCAATGGTCCACGATGACCGAAACAAGGGGCGACTTCGCGTTCGGAAAGAGCGCCTTGATTTGGGTTTTGGTGATCATGGGCTTTCCAAATGAAAAAAGCCCGCCAATAGGGCGGGCCGGAGAGGCGGACTTTCAGGATAGATCGTGCTCCGAGCCGATTGGGCTCGGAGCCAGGCGCAGAGCAGTCGATCAGAACTGCGCCACCAGACGCTCAAGCAGCGTATAGGCCGCCGCCACACGGGCCTCGGCCGCGTCGTCAGCGAGGTAGCCGACATAAATCGGCTGGCCTCGCGTTGTGCAGCTCGCGCCGCAGATCAGCAGGCCGGCGCCGTTGATCGCGGTCGACGCTGCGGACGTCGTGCCTCGCTGTGCACCGTCCTGCTTGGCTATGGCGTTGGTCGACGAGCGGCGGTGACCAGCCCATATGCCGATTGGAGCGCCGGCCGCGCCAGACGATTTCAGGGTGATGTTGAACACGGCTGAGTTGTTGAAACGCAATTCGCCCTGCGTCGCATTTTTCCTCGGCCGGAACGTCAGGTTCCCACCCATCGTGCAGAACGATCCGGTCTCCTGCACATCGGTCTTGACGGACCACATCATAGATGCGGTGTCGCGGAGAAAGTTCCGAGCAGTCGTCACCGATGGGTCGAAGGTCGGCCAGCGGATGTTCGTGCCGGCGGTCCCGTCGCCGGCCCATCCGAGTTTTGGATCATAGCTCATCGTGCCCTGCTCGACGCCGTCAAAGCCAAGCTTGATGTCGAGAAGAGCCGTTGCCTTGTTCCACGATAGCGAGAGCGGAACGATGTCCGCCGTCGACAGATCGCCACCATCCTTGAGCGCACGGATGTAGGCGTTATGAGCGGCGCGGTAGAGGCCCCCGGTCGGATCGGTCAGCGCCTTCGTGGTGTAGAGCGTTGTGGTCTCGGTCTCCTCGACACCGGTCACCGCAACGACAAGCGGCAAGTCGACATAGAGCGGGCCGAAGAAGAGCTGCCAACTCAGATTATCGTCGGCGTTGCGCCACGCGTCGGTGCCAACGATGCCAGGCGTGAAGCGAGCCGTGAGCGCGTGGGCTCCTTTTGTCGAATAGGACAGGCTCGCGGCAAGCCGCAGTTCGTAGGTTGTGCCGACGCGGACGATGGCGAACTTGCTGTCCGGGTCCGAGAGCAACCCGACATGGTTCAGCATGTTGGCGTAGGCCGTCGAGCCTGGCGAACCCGTCAGCGTCGCGATCTTCGTCCCCACGGCCGTGTTCTGCGGAACCTGACCGCCCGCAAAGCCCGGAGCCCACACAATTCCGGTCGTCGGGCTCGGAAACGCCGGAAAGATGTCGAGCGCGAATGAGCCGATATCGTTGAAGCCGTGAGAGAAGACCTTGGCCGTTGGATCGAGGTTCCAACGGTTCCAATTGATGATCTTGATGCCCTGATTGTACCGAGCCTCGTCGCCGAGGAAGATGTAGTCGGTATCGCCGCCCAACATGGTACGGCCAGAGCCATCCGGGATCGTCGTTCCGGCGGCGCGCTGATAGATCGTGCTGTCTTCGAAGACGATGAGACTGTCGCCCCGAGCGAGAAGGATGCTGCCGCCACTGTCGGCCGTACCCGTACCCTTGCGGGAGTTGTAGATTTTCGGCCGCCTGTAATAGGTCGGGTTGGAGGCATCCTCGTTCCAATCGCGAATGCCGCGCTTGTCGTTGATCTGCTCCTCGTCTTCCGAGTATCCCCCCGCCGGCTTCCAATCGAGGCCGCCATCCTTGTTGCGGATACCGCCGCAGCGTTTGCGAATGACGTAGTCGGCGATCGACAGGCCGCTAGCTTCCACCCGCGAGGTCGATCCGGGCTTGTTGACCGCCGCGCTGTCGATCTGGTTTCCGTCGCCCTGCGAGTAGAGGGCTTGCGTGTCGGCCGCGCCGATGCCGACGACGTCCTCCATGTAGATACCGGTGCAGATATCCTCGCGGGAGCCGCCCGAACCCGACATGTCGATGACGGCCGGGTAGTTGCCGGTCTGTTCGAGCCCGCGCGCGTCGCCCGTGATCCGACGCAGGTCGATACGGTGCGTATTCTGCGGCTTGAAGACCGAGTGCCCACAATAATCCGCATAGATATCCCAGATGCGAATGCCTTCGGTCGTTAGCTGCCAGTATCCCGGCGACGAGCCGCCGCCGACCGGAAGGAAGGCGCGATAGGTGTTGTAGGTCGGGCAGCGCTTGATATCGATCTCGCGCATGACCACAGGCGTCGTGTTGTCGTAGACGCCGTAGATGCGGATCGCGACTTGGGTGTGCCTGAACTCAATCTCCGTGATGGAGAAGAAGTCGGCCCCGGCGCCGAGCCAGATGATGCCGGCGGCGATGCTCTGATTGCTGATCGCCGCGACGGGGTCCGTGTTGCGGTTGCCCGTCATCGTGGCGTTGCCGAGCACGCCGGCCGCATCGCAGCCGTAGATGCGTTGGCGCGTCATCTCGGAGATGCCGCCCGCAGTGATGTCGAGCTTCGCCGCGCCGCGAGCGTAGGTTCCGAGGTCGTTGCGGACACGGTGATGCGCCGGGAGCCCCGCAATCTTGGCGACCACGGCATTCGCGGGAAGCGCGGTGATAGCCGCAGCGTTGGCCGCGCTAGAGCCGTTGCCGCTCCCTTGTGCGGTTGGGGCATACCAGAAGACGAGCGTCGTCAGGGCGGCGGCAACGACCACATTTACCGACACCGTGCGGGTTGCGCCGGTCCGACGATTGAGGACGGACAGAACGACCACCACACGACCCGGCACGGTCGGCGGTGTTGCGCCGACGAAAAGCGCCTTATCGCTGATGCTGAATTCCGTCCCGGCCGGCGAGACGATGCCGGTCGCGATCTCCTGTGAGCCCAACGACCAGATCGGGGTGATGTGGTCGCCAGCCCAAGCGTTGTTCGGGATGACGGTGACGATCTGCGCGGCGATATCGTCCGCGTCGCTGACGCGCCGGCCGAGCGCGCTGGTGTTGAGGCTGGCTCGCCGGAGCCTGCCGGTTTGAATGCCCATGTCTCGCCTCCGGACGCTAGATCAAGTCAGGCCGCGATCCACGCGAACTTGTCGCCGGGCTTCACGTAGCGATCGATCGGATCGTTGGCCTTCAGGTAGTCGCGAGCCGCGCTGCCGGCGCTAGCGTCGGGGTTCGGGCCGATCGCGTAAAAAATCGCGTCTGCCGAAACGACGGAGAGCACCGGACTATCCTTGCCGCGATTTTGCGGAGCGGAAATCGTCGAGACGCCCGGTGCCGCGATCGTCTGCGAGTTGACAGTGTCGGCTCGCAGGAACGCGCCGCCGTTATCGCGGGCAGTGTCGAGCGCGTAGCCGAACGCGATATGCACGCCAATGAGCGCCATGGTGTTTCTCCTGAATTGATGAGGTTGCTAGGCGCGTTGCGACGGCGATCCGAAGCCTGTCGTTCCGCTGGATTTTGCCGACCCGCCCGCGCTGCCTGATTTCACGCTCTTGCGCGTGTCCTTGCCGGCCTCGCCCTTGGGTTGCTTCAGTTCGAGGTCAGTCGTCCAACCACCGCCTCGGGAGAGGTTCTGCGTGACGCTCTCGATCCGATAGGTCCCGTCGACACCGGGACGAGCGCCGACAACCTCGCACTCCGCTTCGGCCTGTGCGGTCGGATCACCGTCGATCGAGACCGATCCGCCGCCTTTCTCTCTGTCGCCTTCTTTGCTCTCGCTTTCGGCGGCGGCCTTGGCCGTTGCCTTATCGTTCGACGAGAAGCGTTTGAGCTTAGTTGCCTCGATCCCCGTTCCAGCCTCGCGCGCCTCGACCGTCTCGGTCTTCCACTTGGCCTCTTTCGGGTCGTACCAACGCGTCTCGAATTTCTTGAAGTCGTCCCGCGACTGGACCGGCGTGATGTTCCAGTTGATGAGGTTGTCGCCCCATTTCGCCGTGATCTTGGGAAGGTCTTTCCCGCTGGCGGATTTGCCGGAGGATCGGGGTGTCATGACCGCGCGGTCGCCCATGACCTTGAAAGTCGCACCGACCTCTTGGGCCGTTCGAGCGGCCCACGACAGAAAGCTCTCGCCCTCCATCGCCCAATACCCGCGCTCGACAGATGCCAGATCGGGGTGAACCTTTACATCCGTCAGGCCGGCGTCGCGCCCCCATTCGGCGGCCACGTCGCCGAGCTTGGCGTTGTCCTTGTGCTTCTCCTCGCTCTGCTTGAGCTTCCCGCGCGTGTCGGCGCTCTTCGCAGATATCGTGAGCATGCGCCCCTGGCCCCGGCCGCCCGTGCTCTTGATCTCGTCGACCTTGCCCTCGAAGCAGATGACGGTTGATCCGCCTTCCCACCCGAGCCCGATCTCGATCTTCGCGCCGACGCGGGGGAGGCTGATCTGACCATCGGCATCGTCGAGGTCGATCGATGCGGTGTCAGATTTCTCGCCTTCGCCATCTCGGATCATAATTTTCGTGACGATCGCGACCAATCCAGCCGTGATGTCGTTCCCGTCGATCAGGACGGAATAGATCGCTTTGCGACGCTGCATGGTGGATCAGTCCCAAAGGCGGATCACGCGAACCGTGTCGGCCGGCGCGTCGCGTTTGGCCGGGATGTCGGTGACGATCTCGCGGCCCAGCGCGAGGAAGATGCCGTCGTCAGCCAGGCCGGGATTGGCATCGAGCATGGCCTCGACATAGCCCTCCGCCTCAATTCGATAGCGGCGGTAGGGCAGGAGGTCGGCGACCGTGTATTCGTCCTCGACGATCAGCTTCTCGGTCGCCACGGCGTCACCGGTTCTGCTGATTTTTGGCCAAGTAGCCGGAGAGCTGGCCGAAATACTCGTTCTCGCTCTTTCGGCTCGACACGCAGCCGATCAGCGCGAGCGCCAGCGCGCCCGCGATCACAATCTTGATCATCTGGAACTCCTCAGAGAAAGGCGATCAGGCCGCCCCACAGGGCGCCGACGCCGATTTCCGCCCACAGGATCGGGGCGGTCGGCCGGAGCCGCCACGCAGCCTCGTAAAGCGCCACGACGACGGCAGCGAAGATCGGGGCGAGCAGCACGACCCAAAGGCCCGTACCCGCGATACCGATCAGGACGAGGCCAGGGGCGATCATCAGGTGGCGCCAGAGCAGCGCGCGATGATCGCTGTTGCCGGCCAGCGCATCGATGATGTGCTCGAACGCACTGATCGGCCGAAGCGGATCGACGGGCAGTCGCCCGAGATCGAACCAGCGCCCCCAAGGCCAGACCGCCCAAAACAGATAGGCGAGGGCAAAGGCACCGGCGACGGCCCATCCGTGGGCCAGCAGCGCGAGGAGGCCGATGACGGGCGTGACATACCAGAGCGCCCGACCGGGAAGATTGCCGAGCCAAGAGGCGTCGCCGCGCGCACGGTTGAGCGCCCCGCAAAGCAGGACGATGACGATCGAGAGCATGGGGGTTCCGCTGGTCTAGAAGATCAGTCGCAGGAGCGACGAAAGGTAGGACGCGACGGTCGGGGCGCCAGCCGCGCGCACGATCGTGCAGTCGAACTCGATGAACTTTCCGATACCCGAGGCGTCGAGGACCGTGTCCTTCTGGTGGACCTTCGTGATCAGCCACCAGCCACGGTTCGTCCCGTCGCCACCGACGAGGATTTGCGGCGTGCCGCTCTCCATCATCTCGTAGAGATCATCGAGGCTCGGCAGGCCACCGAACTTGAGCGGGAAGAGCCTTCCGTTGATCGTCCGCTCTTCATCGCCCTCGCCCACGAACTCACGGGGCTTACGGGTGCCGATCACATCCTTCGCGGCGAAATCAGCCGATCCAGCGCGATCGGTCTCGTGCGCGTTGAACGGGTAGACCTCGAAGGTCACATAGCCGAGTTGGAAGAGCACTGCGCGCCCCGATCAAATGAAGAGGGGCGGCGATGATCCGCCGCCCCGTTGCTCATGCGAGATCGCTATCGGAGAATGCGCCGCGCAGGCTTTGCTCCGTCGCGGTCGCGACCTTCTTGCTCACGGCCTCGGCGATCTCGTTCGCATCGCCGGTCACGCCGTTCATCTGGACGGTGATGTTTCCGCCTCGATACGACGAGGTCTTGTTCGGCGCAGGCGCGGCCGGAGCAGCCGGCGAGCCGGCAGGGTTCACCTTGACCGGGACATCGACGCCGGAGCCGAACAGCGCTTTGATCCGAGACCAAATCGTCTGAGTGGCGGCATCGATCTTCGCGCTGTTTTCGGTGATGCCGGTGGCGATCCCATCGGCAGCCATGGCGCCCGCTTCCCCGCCCATGGCCCCGAGCTTGCCACGCTCTTCGAGGAACTGCTGTCGGATCGCCGCATTGCTGTTGCGCCGCTGCTCCTGGCCCTTGTTGTGGACCTCGCCCGGAGCAACCCCGTCGTAGCGCTTCTCGTTCGCCTCTCCGATCACGCGAAGGCCGAGATAGGCGCCGATCGCGACGCCCGCGACGCCGAGCCGGGAGAGCCAGCCCATCTTCGTTGCCGCCGCAGCAGCGCCCCCGGCTCCTGCCGCGCCTCCGGCTGCCCCTCCGACCCCGCTTCCGCCCAGCGCCACGGCGGCGCGGGTCAGGGCAAGCGCCGAGGCATCCAGCGCCGTGGCCGATCCGACAAGGGCGGCGCCGGCCCCGCCTGCTCCCATGATCGCCTGAGCGAACCGGAAAAAGGCGTAGCCGCCTGCCGCGCTGCCGGCGAGGAGACCAAGGGCCGCTCCCGCTTGCAGGGCCTTGTCACCAAGGTTCGACACGTAGTCGATCGCGTTGCCGATCTTGTCGAACGAGACGGTCAGGAGCTTCGAGTTTGCCTCGCCGAGCGACTGGTAGAAGGTCTCGACCGAGCCCTTGAGCCGCTCGAACGAACCGCCCAGGCCGCCCATGATCTCGTCAGCGATCTTCTTGCCGTAATCGTCCGGAGTGGTTCGGAGCGTGTCGCGGTCCTTGCCGATCTGTTCGAAGGCTTTGCCGAGCGCGCCGGCCTTGCCGCCTTGCTTGTCGGTGAACAGCGAGTTGAGCTGCTGCAAGGTCGGGCTCGCAGCGAGAATTGCAGCGAGCAGCCCCTCCGCATTGACGCTCGCGACGCCGAGCTGATGGAAGTCAGCCGCGAGCTTCGCGATCTTCTGCGCGTCCTGCGCTTTGGTCTTGCCGCCCTTCGTCTTGTCGAAGCTCTCCTGAACGATCGCCGAGACCTGCGCGATGAACTCGTCCTTGTTCGCGATGACCTCGCTGTCTTGCATGACCTCGTTGAGACGCTCTCTCTGGCTCGGCGAGAACGTCTTGCCGAACCTGCGCTTCTGCATCGCTTCGAGATTTTCGGCCGACAGCCCGCCCGGCATCTGAGTGAACCGGTTGTAGTCGATCCCCATCGCGGTAAGCGCGTCGAGGCCCTTGCGCCCAGGCGCAACGAGCTTCGAGGAGATCGTCCGGATGCCGACACCGGCCTCGTCGCCACGGAAGCCGGCCCGCTTGAGGCCGACGCCGAGAGCGCCGAGCGTCTCATTCGACAAGCCGGCCAGCGTCGCCGATGTCGCGGCGTACTTCATGAACTGCGAGACGTCCTCGTCAGACATGCCGCCGATCTTCGCCATGCGGACCAACATGTTCGACGCGCGGCGCGCCTCGGCGAGCGCCTTGTCCTGCGTGGATAGGTCTTTGCCGGTCTGCATCAGGAACGATGTGATGCCTTCGGCACTGGTCTTCATGTCGGCGCGCATCGAGAGCGCGTAATTCTTGACCTCTTCCGTGATGGCCTGGGCAACGCTAGCGCGCGGAAGCTGCTCCGGCAGGCGCTGCATGATTGCGGTCTGAGCCTCGACGATATCGAGGTTGGTGAACTGCGTGTCCTGGCCGATCCGCTTCGCCTGCGGGATCAGGAGACGCTTCTGCTCATCCTCCGAGATGCCCGCATAAGCGCGCTGGCGCCGAACGCCGATATCGAACTCGGCCGCCGAGACGACAGCCTTCTTCGCGATCTCTTTGCCGCGATACGCAGCGATCCCGCCGGTAAGTGCCGCAGCGTCGCCGATTGCGGCTCGTCGCGCTTGAGATCGTGCCGCAGCCGCCTCTTGCCGTCGCATTGCCGCCGTCGTGGCATCGATCGAGGCCCGGAGCCGCGCCTCGCCGGACGCGATCTTGTTCGTCGCGATGCCCATCCGTTCAAGCTCGGCGGCGGCGCCGCGAACGCGGGCTTTCTGCCACTCGATCTTGTTTCCGAACTTGTCGGCGGCAGCCGTCGCCTTCTCGTAAGCCGCCTGCAACTTCTTCGACGGGCTCTCCGCCGCGATCAGTTGGGTCGCGAGCTGCTTGATGGTCGCTCGCGCCTTCTCATGGGCACGAGACATCTCTTCGAGGCGCTGCGATTGCTCGCGGAAGACCTTGATCTTGCCGATCGCCTCGGTCGCCTTGCCGATCGCGCCAAGAGCCTGAGACGCGCCCTTGGCCGGTCCGGAAACGCCGTCGATGAGCTTGACGGCAAGCGTTGAGGTGAGGTTCGCCATGGGTTCAGTCCGTCTCGGGCTTATGGCCGGCCATGATGCGAGCCATGCCCCATAGCTCGATCAGTTCGTGCCAGTGCATTCGCTCGATGCGCTCGAAGCTGATCCCGCCGCCGCTCTCCTTCATCACGAAGAAGGCATAGAGGCGCCATTCGAGAGGGGACGCCTTCAGGTAGCGTCGTCCCGGAAGCGGCGGGGCAAAAAACGGGTCACGACGGCAGAGATGCTATCGTCATCGTCCGGATCGAGAGCTTCGAGCACGGCCGTGGGCGCATCGAACATCGGAAGGCGCTCTTTCGAGACGTCCTCCTCCGCTGCCTTCATCGCAGCGATCTTGTCGCGCCAGGCTTCGAGATCGGCGGTGGTCGGCCGGGTGATCGTGATCGTGTCGTAGGTCTTGCCGTCGTATTCGATCGGCCATTCCAGTTTGACGGTCTCGCTGCGCGCCTTGCCGGCGATGAATTTCGGGGCGACCGGAGCAAGCGGCTCGACGGCGCTGGTTTCAGTTTCGGACATGGGGGATGGGTCTCGCTGGAATGAGAAAGGCCCGCCTGGTGGGGCGGGCCGTCTGATATGTCGGCGGTGGTCGGCTAGCCGCTGATGCCGAGGATGCGCCGTTCGTCGGCGTTCTCATCGACGCCGTCGATGCGCCATTCCGAGGTGAAGAAGTCCCAATAGACCTTCTCCTTGCCGTCGAAATAGAACTCGTAGTGCATGATCTCCGCGATCGAGTAGTCGTGGCCGACGAACTCGCCTCGGGAGAACGCATCGCTCTCGATCTTGATCAGGCGACCTTCGATGATCGCCTTGCTCTCGATCGCGCGGCCGGTTCGCTTGTCGCGGATCAGACCGCGCGAGGTGTAGACCCGCCGCATCTTGGACCCGAGCCCGAACTGCGCGAGCAGATCGGGATCGTAGCCCTTTAGCTTGAAGGTGCTGTCGAACTTCTCGATCGCGCCGAGCCCGAGGTCGATGCCAACCTTCGAGCCGCCGGCATGGTGGTCCTGGGTCTTCTCGGTGAACACCGGGAGCTTGTGCTCCGCGATGGTCAGATGCTTCGACTTGGTCGGATCGTCGTCGCCGCAGAAGAGGTTGACCGCCTCCTGCACATAAATCGTGGACATTTCCGGTCTCTCCTATCGGTGGCGCGCCGGTCAGGCCGCGATCTGGTCGGAAGCGGTGGCGAGGTCCGCGATCAGGATTTCGAGCGCCGGCCGGTTGCGGCGGCTGTCGGCATCGATGCGGCGAAGAACCGGTGGCTCCTCGGCAGCGAAGTAGATGCGGATTTTGCCGAGACGCAGGTTCTCCGGGCTGTTCTTGCTCGCCTCGAACCCGACCTTCGACCCCTTGAGGAGATGCCCGTCAGCTTCGAGATCGCGGAGCCAGAGCTTGGCGGTATTCATGACCGCCTCGACCGTCTGCACCGTGATGTTGAACTTGCCGAGATAGGTACGCCAGGTCTTGAGCAGCCCGAGATGCAGGTAGTCCCGCATGCGCGTGACGTTGTAGAACTGCCAGAGCGGGTCATCTCCGGCGTTATCCGTCGCGATCGAGACGAAGCCCGAGGACGAGATGGCGCTCTCGACGCCAAGCTCGCCGCGCACGCCGATACCGACATTGCCGGCGAGGAGAAGCTGCCCCGTCGTGGCCCCATCGGTGAGCGAGAACTCGACCGAGCGGGCGAAACCGACGATGCCGGCGACACCCTGATTGGCCCAAGAGTGCCCCGGAACGCCACGCTTCTCGAAGTCGCGGCGCACCGCGATCCCAAGCTCGCGGGGCACGCCCGGCCGAGTAACGACCGACGTTCCTTCCTGCACGCGGACCCACATGTCGATCGGGATCGTGCGCTCGTCGAGGATCGTCTCGCGCCACGAGAGGATCGCTGCGTTGTTCGTGCCAGGGCCTTCGACGATCGCGTGACCGATCAGCTTGGACAGCACCCCCGGCAGCGCGGCCACGATGGCGTTGGCCAACCCATCAACGGTGACGGTAGCCGCCGCGCCGCCCCCCCCGCCGCCGGTCAGGGCGATCGTCGGCGCCGCCGTATAGCCGGTGCCCGCATTGGTGATCGTGATCGAGACGATTTTGCCCGCATCGGTGCCGGTTCCGAGAACCGCCGTGGCCGCCGCGCCAGTTCCACCGCCGCCGCCGCTGAACGCAACAGCCGGCGCAGAAGTGTATCCGGTGCCGGGGTTGTTGACCGTGATGGCCGTAACTCCCGTCTGGCGCTGGTGGGTGTATCCCGGAACGCCGATCAGGCGCGGGATGACGCCGAGGTCAGGACCGGCCCTGAGCAGAGCGTAGATGCCGCTGAGGTTGGCTTGCGACCCGAGTAGGTTCGCGATCGTCTCAGCATCATTGGCGCCGGCCGTTACGCGCACCACGACCACACGAGCGGCCACCTGAAAGTCGCCAAGCTGGTCGTTGATGCCGCGCAGTGCGTCGGCGAGCGTACCGGCTTCGCCAGCCGCGAGCAACGCGGCGCTGTCATTCGACAGGATATCGACCGGCGTGTTGAGCGGATAGAAGTCCTCGTCTGCGTTCGGCGCCGTGACGACGATGCCGACGACAGAGAGATCGGACCCGACTACCGGGCGAGCCTCGTTGTCGTCGCGCGCGAAGGTGATCCCGAAAACGGGCTCGGTCATGGTGATCCTCCGATGGAAACAAAAAAGGCCCGCCGAGAGGGCGGGCCGGTTCGAAGCCTTGCGGAGAGCCGCGCGGCGCGTTTGGTCGTAGAAATGGATCGGGGCGCCGGATTAGGGCGCCCCGAATTGCTCGCGCGTGGGTATTTTCATCAGATCAGTACGGCCTCTCGGATCGCCTGCGCGAGGTCAGCGATCCCCAGCGCCGTGGCAACGGCCACGAGCGTTGGATGGCCGGGCTCGAATTCCGATGCGAACTCCCACTCGATTTGAGCCTCGGAGCGCGCCGGCTCGGGCAATCCGTCGATGACCTCCTGCACGGTCGCCAGCGGATACCCGTTGCGGGTCAGCCAGAGCCGGAGCTGACGCTGAGTGATGGGCGGCAGAGGTTGCGGCTTCGGGGTCAACGTGCCGGTGTCCGGATCGAAGAGCGAGACGCGATGGTCGGCCGGATCGCGCGAAATTGCCGTGGTGACCGCAAAGAGACGCCCGCCATTCGCCGGCCAGACATGGTGCGGGTCGTCATGGACAATGCGAACCGTGAAATCGTCTTCGACCGTGACATAGCGCTGGCCCGCCGGAAGCCGCTTGCGCAGCTCGTACATGTCCTCGCCAGCCTCGTTGCGTATCCACACGACGCGATCGGCCATCTCCGGCGGAAAGCCTTCGGGCAGCTTGGTCGGGACATATGCGGTAAAGCGGCCGTAATAGGTGCTCATCCGACGTCCTCAATTCTGCATCGTGTAGTACGTGCCGTTCCATAGCCACTGAAGGGTGGCGAAGTAGGCGTAGTAATAGGAAAGCGAGAACTGGATCAGGATCGAGGTCATGAACGTTCCGGCCGGCGCTGCCGCGCCATTGACCCACTGGCTGTCTCCGGTCGGGCCGATCTGCCCATACCCGACTTTCCGAAGGCCGAAGTACACGGGGAAGTTCGCAACCGTGACCGGGTCTGCGAGGTTCAAGTTGTCCCACGGTGCGTGACCGTTGAAATTGGGTCGAAGCCCGAAGTCGACCCTGCCGGTCTCATGGCTGACGCCGATCGGCACGCTGAGAGCGTCTGTGTATGCGTCGTTCATGATCTGGAAGCGGCTGTAGCCGTCTTCCGTGTACCAACGCGCGGTCTTGCGGTCAGCGTCTGCCGATGCGTCGTAGAGGTCGGCCGCCGAAACCCGTAACCGGGCGGCGCTGAGCACATCCGTCCCGAGCTTGTCGACCTTGCCGGCAAGAGCAGTGATCACATTCGCAGCGAAGCCCGGATCGTTGCCGACAGCCGCCGCGAGCTTCTCGACCGTATCGAGGGTCTCGGGCGGTGCGCCCTTGAGATTTGCGATAGCCGGCGCCAACGCAGACGCGATCAGGGAGGCAACGCCGCTCACCCTCGAAACAGGGAGCAGCCCCGTCGCATTGGTGAGCGCCAAATAATAGCTCGCGCTCCGACCGTCGAGCTGAAGCGAGTTCGGGGCCGTGCCGCCTCCGATGATGTCCTCAAGCTGCTCCTCAAGCGCGTTGACCTGATCGATCAACGCGCCGAGTTGAGGTGCGACATTGACGCTGATCATGTCGAGCGCGGCTTGCGTGCCATCCTCGATCAGCGTCTCGAAGGTCGCCTCAAGCAGTTCGCGCGCCTTCAACCGAGCGGCGATCGACGCCATGACGACGTTCCACACCTCGCGCGAGAAGGTCGCCGTCCCGCCTGCCTGGTAGTCGTTCTCTTCGCTCGGCTCGATCTCGGCCATGACGCCCTCCTAGAGCTTCGCGGCCGACACGATCACGTCGGCGCCTTCCTGCGCGATCAGGCGTTCGATCGCTGCACCTGTCAGCGTGATCTCGCCGCGCAGCTTCAGGCCTTCGAAGGGCACGACGCGGGCGAGTTCGACCCGATAGGACTTCTTGGGCTGGTAGGTCGCCGGGTTGGTGTCATCCGCCATGATTGGCTCCTCAGAGGGCATACATCGCGAGGTTCTGGCCGAACGGGATGTCGGTAACCTCGGTCGTCGTCATTTCCAGCCGAGCGCGAGCTGAGGTGGTCGCCGGGACGGTGAAGCTAGCGAGCACGGAGCGCTTGCGCGGATTGATCAGATCAGCCGTCACCACGGTTGCGCTCGGCGTGTAGGTCGTGGCACCGACCTGAACCTTCAGCGCCGCCGTGTGCTTGGCCGGGTCGAACTCATCGATCACGGCCTCGACCTGAATGGAGGTCGTCGAGAGCCCGAAGTTGTGAACGCCGGAGACGGCGACGAGCGTATCGCGGGGCCGGAAGCTGTAACCGCGCGCCGTCGCATCGAGCACGATCGCCGGTTGGAGATCGGTCGTGCCGACGAAGACGGCCCGGAGCCTGACCAGAGCGGGAAGCCCGACCAGTTCCGTGGCCCCGTTTGCGTTGTTGAGCGTCAGAGGCTGCCAGGTATCCGAGCCGGAAGGCTGGATTTCCCAGATCAGCGCGGTTCCGCCTGGCTGCCAGCCGCCGTGCAGCAGCCGTATTTCGGTCATGCCGCTATCGAGCGTCAGCGCGTCGAACTCGACCACCGTGCGGTTCGCCGAGAACGAGGCGACGTTGAGCTGAAAGGCGAAGTCGCTGTCGGTGATAACCTGCGACCACGCCCCATCGGTGCAGACGAACCGCGAGCCTTGGGCGAAGCTGTTGTTCGCGACCGTCCCCAGCGCATGGTTCCCGGTGGTCACCGTGAACCACGCATAGCGCTTTCCGGATTGAAGAAGCGTCGGCCGGAAAGCGAAGTTCACCCAGCCGAGAGCAAGCTCGCCGGGGGCCTTCGTGGCGTTGATGACAACTGCGCCGAAATCGGGCTGGCCGCTCTCGTCGCATTCGCAGACGAAGAGGTGAACGTCGCCGGTCGAACCGACCTTATCGAAGTCGAGATTGATCGACGTGAGGATCATCGGCTGCGAGCACAGCCATGTTTGGCCGTGGACCGAGCCGTTCACCCCGATCTCCTCCGTCACGTAGTCCCAATAGACCTCGGTGACGGTGCGGGTGATGATCTGCCGGACCGCACGGATGACGTGTCCGGCCCAATCCTGATTGCCCGCGATCTCGACGACCTCGAAGGTCTCGCCGTATTTCGTGAAGAGCTGCCCGACCGAGAGGTTCGAGGTCATCGCCCATTCGGCTTGGTTCTCGCACACCGTGACGGTCGGCCCGAACTCGATCACCTGGCGCGCGATGTCCTTTCGCACGGCGGTAATCACCGTGTGCGTCGTCTGGCTGATGTTGACGTTGGAGCCGTCCGACGCGATCGACAGACGCGTGGCCTCGACCCACGTCGGCATGAGCAGCGAGCCATAGTTGCGGATCGTCGGAGACGCGGCGTCGAGTAGGGCGAGTTGGGCGTCGCGCTCGTTCGCCCAGGAGAAGCGGATGCCCTCACGAATGCGGGCCAGCCAACTCGCATGCGTCTTGTCCCAAGCGTCTTGAAGCAAGGCAGGATCGTACCAGTAGGCGCGAGCCTCATCCGGCAGCGCGAGCAGGCGGCGGGCGGCAGCCACGTCGCGCTTGAGTTGCCGAATGATCGTCGGATGCGGGATGTCGGTCAGCCGCGTGTTGATGTTGACGATGTCCGTCTCGATCGTCGTGGTGCGGCGCTTGACGTTGCCGAGATCGGTCTCGGCGGAGGCGACGCGCTGCTCGACCTCATAGAGCGACTTCACACGCGACGGCTCGCCTGGCTCGATCAGGCTGATCCCGGTTGAAGCCAACAGCACCCACGCCACGACGGCGTCTGTTCCGGCGACAGTCGGCCGCAGGGCCGGCGCCGGGCTGGCTGCACCCTGCTGGATCGTGAAGGTTGCCTTGCGGACCTCGCGCTTCGGTGCGGTCTGCTCGACCGGCTCCGATGTCTCGACGTCGGTGGACGTCTCAAAGATGCGCAGCGCCGTCTCGGTCTCGGTCGAGCCGCGCATGATGATCGCGACCCAGCGCTGATCGGATGCCGCGAGCGGGATGTGGACTTGGAGATTGATATCCGTGTCCGTCGTCGCCGCGTACACCATGGCGGTGGTATAGTATCGACCGGGTGTCAGGCGGACGATCTGCGCCGATTGCTGCGTCGCCGTGAAGCCGGACCAGTGGGCCGGATAGCCGACAGCGTCCTGCACGATCTGATCGGTGGCCGCCTGCGCCGATACGCCGATGGCGGTCAGGTCTTCCGCCTCGATGATCTCCGCATCGTTGAAAAGCATGCGCTGCGACATGGTCGCTCCTAAAGACTTGTGCGGTCGATGAAGGCTTCAAAGGCCATCCCGAATTCCATCTCGTCGAAGGTCGGGCGGCGGCGATAAGCGAACGTCGCGACGTATTGGGTGGCGGGCGATTTCGCCGTCATCGCCGCGATTTTGGCCCGGCGGATCGGTTCAAGGTTCACCCGCACAAGCGCGTGCTTGCCGGCGACGAAGCGGCCGGCGATCGCGCTACGAATGTGGCGGTGGAGCCGGACCTTGATCAGGTAGCGAGCAGCAAAGGCCGGAAATTGAAGGGGCTGGATGCCAACCGCAGAGCGGCCCGCAACGAAGCGCCGAGGATGCGCAACAGAGGAGATCAGTTGCGCGTCGACATAGGCGAGCATGCGGCGCAGGCCCTGGCGTGTGCCGATCAGGTCCGCAAGCTCCGCCCACTCGCCGACGATGGCTCGCTTGCGCGCCTCTTCCCAATCGGGGAACCAGAGCTTGACGCCGTCATGCACCGCGAGAAATGGCAGGACGGTGAGGAGCGTCGTATCCGGCGCCACCATCTGCCGGAGCGGGATGTCGAGCGCTTCCTCGGCGGCATCGACAGCAGCCTTCTCGAAGGTGCCAGCATTGCCCGGCAGCAGCGCAGACCAAGTCATCCCGACACCTCGAAGGCGATCTCGACCCCGGTCCTGACCGGGATTTGATAAGGCGTGGCCACGACGTCGGCCGGCGGCGAGGAGTGCGAGACAGACACGATCGAGGCGCCGTAGGCGGCGCCTGCGACGAGGTCGCGCTTCACCGTGCCGCCAATCAAATGACGGGCGTCGGTGGTGCTCGTGACGCGGGACACCGCCTCTTCCTGCAATAGGTCAGGATCAGGCCCGACCGGGACGGTGATCGCTTGGACGACCGCATAGTTGAGCGGCACCGCCGCGAGGACGAACATGCCGATCGCCTCGGGCTTCGCGCTCGACGAAGTCACTGCTGCACGAACTGTCGCCAATTGCTCGGGGGGTGTTACGCCGGCCGGCCCGGAAATCACGAGGTCAATCTCGCCGCGTCGGCCATGGACGGCCCACCCGTTGACGCGGGCATCCCACATGCCAGGCCAAGCCGTGTAGGCATCGAAGAGGATGCGATCGATGCTGCCGGCGCTGGCTCGGCCGAAGCTGAGGAGATAGCGCTTGAGCAACTGCTCATCAGTCTCAGGTACACCGGGGGCGGTCTCAAGGCGGAGCACACCCTGCCGCGCGGCGATATTGTCGAGGTCGGTCCCTTTGGCGAGCGGCGCGAGAACCGCCCTGACCGCATCGTTGACACGCGCACGATCGAGCAGGCGGATATACGACCACGCCTGACCGATGATGGCGGCCGGATCGACCTCCAACATCTCGACGTTGTAGTCCGGCAGGGTAGGGTCTTTGGCCTGCGCTTCCGCCCAAAACGCGAGGAACGCAGCTTTGAACGCTTCGTAGAGCGTCTCGAAGCTGAGCGGTTCGATCGCTGCCGGGGGCGGGATTTGCGAAAGGTCGATCGCCGTGAGGCTTGGGGAATTCGCCATAGCGGCTCCTGATCTCAGACCGATACGCTTCCCCCACCTCCGAGGTAGATGGTGCGATCGAGATAGTCGGGTGTCGGATCGCCGAGATGGCCGCGCGGCCGGTACTCGCCAATCATCGCCAGCCTGAGCGCACCCTTGCGCAGGGTTTCGGGGCTGTTTTCGCTCTGGACGATGCGAACCCGCTTGATCCGGAAGCGGGGCTCCCAAAGCTCGACGGCAACGATGACGGCGGTGACGAAGCGAAGGATTGTGGGATAGGTCAGGTTCTCGCCGAGCAGGCGCGGGACAAGGCTGCCGTAGAGGCGGCGCATGACCCGCGATCCGATGTTGGTCGTGAACAAGACGGACAGCGATTGAAGGGTGTGCTGCCAGTCGGTCAGCACCCGCCCGGTCACGCGGTCGATGCCAACCGAGGACATGGATCAGCTCTTCTTCTTGGTGGCCGGATCAGGAGCTTTCGGGCCAGGCACGATCAGGCCGCGCTTTTCCTCCCACTCGGCTTCCTGGTCCGTCAGCATCACGCTCGCGCCCAGCGCGCGGTACTTGCCGGCTATCTTCGTGAAGGCGTCGGCCTCTTCGGTGACGATGTATGGCTTCTTTTCCATGGTCTTTCCTCAGCTCAAGCGCTCCACGCGCCTTGGAGAAGCGGCGCGGAGACACGCGTTTGCGACGTGATTTCCTTGGTGGCGTTCAGGGGGCCGTTGATGGTCCCGCCCGCCCCCTCACCATCGCCTGCAGTGAAGCCCTTCGGCATCTCGACCGGACCATCGAGGACGATCTTGGAGCCCTTCACATGGACTTCGCCGCTCGGCTTGAGATGGAACGTTTGCTCGCCGCGCTGGACGAAAACCTCGTCGCCTTTCACGAGAAACTTGGTCGATCCGATCGTGAAGACGGCTTCGTCATCCTTGTCGCTCGGCGACGGGTTCTCGCCGCCCCAACCGAACGGGATCGCCAGCCCTTGCTTGAAATCGCCCGTAGGCGAAAGGAGCGTCATCTGCTGCCCGTCGCTTGGCGGCAGATGCAGCTTGAACTTGCCGGCATGCTGCGCGTAGCGGACCGGTGGCGAGAGCAGCGGCTTCTCATCGGTCCCGCCGATCCGAAGTCGAACGGTCTTGTTCGTCAGATCGAGCGAGCCGGGCTCGACGGTCCCGTGCCTGACACCGTTGACCACCCGGCGCTCGATGCGAGCGATGCGGGCAACCAGTCGCGTGAAAATGTCGGCGAGGTCGGCCATCGACTAATCCTCAGGCGGCAGAGCATCGTCGACCGTGAGCCCGAGGGGATCGAGCGTGATCTCGACCATCCCCGCCGCATCTGTCTCGTCGTCGACCGGATGATCTTCGAACGGCTTGACGCCGATCGCGGCGACGCCCTCCTCGGTCAAACCAAGCTGCGCCTGGGCGACGCGCCATTGCGGGAGATCGCCGAGGCCGGTCGCGAGCGTCCGGATCAGTGACCCGACCTCCGCGTATTCGTCGTCGGCCTCAAAGAGGGCGAGAACTCGCTCCCAAAATTCGGGAATATCGTCGGGAGCGAACAAAGGATCGGCAAGCGTCTCGACATCGAACAAACGCTCGACCGCCGGGACCCGCACAGCGCCAGACGTTCTCTTGACCTCCATCAGCCAAGGCGTCGTCGTGACCTTCTTCGGCGATCCGCCAATCAAGACGCGCCAAAGCTGCGCGGCCTCGCTGTCGCTTGACGTGAGGGCTAGGTCGATTTCGCCACCGATCTGGCCAAGCACGAATTGCAGGCCGTTCCCCCGCGCCGACAGCTTGATCTTTTCGCCGCCAGGCTTCGTGATCGTCAGCGAGGCGGGCAAGAAAGTCTGAATGCTCAGCTCGACCTTGTGCTGCGCTCCGAACAGGCCGTACCGGTCGACATCATCGCGAGTGTCCGTGCCGATGTAGACGGCCACGGTCGGCTTGAGGATCGTATCCTCCGGAAACGGGTCGAGGGGATTGTCGAGGACGTTTCCGCCGATGATGGACACGTCCCGCAGGACAAGCATGGTCAGGTATTGGAGCGCAGTCAGCGCAATGCTCATGATCCGTCATCCTCGGGGGCATCCGGAAGAAGCTCCCAGCGGCGCTCCGAAATGCCGAGCGGTTGCTCTTGGGCCACGACGTAGACCGGTTGGCCGGGGCGTCTGATTGCCGTGACGCGGTCCCCGTTCTTGATCGCCGGCTTGCCCTCAAGGTCGACCACCTCGATCGCGAGCGAGATATCGGGGGCCATAATCACCCCAACGTCGCCGGCCGTATTGCCCTCGCCGAGCGGCCGGCGCGGCTGAGCCTCGACATTCAGCGTCGCGCGGATCGTGAATGGTGCGCGATCGGGATCAGCGCTCACGACCATTCGGCCGGGCCGCATCGGCGTGATCAAGACTAATTCGTGGTAGACGCGCCCGAGAGAGCGCGACATGAGCCGCTCGGCTCGATCGAAAATTGACATCCGAGCGGCTCCGTTTCGTTGCCGGCGGGCGCCGTCAGTTTGAGGAGAAGAGGCGGATCGAGAGCTTGGGGCGCTTGTTGATCGGCAGCGGCGACGCTTCGGTCTTGACGTCGATCGCCGAACCGTCCTGGCGCATAATCTGGCGCGCGTACATTTCGAGGCCGATGGTGTTGACCGTCTCGATCAGGTTCGCGGGCGCGCCGTAGGTGACGAAGGTGTCCATCGTCCCCTTCGGGAACGCGATGCCTTCGCCCACCTCGACCAGCTTCTCGGTCGTGCCCGTCGAGAGCGTGACGGTCGCGTTGTACTCCTCGAACAGGATGCCCGCGAACGGGAACCTCCGGCGCACATCCTCCCGGAGAGGCTGCTGCCCCGAGTTGTAGTATTTGTATGCCTCCTCGACCTTGGCGTGCCCGATGAACTTGTCGAAGAACACAGGATCGACCAGTGCATGGACGCCGGTCATGATCTCGCCCTTCAGCTCATCCTCGATCGCACGAAGGACGGCCCGGCATTTGCCCTGGACGTTGGTGCCGGCTGTTCCGAGTGCGAAATCGACCTCGATGCGGGTCAGCCCGAACTCGTTGAAGTAGTTGTAGATCGTCACGCCATCGCCGCCCTTGACGATGCCCTTGAGCGCGTTGATCTCCATGTACTCACGGGTCTGCGCGTGCTTGATGCGCGTCCGGTTCAGCTTGCGGTTCATGACCGTGGCCAGCGGGTCGGCCGATGCGGCGGAGCCGAAGGCGCGAACGCCCTGAATGTCCTGCGGCGTGATCACGTCGTCGTGCGGGATATACGGCAGCGCGAACGAACGCATCGAGCGCGTGTCGCGGTTCGCGACCGTGGGCGGGCCGCCGAGCGGAACGGGCGGGAGCAGGTTGAGGACGCCCTCGGCCTGCTCGATGATCGCGACGCGCTGCGTGATGCCTTCGAAACGGAACAGACCCATCTCCGACAAGCGCGTGTAGACGTTCGGCAGGATGTTGATGGCCTCGGTCATCTCGGCGAGAGAGTAGCCGCCGCCGTCAAACGGGTTGACGATCACAGTCATGTTTTTTCCCTTGGATGGATGAGCGCGGATCGCGCGAAAGGCGCCGGACCCGCGCGGCGGCCGGCAAAAGAAAAGGGGCCGGCTTTCGCCGACCCCGGTTAAGATCAGAGGGTGAGTTGAGACCGATCAGGCGGTCTGATTGACCGCGATCCCGCGCCGTTCGAGGCCAGCGTAGCCGTCGCTCTTCTGCGCAGTCGTCAGGCCGGCCTTGAACACCAGCGCGTCCTTCGAAACGATCGCCTCGCGATGGACCGCCACGCTCTTCTGCGCCGCCGCCGTCGCATCGACGTCGAAGATCAGCAGGCCGTACACGACCTCGGTGCCATCCTCGGCCGTGGGGTCCCACAGGCTGACGAGGCCGTCGTTGTCGGCGATCGTGACGGGGATCGTGAAGCGGTCGCCCGCGACCCAGGCCGTGCCGCCAGCCGTCGCGGTGAGAACGATCTGCTTGGTGAACTCGGCTCCGGCCGTCACCGTGCCGACGTTCTTGCCATCCGGGTCTTCGAGTTCCGCCTTCGTCGCCGAGATGAACGTCAGCTTGTAGTCGCCCTCCTTGACCCCGGCCGCGTAAGGCGTGGCGTTGAACGCGATCGTGCCGTTTCCGGTGTTGCCAGCCTGCGCGGCGGCCGGTCCGACAACTACGGCGCCGGAAACACGCGCCTTGCCGAGCACGGAGCCGAGCTTGTAGGCCGCGCCGGACTTGAGCGTCACGATCCGGCGGGTATGAGAGGGGTTACCCTCCCACTTCAGGACGTCGCCCAACGTGGGCGACATGGTCAGAACTGCCATGGTTGGGTTTCTCCTTCTGAGGGTTTCGCGCTGCGATTACGCGCGGCGCTTCGCTTCGAGTGCCGCTGCCGACTGCTTGGCGGCGGCAACGATCGGGCTTTCTCCAGCCGCCGACTGAGCGGGCTTGACGTTGGTGCCGTTCGTGCTCGGGGTCGGCGCAGTCGCGACCACGGTCGAAGCCTCGTCACGCTTCGCAGCGGCTTCGAGGACCTCCATCGACAACGCGGCGGGGTCCATCCCCTTCGCGATGGCAGCGGATACATCGACGTTGATACCCATCCGCGCGGCCTGCGCGCCGATCGAGACGATCTTCGCGGCCTGCGCACGGAAGGCAGTCATGGCATCGTGCGACGGAGCCTGCGGCGAAGCCGAGGCGTTTGCATTTCCGGGGGCGGCAGGCTGTACCGTTGCCGTCACCGCACCAGCGGCGGCAGCCGCGTCGGCAACGGTGACGATCGCGGCCGGAGCAGCATTGGTCTCGGTCGTGGTGGTCGTGCCGTCCTGCGGCGCTTCGGTCTCGTTGCTCATCGAAGGTCCTTGCGTCTGAGCAGTTGGAAGCGACGCGGACGATCCGCGCCGGGTGAATGAGGCGTCCGCCATGCTGGCGAGCACCTCGTCGAAGGTCATGACTTGATCGGCCAGGCCGGCGGAGACGGCGGCAGCGCCCATCAGCACGCGAGCTTGCGTCGCGCGCGCCATATCTGTGGTGAGGCGCGCGCCGCGACCTGCGGCGACAGTCTCCAAGAACAGGCTGTAAAAGGCGTCGATATCGCGCTTGAAATCGGCGCGCACCGCCTCCGGCAGCGGCTCGTACGGGTTGCCGTCCACCTTGTGGTCTCCCGCGAAGATGAAGGTCGGCTTGATCCCCGCGTCGGCGAGCAGCTCGGAATAGTCGAGGTGCATCATCACGACGCCGATCGAGCCCGAGAGGCCGGTCGGCGTTGTCACGATCCGCGTGGCGCCGGAGGCAATGGCGTACATCGCCGAGCAGGCCATGCCGTTGACAATGGCGATGACCGGCTTGGCCGCAGCAGCCTTGCGAACCGCTGCCGCGCACTCGAACGCGCCGACTGCCTCGCCGCCGGGGCTCTCGCAGTCGAGCAAGATTGCCCTCGTCATCGGATCGGACACGGCGGCCGATAGCTGGTGCGTGATGCCCTCGTAGCTGACGAGGCCCGACGACGCGCCGATCCATGCGCCCCGGTTCACGAGTTCGCCGACCATCGTGATAATCGCCGTCCCGTCCTGCGTCCGGCGGAACGGCAGGGGCCGGCCGGACGCATCGAGCGGTGTAGACCCGATGAAGCGCGAAGCGCGCGGCGAGTGGGCTTCCTGGCCGCCCGCCTCATTGCGGGTCGACTGGAAAAACTCGATCGTCTCGGCGCTGCGCTCGTTACTGGCGCCGCTGCGACCGCCGGCCTCGATGTCGCCGCCGTCCCTGATCCTGCTTCGAATGAAGCTCTCGACCGTGTGGGCAGTCTGCGGAAGGATGAGCAGCGGACGGCTATACAGCCGCTCCGCGATCCGGTGATACGGGATCATGCGTTCTCACTCTTCGTGTCGCTGTTCATGGGCGGGCCGCCGTTGTGCCCGATACCGGCCGCCGGCCTATCGATGCCCTTGTCGCGCTCGGATTTCTGCTCGGCCGCGCGCTCGTCGTCGATCTTCTCGACGTCGTAGCCGCGCTCCGCAACGGACTGCGTCCGCGACTTGAGGCCTGCGTTGATCTGCTCGACCTCGGCCTTTGCATCTCGCCACGGATCGATCCAATCCCACTTCGGCGGCAGCCAGTCGCAGGCGATGTAGTCGTCGCGGTTGCGGTCGAAGTTCGGCAGATCGAGCGCGCCGGAAAGCGTCGCGACATCGACGAAGCGCGAAACGACGGCTCGGCAGAACTGGTGAATGATCACCGTGTGCTGGAACCCTTCGAGCTGGCGCCGGAATTCCAGCGTCGCGCCGCGCTCGCTCGAATAGGTCGAACGGAACGTATCCTTCGTCAGGACCGCGTACGGAATGCCCGTTGCTGCCGACACTTGGAGCAGGGTGCGGTACTGGAAAGGCTCGTAGCTCGACCCGCTGTCGGCCGGCGACGACGTCTTGATGTCCTCGCCTGGTTTGAGCCGGACCACGAGGCCGGGCTGCAAATCGAAATCCGGACCGTCCTCTTCCTCACCGCCGTCGTCGTCCTTGCCGGAGTACGGAGCATCGTCCTGATCGGAGGTGACGAAGAGCGCGTGCAGTGCCGCGACCTTCTTCCGGTCAAGCTCGGCGTCGTCGTAGACGTCGAGCAGGAAGAGCTTGACGATGGCCGGAGCGAACCGGGAGATGCCGCGAAGCTGGCCCGCGTCCTCCGGGTCCATGAGGTGGATGACCTCGGAGGCCGGGACGCGCGTCGTCAGGCCCGGCACGCCGACACCGCCCGGCTGGATGTCGCCGGGGTGCCGGGTGAGGAAGTGATAGGCAACCCGGCGGCCGATCGCGTCAAACTCGATCCCCTGGCGGATCATCCGCCCTTCGGACAGGACCTCGTTCTTGTGCAGCGGCAGCATCTCCGAGCAGAGAACTTGCAACTGCATCGGGACGGCCAACCCGTCGCCCGGCCGGCGCGAGCGGATGCGGACGAACACCTCGCCCGCAACGTAGACCTCCCGCGCGATCCGACGCTGAATGCCGAAGAAATCGAAGATGCCATCGGCATCCGCGTCCTTGACCCACGCCTCAAGCAGGGCGGTGATCCGCTTCTTCGCGAGCTTCCTTGTCGTCTTGAAAACCGGCGTGATGCCGGTTCCAACGGCGTTTCCGGTCCACGCCTCGACGGCGTTTCGGGCATAGCCATTGTTGCGGACGAGGAAGCGGGCGCGGGACAGGACGTCCGGCCCGCTTGCCGCGATCAGCGCGTTGATGTGGGCGCGTGTCGGGACGAAGTTCTTGAGGCGGCGGTTGCCCGAGGCGGCCTCGAAGCCGCCGTTCCACCCAAGCATCGACCTGACACGCTGCTTGGTCGCAGCGAGGATGCCCATCGATCAGAGCCCCTTGCTCGTGCTCGTCGTAAACACGCGACGACGCCGACGCCCATTGTCGATCTCGGTGAGCTGGCCTTCGAGGGCGGTGATTGCGCGAGCAAGGTCGGCATCGGTCCGATACTCGACCTCGCGGCTATCGCGCTTGGTCCGCTTGATCCCGCTCGCACGGACCTCACGGAGATCGGCGATTTGAGCAATGATCTCCTCTCGCGTTGCCACGGCTTCTCCTCTGCCGCGCGAGGCGGTCACATGTAGCTCGATACGAAGGCCTTTCGCTTAGGCTTCGCTGCCGGCTTGGCTGTCGGGGGAGAGGGCGGACGCTCGGCCCGCACTGCGGCGGCCGGCTCGATCGCGCCCCGGATGGTGTCGCGTTTCGGCTCGTCAGGCCTCCGCTCTCTGCGCTTCGGCGCGAAGAGGCGAAGGACGCCGAGCATGAAGGCGGCAGCGAATGCCATCGCCTCGCAGTCGAGAAAGTGGTTCTCGCGATGCTTCGCGATCCACGCAAACCCGCCGCCCGGCTTGAGGATGCGCGCCTCCGAGACGATCTGCCGGAGATAGCTCTCCTCAATCTCCTCGTAGACGTGCCAGCCGCCAGGCTGGTCGTCGGGCCAACGCAACCGGGCGTGGACCCATGACTTGGTGAAGTCGGTGTCGATGCGGACGAGGTCGAGACCGAACTTCGATTTAGCGCCCTTCGGGTTGACGTCGATCCGCTTGACCGAAACGGGCTCGGGACGGCGGTCGAAACCCTTTGTCGCGAAGCAGATGCGAGCGTTGCGCCGGCAGAACTCGTAGACCTTGTGATCCGGCACCATTTCCTTCTTGCCGGGCCGAAAGCCTGCGTCGATGAACACGCGCTTTAGGGGCATTCCGTCCCACTCGCGCTCGATCACCTCTGCCGAGAGACGGTTCCACACATCGTCTTGCGACGTATCGCCCCAAATCTCGCCCTTCTCCACGAGCCAGCTCTCGGCGCTGTAGCCCCACGCGCGAACGACGTAGACGAGACGCATCTTCTGCACGTCCACGCCGCCCGTGAGGTACAGCGCGCCGACCGGGCGCCGCATCGAGGGATACGGCAGGACGATCGTCTTTTGCAGCTCCTCCCACTCCGGCACGTCGCCGCCCTGAGGCGACCATAGCTCGCCGAAAGCGCCGTTGAGGACGCCCTTGACCTCCTGCTCATTGCCGGAGCGGATAGCCGCGACGTAGGCAGCGGCGCGCTCGCCCCACGAGCGGAACGGCGAGGCCAGGCCGGAGACCCAATACGAGACGGTCTCAGATGCCTCCGGCGCGCCTTGCAGCTCGTCGTTCTCGTCGAACCACTGCCCCGGCGCCGCGAACACGCCGGTCCGGTTCAGTTCCTGGCGAAGCACACCCTCCACGTCATCATGAAGGAGGCAGCCGTTGCGCGGGCAGACGAGGTGAGCCTCGACTTTCGCACGGGCTGCTGTAGTCCGCTTGATGTCCGGGATTTCGAGGCACTCGAAGCGCGGGATGAAGCGCTCCCCGCAGCTCGGGCATCGCCATGTCCAGTGATGCCGCGTCCCGCTTTGCCAGAGCGACCAAATCTTCGACTTGATCTCGTCAGCGTCGGCGACGGCCCAAAAATCGAGACCGCTTTTCTCGCAACGCTCCACCTGAACGATCCCTTCGGAGGGCGTCGAGACAATCGCGTGAACGAAGTCGGGGACCGTCTCGCCGCGTCGATCGAGCAGCGTGATCGGGTCGCCCGCGCCTTTGACGTTGGCGAGCAGCTCGTCGGCCTCGTCGGTGATGCCGAGCGAGGCCGGGTCGGATTTCAGCGCGGTTGAGGAGCCGCCGTGAGCCAGGCGGAGCGCGACGCCCGCGATGACCTTGCGGGTCTTGGTCATGCCCTTGCCGCGCGAGACCTTCTTCTTGAGGGTCTTCGCCTCGTCGAGCAGGTCCATCACGCGCGGCTCCCACTGCTCGGTGAGGAACTGCTTCGACGGGCCGAGGTAGAGGATCGGGGCGGGCGCGTTATCGAGACGCTCGCCGATGATATCGAGCAGCGCCTCGCTCTTCCCGCCCTGCGACTGCATCACCAGCACGACGCGCGGATGCAGACCTGTTGCGACCGACCGCGAAAAGTCGATCGTATAGGGCGTCAGGAACGGGTCGCGCTTGCCCGGCCGGCCGGCGTGGGGGGGGTAGACCCGGTTCTCCTTGCCCCAAAGATGCGGCTCAGTCCTCGGTGTCCTGCGGAGCGATATCCTCGCCCGTTGCAAGAGAGCGTCGCCCTGCGGCGAGCGCTCCGTCGATCCGCTCGAAGGCTTCATCAAGATTTTTCTCGATCTCGCGCCTCAGGGGGACGTCGCGCGTGACACGGGCGGCGAAGCCGTTCATCTCCGTGTTGATGACCCCGACCAGCTTTTGCATGATCAGGTCGGCTTCTTTGGTCTCGATCAGATCGCGGCGACGCTCGGCGATCCGCATGTCGATCTCGGCTTGCCGCGATGCCTTGAGGCCGCTCTCGGCTTGCGCCTTGCTGGTGCGGCGCTCCTCGTCTTTGAGGAAGGCGATGTAGCCCTGCACGGCCTTGATGATCGAGTAGGTGTTCCGCTGGCCCTTCGGGATATGGCCATCCTTCACGAGCTGCCGGACGCGCTCCTTCGAGAGCATCAGGAGCGTGGCGAGACGCTCAAGGCCGATCGTCTCGTTTTCAGCGACTTTTTGCATCGAAATGCCCATGAATTGAAGCATTTGGGGCCATTTTCGACGCGCCTTGCCGGATGCAATCAAAGTCGAAAACACGAGAACCGAAATATGCTCAAAAGCCGGGGCAGCGAGACCCGCACCCCACCCCCGCCCCTCGGAAGTACCTTTTCCCCCTGCCTCGCTGGCGGCGCCGAGCCGCAGGGCTGGCCGCTGGCAGGCCTCGGGCGACGTGGCAGCGGCACAGGTAGCCGTCGCAGCGCGCGCCCGTGTGCGGCGCGCTGTGGGCTTCCGGTACGACGCAGTGCTGCGGCACAGGTCGGGCGGTGTTGTCGGGGTGCGGTGCCGGCGGGGCAGGTCGGGTCAGAGGCCCATGAAGTCCAGCTCGTGCGCGACGCGTGCGGCGAGGCGCAGCGGGATGGCTTCGAACGCTGCTCTCGGCTCTCCCTTGACGATCTCGCGGGCGAGGTTGGGGCCATAGAGCGGGGAGAGGGGGAAGCGCTTGTCACCGCTGCGCTCGTAGACCTTGTTCCCATAGGCCGGGACCATGAAGGTGCCGGGGAAGACGCGGCGCACGTTCCACGGTGCAGCGGATACGCCTCGTGCTCCCTGTCTGGCTCGGAAGAGGTTGAGGTTCGTTTCGCTGCCGCGCTGCCTGAACTCGTAGGTCAGGTTTGATGCGGTGGCGCGTCTGGTCGAGAAGCCGACCGAGATCATGGACGGCTTGATCCCGGTGATCTGCGCGAGGGAGCGCTTGATCTGCGTGCGGGCCTTGTCGCTCTCGTGGTTGAGCGCGCGGGCCATAGCTGTCGGTGCGCGTTCGGCCGCCGCCGCGAGGCGGTTGCCGAAACGCTTCAGGACGTCATCGCCTGCGCTGATTTCCAGACGCATCACGCGCTCCGCTTGAGCTTCACCGCTCTGCGCCGGGTGTGGCGGTTGAACGGCTCGGCCTCGTCCTCGTATCGGCCGGGAACTGCGGGCGGCACGGGGATGAGGCCGGGTTGGGGATGCAGCGCGAGCAGGAGGAGGCCGGCGGCAAGGGCGGTCGATTTGCCCATGTTCTGCGTCTTGATCATCGTGATCATCGCTGCTTCCCGATGGCATCTCGGCCGTCTGATCGACCCGGTAGCGCTGCGTCGTTGAGTGAGAGCGCTCTTGTCAGTCTTCGGACTGCCGAGAATTGGAATGGATCGTCCGGCGGCGTCTCGTGACGCGCTTCGCAATGGCTATCCCGTGAGGGCCGGGGGAATGCTCGGGTCTGAGCCGAGCGTCCGCGCTCCTTGCGGATGCGGAATGTCGAAGCGGGATATCCCGTTTCGGGAATTGGTCGTGGCCGCTTGCGGCGGCCCTGCGTCGTTTCGCCCCGACGCCTTACAGCGGGCTCGTTTGGCTCGGGTTCGACTGGCTACGAGCGCGACCGCCTTGCATCGCTCGATTGCTTCCGGACGCTTGGCCCTCCGGTCGCTCGCCTTCCATGTCGGGGGGCAGGGTGAGCCCGCCCTTGTGCCAAGTGAGCAGCCGGCCAGTGCCGGCGGACCTGCCCCCCTCTTTGCATGAATGATCCGCCTATCCCCTTCGGCGGATCGATGGGGCTCTTACTCCAAGAGCCACCTGACCTGATCGAGACTGTTTCGATCGGGGAGGTCTTCGGTATTCACTGCCACTGTTTCGCGACATCGCATCAGCTCCCCCGAGTGATGCGGCACGGGGCTTCGAGCCGAAGCTCTCGTGGCTCTCCCGAACGCGAGTTTTGGTCGCGTGCGTAGAGTTTGGAAAAAGACGTTTGGTGTTCGGTGAGGGTCTGAGCTGCGGCGGGTCGGCCCGGAGGCCGCCCGCCTTGTCAGCCCCGGTGCCCGTTAACGGAGCGCGTTGGGGCTCAGCGCCTGTTTGTCATAGTGGGGGACGATGTCTGCGCAAGGTTTTGGCCGATTTTTGGCTCAATCGTCAACCGGGCCAGGGCCGGCCGGAGCGGTTCGGCGCACCGAGGGCGAGGGTGCGGTTGCGGAAAATCGGGCACGATTTCAGCAGGTTGGACGGTGTGTGGAATTCCCGAAAATTTAGTTGGGAAAAATCCGATTTGTCTTGACAGGGTTTCGACCCGAGGCGGTGACGAGAGGCGAGCGCATCACCCCTGCGATGATACGTTTCGGCCCTGCGGTGATACGTTCGGCGCCGGGGATGATACGAAGTGCCCTCCCGATGATACGTTCGACCGAAATCATGATACGCGGCCCATTTTTCGGGGCGATGACCGGGAGCGAGCGCATCACCCCAAATCACCCCAAATCAGGCCGCGCCCTGCCGGTGAGGCGTGCAATGATACGTTTGGCCGCGATCATGATACGTTTGGCGTCTGACGTGACACATTTCCCCTTAGCGATGATACAAACCGCGCCGACCACGCAACAAATGCGTTTTCGATGATACGCGGGGCCTCTTGCCTTCCGCTGCGATACGGGCTTCGCTCGGAGCGCAACCTTGGGGAGGACTTGATGAGGTTCGGAGTTGCGGCGGTTGCCGCGCTGGCTCTGCTGTCGACGGGCAGCGGCGCCATGGCTGAGAAGGTCACGGCGGGCTCGAAGGGCGGGATCATCTGCACCGACCCGATCGAGATGGTCGCGATGATCGAGCGCAAGCTGAAGAACGCCCCGCTCGATATGGGCTCGACCTGCCAGCCTGTTCCGGCCTGGACGACGATCGAGGCGACCAACGCAGAAGACCTCACCCCCGAGATCAAGGGAGGGCTCGGCAAGAACGCCGATGGCAAGACCATCGCCTTCCTGATTTGGCGCGACGTCGCCAAGCCGACCAGCGCCGGCCGCTCGTTCAAGCGGGTCAGTCCGAACGACGTTCGCAACACCCCCGCGAAGTGGCAGGGCCGCGACATCGAGTTCACGAACGTGAATGTCTATTGGGTCGCGAGTGACGATGTCCGGATACTCACCGGGACCAACGTGACGCTCTTCGCCACGGACATCCGATCGGTCGAGGCATCGTTCTTCAGCAGCCAATGCGAGACGGAGGAGGAGGCCCTGTCGCGAAAGTGCCGGGCCACGGTGCGGTTCAGGTATAGCGAGTTTGGCGAGGATCAGCCGAACGGCATCTTGAAGCGGATCGTCCTGACCTCGAATGACGTCGAGCTGATCAAGCCGGTCGGGCGCTAGCCGCCTCGCGCGCGCAGCCATCGGATGTGCTCGATATGCTGCGCCCAACCCTCGGCGCCCATCTCATTCCGGAACACCTCGAATGAGCGGCGGAACGCGCGCATCGCAGCTTCGCGCGTCGCCTCTCTGCCGCTCATCGGCACGATCCGCGACGGCGTCAGGTTCATGTTGATCGCCCAAAACCAAGGCACGTCATCGCCTGCGAGGTTGGTCCGGAGGTAGATCGTTCCGACCGTGGTCTCTTCGCAGATGATCGAGAAGTGCGTCGGCTCCTCGCCCTCTCGGTCATAGGGGTGGTGACGAACCCGAAGGAGCAGCTCGATACGCTCGGCCATGCCTAGAGGCGCCACCTCGGCGAGGGCTCGGCAGCGAGGCCGCCGGCCGACACCGCTTCAACCGCGATGCGGGCGCCGCGCCGCTCGGCCCAACCGAGCATGTCGGCAGGCCGGCGGAGCGCCGCGAACCGGAAGCGGGCCGGCGTGAGATCGCGGAGGCCATAGATCGCGTGCGCCTTGATCTGCCGCGCGAGCGAGAGCGTGACCTCCGGAACCGGCAGCGCGACGTGAGTGCAACTCCCGGCTACACGCCGATCGGCTTCGAGAATGAGGAATGCGGCGGGTGCTGTCACCGCATCCGCCCCGCAAGGATGTCCGCGATGGTCTGGTCACGCCGCACCGACCACTTCTCAACCGCGTCCTGATGGGCCTCATCCGAGAAGAACGGCGGCTTGACGGGTCGGGGACCGAATAGTCGGTCGCTCGCCCAATCCGGTATTTCAGGATCATCGGGCCAACCCACAAACAGGTCAGCGTGTGAGCCGACGAAGCTGGCCATCGCAACAAGGCAAGGGTGGAACCGTTCCGCAATTGCCTTGATCCCGGCTTCGAACTGCCCCGAGACAGACGGTGTTATCGCCCGGTCTAGGAAGGAGCGCGTGAAGCGCTCCACCTCGATCCTCATCAAGGCCATTTCGTCGTCGGTGACGGTTACGATCACAATGGCTCCCTCCCATCGTGCGCGGCGCGGACCTCGTCCCATGACCCGTATGCGGCGCCGGCCGGGTCGAGATCGCGCGGCCCGTCGCAAAGTCGAATGCCACAAGCTCCCATTCCGTCCCCCATTCGAGGTCATCGTCCCGGAAAACGAACTCTCCGGAGCCGTTGCGCTCGCCGTGCCCCTTCGCGCGGATCATAAGGTGACCGCCTTCGAAGACGACGGAGATCGAGAACGTCTGATCCTCCCGATAGACGGTCCAGTAAGGCGGCTGCACCGCGACGACGGTGTCCGGCGGTGGAAGGGCGATGAAGCTGGCGCAGTCCTCGGCGGTGGCCTTGCCGGCGGCGGCGGCCCGAATAAGCGCGAGAGCAGCGATCCGATGGCGGTCGAATTGCAACACGAGGCGGCGCCACTCCTCCGTGAGGTCGTCCTGCTGAACAGCCGACGTGGCGAGGATCGCCTCGATCTTCTCGCGGACGCTCTTCGCGATCTCCCCGAGCCGATCGGTGATGGGTATGAAATCGTCCTCGCTCATCGTGCCGACGTGCCATGCCTCCCACACGCGCCGGCAGTCGTAGGCGTCGCCGAGTTCGGCTTCGAGCGCTTGAGCTATGGCCTCGCCGATCTCCTCCCGGCCGGGCGCGCGGTGATCGACGATCGGCACGACCTTGAAGCCGAGCGCATGAAGGCTCGGCTGCATCTGGATCACGAGGTCAGGCGCATGCACCTCGCCGTCCGCGTGGATCGGGTCGGGCACAACCACATAGCCTACCTCTGACGCCAGTCGTTTGGCCTCCGCGAGCATTTCCGCGCAGGATGGCTCCGGGAGGCTCGGCCTGTCATCCGAAAGCCTTACGGCACCGCGCGCAGCGAAGCAGTCGGCCAGAGTGAGCAGCTCGCGCCCGCCGCGTCCGGTGTAGAGCTGGATTTCGTCGGGTGTCCGCTGGCTCAAAGCCGTGAACTCCCCATTCAAGCCCCACGACTTGCGTGCCTCGTCGTCAAGCTCGTTCGCGTCGAAGGCATCGGCGATCCTGACCAGCGGCGCGAGTGCGGCGCGCAGGACCGCGTCGGCCGGCACGTCGCCACCCTGACGCGCACGGTAGGCCGCAATCGCAGCGGCGATCATGGGGGCGATCGTCTCGCGGTTGCGGGCGCTCATCGCCGGTTCATTCGGGCCATGCGCCGCGCGCCGGGCCTCGTCGTAGGCCAAGACCGCCGCATTCAAGGCTTCGCCTGCGATCCGCATCACGCCGCCTCCGAGGTCGTCGCGGTGGGGGCGCTGGGCGTGACCACGAAATAGGGCAGCCCGCCGGGGAGGGCGTCCCACATGTCTCGCGGCATGAGGAAGGACGCGAGCCCGGTTGCGAGGCCGAGCGCGAGCAGGGCCTCAACGTCGCGATGCTCGCCCCACGGCCGATCAAGGCGATCGACGCAGGCGTTGAGGAAGGAGAAGCCGCCGCCCTTGTCCGACATGAAGGCCTCGGGAAGCTCGGCGAGCAGCGCGGCAATATCGGCCCGCTTCTCCGCGATCCGCTCCGGATGGAAGCCGAAGGCGGCGTTGACGGCATCGACCCGGATCGCACCGGCCGGCATCGAGCCGTCCTCGGGAAACTCATCCGCCTTGAACAGGCAGTGCCTCGCGATTTCGTGGACGCGATCGGCCGTGAGGACGGGATCGGTGAGTGCTGCCTTCGGTGCTGGCGCTTCGGCGGCAGGGGCGGCCCACTCGCTCGGGTCGTCGAGCCGGTTGTCGACACGGCTTCCTGGCTCGCCCTTCTGCTCGTCCCACAGCTCGCGCATCGCCTCAGAGGTCGGGAAGCCGAATGGGAAGTCCTTGGCGAGGTCGACCACCGAGACGGCGCGGCCGAGCTGCCGCGTCCGCCTGACCAGATAGAACGCCCACATCGTCACATTGCCGGGGGTGTCGCAGATCGTGACAAGGAAGAGCAGGGTCGGTTCGCGAACCTGCATGCCGGGTGCAAAGATAGAGAGACGCCCGAGCATGACCGCCACCGCGAACGGCGCTGTTTCACCGAACGTTGCGGCAAGCTGCTCGATCGGCACACTCTCGACCTGCTTATCCCACAGCGCCACGCGGACGAAGGCTTCGCTCTCGTCGCGTGTCATCGGGCGGCGCTTGGGTGCGGGGATGTCGAGCGTCGTGCGGAGTGCGGTCGGGGTGTTCACGTTGGACCTCCGGTGGGATTGCGGGGAGAGAAAGAGGGGGAGGGCGAAGCGCTGGCCGTCAGGCGGCGCTTCTGAAAAGGTCGTCGTAAGGGCCGAGGTCGCCCCATTGATCGGCCATCGCCTCGGCAATGCCGGAGAAGAAGCGGGAGCGCTCCTGCGCGCGGATCACGCCGTGGCGGCCCCATCCGGAATGCCTGGCGACGCGCTCCTCGCGCCCCTCGACGATGTTCGTCGGCTTGAGCAGCGGCAGGTTCTTGAGCCAGAAGCAGGTCCGCTTCACCTCGCCATGGCCAAACTGCCAAGGCTGCACGCTCTGCGAGAACTCCTGAAAGCCCCGGATGCGGGCCTTTGCGTGCCGATGCATGACCGGGTTCTCGACGCAGATACGGTCGATCGGAGCGTTCCACAGGTCGGAGAACAGCTCAGCGGCCTCGTCCAGCTCGCGCCACATCTCGTCCAGCGTCCGGCCCGGAGGCGGCACCGAGAGCCAGCGCACGCCGCTGTTGCAGAGCCTGGTACAGGGTGGATGCGCGACCATGAGCAGGTCCCACCCATCATTCAGGAGATCGCGGGCGTCGCCGACGATGTGACGATTGCTCCGGTCCTCAGACGGGAGGAGGTCGCAGGACCACGCGTCGTGTCCGCGCGCCGCAAAGGCGCGGCGGACCGTGCCGCTGAACTCGCAGGCGACGAGAACTTTCATTCCCGTCAGCCCCGGCGAAGGGGCATGTCGGTTTCGTGGACGATGAAGCCGTCCGCCGTCGTCTCGACGGTAGCAAAGCCGATCCTCGCCTCGCCGAAGTCGCCGGTCGAGCGATTGGTGAAGCGGTTGCGAACCGGCATCGCGGCATAGTCGAAACGAGCAAGGAAGGCGTTGACCTGCTCGATCGTGGGGAAGGGGAGGGAAGAGGAGTAGGTCGCGTTCATCAGGTGATCTCCAATCGCGCTAGCGATGGGATCATCTGAGCATTTTTCCAAATTGCGGTCTAGTGGAAAAGTTGGAAAAGCAAATTATTTCCAAATCAATCGCGATCGTGCTCGCGCTCCATTGCACCGATCGCGACGCGGAGCCATCGCGCCTCGGCCGCGCCAGCCCTGCGGAGCATGCGTTCGAGATTGCGTCTGATGCGGGCGTAGCCCCGGCCATCAGGCCTGAAGCACGCGCCGTCGTGCTGGCATCCGGTTTGGAAGCACTCAGGGAAGTAGCCGGAGCAGTGCAGCGACGCTTCGCCAACCTGCTCGGGTGTCGCGTTCTCGTCGAGGGACGGAGCAGGGCGGGGCGGCATCAGGCGCCGGAAGCCAGAGCCGCGAGAACCGCATCCGCATCAGGCAGGAAGCTCATCCACATCGGCTTGCCTTCGAACTTGGTGTTCTCGGGATGGCCGGCGCGGCGGCAGAGGGCGCGGGCAGCAATCTCGCGGGGTTCGCGGACGCGGCGTGCCTTGGCCGTGTCCGCCACGATGCTCGGCGTCAGCACCGGCTCTCCGTCGATCCGAGCATCAATCTCAAGCCTGGGTTGCCCCTGAGGGTCTGCGACCCAGTTCGCAACGGCCGGGGCGATTGAGAAGGTGGCCCACGCCTCGGCGTTTCTGCCTGATCGAAGCGAAGCCGCAGCCCCGTCGTCTACATCAACCTCATACGACCCGCGTTCGATGATGGTGCGTGTTCGCTTAAAAGATATCGCGACCTTGGGCATCAACCAGTTCCTTGCATAGTTCGCTGTTCGTGAAGTTCTTGCAGCCAGGCCATTGCGGCCCGCTGCGTGGGGAAGCCACGCCGCTCGCCGTGGTCGTGAGGAGCGGCTCCGGCCGGCTTATGGATCGAATAGGCGACCCATCGCTCGGCAGGGCGGTTGCCCACGAACTTGGTGACGCTGCCGATCCGGGTCTCGCCGAGGAAGATGCCACGCATGGAGTTCCGCCTCAGCGCTTCGGCGGCGGTCGATCGCCGTTTCCGGTCAAGAGATTGTACCGATCCCGCCAGAACTGAGATTTCTCGTAGAGCTTCTCAGCTTTGGCCCGGTTGCCACGCTCATCGGCCTCGTTGGCATCGGCGAGGAACATGCTGGCCCGCGTGTCAGCGTCGACGATCCGATCTCGCAAGGACGTCTTCGGAGCCATGGTTACACCGCTCGCTTCGGCAGGCGCTTCGCCTTCCGAAGCACGTCATTAACGCGGGACTGCCAGCCGGAGCCGTCCGCCTTGAACGCGTTCACGACATCACGATCGAGCCGAAGCGTGACAAGCTCCTTCTTCTCCTTCTTGCCGGCGCCGCGCGTGCGCTTGATCGAGGCGGCGAGTTCCGGGAAGGCTTCGGCGAAGGGCTTGGCCTGGGCGATCTGCTCGTCCGTGGCCTCTGCATCATCCGGATCGGCGGCGATCTGCCGCTGAATTTCGGCCTCCTCCGCCTCGGTCAAGGGGGCGATCTTTCGCTTAGTAGCCATGTGCTCTCCTTTCCTTCCGGCTGGCGCGGCGCATCGAGATCACCGAAATGGCCTCGCTGCCGAGAGGCCGAAACACGACGGCGAGGATGATCTCGCCGTTGAATTCGCCGATAGCCATGAAGCGATCCTGCTTCGCCGGGACGACGGTGGCGATCTCGAAAAACTCGACCGTCAGGTCAGCGAAATCAAGGCCCCGGTTTTCGAGGTTGGTGATCCGCTTCGGTTCGTCCCAAACGATTTTCATATTTGGATTTTGGACGAATTTCCAAACGGCGTCTAGAGCAAAACGTCACTACGAATTGATTATTTTTCGAGGGCGCCGGTAGCCCGGTGCGACGCCACTTTCGGCTTGCCGGCGGCCTTCGCACTGGCGCGCTTCTCTTTTCTGATCTTGCGGCGAACGCGCTCCTCGACAATCCCCATGTGGTCGCTCCGGATCGGAGGCGGCTCGACGTTCCATTCCGGCGCGAGTTGGCGGACGTATTCGATCCGCCCCCACACCCGGAAGATGTTCGACATGCCGAGGCAGGACGGGCAGGGGCGCGCGGGGGTGCAGACTTTCGGATAGTCGTTCCCGCAGTAGCTCGCAAAAGAGAGCATCTCGGCGCCGACGAGGTCGTAGCGCGCCGGCTCGCTCACCGGCTGCGACACGATCTGTGTTCGTCCAGCGATGACCGGCCGGGTGAACGCCTCCTCGATCCGCGTTGCCATTCGGTCGAGTGCGTCGCGCGTCGGAAGATCGCCCTCCCGCTGCGCGATACGAGACGCCGCGCGCAGCGTGCGCGCATCGTTCTCCGTGACAACGATCGTGCGGATCATCGCGCGCCCTCTCGCAGCCGCACCGCGATTGCGGCGAAGCCCTCTGAGAGCGACCCGGCAATGGCCAAGGCCGTTGCGTCCTGCGATCTCTGCGCCGAACCGATCGAGGCATTCCAGAAGCATTCCAGCGCGTCGGCGACGATCGAGAGCGGATCGTGGACCATTTTGTTGACCTCGCCGAAATGGTCTGCTGCAAGCGGCGAGAGAAAGAGGTCGTATCGGCCCGGCATGAGATGGCCGAACCGCCCATCGATCTCGGCCATCTGCAAGTATCGCCGGCCACTCTCGATCATGACCGCGACGCGCGCGGCAGGCCGCGTCTTTCCTTCGAGCGCTTCGATCTGCCTCGCCGCAAGCTCAAGGTAGCGCGCTGTGCTGCCGCAGTCGTCGAGCCGGTCACGGATAAGATCGGCGCGACCTCTCAGGCAGGCCGGCGAGACGCTTGCCAAGCCGGCAGGATCAGGCTCATCGGGCCAAGCCATGCCGGCGCGGGCGCCGGGTCCGAGGGGATGTTCCGGCTCGATCGGCGCGACCATTGCCGGGAATGGAAGTGAGGCGCGCGCATAGCCACGGAAGCGCTCCCTCTCACCGTCCCCTTCCTCGGCCCATGAGATGCGGCGATGCCGTCCCGTGGCGCGCAAGCTCTCCGCCTGCCAGATGCGTTCCGCCGCCGCTTCGATCTCGTCGCCATCAGCCACGAGGCCCACGGTCATGATCTGCTCAGCCGTCGCGCGGCAATGGGCCTCCTCGGCGCCTGGAATGCATTCGAGGACGCGGCGTTCCCATTCCGCCCGCGCCCATCCATCGTTTGGGGGCGGCCGGACGCGATCTGCGGCAAGGCCAGCCAGCGCCAGCACGCGCGCGATGCGATAGGTTCTGTCCTCAGGCATAGGGCTCTCCTTCGAGAAAATCGGGGGCGTTGAGCCGGGATGGCGGCGCGGGCTCGTCGCTCTCGGCAAAGACGATGACATCGCCCGGCGCGATCTCGCGGCGGGCTCGTTGGTCCCATTTCGGGTGCACGAAGTCGGGACGGCCGAAGACGCGCAGCGCGTTCCACCAACGATCGTCGCGGAAACCGACAAAGTGCAGTGCGGGATGGAGATCAGGCGGCAAGGAGATTGCCTCGCCCTGAGAGCGGGTTCAGAACGGTCTCGAAACCTTCCGGCCAGTCCGTCCGCGACCACGAGCAGCCGCCATAATCGTCCACAGTCGGCCACCGCGCCGTGGCGTAACGGTCGGTGCACTCCTCGCACTTGCAGTTGCGGACGCGCTCATATTTCGGCCAGAACAGGCTATTGCCCGAGTAGCCGCATCGACCACGACCGAAGCTCTCTTCGAGTTCGGTCAGGATATCGTCGGTCATCTCCGCGAAGTCCGGGCCAGTGGCTTCGTCGCGATCGAACCCGCTTCCCCATGTGCTGCACGCGCGGATGACCCAATACCGGGGACGCTGATTGATCGTCGCAAGCGTGAACAGCGCCCGCCCGTCCCCGAAGATCGTCGGCAGCAGATACGGCTTGAAATTAATCGCGTCGGCTGGGGTCCAGAGATAGGCGCGCTCGCGCTTCTCGATTGCCTTGCGGAGGCGCTGATGGACGGCGTCACCAGAGCCGTCGCGCTTCTCGATGCGATGCTCTTCAGTCATCGATCCTGCCCCTCTTCGTCATATTGCGCGCCCGGCTGCGGACAGAGCCGCTCCTCAATCTCTCGGAAGGCGCGCCAAAGATCGCCGCGCCACGGCTTGGTCAGGGCGAGCGCGGCGTCTCGATCCGCGTCTCTCGGAACCCTGAAGCCGTCCGTCATCAGCTCACGGAAAGCCGTGCACAGCTCGGCATTGGTCGGACGCATCATTGCGTGCCGCCTCTGACCGGAAACCAAGTCTGAGAATTGCCGCGCCAGCCGAAGAGGCTATCCCCAGCTTCGACTACGGCGGCGTGGTCTAGCCTCCGGATGCGCTCCTCAGAGACGATCTGATAGGGGGCTTCGAACCACCAGAACCGGCCGCGCGAGCCGAGGCCCATGTGCAGCCGATCGCCGCGACGGAGCCGTTCTTCCACGTCGCGGCTCACCGGGCGATCCACTCCCGGCCGGTCGCTAGGTCACGGCGCCGGCCGCTCAGCGGATGACGATGCCAGCCCACCGGATCGCCCGTGCCGTCCCACGCGTTCATAGCGGCTTCCGCCGCCTCGAAGGTCGCGTAGCAATAGCGGTCCTCGTAGCCGTCGCAATGCACGTCGACATGCAGCGTGAGGTGAAACAGGAGCGGCGCGATGCCGATCAACCTGCCGTCCGGCAGCGTCCGCATCGCGAGGTAGTGCTCGACGATCTCCGGAGGTAGGTCCGCAGCGGTCATACGGCGCCCCTCATTCACGACCGAGATGGCAGAGTTCGATCCGCCATGGGCGGCGCGGAGGCCTCGCCGATCGAGCGGAGAACATCGCGGGCTGCGTCGGTGCGTGCCGCAAGCGTGTCGATCCCTCGACCGCCTGGGCAAACCGCTGCCGTGAGAATGCTGTCCCACATGTCGCCTTCCCGGCGGCCGGCATCGCGCGAGCCGTTGCGGTGGCCGTGCCAGTAAGAGCGGGATCGGTTGTCGCCGCAGGCAAGGCCGTCACGACCATCGGCGTAACCCTCGGCGATCTCGGCATCGTCGAGCCGGGCGAGGTCCATGATCCCCATCACGGGGGCACGGTTCGGATTGCTGAAGTCGGGGGCGTAGGTCACTTCTGCTCCTGCATCTGCCGGATCGCCGCCGCGATCATCTTCGAGCGGCCGAAAATCTGAACGACGTGCTCCCCGCGCCGCATCGGCCGGACAGAGACTTCCGCGACGATCGAGCGCCAACGGATCATCTCGATCTCGCGCAGGATGTCGGCGCGCTGGCTCGATGCGACCTCGCGGTGAATGACCTCGCCTGTGGCTTGGTCGCGGGCTTCGACGACCTGTTTCATGCGATGCCCATCGCGACCTCTGTCGCCTGCCGCTTGCAACGCTCCCACGCGCGGACGGCGCGCTTCCACGCCTTCTGCCGAGCATCTGCGGCGACGCGGAAGCGCTCGATGATCCCGGTGTGGACGCCGCCGTTGGCCTTGGCACACTCGAAGCCCTCGGCCTCGATCGCTTCGCACCGCGCTTCCCAACGACGAAGCTCCTGCTCGGCCTTCGTCTTGAAGCTCCGAGCCTTCTTGTCGGCCATCCGCCAGTGCTTGCCGCAGATGATCTCCTCGCAGTCCGGGAATTTCTCCTTCGACGCGGTGCGCCGGCAGAACGGGATGCAGCACGGGATGCGGCCTGGCTTCATTGGGAACGACGGGGCCAGCGCTGCAATGGCGTATCGTGCCTAACCAGCAGAGGGAGACAAGGGTGGCCATCTAACGTGTGCCCGAGACACGACAGATTGCATCCTGCGTCCAGCAGTGATTTTGCGACTGCATCGGTTTGTTTCTTGAATTCCGGCGGGATTGCTCCCCACGCAACGATCACCGTGTGAGCTTTTAGTGCAAAATGGGTAATTGTCTCGATGTTGCGTGCACTAGACAGAGAAGCCGTGACTGCGAATTGTTCGAGCGGTTTGTTGGAAATTATGTCGAATACGTTCAGGTTTACGAGGCCGCCAAGTTGCAAGACGTCATAGGTATAATGCGTCTCCCATTTAAGCGTGCGATCGTCGACCTCCCGATTTGCAGTCGATTGGTTTAGGCCGACCCACAGAGCCCATGGTTTAGATCGGTTCCATATCCTCGAAAGCTCATGCCGATATCGACCGCATTCTGAAAAAACGGCGCCACCTTGGACATCGCCCATCACAGGATGCCAACCTGTATCGGTCAAATCGAACATGAGAGTTTCCTATCTGTCTCGGTCACAGCATTGTCGTTGGGGTGGTATGCGGCAGCGGGATCGGGGCATCTGAGGCAGGGAACCTCGGGAACGCCTTGCGGGCGCGCAGCTCGGCGCAGACCGCCGCGACGATTTGATCGCCGGTCAGCGCCCGTGCGATCGCAGGGATCGTGACGCCCATCGCGGCCCGCTTCGGCAGACCGAGCCCGTGGCGCGCGGCGATCGATTGCAGCTCGGAGGCCCATAGCAGATCGAGCATCTGCACCGTCAGGCGGCGCCTGATCCGGGCCGGCCAGGACGACGTGAAGTCCCGACCGTGCATGTTCGTGCGTATCAAGCCGTCTGTTGCGACGTCGCCGCAGACCGTGACGCGCCCGACAGACCAATAGCCGTCTTCCTGGTCGGTCCACTTCCGATCGATCGCGAGCCAGACCTCGGGGATGTGCTCGGCAAACGTCTCAAGCTGGCCGTCGAGCCGATCAATGACGTCGCGCGCCGATTTGATTTCGACCCCGACAAGGTGGTCACGCAGGATGAACGCCATGTCGATCCGGCGCTGCCCGACGACCAGCTCGTGGACGACGCGCGCGCCGGGCCAGCGGGCGCGGCCCCACACCGCGACGGCTTTGCGCATCGCAATCTCGGCGGCGCTGCTCATGACGCTTTCGCCTTCGCCTTGATACGGGCGAGGCGCCGCTCAAGCGCGGCAATGTCGCGGTCGCACTCGGCCAAGCACTCGGGGTCTTCCCTGTTCCGCGCTCGCCTCGCTCGCTCAAGGGCGAGCGCCGAGCGGAGCGCCGCCGACTTCGAGCGGCAGTGGCCGGCGGGCACGCCGCGTTCGATCGAGAACTTCGTCCGCCAGAGCATCGGGACCGGGTCGAGCCAGCCGTAGTCACCGTTCTTCGTGCTCCGTTTGCCCCACGTTACGGAGTTGCGCTGGGTCATGAAGCCGTGGCCACCCCGGATCGTGCGGAGGACGTGCTCGTCGATCTCGACCTTCCCCTCGTCCACCCACGCGTGGAAATAGACGTCTCCCTCCTTCATCGCGCGGGCACCTCGCGGCACAGCCGGTCATAGTCGTCGCGGTGGAGCCAGAGCTTCGCGCCGGCCGGCCATTCGCCGACTTCAGAGAGCCGGCCGGCCCACAGGACTTTCATCTCGCCGTTCTCCATGCGGGTGAACGAGCAGCGGCCCGGCGGCATGTCAGCGGATACAGCGACAGCGAAGGTCAGCGGGGCGGGCTTCTTGCCCAATTCCGCAAGGAAATCGTGGATCGTCGAGAGCATCGCCGCAGCATCGGATGGGGATGCCGCTGCAAGGGCCGAGGTGACGGCAGGCGCGGGCTTGCGCTGCGGCTGCGTCATTGTTGACGAGCTGATGAGGTCTCGGCGGGTCATGCGTCCTCCAATTCGCGGACGATGGCCGGGGCCGGATTGAGCAAAGCGGTCAGGACCGAGATGTCGGTCTCGACAAGCGGGCGGAAGCGCCAAGCGAGGAACGACGGTTCGCAGATCAGACCCGGATAGGCGGTGTATTCGACTGCCGGGTTGACGATCTCAGCGAGCCGTATGCCGATTACGCCGTGTCGCTCCTCTATGTCTCGGATGGTGTAGACCTTGTCCCGCGCTGGCAGCGTGAGGCTCCAAATGCCGGCCTGCTCAAGGAGGCGTAGGCTGAAATCACCATCGACGCAGACGACGCTTTGCCCAACGAAGAAGCTCACCATGCCTTCCTCCCGTCCTTCCAAACCTTGACGATGATCGTGTTTGCGTAGGTGCCGACCTCGGCGAAGGAGCCGGGCGGCAGGTCGCGCCAGCGGGCGCCCATGCTTTCCATGAGCGCGCGGAAGGCGATCGACTTTCGGGTCTCGCGAAACTCGGTCCCGGCAGACATGATCGCGACGAGCAGGCCATCCGGCGCAAGGAAGGACAGCGCATGCATGACGTGGTCGATATCCCGCTCGCGATCGAAGGGCGGGTTCATGATGATGCGGTCGTAGAGCCGGTCCGGATCGGGTTTGATCCCGAGAAAATCGGCGCAGACCACGCGGCGAAAGATGCCCTCGGCCCGAAGTGCTTCCGCGAGGTGCGGCTGTATCTCGATGCAGTCGATCTCGTTGTCGAAGCGATATTCGCTGCCGTAGCGCTCCCGGCCCCACGCGTCGAAATCTGCGAGGCGGATGATGCAGCGGCGCGCGAGGTTGCCTGTGCCGGCACTCGGCTCAAGCACGCGCAGCGGCGGCTTGTCCTTGGCGCGCATCATCGAGACGTCGCGGAAGACCTCATCGGCAGCGGCCGTGGGCGTTGGGAAAAACCCGTAGCGCTTGGCCGGCGTCGTCTTCGCGTCATGCAGCCCGGTATCGGCATCCGGCTCGCGCTCCTCGGGGATCGAAGCGCCATAGTATTCGCCGAGAAGCTGGTTCACGCGTGCGACCAAATCGTCCCGCTTGAACCAGACGTGGGCGTTTCCGTTCATGAAGATGCGGATTTTGAAGAAGTCGCTTTCCGCCTCGCTCTGGCGCGCTCCGTGGCGCCCGGCGCGCGCGGTCTCGATCGCGCCGATCAGCCCGGCATAGTTCGGCGGCGGCTTCTGGCCGTCGAGGACGAAGAAGGTCCGCTCGATATCTTGGATTGCGTCGCGCTCGTTCCGGTAATGGTTCCACCAGCCGCGCTCATCGAACGCGCGCGTCAGGATCACGCGGCTCCCGATTTTCCACCCGTCATGCGACCGGAAGCGACGATCTAGGCCTGAGAAGACGTTGGCGATGCCACGGCGGAAGATCATGCCGGCTTCGCCCGAGAAACGATCGAGCGTCGCAAAAATGTTCTCGATCGTGACCTCGGGCGGCTCGTCCATCAGATCGCGGCGAAGCTGATCTTTCGCGGCCTTGTCCATCAGCCGCTCAAGGTCCGTCATTTTGATGATGTGCGACCAGACGTCGATGTCGGTGAGCTTACGGGCCTCCTTGGTGTAGCTGTCGCGGTCCGGAACCTCGATCCCGCCCAAAAAGCAGCGCCGCGCTGTGTCGCTGTTCCAGTTGTAGGACGTGATGCCTGGCGAGGCCTGCTGCCCAGCGGCCGCCGCCTGCTTGATCGCCTCAGCGGCATCGGCGATGCGCTCGTAGGCGATCGAATAGAGAGCCAGCGCCTTGTTGCGATGGGCTACGATGTCTTCGACCGTGGCGCGACGAATGATCTCGGTCACGCCGGCACCTTGGGCTCAAGGGTGGCTTCGATCTGCGGCAGCACGGAGAGGTAGTAGAGCGCGTCGTCGATTTGGCCCGGCCGGAGGACGGCGTGTCCGCTCGTGCGCTCCGACTGTTGCAGCGCGACCGAAAATACGATCTCGCCGTGGCGTGGGCCGAACCCGTAGCCATGGTCCGAGCGCTGGTCGCCGAACGCCTCGTAGTTCTTGATCCCGAAGTAGCCAGCTCGCAGGCGCGAGCCGCCCTCAGCGATGCTGACCTTCGCCTCCTCGACCAGCCGAGCGCGGGCGTCTGCCCCGTCGCCGCGACCATCCCACCCCGAATTCGGGGCGGTGACGCGGCCATAGACGCGGATGACGGCTTTGCCGCGCTCGATCTTCTCGACGTCGAGGCCGGCGAGGATCAGCCGTTCCGCCTGGCCAAGCGCGGCGAGCCTTAGCTCTGCGGCCTTTACCGTGGCCTCGAAATCGGCGCGTGTCTGCGCGAGGTTCGCCGTGATCTGCGCGCGCTGCGAAATGATGTGCTGTAGGTTCATCCATGCCTCCTTGACGATGCCGCCACTGAGGGCGGCTCGGGGAAGGGGCGGGCCGAGGCCCGCGCCTCAGGCTGCTTGCTGGCGGGGTTCGGCGGCCTGAGCTGGCTCAGGCGCGAGAAGGTCGATGAGGATGCTCTGCGCACGCGTGGCGGCGACGTAGCAGAGGTTATTCTCCTGCTCTTTCTGCCAGCCCTGACGAGCCCAGCGGCTCGGGCAGGTCCCGGCGCGATCGAGCCAGAAGACGCGCGGCCACTCGCGGCCCTTGCTCTTGTGGATCGTCGAGAGGACGAGAACGTCGGTGACGTCGTCGCCGAAAAGGTCGTCGAGGAAGGCGAGCAGATCGCTCATCCTCGTCTTGCCCTCCTCAAGGCACTGCGCCGCCACGACCTTCAGCGTCTCGACGCAGTCCTCAAGCGCCTGTAGCTGCGCCTCCTGCTTCGCGGCGAGCAGCTTGGTCATCTGGCGCTCGAAGTAGGCATCGAGCCGACCGACGAAGTCCTCGATCGAGCGGACCTTCCAGCGCTTCGTGAAGCTCTTGAGGCGGGCCGCGATGTCCTTGCCTTCGACGCGGCAGGGGATGCGGCGGCGGATCAGGGCGAACGCCAGGGCGACCAGCGGCTTCGTGTTCCGGCACAGCACGGCATCGCCGGCCCCCATATCGGCGAGGCTGAGAAAGCCCTGCATGTCGATCTCAGAGACCTTCCCCTCGGGCGCGCTCTCGTGGGCCTCGATATGGCTGACCCACTGCTGCGCGAAGGCGACAACGGCCTTGGGGCAACGATACGTCACGGTGAGCGGCATGCGGACGCAGTTGAAATCCTCGGCGATGAGGTCGAGGCTGTCGCTGTCCGCTCCGGTGAAACCATAGATGGCCTGATGCCGATCGCCGACCGCGATCACCCGGCCGCCCTTCTTGACCAGTGCGCGGACCAACGCGCGGCGGGCCGGATTGGTGTCCTGGGCCTCGTCGACCATGACGACGTCGAATTTCCAAAACCGGACTTTGTAGAGCAGCGGCAGATAGACCATGTCGTCGAAGTCGATCGTCGCGGTATCGCGGTTCGACGTCCGCATGATCTCCTTGGCCTTCTCGATGATCGCTGCGACCGGGTGTTCCTGATCCTCGTCAAGCTCGACCTCGCATTCGTCGAGCAGGCCGAAATGCTCGATGATGTCGAGCCAGCGATCATCGTCGCCGAAGCGCTCGATCACACCGAGGGCGCGCTGCTTGGCGAGCGAGACCAGCTTGACGATGACAGAGCGATATTCGCCAAGGCCGACGCCAGCATCTTCGAGGCCGGGCGGCGCGATCAGCTCGTCGGCGATCTTCCCGACCTTGTCGCCCTCGATCCGGACGTTTGGAAATTCCTTGCGGAACGCTGAGAAGCCGAAGGAATGGACCGTGCCGGCCTGGGCCTTGCGAAAATCGTATCCAGCGCTCTTGAGCTTCCCGCCGATTTCCTCGGCGATCTTCCGGTTGTACGCGAGGATCGCATGCTGACCCGGCATCCGATCGACCGCGCCGAGCACCGTTGTGGTTTTGCCGGCGCCGGCAACCGCTTCGAGCACGCAGGAGCCGGAGCCGTTCTGTGCCCAATCGAGGAAGTTATGCTGCTGAGGGGAGGGGATGAAGGGCATCGATCAACCCTTCACGCTGGCCAGAATGCGCCGAACTTCGTCGGCAGCTTCCTTGTTCGTCGGCTCGCGGCCGAGCTTCTCGGCGAGCTTTGCCCAAATCGTACGGGGGCCTGCGTTGTGAACGGTGATGGTGATTTGGACCGGCATCGGTAAGGCTCCAATCGCAAGCGCGATTTGGAAATATTAGCGATTTCCAAATCTCATGCAATGTGGAAATTTGGAAATCTCACCGATTATCCGAACAGGTCCATTTGCGGCGGGCTGACGTCGATTTCGGCCGCCTCGCGTCGGGCCTTCCCCGCCCATTCGAGCAGGGTGGTTGAGAAGCTCGTTCCGCGCCGCGCCCGCGCCTCTCGAATAAGGACGCGGGCATAGTAGATCAGGAAGGCTTTGCGCTCGGCCGGGGTCTGCCTGGGCAGCTTCGGCTCGAAGTCCGTCACCCGGCGACCTCCTCGAAGCGCCCATCGGCGAACTCATCGGGGAAGCGGAGCCAGAGCTTGCCGTCTTCATTGGCGCGATAGACAGTGAGCTTGTCGCCTTCATTGAGTTGCCGCGCCCGCACGCGGCCGAGTGGAACCTCCTGTCCAGCCGCATAGGTGGCGATCTGCGCCTCAGCCTCGCCCAGCACCTCATAGGTCGAGCGGCGCTTCTTGTGGCGCACGCGCGGAAGAGGGGCGGGATCATCGCGCCATGGCATCAGCGCCGTACCGCCAGCCTTGAGGAGGCCGGCTTGAAACTCTGCGAACGTCGCACCGGCGGGTATCGACACGATAGGTTGTTGACCGCCGCCGTTGTGGATCGTCGAGAGCCACGGCGTCGCGCCCTCGTTGATCTGCTCGACCGACCATGGCGAGTTGAAGTAGCTATCGCACGGCTCGCCGAGGTCTCCTCTCATGAATGGGATGGCAGTTATCGTGACACCCTCTTCGTCGTACGGCGTGCCGGCGTTGTGCTCATACGGCGCATCGTTCCAATCATCGCCCCATTGCTGCTGCGGGCCGGTAAGGGGCGCGGTCGTGAAATAGGCGATGCCGTTCGCGACGTAACAGAGAACGCCGGAGGGTTGGCGTGGCGGCTGCTCGTCCTCTCTCGCGTCAACGTCGTCGAAAATCGATCGGTTGCCGTCCTCGGCCAAAAACGTTCCATTCTGAGCCCATTTCGGCGCGCCATTTGGAAAACGCTGCGAGTTTCGAGACGCCTTCGCGAGTGAGGCCAGGTCTCGCCGGCTGGCATCGTTATCCCGGAGCCAGCCCTTGCCGGGAAGGTCGCCGACGCGGTGAGCAAGCACGGCGCTGACGGCCTCCTCAAGCACGCGCTCGCGGGCCTCTGCTTCGCGGGCGCGCGCCTCCTGCCGCACATTCGCCGCCAGCAGATCGCGCTCGCGATCGTTGAAGCTTTGCGCGCGGAGGCCGCGCCCCTCGGCGTTCGCGACGGCATCCCGGAGCAGGACGAAGCGCCAGTTCTTCTCGGGGTCGAGTTCCATGGCCGTGAGAGCGTCGCGCAGCACGGGGATAGCATGGTTTCGGATCGCCCCGAGCAAGTCAGCGGCTACGAGGTCGCCGCCCGACATCGCCAGCGACGCGCCAATCGTCTTGACGGCGTGCGCCTCGATCGCTGCGCGCGCTTGCGCCTCCGTATCGAACATGGCGAGCCGGGAACCGACCGAATAGGCGAACACAGGGCCGTTCCTGTCGAACTGAAGCGTCCGCCCGATCGTCAAGGTTTGCCCGGTCGCATCCGGGATCATCGGGACGACGAGCGGGTTCCACTGGCCGCCCTCGATGATGGCGGCCGGCTCGGTCGCGGCGGCGAGATTGTCCAATGCCTGAGCGCCGGTCATGAGGTCGTGTTCCGTCACGCGTCTGTCCCTTCCTGCTTAGTGTTTTTCCCGTTCCGCCACGGCGCGTCCCGTTCCCAATCGCCGGCCATGACGGAGCCATAGGGGTCGATCTGGTCGACGATGTCGGCGAGGCCGAATTTCTCGATCTGCGCGCGGACCGAAGCGGCGTTCTTGTAGGCGCTCGGCAGCTCGGAATAGTCGGGCGTGCCGCAGTAGCTCCGGATGTCCAAGCCGCGATGGAGGAGGTGCGCAAGCTCGTCGGCCAAGCCCTCGTTCTCGCGGATGTGCTGCGTTCGGGAGAAGTTCCGGCCGGCGCCGTGCGGAGCGAAGCCGAGCGCCCCCGAAAGGTCACGGTGGCGCGCGATCAGGATTGGCTCGGAGCAGTTGAGCGGGATCAGCGTGCGGCCATCGTCATCGGGCGAGAACCCGCCCCAAGAAGGGGTTGCGCCCTTGCCGTGATAGAAAAGCCCGTCACTGCGCTGGAATACGAAGTTGTGTTCGTTCCAGAACCGATCAACGACCGCGTTCCCGATGGCTGCGGCGGCAAGGTCGTGGATCGCGTAGTGGCTCGCCTTGGTCCACGCGCGGACGATCTGCAACGCGCACCAGTAAGCCCGGCCGTCGTCGGAACTCGCCTTGATCCACGAGTTGTGCCCCGGCACCTTCGGCGCGATGATGGCGGTGTGCTTCTTCGCGACCGCCATCCCGCGCTTGTAGAGTTGAGCGCCAAGGCCACGCGAACCGTGGTGCGTCACGAGCGCGAGCTGCCCCGAGCTGCGGAGCGTTCCGACATAGGCGAAATGGTTCCCGTCGCCCTGGCTCCCGAAATGCCCCAGCCCGAAGCCCTCAAGGCCGGCGAGGAACGGGTTGCCCGCGAAATCGGTCAGGGCGGCCGGCGGGGCAATCATCCGCCCCTGCGGGCGGCCTCCCGGACCGAAGTGCGTCGCGGCCTGCACCGCATCGAGCAGCCTCTTCGGGGCGTCCCTGCGCTTGAACACCGTCACAGCGACGGAACAGCAGATGTCCGCCGAATGGAAGCCGGGATGAATAGCATCATCGCAGGCAACGGCACCGCCAACCGGGATCGTTCCCTCCGCCGAGCCGCTTGGACAAGCATCCGGCATGATCGCGCCGGCTCGGATCGTTGGGACGCGCATCAGGGCGTCCATATGGCGGATCACCGCCTCGGCGTTGGCGCGCTCGTGCTCATTGCTCGTTTCGAGGAAGACACCGAACGGCAGCGAGTTGGTGCGCATCACCGTCTCGACCGGAACGATCCCCTCAAGCTCTGCTGAGATGGTGGCGTCGTCGGCGCCTTCGCCCCTGCGCATATTGGCGTGCCGGAGCAGGTCGCCGAAATGCCGGCCTGGCTTGAAGCCCCAAGCCTTGAGCGTGTCACCGTTGATCGGGGTCATTCGACGCGGCCTTCCTGATCGGGCTTGCGGGTCACGAGGCCTGGCTTGGCCTCTTTGATGATGGCGATGAACTCGTCGCGATCGGCGTCCGTCGCGAAGTAGAGGACGACCGGGAGCTTGCCGGCGAGCGCGGGATCGGGCGGGGCAATGGAGAGGAGCTGCCGTGACGCCTCGACTGCGACGGCGTTTCTGGCCTCGTCCGCCGTGCGATACCCGCCGAGGCGCTTTCCCATGGCCCATGCGTAGGTCAGGGGTGTCCCGAAGTGCTGGATCGAGCCGACGACCATCAGGTCATAGAGTTCGTGCTGCGGCGTCGTAGCGGTCGGCCGCCACAGGGCGGCGAGCTTCTCGGCGTCAGACATTGTCGATATTCCCGTGGATGACGCCGAACCGGGTAGCGCTGACCCAAGGGTTCGCGGCCCACGCGCCGGGGCCGTTGATGACGTCCCATAGGGCCGCATACATCTCGCGGGCGGTCGGGCGGGACAGGTAGGGGAAGCGCGGATTAGGATGCGGTACACCGACGACATGGAAGCCGCCGTCCGGGTGCGGGACGACGCCCTCGGCTAGCGCCGCTTCCTCCGTGATGGCTTGCAGGCGCTCGACATGCACCCCCGAGACGGGAAGGGTGATCCGGCTGGCCCAACGGGGCATGTGCATCGAGGCCCGGCGGCGGCCAACCCATTCCGGCATACGACCGGCGAGCGGCTGCTCGTCGGGAACGTACTCTCTCGGAGGACGCGGGCTATCCTTCGGCGGCGGCGTAATTCCGCCCATGCTTCCGCCGGCTTCGTAGAGCGTCGTGCAGATACGGGGCACGATGTCGCGCGGCGCAGTCGCGTCCTTCGTCGCGCTGACGCGCCACGCCTCGCGGACCCACAGGCGATCGCCGGGCGCGAACTGCCGGCGCAGGTCATAGAACTCGTCGATCGCATGGGTCGTCGCGGCCGGCGGATCGTAGCCGCGCAGGAACTTGGGGTTGATCCCGGCCATAGGCTTGTCGCTCTTCCGCAGCGCGTAGAGCAGGCGCCGCGTCTCGGTTTTTGAGCCGGCGAGCAGGGCCAGGACCATCGGCTCGGAGAAGAGGATTGGGAGGTCACGCGCCATCGCCAAGCTCCTCGCCGACGACGACCGGGATGATCTCTGCCTGCGGGGCCATCTCCCGCAATTCGGCGATGGGGTTCTTCTCCTTGTGCTGCGCGAGCGTCAGGCGCGGGACGGTGATCTCCTGGCCGAAGCGCTCGATCCATCGGTCGCGCCACTCCTGCCAGTTGGTCTCGTTGACCTGCTCCGCTTCCTTCACGACCTCGGCGAGGCGTGGATCGAACGCGACCGCCACTGGCGTGGCCTCGCGGCCGGCGCGCGGGAGCTGATGCGTGAACAGCTCCTCGCCCGTCATCCATCCGAGCACGCGGTAGACCCCGCCGATATCGCAGATTAGGACGCCCGCGATCGACGAGATCACCTCGGCGGTCGGAAATGCTTTCGTCTCAGTCGTCATCGCAGCGCGCGGCTCCAAGCTATGATTTGCGGGATGTTGGGGTCGTCGTGACGGGCCAAGCGCTCGTCCAGTTCGGCCAGGGCGTAATGCAGGGCGTCCTCGCGGCTTTCGGCGAAGCGGCCCCACTTCTCCCCGACGCGGTATCCGCTGCCGCCGTTCGAAAAAGAGAGTGAGACGGCCCACATCCAGAGATGGCGGTACGGATGAAGCTCGATCTCGACGCGCCGCCAGCCGCCGCGCCAGACGTGGACCTCCTGCGGCTCCTTCACGACCGAGCCGTCCGGATCGACCGGCCGGACGATCATCGGCGCTCGCATGAGGTCGAGGAGGTTCATGGCGACGTTTCCGGGAAGCGCCCCAACGCATCGCGTGGCCGGGAGGCAGCCAGGGCCGCGCTATGTTCCACCGCCGTCTTCAATTCAAGATTGTCGAGGCGGTTGTCGTCTTTGACCGCGTTGCGGTGGGCGAGAACCCAGCCCTTCGCCGGTCGCGCGTTGCCGGCCGAAACCCATACGACGAGGTGCTCGTAAGCCCAGCCGTTTGTGTCAGCGAGCGGATGCCCCTTGCCTACGCGGAGCGCGATGTACCCGTCGCTGGTGACCCGCCTGCCGTCGCTCCAATTTTTATGCGCCGGTCCTCTCGGCTGCGTCTGCTGCTTACCGCGCTGATCACCCGCGTTCGGCCCATACTTGGCCTCGTGAGCTTTCGCTCGGTATCGCCGCGAGCGCTCTCGATCCTTCTCGCGATCCCTCATCGCTTCATCGCTCCTTGCTGCGGAAAGAGATCGTCTTGACCGACCTTGCGGTGGCGTGTCTGTCGCGCGTTCTTCTGACGGTGCGGCGCGTCCCACGCGTTGTGGCAGCGCTGACAGAGCGCGCGGCAGCGCGTCTCGTCGGCATGGCCCTCGTCCTGGTCCATGTGCGCGATCGTCAGGACGACCTTGCTCCCGGTCTTGGGATGCAGCTCGCCGTTGGCGGCGCGACAGTCGGGGAACTGCGGCGTCCCCTCGCAGCGGTTGCCAGCACGCGCCAGCAGCTTCGCGCGGAACGCGATCCACTCCGGCGACCGGATCGAGCCGCCGGGATAGCGCTTCATTTTCTCGGCGGAGATTGGCATCACTCGCCCGCCTCGAAACGCGCCCGGCCCTCAGCCGTGAACCGCCACACGTGAGCCTTGCCCGCGATCTGCCTCGATCGCCCCGCGTTAGACGGCCGGCTCTCGATGTAGCCGAGGCGCTTGAGCCGGCTTCGGGCGAGCGAGATTTCGATGCGGACGCCGAAGCCGACAGGATCAGCTTCGATCCGGCGCAGGATGGTCCATTCGTCTCGCGAGAGGATCGGCTTAGCCACCGGCTTCCTCCTCGTCGCGCGCCTCGTCGAGGGCGAACTCCCCGCACCAATCCGTCTCCTCAGTGAAGGGCCACACGGCGAGGCCAGTGCGATCGTCGAAGCCTGGCGGCAGGCGCCGACACTGGCCGGTCTCAGCAGCGGAGACGGCGGACGAAGCGGAATTGTCCCACCATTGGCAGGTGCAGCAGAGCTTACGGGACATCGGATGCCCCTGCTTGCGTCGCCGCCCGCACGACGATGACGGGCCTGTACCAATTGATCTGGATCGAGGTCGGCGGCTTCTCGCCGCGCACCTTCATCTCGGCGATTTGCTTCTCGGTCGGCGCGGTCGGGTCATACTCGCCGACCATCCAGACCGGCTTTCCGCCGCGCTTGCGGAATTCGTAGTCGTGCACGCCGTCGAGGCGCTTCCAGCGCTTGCCCGGCGTCGTCCCGGTCGGGAGGCTCCCGCTGTATTCGAGCAGCGATCGGAACTGGCTCGGCGTGAGGCGGAGAGGTGGGAGGTGAGCGACGCGCTTAGGCATCAAGCCCGCCCTCGATCTCGTCAGCGCGGATATCGGCTTCGCTGACCCGGCCGCGCGCCAGGGCGGCGTCCGTCGCAAGGGCGTAGGCGTGAAGCTCCATCTTCACCTCGGCCATCGTGTCGGCGAGGTGCTCGGAGACGCGGTCGGCCGCGAATTGATAGTTCGCCGGGGCATGGTCGGCGGCCTGGACGAGCTTCGCCCGGATCGCACGGAGTTTCGTCTTCGTCGGGGCCACCTCGGCGAGAAGCTCGTCCATCATCTTCGCCGCCTCGCGAACGTCGGCGACGCTGCGCGCGGTCAACTCGCGGATATGGCGAGCCCGATCGTCTTCGAGCGAGAAATCCTCAATCGCCGGCATCTGCGCGAAGCCTGCGGTGTGGCGATACTCGATCGTGCAGGGCACGCCCGATCCCGCGCCCACCGCGCCGACCATTGTCGCAAACTGCGCCTCGGTCATCGCGATCTTCGTGATGTAGCGACCCACCATGTGCTGCGAGCCTTGCAGCCGGCGGCGCTCATCGGCCTCGTGTATCGCGATCGAGATGTAGGACGAGGCCGGGACGCGTGAGCCGAAAAGCTCCATGTCACGCCTGCTGCCCTGCGGCCGGGTCACGACGACGCAACCGAATGCGGGGTGCTCGCGGATCGTCTCGTCGTGGGTGCCCGGCCGTTCCGTAGGCCTCTGTTTCTCACGCATCAGTCTTGACCTTCCTCTTCGAGGCGGCGTGGGCCTTCGCCCAAGCGCGGATGTCGGCGTAGGTGCGGCCTTGCAGGACGCGCCACGCGCGCCGGCACGTCGCGAGATCGAACAGGCCGGTATGGGTTTCCTTGCCGGACTTGCCGAGGCGGTCGGCGAGGTAGGAGTAGACGCGCGAGCGCGCGGCCTGCCTGATCTTGAGAGCCGCCGCCTGATCCTCCGGCTCGTATTCGCCGCAGACGTCAGCCAGCTTCCAGAGAGGATCGATCATGCGGTCGTGGAGCAGCGCGCGGGCGCGGCGCAGCTCCGGGCCAGCCGGTGTGCCGAGGGGCTTCGTCGTGCCAGGGTGGCAGCCGACAAAGCCCCCGCAACCATCGCAAAGCCATACCGGCTTTTCCGCGAGGTCCGGGCGGTTGGAATAGACCTGCGATCCGTCCGTCAGCCGCGCGATAAGGCGACACGTGGGGCACACCGGAGCATGGGCGACGGCGGTCACGGCTCGTCCTCGTCATCGCCCTCGTCATGACAGACCGGAATTCCGGTGCGGTAGATGTCGATCGAGAGGAAGATCACCAGAGCGATCACCGCAGCGATGAACACGTCGGTTAGGGTCAGGTCACCCATCAGCGCAACGCCAGGAGTACGGCCGGCAGGCCGTAGGCGAAGAGCGGGATCGAGCAGAGGCAACCGATCGCGAGGATCGAGTTCTTGATCATCACAAGCATGTGGAAATCCCAATCGCGGAACGCCGCTCTGGCGCTCGTTCGGAGCCGGGCTCGGCCGGCTCCTATGCGAGCGTCAGAACGAAGAGGCGAGGATACCCTTGAGGGACGCGACGCCCGCGATGCCGGCGGCGGCGCTGTGTAAAACAACGGTTTTCCATCCGACAATCTCGCAAGCCGGATCGTCTTTTATTTCGAGACCAAAGCGGACCGCTTCGCTGTCATTGACGAAGTAAAAGTCTTGGGTCTCGGTCAGGCTGAGATCGAGGTTCCCGGCTTTACCCTTGTGGGTAACTTTGACCGAGACGATTACGGGGTTGCTCATCTAAAAGCTCCAGTCGCGTTTGCGATGAGCCTTTATTCCAAATTTCCAAATCAAAGTCCAGAGCAAAATTTGGAAATTTACGACCAATCCAAATAGTCGAATGGGTCGTCATGCTCGATCTCCAACGCGAGCATCCGCTCCTCGATCTCGCGTCGGTAGCAGGTGTTCGAACGGGCGACGGTCCGATCGTTGAGGTGGGTCAGCCACCACTCCTCGGCATAGTCGCCGAAGATGCCGACATCCGGCTCGGCCGGCGCGATCGTAAATTCGACCGTCGCGAGCGTCCCGTCGCGAAGCCGCAGGTCGACGTCGCGGGTTCTCATTGCGTAACCTTGAGCGCCGCGTCTCGGGCGGCGTTCAGCTCCGCCATCATGGCTTCGGAGCCGCCGGGCTTGTCGGGGTGTCGCAGGGCTGCGAGACGGCGATAGGCAGCGGTGATGTCGGCCTTCGAAGCATCCGGCTCGACGCCAAGCACCATCCACCACGCCTTCGAGCCAGGGGCGGGCAGGGCGGGGACGAAGCCGGCCATCGCGGCGCGCGTCATCTCGATCCCGGCATGCCGCATCTCCGTGCGACGAGCCTCAAGGACGTGATGGATGGCTTGCAGGTTCTCCTCGACCTTTGCGTAAAGATCGACCGCAAAGCATCGCTGCTCGCCGTCCCACACGAACCAAACCGCGACGCCCGGATCGCTCGGCTTCTCCGCCCCGAGCGAGACGTTCGACGAGATAATGACCTCAGTGACGCTCCGGCCACTGTCGTTGCCGAAGAGCCGGATGCTGTCCCGCACGTTCTTGAGCGCGCCGGACAGGCCCGTCTTGAACTGCGAGGAGCGCCGGCTCTTTGCTCGGGACGCGCCGGACGGCCAGCAGAGCGGGAAAGGAGCGGGCTTCATGGCGACAGCGTCTCGTGATCGGTCGAGACGATCTGCGTGCAGGTCGACTTCCCGCAGGGGTAGAAGTGCGTCTCGGTCTCTTGCCACTCCACCCGAGACGATGCGGCATCGCAGCGCGCGAGGTAGACCTTCCGCTCACCCGTACTGACCGACCAGAGGCGGCAGCCGTCTACAGTCGCCAGCAGCCGCGCGACGATCTCGGGGTTATCGGTCTGCTGTGTCGCTACCGGGTCCTTTTCGCAGCCGGCCAGCGCCAGCCCTGCGAAGGCCGCGAAGAGAGTGAGCGCTCTCATGCTGCGCGCCCCTGAACCGTCCCGGTTCGCGCGGGCGGCGAGTTGTAGGCGATCTTGCGGCACGAGGCGCACCAAGCCTGGCCCAGCTCGGCCTTGGCGCCGCAGAACCGCATCTCGTCGAGGGACGGGCTGGTGTAGGTCTTCCAAAGCGGCATCTTGCAGACACCGCTCTCAACTTGGTCCCACCCGATCGAGCCGGTGCGGGCCGGAGGTTCTGCCTTGGCTTCCGCCGCTACGCGTTCCTTTGCCGCTTCGATCTCGTCAGCCTTCGCCGCGCGGATGTTGCTTGCGAAGTCGCGACCGGTCACAGCGGCTGCAATAGCGGCTTGCGCCGCCTTGGCCGCCGGGTCGGAGGCGAGCAAAGCTCGCGCCGCCTCCCTGTTCGCAGCGGTGGCGCTCTCCCGCCGGGCCAGGGCGGCTTTCCGATCGTCGGCGTCGGCCTTGGCCTTCTGCCGTGCCGCTGCGTGGCGACCGGCCTCGACCCGATCCCTGTTCGCCAGACCGATCCGCTGAGCTTTCCCGATCAGTGCGTTTCGGGAGAAGCCCTCAAGCGCAGGGATCAGCGTCAGCTCGCCGTAGGTCGAGCCTTCCTCGACCCCCTTGCGGAGGGCCGCCACCTTGTCGTCATCCCACTTCGGCGGCATCAGGAGGACCTCCGAACATCGGCGAGTGCTCGCGTGAGGTCCATGGAGGAGCGGCGACAAGCGCCGCTCTCCTTGCTGCCGTTGCCGTGCCCGTCCTCCTGCAAGCGCTGCCGTGCGGCGGTTGCGAGCCTGATGAAGCGGCGGGCCTCGGCGATCGCGACCTTGAGGGTTTCGTCGGTCACGGCGCCTTACCCCGCTTCATCCGAGCGAGCCGGCGCGCGCATTCGCGCTGCTGACCGGTTGAGCGCATGAGGCGAAGCTCAGTCCCGCTGAAGCCGCGCGGAACGAGGGTGACGACACGACTGCGGATATGTGGCGCTGAGCCGATCGGGATCATGAGCGGAACGCTCTTGCCCTCCCAATCCTTGGTCATGACGGTGCTAAACCGAGCTGCCCTCGGCATCAGGCCGCGTCCCTCTGCTCGCTGTTGTGCTCGCCCTGGGGCTGGCTCTGATCCGAGGCCGGGATGCGCGACAGGCCCGAGATGATGTCGTCCATCCCGCGCGTCGCTCCGACATAGGGACGCCTTGCATCCGGGTTCGATCGACAGGTCAGGTAGTCGCTGAGAGCGCCCTCAACGCGGTCGGCGAACTCGATCTCCTCGACGCCCTGAACGGTGCAACCGACGCCAAGCTCGGCGCAGCGCTGCACCGCTTCGCGCATAATCGCGCGGCAGGCCTTGAGCCGGATCGCGACGTCAGTCTTGGCATCGACTGCTCGGATCGCCTGCGTGACCGATGGTCTCTCGTTCATCTGAACGTCCTTTGATGTTTGGAAAAGTAAATCGTCGTTACGGCGCGGGGCCGCCGCGATCAAAACGATTGCATGAGCAATCGGAGAAGCCGCATCGTCACGCCGCGAGTTTGAGGCGTACGATCTCAGGCTCGCCGGAAACAGGGAGAGTGACTGGAAAGCAGATCGAGCGGCACGACGAACATTGTGCCGATCGCAATGCCTCGCGCTCTGCTTCCGATCTATCTCGATAGTAGGAGAGGCAAGGGATCATTCCTGATCTCACGCCTTTTGCTATCCGAAGTGCCGCGTTCTCGGTGAAGGCTAAGACGAAAAGCGTTGAGGATTGCGCCACGGCCCCGCTCCAATCGCTCGATGCGATTTGGATATCTTGCGTATTTCCAAATGAAACGCAAGTCACGAATTTGGAAAAATGTCGGCGATCAGCGCTTCCCGCGATCGACCGGGATGCAAGCGGCGCTGAGCCCCGTCACCACCTGATAGATTGCGCGCTCCCTGTAGCGCTTCGCCGTCTCTTTTGCCCAGCCACGTTGCTCGGCGAGTTTCTGCCAGGGGCGGCGCAGGGCTTTCGCCGCCATCCATATGTGCAGGGCCTCCCGGACCCGGAGATCGGCGACAAACCGCGCCGGCCACTCGCAGGCCTCCTCCGCAAGCTTGATCTGTCGAGCCGAAGGCGGGAGCCGGACTGGCTCGCTCTCGTGATAGCCCTTCCCAAGTTCCTCATCCAGAAACACGAGGAAGGTCGGCATACCGTTACCGAATGCCCTTGGGCCGGTCCTTCCGGCCGTTCGATGAACGATCTTGATCCCCTCGGCGAGGCGTTCAAGGACGATCTCCTTGGTCCAGTCGAACTCGGGCGCGGTCCGGGCAGGCGCCTCCGGGGCCACGCCAATGATGCCGATGTCGTCGTGGTTGCTCATGGTGCCCTATCAGGTCCGATCATGGTCCGTCGCCGCGATACGGCTCGCCGAACAGCGATCCGATCTCGTCGTCTGAAATTGGCGTGTCAGAGTGCCCGTCGCCCGCGCTGCTCTGCCGCTGTTCGGCTTTGGCCCGGCTGCTCTCAGTCGGCTCGGCGCCTCGGAGCCGAACGCCTTTGACCTCGCGCCCCGTCATCCAGAGGAACGGCTTCGCCGATCCAATGACGCCGAACTTGACCAGCTTCTTCGTCGCGCGGCTCCACCGGGTCCGGAGCTTGGCGTCGATCTCGTCGTCGCTCCCGGCTTCGGTCGCGCTCATCCGGTCGCGCCAGAGGTCGCGTACGTGCTGGACGTTGACCACCAGCTTGACGTTGGACGATGCACCAATGCCATGCGGCGCGATCTCGCCGTTCTTCTCGATCGCGTCGCCGAGAACGTGCAAGAAGGACGCCTCAACGTCTGTCGGCTGAAACAGGCTCTTCTTGGCTCGTTCCGCGTCGACCTGCTCCGGCGTCTCACGCGGCGCGATGACGACGCAGGAGGTAACCGGGTCGCCATCCTCGTCCGTCGTAACGGTCAGGGGCTTGAGCCGGAACTTATGAGACGCGCCGGCCGGGCCGGACTTGAGCTTGCGGACCGTCCATGAGTTCGGCCCTTCATCGGTGGCTCCCGCGACCTCGATCTCGAAGTCGGCCGCGCCATGAAGGGCCTCGTGGCCGCGTGGTCCTCGACCGACCTCCTTGCCGCCGTGGTGGACACCGAGGACCGCCGCTCCCGTTGCCTCTTGCAGCTTGCCGCAGTTGATGACGAAGGCGCCCATCACGTCGGAGGCGTTCTCGTTACCGCCAGCAAGGGCACGGGCCACGGTATCGATGACGATCACCTCGACATCGACGCCGCAGCGCGCCTTCATCTCGATCGAGAGCGCCCTGATGTCGTCGGCCAGCTTCATCGTGTCGACGTCGCTGCTGCGCATGTCGATCGACGTCGGCAGGAAGAAGAAGGGGATCACCGCATCGTCGGGTATCTTGTTCTCGATCCGCCAGGCATGCAGGCGGATGATGAAGTCGTCGCGCCCCTCGGCGACGACGTAGACCACGCCGAACGGCCTGCCCTTGTAGCCGAACCAATCTGGCCGATGGTCTCGCGTCGCGAGCGCCCCGACCGAGCAGGTCAGCATGAGATCGGCGACGAGAAAGCTCTTGCCCGACCCCGGCGCGCCGAAGACCACGCCGAATGTCTTCGCGAGGATCAGCCCTTTGAGGAGCCAATCGCGCTTGGGCCGCTCTCCACTGATCTCGTGAAACCACGATCCGGAGAAGTGGCGCTTTACGAACGGAGCTGGCGGCGCCCATGGGAGAGCGCTGGCTTCGACGAGGCGATAAAGCTCGTCGGTCGTGCCGCCGCGATCGATCCATTCCGAGGCATCTTCCTTCGCTGGCTTGAGGCCGGGAAGTTCGAGGATGCGGACGCGACGCGCCACCGCCTTGATCTTCGAGCCGACGAGATCGACGTGATCGCGGCCGACGTGCTTCGGTCGGCCGTCATCATGGAAAATCGGCTCTCCGTTCGCCTTCTTCGATTGCGGGTCGTTGTCCGGGAGGAAGACCACATCGGCATCGGCAAAGAATGGCGTCAGCTCCTCCCACCACTTCCCCGCGCCCATCGGGTTGCAGGTGGCCGGCACGCCAAGTTCGTCGCGGAGCCGATCGACAACCTTCTCGCCCTCGACGAAGAAGATCGTGCGCTCGTGAGCGAGGTCGTCGACCAACTCCGGGAGGCGATACGGGACGAGATTTCCAGCGTCTTTGAGCGAGTAGACGAAACCGTCGCGAATGATCTTCGGGTCATCATCTGGCCGCGCCGGGCGGCGCTGGCTGAACGTCTTGTCCGTCGAGCCGTCCGGATAGGTGAGGGCGAAGCGCATCGTCTGGCAGACAAGCTCACCGGCCTCATTCTGGTAGTCATAGACGCGGTCGAGCTTCTTGGTCGGCTCGCCCTTGTCCTTCTTGCGCGCTGCTTGGGCCGGCTCCGCCGCCGGACCGGGGTCGGAGCGATCGCGGTGCGGCTCGTCGCGGCGGTTCGATTGTTGCGGCTGACGCCTATGCTGGCCATCGTCGTCGACTGAGAAGCCGTTGTTACGCAACCACTCGATCGCTTCGCGGCCCTTCAGCCCCTTCTCTCGTGTGACGAGCGCCAGCACGCCACCCCCGCTCTCGGCGGCGTGGTCCCACCATGAACCCTTGTTGATGTTGATCGTCAGACCGTTGCCGAAGCGGGTCTCGTTGCGGTTCCCGCCACCCTTCGGCTTGCCCCAAAAGAGCGTCGCAACGCCGAGTATGTGGGTCGCAAGTTGCGCCGCGAATTGATCGCTTCCGCTCGCCACGTCACTGATCCGTTTCGTCCAGAAGGTTCTTCATCAGTGTCGGCTCTTGGAGCAGGACCCGCAGCATGTGCAGGGCAAGCTCGCCGGGGTCGACTTCGCGGTTCGCGGCCTCGTCTTCGAGGCGTCGCAGGTCGGTGTTGGTGCAATGGATTTGGACCGCCTTCGGGCGACCGAACGGGCGCACGAGCTTGATCCCGCAGTCCCGGAGCATGTCGCGGACCTTGCGTGGTGTCGTGCCGCCCATCTCGTCGGCGATCTGCCCGGCATTCCAGCCCTGGCCCGCGCGGAACGCGGCGCGCATCTTCTCAGGGCCATAGTAGACCCGGTTTCGGCGAGCTGGCGGCTTCTTGCGCTGTGCACTCATCGATCCTGCTCGCGCAGCCGCTTGAGCAGGTCGAGAACCTTCTGCCGATGCGGCGCGCACAGCTCCATGAAGCGCGCGACGTTGTGAAACGAGACGGCGCGACGAAGCTGATCCGGGTTCGGTTCTGTGATGTATCCGCCAGCGAGCAATGCCTTCTGGCTATGGATGATGCGGGTGGCCTCGGCGTGCAGGTAGGCTGCCGCCTCGTTGCGGTCCTCGACGTCAGGGATCGGCCAATCGGAAGGCCATCCGATCGGCACGCTGCGTTTGGGCTTTGGCTTTGACATGGGAGCCTAGCGCGGCTCCTCGAAGCGAGCGGCCTGGGGGCCGCGCTCCTGATTGTTGTATTTGCCCGCATAGGGCTGCTCAGTGGGCAGATCGAGCTTTTGAAACACGACCTGCGCAATCGGCGATCCGGCCGGAATGTGAAGGCCCCGTCGCACATGGCACGTCAGTTCGAGGGTCAGAAAGCCAGACCAGCCGGCTTCGATGATGGTGTTGAACAGGGATAGCCCCCGACGCGCCCACGTCGATTTGTCCATGACAAAGCCAGCGACATCGGTCGGCATGTGGAAATGCTCGACCGTCGATGCGAGCGTGAAGTCCCCATGGTTGAGATAGATGTCCTCGGCGACGCGGACATCATAGCCGTGGCAGGACAGGCCGAAGCTCATTCCGCCCTCGACCGAACGCTCGTGGAACGGTGAAACCATGCCGCTGCCGATGCAACGGTGCCGGATCGATTGGGCGGAAAGGATCATATCGAGATGTCCTCGATGTCATCGTGTTTCTGGCGCTTGGGCCGAGCGAAGATGTCGATCGTCTCGCCGAGCGCGAGGGGAACGCCACGAGCCTCGACGTGGCAGCCGAACGCCCACAGCGCAGCGGCATCGGCGGCGTTGTCATCGCCAGCCGACCATCCGAGCTGACGACATCTGCGCTGGACTGCATCCTTGCCGTCAGGCGGGCGACGCTGGCCGAGAAAGACCTCGCGCACGTCCTGCACGTCGGCTTCGCGGACGCGATAGATGCCTGACGCCTCGGCGACGGTGTCGGCAAGGAAGCACAGTCCGATAAGCTGGCGGGCGGTCAACAGCGTGGTCTTGTTGCCCATGTGCCGAGGGTCGCGCGGAGCCTCGACGTAGATGGCCTCGACCGGGGAGATTGCGAGGAAGCCCGTCATCCACCGAAGCAGACCACGACCCACGGTGCCGTTGCCGGAGCCCGCAGTCGCAAGCTCCTTCGACCCGCAGCGCGGAACCTCGCCAGCCCGCCCATATGCCCACCCGGTGACACGAGCCAAGTCCAGCGCGAGGATCAGAGGGGAAACACTACTCGCCATCGCGGGGCTCCGGTGCGGTGGCGGAGCATGCGTGGTTGAAATACTCGACGCAGACGATGCCCGAGAGGCCGAGCACGACCCGCTTCGGCGAAGTCAGCTCGTCGCGAGACGCGCGAAATTTCCACTTCACCCCGTCGATGCAGCCGTCCTCGGCGAGCACCTGATTGAAGGCTTCGATCGTCGTGATGCTCTGATCGTCGGGACGGAACACCATCAAGACGTTCGCCCCGGTGTCGGCCAGCATCATCGAAGTGACGTGGAAAAATCGCACGGATCGTCCTCAGTTCAGGCCGGCAAGAGCGGCTTTGTCGGCGGCCTGCTCGGCAGCCTTCTTGTCGGCTTTGGAGACCGCCGCGCCACCGAGCGGCGTGTCGGCGAATTCGCCGATCGCCTTGCGGATCGCCTCGGCGTCGTGCTGGTCATCAGGGTCGAGATCGTCGCGAAGAGATGCTGCCTTCGCTTCGAGTTTGCCCGCCTTGATCTCGACCTTGAGCGCTCGCGTGTTGACGCCACGCGCCTTTGCCTCGGTCAGGATGTCCTTGCGATCCCCGGCCTTCTTTTTGCAGAAGGCCATGAAGGTGCCTTTGGCCGACGCGATCTCGCCGTCGATCTCCGATAACCGTTCCGTGATGTTGCGAACCAACTCGGGATCGGCCGAGTTATGCCCAACAACCCCGCCTTTTCGCGCTCTTTTTGCCATGCATGTCTCCGTGTAACGATGGCGCGTCAGCCGCGCCCGGCTCTCGATCCCGGAGGGACCAAACGTGCAGCGCTACTCGGCGCCGGCCTCTTCCTTGGCCGGACGGCGGGCGGCGGCGCGGGCCGTGCGCTCGTTGCGCTCGACCGCGTCTCGGGCCTCCATCTCGGCCTTCGTGAGCGGCTCGGGACGCTCGAACGAACCTTCCGGCCACGGCAGATCGGCCGGCCAGGCGTTCGAGAGGAGCTGCACCCAGCGGTCGAGCGTCTTGGCCTTGAAGTCTTCCCCCTCGATCAGGCGGTAGGCTGCTTTGGGATCGCCGATGTGGTTGGCGAACACCGAGGCGACGCTGAGCCCCGCGTGGGCGCCGAAGGCCTCGGCCAGAGCGAGGATATGCGAGCGTAGCTTCGAATGGATCATGATTTCCAAATCAGCCGTTAAGGATTGATTTGGAAAAACAAGGCCGGACGCAAAAATGAAAGTCAAGCGTGTTTGCATTGCCGCGCTTTTACAAATAAAGTCCCTCTCAGCGGCGTACACGGCGCATGGAAGAGTACCCCATGATCAAAGAACGTATCCAAAAGCGGCTGGCCGATTTAGGGCTTAACCAGTTCGAAGCAGCCAAAAAAGCAGGGAGAGATACGCATTTTATTTATGATCTGCTTGAAGGAAAGAAGAAGAGCATCAAGGGAAAGGGCCTTGAGCAAGTTGCGGAAGTCTTACAGTGCTCAATCGAATACCTGACAGGCGCGAGCACTGAGATTGGGTCTCCACCGTCAGGCGGCCAAAATTCCCATTTCTCCAAAATAAAAGCTGCTTCGGCGGTTGAGATTTCCCCGGCCGGCGCGGCTGATTTGAGCGGCCTTCCCGACAGTGGGCAGATCGAGCCCGACGTGTTCCGGCGTGCCGCGTCCATGCAACCGAGCGGGCGCATGATCCCGGTTGAGCCGGATGCGAGGTATCCGAAAAATCGACAGAAAGCTTTCGTCAACAGGGGGCAAGGCCTTGCAGCGGTCGGAATTCACGATGGAATGATCATCACTGCGGTCGATGTTGATGTTTACGAGGAGGAGACCGGCCGCCTGGGTCATGGGGCTCTTGTGGTCTTGCAATTCTCGCGGAATGACGGGCGCGAGATAGAGCTAAGTGTAAGACAACTCCGAGAATTTCCGGATAGAATTGAATTTATTGGGTGCGGTATTGGAATTCATATCGACACGATAACAATCAGAGATGATAAAATTGAAAGAGATGGGGAACTGTGTTCCCCGGATACAAATATAAAGTTCCTTGGCGTTGTCGTAAAAGCTACTGTTATATTATAAATATCATAATGGATATTCGCTCAAGCGAATATCCATATATGTGTAATAAGAACTATATTAAACTAATATTTATTTTCACAACTCTCGCGTAGGCGCGCGATTGCCCCATCCCTCACGCTTGCGGAAGGCGTGGGGGAAAAAATATTTCCAAACTGTTTGCTTGATTTCCAAATTTCCACGGGGCATTTTCCAAACACCGGGGCAAATCAGCCCGGATGGATGGATGGAGCCCCCATGTACGCCATTCCCCTAATCGATCCGGCCGCCTCCGCCCCCGATCCGGGTGACGGTCACGGCATCCCCGTGCGTCACGCTCAGCTCATCCCGGATCGGGTCGAGGCCTGATCCACCGAGTAGGCGCCGCTCGGTCTCCCCTCCCGAGCGGTCGCAGGGCAGCCGGCAGAGCAGGTCCTCCCCCCAACCTCCGGCCGGCTGCCCACATCCTTCCCCCGACACTGGAACCGCCCCATGCGAGCCCCCCGTAATCGCACCAAGCGCGTCGCGTCAGACCAATCCTCCGGCATCCCGATCTGCGTTCGTTTCATGCCCGTCAGCGTGGGCATGTTCGGCCAGCGCCTTCTTGCGGCTGAAGGTTACGCACGGATCAGCCTGCCCCTCGTCGGATGCCTGCAAAGCGACCCGAAATATCGGCCCGCCGCGTTTCAGACGGCTCACTCGACCCCGGCGGAGTGACGACGATGCAGACAACGACAATCACGATCCTGCGGCCCGGTGAGGCCGCGAAGACCGAGACTTTCGATCTGCCGCGTGAGCCGGGCTACCACGCGCTAAAGCGCCTCGTGGAGCCGCATCTCGACGGCGGCAGCTTGGAACACGTCTCGGTGCTGCACGACGGCGAACCGACCGACATGTTCCTCCACGACGAGGGCGCTCTTATCGAGCTGCCGCGCAACGAGCCGGCGACCGCGATCTATCGCGCGAACTGGCTCAACCAGAACCCTGGTGCTGATCCGGAGAGCGTCCCGGCAATCTACGGCCCGGCCGTGCTCTTCTCGCGACGGGTCTGGTTCTGATGCAGCCGTCCCACCTCCTCGTGGTCGTGGCGCTGCTGACGGCATTCAGCGTGCAAATCCTCTTCGTGAATGCCGTTGGCCGTCTGATGGCCGCGACGAGGGCTTGGCCGGCTGTGTTCTGGCTGGTCGCTTCGGTGGTGACATGGATCGTGCCGATCACGCTCGGCTTTCTCGCCGGAGCGATCGGGCGATGATCGAGCGCATCCCCGCTGCCGATAGGAAGACGTGGCTCGCCCTCCGGAGCCACGACGTGACCGCCTCCGTGGCCGGCGCCCTCCTCGGCGTGCACCCGTTCGTCACGCCCTGGGCGCTCTACGCCCTCAAGGCCGGGATCATCACGGAAGATGCCGAGGAGAACGAGGCGATGCAACGCGGCCGGCTTCTTGAGCCCGTCGCGGTCCAGCTTCTCCGCGAGCAGCGCCCAGACTGGAAGATCAGCCACAACACCGGCAAGTCGCAGGTCTATCTCCGCGATCCCGATATCAGGCTCGGCGCGACGCCTGACGTCTTCGTGCGTACGAAGAAGCGCGAGAACGGCATCGTCCAGCTAAAGAGCGTCGAGGCGAGCAACTTCCGGAAGCTCTGGCTCACGGAAGACGGGGAGCCCGATCCGCCGCTCTGGATATATGCGCAGGCGATTGTCGAGGCCCACATGACGGGCGCCGACTTCGCCATGATCGGCGCGCTCGTCGTCTCCCACGGCATCGATCTCCATCTCGTCGATGTTCCGCTGCATGCAGGCGTGCTCGACCGGATCAAAGCCGAGACCGCTCTGTTCTGGAAGCGCATAGCCGAGGGCGACGAGCCACCGCGCGACTACGGCGCGGATGGAGCGCTGATCGCCGGCCTCTATGCGGGCCAGGACAATGGCCGCGAGATCGACCTGTCTGGCGACAATCGCATCCATGAGCTGCTCTTCGAGCGAGCCCAGCGCAAGGCCGTGCTCGCCGCCGAGGCCGAGGCGCTTGAGCGCATCGACTACGAGATCATCGACAAGATCGGCGATCACGAGCGCGCCTATGTGCCGGGCTGGCGCATCAGCCGGCAGATCGTCCGCCGCAAGGCCCATTGGGTCGATGCGAGCGAGTTCCGAGCCCTCCGAATTTCACCCGCCAATTGAGGATCGCATGAGCGACGAAGAGAACCCGCGCGCCGTGATCGGCGGCAACAACCCGCCCGACGATCGACCGCAGACGACAGAGCAGAAGCTCGCCGCCAAATACGCGGCGCGTGGAGCCGAGATCGAGCGGATCGCCAAGGCGGCCAATGAGGCTCCGAAGAAGGTCCGGAGCGAGGACGATCTGATCGCGGTCGGAACCGTCGTGACCGACGCGAAGAAGATAGCGAAGCGGCTCAAGACTGACAAGGCCGAGGAGAAGGAGCCTCATATCGACGCGAACAAGCAGATCGAGGCGTTCTTCGGCGCGTGGGACCTGCGGCTCGATCGGATCGCGAAGTCGCTCACGGATCGCGCCTCGGCCTACCAAGAGGAGGTTGAAGCTGCGGCGCGGCTCAAGGCGGAGGAGGCTGCGCAGAAGGCGCGCGAAGCGGCCGAGGCTGAACGCAAGAAGGCCGATGAACTTGCAGCCCAAGGGGCTCGCGGCGCGGCCAGGGCTCTCGACAAGGCCGAGCGGCTGGAAAGCAAGGCAGAGCGCTCCGAGCGAGCGGCCGACGCCAAGGCGGCCGACCTGACGCGGGTCCGTAGCGCGTCCGGCGTCACGGCGAGCAGCCGGACTTCATGGGCGGGATCAATCGTCTCGATGGACGAGATCGATCTCGAAAAGCTGCGGCCGTACCTCAGGCGCGAGGACGTGCAGAAGGCGCTCAACGCCTTCGTTCGGATCGGTGGGCGCGAGCTTAAGGGCGCGCGCATCGCCGAGGAAACCAAGGCGAACTTCCGAACCTAATCCCGTTCGGCTCCGGCCGGACGGCGGCGAGGCCTCAGCAGGGCGCCCCCCGATGACGAGCGTCTCGCCGCCACCTCTTTCACGAGCAAGGACACCCAATGGCTAAGCAGAACCCGCCCGCCACCACGGAGCAGCGCAGGGAAAACCCGCTCGTCGTTTTGAAGGGCCAGATCGAGGCGCGGCAGAACGAATTCGCCAACGCGCTTCCGGCACATATGCCGGTCGCACGCTTCACCCGCGTCGTGCTGACCGCCGTCCAGAACAACCCGTCGCTCGCGACGGCAGACCGGCAGAACTTTTTCAATGCCTGCATGCGCGCCGCCCAGGATGGGCTTCTTCCCGATGGTCGAGAGGGCGCGATCGTCATCTATCGCACCAAGGTGAAGGGCAGGAATGCCAACGGCGCCGAGGTCGAGAAGTGGGTCGATGCGGCGCAGTGGATGCCGATGATCTTCGGCATCCTCAAGAAGATCAGGAACAGCGGCCAGCTCAAGTCGATCGTGGCCCGCGTCGTCTATGAGGGCGACACGTTCCGGTATTGGATCGACAACGATGGCGAGCACATCGAATACGAGGCCGCCGACAATCCCAATCGCAACGTGATCCGGCGCGTCTTCGCGATGGCTCAAACCCTCGACGGAGGCAACTACGTCGAGGTTATGACGGTCGATGAGGTTGAGAAGGTTCGTGCCGTCTCGCGAGCCGCAAAGGGCGGACCGTGGACGCAGTGGTGGGACCAAATGGCGTGCAAGACCGTCCTGCGACGCCTGTCCAAGCGCCTCCCCATGTCGTCCGACCTCGACGATCTGATCCGCCGCGACGATGCGCTCTACGACCTCGGGGGGGCGTCCGATGCCCAGCGCGCCCCGCGCCTCCGTGGCGCAGCCGCGCTCGATCGGCTCGCGCTTGTCGGGCCTGTGACTGACCTGCCGGCACTTGAAGGCCCGAGCGGCGCGGATGCCAGCGAGCAGCCGAAGCAGGAGCCCCCGCAGGTCACGTCGGGCCGCTCGGCGGAGACCGGCAAGGGCACGGCGAACAAGGCGCCCGCCCAGCCGCAGAGTGAGCCGGATCGCGGCGACGATGACAGCGGTGACGCGACCGATGAAGACGCCCCGGTCGAAGACGATGGTTCGGCGGAGGATGGCGGCGACGATAGCGCCGAGATTGCAGCCCTCGTCGCCGAGATCGGCGAGACCCCGCGCGGTATCGACACGGGCGACGTCTCGCAGGTCTACGCGTTCCGGCAGGGCATGACGGCGGCCGAGAACGGTATCACCCGCAAGGCCGTGCCCGGCGCGCTGCGCAGCAAGGATCGTGAGCCCGAGGCCGCTGCCTGGCAGCTCGGGCACGATCTCGCGACGAAGCGGGCGGAGTGAGCCGACATGGCCCTCGATACGCGCCACCTCCAATCGCTGCGAGCCGGCGACGTCGTTCGGATCGAGGCGACCGTTAAGCGCGGCGCTTCAGCCGAGGACATCTATGTCAGCGTCGGCGGCCAGTATGGGGCGTCCGCCGTCATCGGCATCGAGAAGGTTCACTCTCTCCTCACCCGCGCGTTCGCGCCGGGCGAGAACGCTATGTTCGGCGATGATGTCGTCACGGTTCTTTCGGTCGACGGCGATGAAGCTTGGGTCAGGTTTTCGAGCGGCGAGAGGAAAACCGTTGTTGCGACCGTCCTTTGGCCCGCTGCGCCGGTCGAGGATGGGGGTAGCGTGTCATGCTGATCCGCTGCATCGACTTCGAGACGACCGGCGAGCCTACGGAAGAAGACCCACAGGCGGTTTGCGAGGTCGGGATGTGCGACGTCACCGTCAGCGCAGGCGACCCCGTTCCCGGCGCGCGGATCGCCGATTTCGGCCTGCCTTGGTCGCGCGTCACAAAGCTCCGTCGTGAGATGCCGCACGACGCGCGCGCCGTGCACCACATCAGCGACGACGAGCTTGCTGCGGCTGATATCGAGACGGCTACGGTATTCATGAGGCTGATGGGCGAAAGCGACGACGTGCCCCGGCCGGATTTCTTTTGCGCCCACAATGCGGACTACGAGAGGGAATTTTTCCGTGGTGGATCGATCCCGTGGATTTGCACCTACAAGGTCGCGCTGCGGGTCTGGCCGGATTTGGAGAAGCACTCACTTCAATTCCTGCGCTACGCGCTCGACCTCGATATCGAACAGCAAATCGGATTGCCGGCGCACCGGGCCGGCCCTGATGTCTACGTTGGTGCTGCGTTGATGGCTCGCATCTTCGAAGAGCCAGGCGCGCCCGATCTCGACACGATGGTCCGGTGGTCGAAAGGCGCCGCGCTTCTCCCGAAAATAACCTTCGGGAACAAGTTCAAAGGCCAGCCGTGGAGCGATGCCGATGACGGATATCTGTTTTGGATCATAGATAAAAGTGACCTGAGCAGAGATGTGAAAGCAAACGCAAAGCATCATCTAAAATTGCGCGGGCGTCTTTAGGTTAGAATGTAACCCTGATCGCCGGTTAAGTTCGGAATTTGATCCACCGCAATTGGATTTCCAAAAAATATCGGCACGCTATCCCCATGTCATGGCTCGGGGGAGTTGCATAATGGCGGTCCAGAACGAAGCTATCACGCGGCAAAACTTGGATTAGGCTGCTCCAATGGTTGTATTTGAGACAAAACGTTTGGATATCGAGCTGCGGGACGATATTTCCAAGCTTGCGCGGCGGAATGCTCTCGAAAAAGGGCTGTCCGAAGCCGAATGGTCAGTCCGCAGGATGTGCGCGATCAGCGTCGCCACTGCCGATTTCCAAATGGCCTACTATCCCGATAGCCAGCCGGGTCCGGCAAAGGAGGAGGAAAATGCGGAGGCCAAAACCCGCTGATTTCGACCGGCCCGCCGCGCGCGTGGCCGATTTCGACGAGAAGATGGTAGCTCGGGCGCTCGAAGGTAGCGAGTGCCCTCGACGAGACGACGAGGTCGGCGCGCTGCGGCGCGCGGCCCTGAGGTTGGAAATTCCCCTCGTCAGGCCCAGGCCTTCCCATAAATCCTAATTCAACCGCTCGACGCAGAGGTGCAGGGCATCATGGCATCGCTCAATAAGTGCAGTTTCATTGGAAATCTCGGGAAGGCCCCCGAGATCAAGACGCTCGGAAGCGGCAAGAAGGTCGCGACCTTCTCAATCGCCTGCACCGAGACATGGCGCGATAACGACGGCGAGAAGCGCGAGAAAACCGAGTGGGTCCCGATCGTGATCTACAACGAGGGGCTCGTCGGCGTCGCTGAGCAGTGGCTCAGCAAGGGCATGAAAATCTACATCGAGGGGAAGTTCACGACGCGCAAGTGGCAGGATCAGGACGGGAAGGATCGGTACACGACCGAGATCGTGTTGCAGAACTTCGGCGGCACGCTGGTCATGCTTAGCGGCAATCGAGAAGGCGGCGATAGCAGCCGGGACGATGATCGTGGCGGCGGCGGCGGGGGCGGCGGGTATCAAGAGCGCCGCCAGACCGGCAATCGCGGCGGTGGATCGGGCGGCCGGTCCAGCGGGGGAGGGCGCTCGGGTGGCGGCTACTCGTCCTCCGATCTCGACGACGACATCCAGTTCTAGGCACGATGCGCGTCCCATCCCGTCGCCTCACCGATGCGGATGCAGCCATCATCAAAGCGCTGATGCGCGAGGGATGGCTGCAATCCGACATCGCCTCCCTGATGGGCTGCAACAGCGGCCGGATCGCAGAGATCGCCTCCGGCAGCAAGTTTTCAGACATCGCAGCCGCTGATCTGCACACCGCCGATGGCGCGAGCCGGCTGGCTCGCTTGCAGGTCGATTGGACCCTGCGGATCGGGAGGCAGCTCTCGGCCGCCCTGCGGCCCTCCGGAACCTTCTTCTGACCTCACGAGGACATCCCCCGATGCAGCCGACAGCCACCATCATCGAAGACAGCATTTCGCCCGATGGCATCCGTCTCACGACGATCCAATTGCGCTATTGGCGCCCGATCCACAGCGAGTTCATGACCCACCGCGTCTTCGGCCGCAACGCGCGATCGTCGCGCGCCGTGCCGGTCATGGCACTGCTCCGCGAGCCGATCGTCGAGCCGCTTCACTACGGCATGAACCGCCCCGGCATGCAGGCTGTCGAGAAGATGACGGGCCTGCGGCTCTTCGCGGCTCGGATGATCTGGCGCGGCATGGCGCGCATGACCCGGCTCGGAGTTCGCGGCCTCGTCGCGCTCGGCGGACATAAGCAGTGGGCAAACCGCCCGCTCGAATGGTTCGGCTGCATCGACGTGTTGGCGACGGCGACAGACTTCGCCAACTTCTACGGCCTGCGGCTCGATGGCGGCGCGCAGCCCGAGATGCGCGCGCTCGCTGAAGCGATGAAGGCTGCCATGGATCAGTCGCGGCCCAAGGTGCTGCTGCCTGGACAATGGCACCTGCCCTACGTCACGAGCGAGGAACGCGCCACGCTCAGCCTTGCCGATCAGCGCAAGCTCTCCACGGCCCGCTGCGCGCGGCTCACCTACAAGCCGTTCGATGGTGCCGGAGATATCGCCAGCGAGACAGCCCGTCACGATCGCCTCGTCGTCTCTCGGCCGGTCCATGCCAGTCCTGCTGAGCATCAGGCGACGCCCGATATCGCGATCGTAGACCAGCCCGGTTCCGATCGCGTGTGGGAGAAGCCGCAGCTTCACGGCAATCTCCGGGGCTGGTGTCAGTATCGCAAGATGCTGCCGAACGAGGCGATCGAAGAGCCGCGCCTCGCGGCGTGACTGCGCCGATCTCAGATGGCGATCGGTGTCCGAACTTCGGCCCCGATTGCTGCGGTCGCCTCCGCTGGCGACCTCCCGAAAACTGCTCGTGTCACATCGCTCCGCCCTGCGGTCATTGCACGAGCGCTCCTTTGATCTGCGACGACTGCGAAGAGGAAATCTATCCCGATGAGCAACGTTGACCACCCCGCGCACTACGGCGGCGCCGACAATCCCTACGAAGCGATCAAAGTCATGGAAGCATGGCTGACGCCGGAGGAGTTCGTCGGCGGTCTCAAATTCTCGTTCTTCACCTATCAGGCGCGAGCGCGCCGGAAGAACGGGCTCGAAGATCACGAGAAGGCGGCTTGGTATCAGGCTCGTTTGATCGAGTTCATCAAACGCACAGGCTATAGCGAGAAGCCGGCCGAAGTGCCGCTGCCGGTGTTCTGGACCGAGGACAATCCCGATCCGACCGATGATGAGTACGATTGCCTAGTCGCGGCGGCGTTCTACGAGCCGGTTGCCGTGCACAGCAACATCTATCCGCATGTGCGTTGGCTCGTCCGCTTTCCGACTGCCGACGCGGCCGGTGAGTATGACGGTGAGGATTTCTCGACATTCGCAACCCACGCGGACGCCCAGGCGTTTTGCGACGAGGCGCGATCAACGCAGGACGAAGAGACCGAGCGCCGAACTGGCGCGGTCGATGCCGAGCCTGTCATCGACTTCCGGATCGCGCGCGGACGCGATGCCCTTTACGCGGCGGCTGAGATTGTGATCGAGGATGGGATCGTCACGAAGTCCCGAGACGGCACCATCTGCGGCAGACCAGCACGCAACGAACTATTCGCTGTGGCAGACCTCGTCATCGTGAAGGGCGAGATCATCGAGTGCCGGCTGCCACCCGCTGTGCCGCGTCAGCTCTCCGGCGCCCGCCCGATCGGCTGATAATCAGTGCCCGCCGCCGCTCCAAATCAACTGCTGGTCGGCTTTATCCGGGCGCTAGCCACGGCCGATGCGGCGCGCGATAGTGCCGCTATCGGCGTGGCGCCGATTGGGGGGATGGAATGCAGGGCTCAGCCCGATCCGGAAAACGCGCAGCGATCTATGCGCGCTACTCGACGGATCATCAGAACGACAGGTCGATAGAAGACCAGATCGAACTTTGCCGCTCCTACGCGCGCCGCTCGGGGCTGACGATCGTCGGGGAGTATTCGGATCGAGCCAGGACAAGCGCGACGCTGGTCGGGCGCGAGGGCGTGCTCGATCTCATGGCTGATGCGCGCGCCGGCAGGTTCGACGTCGTGATCGTTGAAGCGCTTGACCGCATCTCGCGCGATCAGGAAGACCTCGCCGGTATCTTCAAGCGCCTCAGGCACGCGAACGTCGCGATCGAGGCGGTGCATGACGGTGTCGCGGATGCGGTGCAGGTCGGGCTCCGTGGCCTGATGGGCTCGATCTTTCTCGCCGACCTCAAGGCCAAGACCCGGCGTGGCATGGCTGGCGTGATCCGTGAGGGCCGGAGCGCAGGCGGGCGGGCCTACGGCTACCGGCCTATCGCCGGACGGCCTGGCGAGCTTGAGATCGTCGAGGATGAGGCGGCGGTGATCCGGCGCATCTTCGACGAGTATCTCTCCGGCTCCGTGACACGCGACATCGCGGCACGGCTCAACCGAGACGGCATCGCCCCGCCGCGCGGGGCGCTCTGGAACGCCTCGACGATCAACGGAAATTCCGAGCGTGGTTATGGCCTGTTGCAGAACGCGGCCTACGACGGCCGGATCGTCTGGAACCGTGTCCACATGGTCCGCGACCCTGACACGGGTCGGCGCCTGTCCCGGCTCAATCCTGAGAGCGAGTGGCAAACGACCGAGGCGGAGCATCTGCGCATCGTTCCGGAAGAGGTTTTCGCCGCCGCCCAGGAGCGCAAGAAGGCGCGCAGCCATGCCATGGCGGAAGGCAAGATGGCGCGCCGGCCCAAGCGCATCCTTTCCGGTTTGATGCGCTGCGGGTGCTGCGGCGGGTCGCTCTCGATGCACGATACGATGTCGGGGCGCCCGCGCGTCCGCTGCTCGACCAATCGCGAAAGTGGGGCGTGCACCAGCGCCAAGAAGTTCTATCTGGACCGGATCGAAGAGGCTGTGGTCTTCAACCTGAGGGGCATCTTCGAACAGCCGGCGATAGTCGCGGACTACCTCAGGACGTATCGCGAGGCGAAGCGCGCCGAGATCGCCGAGGCAGTACGGAACCGGACCCGGCTTGAGCGCCGGCTCATCGACGTGACGGGGCAGATCGACAGGTTGCTCGATCTCTACTCGCGCGGCGTGATCGAGGTATCCAAGCTTGAGGAGCGCGTTGCTGGCTTGCAGGAAGCCCAGCGCGAGGCGCAGGACGCGCTCAAGAAGGCATCTGCCGATATCCCGGTCATCGAGCTTCACGAAGGCCTGATCGCCCACTACCGGGCGAATATCGCCGTTCTGGCCGACCGCCTCCGTGACGCAGCTCTCGACCTCTCCGCGCCAAAGGAAGTTGCTGTCGTCGAGGCTTTCCGCGCGATGATTGACCATATCGTGGTCAGCGACGGCGCCGATGGAAAATACGTCGTTGAGGTGGTTGGGCCGCTCTCGGCCCTTACCGGAGACGCTCTTCCCGATGGGGGGAAAGCGTTGGTAGCGGGAGAGGGACTCGAACCCCCGACACGCGGATTATGATTCCGCTGCTCTAACCAGCTGAGCTACCCCGCCACAGGCAATGGTGCGCCGCTGGCGCCGCCGTTGCAGGCGCGGGGTATAGGCGGGGTGGCGCGGCTTCGTCAAGCCTCTCCCGCATGCGCTCGCAGGATGACCGTGGGAAAGGGCTATCGCGCGGTCGCGGAGCTGCGCTTGCGCAGGCGAACCACCTTGAAATAGCCGCGCCCGACATGGACCGTGTCGTAGCGGCCCGTGCGCGCCGCCCAGCCCGTCAGGCGGCTGACCTTGAAGTCGGTGCTCCAGCCGACGGCCTTGGCGAGCGGGGCCAGGGCGGCCCAGAAGCCCGCCAGCGGCCCGCCATCGTCGACGAGGCGGCTCGATATCACGATTTCTCCGCCGGGCCTGAGCACGCGGTCCATCTCGGCGAGCGCCTGCTCCGGGTCCGGAACGAGGGTGATGACGAACTGGGCCGTCACCGCGTCGAAGCTCTCGCTCGCGAAGCCCAGCCGGCAGGCGTCCATCACCACCAGCCCGCGGACATGGTCGAGACCGCGCTCGCTCACCTTGCGCTGGGCGACCCTCAGCATGTCGAGCGACAGGTCGGCGCCGACGACCTGCGTGCCTGGCGTGAAATAGGGCAGGGTCAGGCCGGTGCCGACGCCGATCTCCAGAACGCTCGATCCGCATGCGCAGGCGGCCGCGACGGCCTCGCGCTGAGGGCGCGCCAGCATGCGCTGATAGACCTTGTCGTAGAACTTCGCCCAGGTGGCGTAGACGCGCTTCTGGCTGTCGAGATCGTAGGAGACCGGCATGGCGCGACTTTCGGGGGCCTTTCGGGGCTCGGGGCGCGGGAGAAAGGGAGAGGGTGGAAGTCCGGTCCGGGGTCAGGAGACCGCCGCCAGGGCGGGGGCCGGGGCAGGCATCGCGAGCGGTGGGCGCAGGATCGTGCCGCCGCCGAGCACGCGCGCGCCGGGCCCGTCATCGGTGTAGATCACGCAAGCCTGGCCGGGGGCGACGCCGGCCTCCTCGCCCGCGAGCGTGACCGTGACGCTCTCGCCGTCCCAGCTCAGCCGGGCCGGGGTCGGCGGCCGTGTCGAGCGCACGCGCACCGCGACCTCGATCCCGTCCGCCGGCAGGTCCTGCGGCGCGGCCGCGCCGAGCCAGTTAAGGTCGCGCAGCTTGAGCTCGCGCACGCCGAGCGCCTCGCGGGGGCCGACGATGACGCGCGCTGCGTCCGCGTCGAGCCGCAGCACGTAGAGCGGCTCGCCCGAGCTGATGCCGAGCCCCTTGCGCTGGCCGACGGTGTAGCGCAGCACGCCCTCGTGCTGGCCGAGCACGCGGCCGTCGAGATGGACGATGTCGCCGGGGCGGGCGGCGCCCGGCTTCAGCCGCTCGATCAGGTCGGCGTAGCGCCCCTGCGGAACGAAGCAGATGTCCTGGCTGTCGGGCTTGTCGGCGATGGCGAGGCCGAGCTCGGCCGCGAGCGCGCGGGTGCGGGCCTTGTCGAGATGGCCGAGCGGGAAGCGCAGCATGTCGAGCTGCTCCTGCGTCGTCGCGTAGAGGAAATAGCTCTGGTCGCGGCTGGCGTCTGCCGCGCGGAAGAGGCCGCGATGCCCGTCGCCGAGATCGCGGCTGACGACGTAATGGCCGGTCGCGAGCGCATCGGCGCCGAGTTCCTTCGCCAGCCCCAGCAGGTCGCGGAACTTCACCGTGCGGTTGCATTCCACGCAGGGAATCGGCGTCTCGCCCGAGAGGTAGCTCTCGGCGAAGCGCTCGATCACCGCGTCGCGGAAGCGGCTCTCGTAGTCCAGCACGTAATGGGGGATGCCGATGGTCTCGGCGACTCGGCGCGCGTCGTGAATGTCCTGTCCGGCGCAGCAGGCCCCGGCGCGATGCACCGCCTGGCCATGATCGTAGAGCTGGAGCGTCACGCCGACGACGTCATAGCCCTCGCGCTTGAGCAGCGCGGCCACGACCGAGGAATCGACGCCGCCCGACATGGCCGCGACGACGCGCGTCGCCGCAGGCGGCTTGGCGATGTCCAGGGAGTTGCGGGGCGGGGTGCTCAACTGCGCGGATTCCGGCGCCGCGGCTCTGGCGGCCGGCCGCTCTATAGCGGTTTTGGCGGCCTCCTGCCAGCGCCGCCCGGCAAATCCTGCCGTGCGGACCCTTCGAAACGGCGCTTCTTGCCCGGATCGTCCCGGCTCTGCTCTGCCAAGTGCTTGATTTCAAAGGCGCGGCTCGTGGCGCGGGGCTTGCTGCGGCAGTGCGGGCCCCTTCATGGGCCGATCTCTGGAAACGCGGATGTCCGTTCAAGCCCTTCCGACCATCAACCCTGTCGTGGAGCCCCCCGCGCCTCGCCGGTCGAGCGCCGGCGAGACCGGGCGCGAGGGCGAAACCTTCACGCTGCCGGCGGAGGCCCCGGCCAGGACGGAGGCTCCGGCCAGGGCGGCGGCGCAGTCTCGAGACGCGGCGCGCGCCGACGACGACAGGGCGGCTTCCGACACGGCGAACCGGAGCGCGGCCAAGGCCGACGCGGCCAACTCCGATCGCGCCAACTCCGATCGCGCCGGGGCCGAGGCCGGAAAGGCTGACGAGGTCACGAAGGATGCTCGCGCCACCGAGGGCGAGGCCGAGACGGAGCAGGCATCGGAAGCCGGACACTCCGTCCCCAGGACGAGCGGCAGCCCGTCTTCCGGCCTCTCCGCCGCGAAGCCGGTGAAATTCGACGCCGGTGCGCTCGTCTCGATCACGGAGGCCGAGACGGGCACCGCAAACGAGGCGGCCGGCGAGGTGAAAGGCTCGGGCGCGCTGGTGCCGAGCGCGACGCCGGCCGTGAGCGGACTGTCGCACAAGGGGCCGGAACACGCCGCCGCGACGAGCGAGAAGACCGAAGCCGCCGACGAGGCGGGGGCGGGGGCGGAGGCGACGTCGACGACCGCGCCCATCGTCGCGATCGAGGTGCCCGCCGTTCCGCCGGCGACGTTGTCGATCTCCGCGCCGGAGACGCCCGCCGGGCAAGTCGTGACTGCGGTGGCGGCGACGGAGGCGGCTCAGGCCAGCGCCGTGGCCATCGGCATGACGGCGCCGGCCGTCCCTCCGGCGGTCCAGACGGCGGAGGCCGTGGCGTCGCGCGATGCGATTCAGGAGTCCGGAGCGGGTCAGGTCCGTGCCGCCGGCGACGGCGCGCGGCAGGCCCCGGCCCCGGCGGATCTCGCCATTCACCTTCATGCGGGCCTCGCGAAGGAGGGCGCCGAGGCGCCGTCCGTCGCGACGGGCGACGTCGCCGTGGCGCCGGCGGACGCGGCCGCGCCGGTGACGGCCGAGGCCCTCAAGGCGGAGGTCGGCAAGGCTTCCCCGGCGGCCGAAGGCCAGCCGGCCGTCCAGGCCATGCCCGATGCCGGGTCGCTGGCCCAGCAGGCGTCGGCGAAGCTCGAGCCGTTGCGGGTGCTCTCGTCGATGGAGGCGGCCGCCAGCCAGCACGCCGCGGGGGCGGGGGCCCAGACGACCGCCTCGCAGCCGACGCCGCTTCACGTCGTGCCGATCGAGATCGGGCTCAAGGCGCTGTCCGGGATGCGCCAGTTCGATATCAGGCTCGATCCCGCCGAACTCGGGCGCGTCGACGTCAATCTCTCGATCTCGGACGACGGCTCGGTCAGCGCCAAGCTCGTCGTCGACCGCGTCGACACGCTGCACCTGTTGCAGCGGGACGCGCGAACCCTGGAGCGGGCCTTCGAGCAGGCCGGGCTCAAGCCGTCGGACGGCGGCGTCGACATCAGCCTGCGCGACCAGTCGGACCAGTCGGCCTTCCGGCAGCGCCAGCAGGAGGAGGGCGGACGCCAGTCGCGTTCCGTCCCGAACGAGCCGGCGGCGGACGATGCCGTCGTCGTCATGGATCCCGCCCCCGTCAGGCGCCTCGTGCGCCTGGGCGGCGTCGATCTCAGTATCTGACCAGCGAGGATCGCGATGTCGACGATCTCCAACACCAGCAGTTCCAGCAAGACGAGCGGCAGCACGAGCTCGTCGACCAGCTCCAACGCGATCGCCGGCAATTTCGACCAGTTCCTGAGCCTGCTGACGACGCAGCTCAAGAACCAGTCGCCGCTGGACCCGCTCGACACCAATCAGTTCACGGCCCAGCTCGTGCAGTTCGCCGGCGTCGAGCAGCAGCTCAAGACCAATGAGACGCTGACTTCGCTGCTCAGCCTGAACTCGGCGAGCACGGCGATCAACGCCGTGAATTTCGTCGGCACCACGATCGAGGCCGAGGGCAAGACGGCGCTGCTCGCCGCTGGAAAGGCGGCGTGGAAGATCAACGTGCCTCGAGCCGCGTCGGCGACCATCACGATCAAGGACGCCAAGGGCAGCACCATCCAGACCATGACCAAAGGCCTTTCGGCCGGCGACCAGACATTCTCCTGGAACGGCGTCACCTCGACGGGGGCCACCGCGCCGGACGGGCCATACACGATCACCATCGACGCGACCGACGCGGCCGGCCAGGCCGTCACGGCGACCACGAGGATCAGCGGCGTCGTCGAGGGCGTCGACTTCTCGGGCAGTTCGATGTCGCTCAAGATCGGCGAACTCTCCGTGCCGGTCGAGCAGGTGAAGAGCGTCGTCCGGAAGTGATCGCCATGCGGCAGAGGCGAGACCGACTCGTGAGCGTGACCGGGAGTTGCGGCCGACATGCGGAGAGCCTGCGCGATTGCTTTAGGCAAATCTTAAAGTCGGGCCGTTTATGGTCTCACCAAGTAGCTATGTTGCGTTGAGTGAGTGTGTCATGACCGAACCGTTGCGACCGCGGGTGAAGTACGTGATCGGGCCGGACGGAAGTCCGCTGACGATCGCGGATCTTCCGCCGATCAATACGCGTCGCTGGGTAATCCGCCGCAAGGCCGAAGTCGTCGCTGCCGTGCGTGGCGGGCTCCTGAGCCTCGAGGAGGCGTGCCAGCGCTATACCCTGACCGTCGACGAGTTCCTCAGCTGGCAGATGTCGATCGACCAGCACGGCCTCGCCGGCCTGCGCACGACGCGCATCCAGCACTATCGCCAGTAGTAGGCGTTCACGGGTTCGCCATCGGGCGTCGTTCTCCACGGGGGGAGCGGCGCCTTTTTTATTTTCGGGGCCTTGGTGCTCCGGGGCCTGGGGCGCCGGGCTCGCCGGAACATGCCCGCACCGTCCCTCGCGTTGCCGCGTGCGCGAAATCCGTTCGGTCGGCGACAGCCTGCGACTGCCGCATCGCGGATCGCCATGCGGCTATGATTCCGCTATGATTCGCGGCTCGATCCAGATCGTTCGCAAAGGCATCGCGGGAGCCGGCGGACGGGCGGGCCGGCGTTCAGGATCGTGCGCGCTCGCAGCGACTCGGCGTGCCGGGTATCGCCGATGCCCTTGATTGTCCCGTGTGAAACGGGGTTCGGCGCGTCAATCCAGCGCCGGAGCGCGCTCGGCGAGCTCCAGGAACACCGCGACGCAGGCGAGCCAGATAATCGTTGCCCAGATCATGCCGCACCCTTCCTCGGGCTCCCAACCGCGATCTTTCGCCACGGCGCATCCCACGTTCGAACGATAATCGAAAATTCTGCAATCTGCGCGCGAAAAAACGGGGTAACTACCCATGTTGCAACGCGAATTTTCTTCGCGGGTGCGGAAAAAACGCAGTAGGCCGGGCCGGCGCCGAGAGGCTTCTCACGATCCCGCCGCAAAAATTAACCGACTGCTAACCACGTACCGGGAAAAACTTGCCTAGTGAGCCGCGATGCGCGCGGCTGGGGTGGATCGCGGAACGGATGGCGGCGTGAACGGCATCGTCAGTCAGTTTACCAAGTTCGGGGCGGCGCGGCTGGCGGCCATGCTGGCGGTGACGCTCGGCCTGGTGGGCTTCTTCGGCTTCGTCATGCTGCGGATGTCGCAGCCGGCGATGAGCGTGCTCTTCTCCGATCTCTCGCAGCAGGACGTCAGCGCCATCCTCAAGGACCTCGACACGCGCGGCGTGAAGTACGAGCTGCGGGGCGACGGCCAGACGGTTCTCGTCGAGAAGTCGGCCGTGCCGCGCCTGCGTCTCGACCTCGCTAGCAAGGGCATTCCGGCCGGCGGCGGCGTCGGCTACGAAATCTTCGACAAGGGCGACGCCTTCTCCTCGACCAGCTTCGTCCAGAACATCAACCATCTGAGAGCCCTCGAGGGCGAGCTCTCGCGCACGATCCGTTCGATCGGCCGCGTCCAGCAGGCGCGCGTGCATCTCGTGATTCCGGAGCGGAGGCTGTTCGAGCGCGACCGTGAACTGCCGCGCGCCTCCATCGCCCTCAAGCTCGCCGGCGAGCTCGATGCGGCGCAGGTCAGGGCGGTGCGCCATCTCGTGGCCTCGGCGGTCGACGGCCTCAAGCCGGAACGCGTCTCCATCGTCGACGAGCGCGGCCGCCTGCTCGCGGATGGCGCGCAGGGCGAGCAGGGGCTCGTGGGGCTGGGCATCGACGAGCGCCAGACCGCCATCGAGAAGCGCGTGAAGCAGCAGGTCGAGGACATCGTGGCGAGCGTCGTCGGCCAGGGCCGGGCGCGCGTGCAGGTCTCCGCAGCGCTGGACGCCAACCGGGTCGAGAGCCGGTCCGAGAGCTTCGACCCCGAAAGCCGCGTCGTTCGGTCGAGCCAGAACCGCACCGAGAACGCGACCACCACGGAAAGCGGCAACGGCGCCGTCACGGTCGGCAACGAATTGCCCGGCGCGCAGCAGAACCAGGGCAACCAGCAGGGCCCGCGCGACGCCTCCACGAAGAACGAGGAGGTCGTGAATTACGAGATCTCCCGCACCACGCGCACCGAGGTCCAGGAGGGCGGGCGCGTCAAGAAGCTCTCCGTCGCCGTGCTCGTGGACGGCACCTACAGCCGCAGCCAGGCCGGCGAGCTGGCCTACCAGCCGCGCAGCAACGAGGAGCTGGAGCGGATCGGGCAACTCGTGCGCACCGCCGTCGGCTTCGACGATGCCCGCGGCGACAAGGTCGAGGTGGTCAATCTGCGCTTCGCCGAGGCGCCTGCCGCGCCGGCCGAATTTTCCGAGCAGAGCCTGATGCAGCAGCTGCTCTCCTTCACCAAGGAGGATCTGATCCGCTTCGCCGAGCTCGGCGTCATCTCGCTGCTGACGCTGGTCGTGCTGATGACCGTGGTGCGGCCTCTGCTCAAGCAGGTGCTGGCCGCCGACAACTCCATGCCGGCCATCCCGTCCTTCATGCGGGCGGGCGTGGCCGTGACCGACGACGGCACCGGCAATCCGGCCGCCGCGCCGCGCGTGCTCGTCGCGGCCGATGGCTCGCCCATCGAGATCGACGCTCCCTCGGAGCGCATGCTCGCCGTCGCCCAGATCAAGGGGCAGCTCAAGGCCCAGTCCGTCGAGAAGATCGGCGCACTGGTCGCGCAGAACCCGGCCGATTCGGTCGCTGTGCTGCGGAGCTGGATCCATGAAAAAGCCCCGGCATGAAGGCGCGCTGAGCCATGCTGGAACCACGCTCCCTCGCCACACGCAATGCCGCTTCGCAGGATCTCTCCGATTCCGCCATCGCCTATGGCAGCGTAACCTCGGTCGCGGAGATGACCGGCCCGCAGCGCGCGGCCGTGATCCTGCTCGTGCTCGGCGAGGACCATGGCAAGTCGATCTGGCAGGAGTTCGACGACGAGGAAATCCGCATCATCACCCGCGCCATGGCGGAGCTAGGCACTGTCGATTCCGACGATGTCGAGCGGCTGATGCTGGACTTCGTCGGCAAGCTGTCGAGCGCGGGCGCCGTGACCGGCTCCTTCGACCGGACGATCTCCCTGCTCGAGAAGATCCTGCCGGTCGACCAGGTCGCCCTCATCATGGAGGAGATCCGCGGTCCCGCCGGTCGCAACATGTGGCAGAAGCTCGGCAATATCGACGCTGTCGTGCTCGCCAACTTCCTGAAGAACGAATATCCGCAGACCATCGCGGTGATCCTGTCCAAGATCCGCCCCGACCACGCCGCCAATGTGCTCCGCAACCTGCCCAACGATCTCTCGATCGAGGTGGTCGGCCGGATGCTGCGGCTTGAATCGGTGCAGAAGGAAGCGCTCGACCATATCGAGAACACGCTGCGGACCGAGTTCGTCGCCACGCTCACCCAGACGCGCCGGCGCGACCCGCACGAGATGATGGCGGAGATCTTCAACGGTTTCGACCGGCAGACCGAGATGCGCTTCCTGTCCGCGCTCGACGCCTCCAATCAGGAAGCGGCCGAACGCATCCGCGCGCTGATGTTCACCTTCGAGGATCTCGGCAAGCTCGACGCCGCCGGCCTCCAGACGCTGGTCGGGCAGGCGGACAAGGCCACGCTCGCCCGGGCGCTCAAGGGCGCGAGCCAGGGCATGCGCGACTTCTTCTTCGGGGCCATGTCGCAGCGCGCCGCCAAGACCATGCAGGACGACATGGAAAGCCTCGGGCCGCTGCGTCTCAAGGAGGTCGACGAGGCGCAGACCACGCTGGTCCAACTCACCAAGGACCTCGCCGAAAAGGGCGAGATCGTGCTGTCCAAGGGCAATGCCGAAGACGAGCTGGTCTACTGACGATGAGCCACCCGACCAAGTTCCTGTTCGGCAGAGACTTCCGCGACGGCGGGCGGGCGCGTGCGAGCGACGCCGATCTCGCCACGGCCCGGGAGCAGGGTTTCCATGCCGGCATGGACCAGGCCCGGCGCGAGGCCCAGGGCGAGCTCAACGGGCTGGTCGGCCAGCTCGCGCGCACGGCCGAGCGGCTCTTCGCGCAGGAGGCGGCGCGCGCGACCCAGCTCGAGGAGCAGGCCGTGCGGCTCGCTCTTTCCGTCGCCCGGGCGCTCGCCGGCGCGGCGCTGGCGGAGCGGCCGATGGCGGCGCTGGAGCGGGCGGTGCGCGAGTGCATCGGCCATGCCCGGCAGACGCCGCATCTCGCGATCCGCGTCAACGAGGCGGCCGTAGAGGCCGTGGAGGCCCTGTCCCGCCGGCTCGCGCTCGAAGGCGGCTTCGCCGGCCGTATCGTCGTTCTCGGCGAACCCGACATCGCGCCCGGCGACGGGCGCATCGAATGGGCCGATGGCGGCTTCGCGATCGAGGCCAGCCAGATGGATGCCCTCGTCCAGCAGGCCGTGGCCGCCGCCTTCGGCCGCGTCGGCGACTTTGGGAGTGGAAACGAGCGATGACCGCCGACAACGATCTCAATCTGCCGCCCCTGAACAGCGCCGACCTTTCCTTCGGGGACGACGGCGGCGGGCCGCGCTCGGGCCCGGTGCCGGTGAAGACCGCGGAGGATCTGGAGCAGGTCTTCGACGTGCCGGTGACGGTCTCGGCCGTGCTCGGCTCGTCCCGCATCGCGGTCGGCGAGCTGCTTCAGATCGTCCCCGGCGCCGTGCTGGAACTCGACCGGCGTGTCGGCGAGGCCATCGACATCTTCGTCAACGAGCGCCTGGTGGCGCGCGGGGAGGTCGTCGTCGTCGAGGACCGGCTCGGCGTGACCATGACCGAGATCATCAAGGCGGATCGCGGCTGAGGCCGCGAAGCGCCGCGACAACGAACGGAAAGGCCTGAACCATGCGCCTCATCATCGCCGGCGGCCTCAAGGGCCAGATCATCGCGGCGGCGAAGATCGCCATCTCGCATGGCGCCGCCGTCACGCATACGGAGAGCCTCGACCAGACGCTCGCGGTTCTGCGCAGCAAGGGCGCGGACCTGCTCATGGTCGATGTCGCGTTGCCGATCGCTCAGTTCGTCGCGGCACTCGACGCCGAACGGATCCGCGTTCCGCTGGTGGCCTGCGGCACCTCGCCGGACACGCGCGCGGCCGTCGCCGCGATCCGCGCCGGAGCGCGCGAATACGTGCCCCTGCCGCCCGATCCGGAGCTCATCGCCGCGGTGCTGGAGGCCGTGGCGGCCGATCGCTCCAGCCTGATCTTCCGGGACCCCGCCATGGAGCGGGTGGTCAATCTCGCCAACCAGATCGCGCGCTCCGAGGCGCCCGTGCTCGTCACCGGAGAGAGCGGCACCGGCAAGGAGGTGATCGCCCGTCACCTCCACCAGAAATCCGGCCGCAAGGACAGGCCGTTCGTCGCCGTCAACTGCGCCGCTATCCCCGACAACCTGCTCGAATCCGAGCTTTTCGGCCACGAGAAGGGCGCCTTCACCGGGGCCGTCGCGCGGCGCATCGGCAAGTTCGAGGAGGCCAATGGCGGCACGCTGCTGCTGGACGAGATTTCCGAGATGGACGTCCGACTCCAGGCCAAGCTGCTGCGCGCCCTGCAGGAGCGGGTGATCGACCGCGTCGGCGGCACCCAGCCGGTCAAGGTCGACATCCGCATCGTCGCGACCTCGAACCGCAACCTCGCGGAAGCGGTGAGGCAGGGCACGTTCCGCGAGGATCTGCTCTACCGGCTCAATGTCGTGCATCTGCGCCTGCCGGCGCTGCGCGAGCGCCCGGCCGATATTCTCGTCCTCGCCGATCACTTCGCGCGCAAATATGCCGAGCTCAACGGGCTTCCGGTCAGGCCGCTCGCGGCGGAGGCGCGCAAGCTGCTGCTCTCGAACGGCTGGCGCGGCAACGTCCGGGAACTGGAGAACACGATCCATCGCGCCGTGCTGCTGGCGAGCGGGCCGGAAGTCGGCCCGGAGGCCGTGCTGACGCCGGAAGGGGAGTCCCTCGGTGCGGCGATGGCGGACGACGTCTCGTCGCGCGCCGCGCGCACGGCCGAAGCCGTGACCCGTTCGCTCGTCGGCCAGACGGTCGCGGATGTCGAGCGCGATCTCATCCTCGATACGCTCGACCACTGCCTCGGCAACCGCACCCATGCGGCCAAGATCCTGGGGATCTCGATCCGCACGCTGCGCAACAAGCTCAACGAATACAGCGCGGCCGGCATCGCCGTGGCGGAGCCCGGTCAGGCACGGGTCAACCTCGCCTGACCGAAGCGCCGTCGACCGCTCTCAATAATAGTAACGGCGCGGACGGTAGTAGCGTGGCCTCGCGTAATAGCGGGGCCTGGCATAATAGCGGGGGCGCGCGTAGTAGCGCGGCCGGGCATAATAGCGCGGCCGGCGGTAATAATAATACTGGGTGAAGTCCGCGTCGGTCTTGTCCAGCGCGTCCTTCAGCTCAGCCGATACCGTCTCCTCGGGCGGGGATGCGTCGTCGCCGCGCGGGAGCGGCTGCGGGCTTGCGGGGGCGGAGGTCGTTCCGGCCGCCTGTACGGCCGCGATGCCACCGAACCCGGCTGCGGCCATGCCGCCGACCAGGGTCATGATGAATGAGCGTCTATCCACGACGTCCTCCGAATGAGTGTCTCACCGCATCTGCCGCCGACGATGCCACAACGCGCCGGCGCTCGATACCAACGTTCCGGCCGCCTGGACGTTCCATGCGGGCGCTGTCGGCATGGCTTTGTCGCGGCGAAGCATGGGACGGTTCAATGCGACGTCAGTCGACCGCGTTGAGCGGCCGCGCCACCGCCTCGAGCGGCTTGCGCTCCGCCTTCACGGCAAAGCGGGAGGCGACGATCGCACCGGCCAGCATCAGGGCCGCGCCGAGCAGGTAGCCCAGGAAGACGCTGCCGCGCGACCCGGTGTCGATCAGCACCCCGAAGAGCCAGGGTCCTGCGATGCCGCCCGCTCCGGTTCCGACCGCGTAGAAGGCTGCGATGGCCAGAGCCCGCATCTCGACCGGGAAGGTCTCCGAGACGGTCAGGTAGGCCGAACTCGCGGCGGCCGAGGCGAAGAAGAAGACGACGCTCCAGCACAGCGTGAGCTGGGGTGCGGTCAGCAGCTCCTGCCAGAACAGGTAGCCGGTCCCGGTCAGCAGCAGCGCGGAGAGCGCATAGGTCGCGGTGATCATCACCCGCCGGCCGAGCGTATCGAAGAGGCGTCCGAGCAGAAGCGGGCCGAGGAAGTTGCCGGCTGCGAAGGGCAGGATGAACCAGCCGATATCCTGCGAGGGCACGGCGTAGAAGTCCGTCAGGATCAGCGCGTAGGTGAAGAAGATCGCGTTGTAGAAGAAGGCCTGCGAGACCATCAGGGTCAGGCCGACCATGGCCCGCCGGCGATGAACGACGAACAGGGTGCGGAACACCTCCCGGAGTGGGGTGCCGCGGCGCGGGCGCAGCCGGGTCTGGGCCAGGACCTCGCCCGGGGGCGGCGTGAAGCCGGCCCGACGCTCGATATCGGCGACTATGGCCTCGGCGCGCTCCGCATGGCCGTGGCTGATGAGCCAGCGCGGGCTCTCGGGTATCCAGCGCCGCAGAAAGAGGATGCCGAGGCCCAGCGCCGAGCCCGTGAAGAAGGCCAGGCGCCACCCGATTTCGGGGTCGATGCGGGCGGGATCGAGCAGGACGATGGCGCCGACCGCTCCGAGCGCCGCGCCGACCCAGAACGAGCCGTTGATGACGAGGTCGACCCAGCCGCGCACGCGCGCCGGCACCAGTTCCTGGATGGTGGAGTTGATGGCCGTGTATTCTCCGCCGATGCCCATTCCGGTCAGGAAGCGGAAAAGCATGAAGCTCGCGAAGCTCCAGGAAAATGCGGTCGCGGCGGTGGCGGCGAGATAGACCAGCACCGTGATGGTGAAGAGCTTCTTGCGCCCGAGCCGGTCCGTCAGCCAGCCGAAGAATAGGGCGCCGGAGACCGCGCCGGCGATATAGGCCGCGCCGGCCAGCCCGACCTCGGTGTTGGTCAGGCGCAGCGCCGGGCTTTCCTTCAGGGCGCCCGAGACGGAGCCGGCCAGCGTGACCTCCAGCCCGTCGAGAATCCAGGTGATGCCGAGGGCGACGACGACCAGCGTGTGAAAGCGCGACCAGGGCAGACGGTCCAGTCTCGCGGGCACATCGGTGATGACGATGGCCGGAGTCTCCAGCCGTTCCGGCGTCGCCATGCCGGCCTTCCTCCCTGAGGACGTCGCATCGGACGCCGGCTGGCGGCTTCCGGCGAGCGGACGATCCGCTCGCGACGGCTTCCGAACGCGTCAGGGAGGCGTTTCGTTCCGGGGGGCGACGGAGGGCGATCCGTTCGGCGGGCCGGAGGCGTTCCCGGGGACCGGCCCCGGAGATCGCGGAGCAACCGGCGCGGCGCGCGCCGGGCCGGCTGCTCGGGAGTGTCAGTAGACGTAGTAGACGCGGCCGTTGCGGACCACGCGGCGGCGGTGCCGGCGCCTGTGGACCACGGGGGGCGGCGGGGGCCGCCGATGCGGCGCCCGATGATGCGGGGCGCGATGATGGGGCGGCCGGTTGTGATACTGCGTGAAGGCGGCGTCGGTCTGGTCCAGCGCGGCGGCGATGCCCGTCTCGTCCGTGGGCGCAATTTCGAGCTCGCGCGCGCCGGTGCGCGCCATGGCCGCGCCGCCGAGGCCGAGGCTGGCGAACCCACCCAGAATGGCGGTCATGAAGCAGCGTCTATCCAAAATCCATCTCCCGAACGGTCCTGCCGGCGCGGGGGCGCCGACGGGGCGCAGTTCGACCGGGGAATGGGGCCACAGCGCGGCATCCATCCGACGGCTTCGGGACACGGCGTCACGAAAGCGAATTTCTCGGCCGTCTTAACCACTCCTTCACCATGAGCCCGGCAATTCTTGCCGGGTCGTGCCGCGGCGGCGGCACGGACGATGCGTGGACTGCTGCAGGGAGCGGGCTGGTCGATGACCGATGTGACGGCGGGAGCGGGTGGCATCGGCGTCTCGGATCGCGGCGCGATGGGGAAGCTCCTCAACCGCCCGGACCTGTTCCTGGCGATCGGCGTCATGGGCATCCTCGTGGTGCTCATCTTCCCGATGCCGGGCATTCTGCTCGACCTGCTGCTGGCGCTTTCGATCATCCTGTCCGTGCTGGTGCTGATGACGGCGCTCTTCATCGAGGAGCCGCTGGAGTTCTCGGCCTTTCCGACCGTGCTGCTGATCGTGACCATGTTCCGGTTGGCGCTGAACCTCGCCTCCACGCGCCTGATCCTCTCGCACGGACATGAGGGCAGTGCCGCCGCCGGCCATGTCATCGAGGCCTTCGGCAGCTTCGTGATGGGCGGCAACTTCGTGATCGGGGTGATCGTCTTCACCATCCTGATCATCGTGAACTTCGTCGTCATCACCAAGGGCTCGGGCCGTATCGCCGAGGTCGCGGCACGTTTCGCGCTCGACGCGATGCCCGGCAAGCAGATGGCGATCGACGCCGATCTGTCGGCCGGACTGATCGACCAGGAGGTCGCCAAGGTCCGCCGCAAGGCGCTGGAGGACGAGGCCAACTTCTTCGGTTCGATGGACGGCGCCTCGAAATTCGTGCGCGGCGACGCCATCGCCGGCCTGCTCATCACCTTCATCAACGTGCTGGGCGGCATCGTCATCGGCGTCGCGCAGCAGGGCATGAGCTTCGGCGACGCAGCGCACAACTACACCCAGCTCACCGTCGGCGACGGCCTCGTCAGCCAGATTCCGGCGCTCATCGTCTCGACGGCGGCCGGCCTGCTCGTCTCGAAATCGGGCGTGCGCGGCGCCGCCGACAAGGCGCTCGGCAAGCAGCTCTCGAATTATCCGAAGGCGCTCGGCATGTCGGCGGCCGTCATGCTGCTGATCGCGCTGCTGCCGGGCATCCCGATGCTGCCCTTCCTCGGGCTGGCGGCCGGCTCGGCCTGGCTCGCCCGGCATTTCAGCCGGCTCGCCAGGGAGCGGGAGGCCGCGAAGGCGGCCCAGGTCGACGATCCGTCCTCGCCGCTCGCGCCCGACGGCACCCCGCGCGAGGAGACGCTGAACGATCTGCTCAAGCTCGACGAGCTCAAGATCGAGATCGGCTACGGCCTGCTGCCGCTGGTCAACGCCGCCAGCGGGCAGGACAGGCTGACCGACCAGGTCAGGGCGCTGCGCCGGCAGCTCGCGGCGGAGCTCGGCTTCGTCATGCCGGCGGTGCGCATCGTCGACAACGTCCAGCTCGAGGCGAACCACTACTACGTCAAGATCAAGGAGATCGATGCCGGGCACGGCATCGTCTATGCCGGCCAGTACATGGCGATGGACCCGATGGGCGGGGCGGTGAACCTGCCCGGACACAACGTCCTCGAGCCGACCTTCGGCCTGCCCGCCACCTGGATCGACGCCGCCCTGCAGGACGAGGCGCAGCTGCGCGGCTACACGGTGGTCGACGCCGCCACCGTGATTTCGACGCATCTGACCGAGGTGCTGAAATCGAACATGCCGGAGCTGCTCTCGCATGGCGAGGTGCAGAAGCTCCTGCGCGAGCTGCCGAAGGACCATGCCGATCTCGTCAAGGAGATCGTTCCCAGCCAGATCTCGACCACGGGCATCCAGCGCGTGCTGCAGATCCTGCTGGCGGAGCGCATCTCGATCCGTGACCTCCCCACGATCATCGAGGGCATCGCCGAGGTGGCGGGCGGGATCAAGAGCCCGCGCGACATCGCCGAGCATGTCCGCACGCGCCTGGCCCGGCAGATCTGCGCCCAGTTCTCGAACGGCCAGGGCATGCTGCCGATCATCACGCTCTCGCCGGCCTGGGAAAGCGTGTTCGCCGAGTCGATCATCGGGCAGGGCGAGGACAGGCATCTGGCGATGCAGCCGTCGCGCCTGCAGGAGTTCGTGCGGCACATCCGCGACAAGTTCGAGGAGGCGGCGCGCCTCGGCGAGATGCCCTCGCTCGTCACCTCCGCGATGGCGAGGCCCTTCGCCCGCCAGATCATCGAGCGCTTCCGCCGCGAGACGCCGGTGCTCTCGCAGGCCGAGATCCATCCGCGCGTCCGGCTCAAGACGGTCGGCACCGTGTGACCCTGCCGGCGAAGACGCCGCCGCCTCATTCATTTGGGTGACTGACGCGCCCGCCGGCCATGCTCGACTGCCCGCCGTGTCGTGGCATCGGGGATGGGGCAATGAGCAGCGGTGTTCCCCCACAGAAATTGATCAGGCTTTCGTCGCCCTCGGTGGGCTTCAACGGCGAGCGCATCCTGCACCCGACGACGCTGACCCGGAACTTCGCGATCAAGAATGGCGACAGCAACGAGGCGATGATCGCCAGGGTGAAGGAGGGCGACCGGCATGTGGTGTTCAACTGCCACGGATTCCCCGCCAGCCCGCCGAACAAGGCCTATCTCGCCATCGGCCAGATGCTGTTCGAGGACAATGTCGACGCCTGCTTCCCATGGATGCGGATCTCGACGCTCCGGATCATCTGGCTCGCGGCCTGCAACATCGGCGGCAGCGGTCTGCCCTTCTGCAAGAAGCTCGCGAAGACCACCGGCTGCTATGTCGTGACCAATACCGGCCCCTCGCTCGACCGGGCGGTGAAGCTCGGCACCATCGAGGACAATTATGCGGCGATGCCCTCTTACATAAAGCCGTCCGGCGAGATGATCGCCCGGGACGAGTTCATGGCCCTCGGCAGCAGCCTCGGCTTCAGCCGGATTTGAGACCTCGGCCGGTTTCGGAACCCGGCCCCCTCCGATCGGTACCGCCTACCGCCGCACCACCACGACGAGATACCGGACCGGACCGGAGCCGGGATTGGCAAATGCGCAGTCGCTCGCCGGTCCGAGTTCGAGGCAGTCACCGGGCCCAAGCCGCTGCGTCGTTCCGGCCTCGGTGAAGTCGAGCGTGCCGTCCAGCACCCAGATCTGCTGGTGAATGAAGGCGTAGGCGCTCGCCGGATAGTCGATGCGCGCGCCCGCCGGCAGCTCGGCCTCGACGAGCTCGATCCCCGCCAGGCCGGCGGGCGAGACGGCGCGGCGTGCGAAGCCGGTGGCGGGATCGCGCCAGACGGGCTGGCTCTCGCGGCGCCTCAGGCGCTCCGCGCTCGCGGTCTCGGCGCGGGCCAGCAGGCTCGACAAGGTCAGCCCATAGGCGCCCGAGAGCCGCCCCAGCAGGCTCGCGGTCGGGCTCGCCTCGCCACGCTCGACCTTGCTGATCATCGCGCGCGAGACGCCCGAGCGCTCGGCGAGATCGCTCAGGCTCCAGCCCCGCGCCTCGCGCTCGATGCGGATGCGCTCGGCCAGCCTTGACGTGATATCGTCCATTATCATAGCCATGAGTCTTCTATAGTGGACGGTGCGAAATGCAAGACACGGTGATACGCCCCGCGCGGGATGGCGACCTCGCGGCGATCCTCGCCATCTACAACACGGTGATCGCGAGTTCGACGGCGGTCTACACGGACACGCCCGCGACGCTGGAGGACAGGCGCGACTGGCTGCGGGCGCGGGCCGGGCAGGGCTATCCCGTCCTGGTCGCGGAGGCGAGCGGCGAGGTCGCCGGCTATGCGACATTCGGCGATTTCCGCCCCTGGCCGGGCTATCGCCATACGGTCGAGCACAGCGTCCATATCCGCGACGACCAGCGCGGCAAGGGGCTGGGCAGCGGGCTCGTCACGGCGCTGTTTCCCATCGCGGCGGGGCTCGGCAAGCACGTCATGGTCGCTGGCATCGACGCTGCGAACCATGGCTCGCTGCGGATGCATGAGCGGCTCGGCTTCGTCGAGGTCGGGCGCTTCCGCGAGGTCGGGCGCAAGTTCGACCGCTGGCTCGATCTCGTCTTCCTGCAGCGCTTCCTATGAGCGCCGGGACGATGACCGGCCGGACGCAGGCAACGCGATTCCCCACCCGCGAGCTCCTGCTCTTCGCGCTGCTGTGCCTCGTCTGGGGACTGACCTTCCTGCCGGTCAGGGTCGCGACGGCGCATGTGCCGCCGATCTTCCTGGCGGCGGCGCGCTTCGTCTTCGCCGGCGCGCTGCTGCTGGCCTGGGCCGGACGCGACGCCTTCCGCATCCCGCGAGAGGCGTGGCCGCGCCTCGTCGGCACGTCCCTGCTCGTGAACACCGGCAGCTACGCCCTGCTGTTCTGGGGACTGGCGCACGCGCCCTCGGGGCTCTCGGCCATCGTCAACATGGCGACGATCCCGATCTGGACGCTGCTGGCGACCCGCGTGATCGAGGGGCAGCCGATCACCGGCCGGCGCCTGCTGGCCATCGGGCTCGGAACCGCCGGGCTCGGCCTGCTGTTCGCCGGGCGGGCTGTCGCGGGGCTTAGCGCGGCGGGAGACCGGCTGGAAGGCTTTGGCCTCGCCGCCGTGGCGCTCGGCACGCTGTCCTATTGCGTGGGGGCGGTCCTGACGCGCCCGATCGCAACGGCGATCCCGACGTTGGCCCTGGCGGGCTGGCAGACCGTGATCGGCAGCGTCGGCCTCGTCGCCGCGTCGCTGGCCCTGGAGCCGGTGGGGATGACCGATCTCGCCGCCCTGGCGAGCTGGCCCGTCGCGCCGGCGCTCGGATTCCTCGTCGTGGCCGGCTCGCTCGTCGGCTTCACGATCTATCTCAGGCTGCTGCGCGACTGGGGCGCGTTCCGCGCGGGGCTCTATGCCTTCGTCAGCCCGGTCATCGCCGTCGCGATGGGCGTGGCCTTGCTCGGCGAGCCCTTCGGCCCGATGGAGGCGGCTGGTGCGCTCGTCCTGTTCGCCGCCGCCGCGATCGCGCTCCGGCGCTGAGGCGGCTCAGGGGGGAGGTGCGATGCGCGTGTTGCGCCTGAGCTGCGCGCGCTCGAAGGCGAGCACCACGGGCAGCGAGAAGACCAGCGGCAGGATGAGGTAGAACATCCGCCAGATCAGGAGCGCGGCGAAGACCGCCGGTGCCGGTACGCCCGGCATCACCGCGAGGAAGACCGCCTCCATGACGCCGACGCCGCCCGGAACCTGGCTGAGCAGCCCGGCCGAGAAGGACAGCAGGAAGGCGCCGAGCACGATGAGGAAGCCGGGATTCCCTTCCGCCGGCAGCGCGAAATAGATGATGCCGGCCGCGCCCGCGAGCTCCAGCGGCGCCGCGAGATACTGGCGGGCGACGATCGGCAGGCGCGGATAGATGATCTCGAACGTGCCGATCCTGAGCGGCCTGAAGCGGAGCCAGGAACCGATCGTATAGAGCGCGACGAAGCCGAGCATGCCAACGCCGATCAGCCGCGCGGTTTTGTCGCCGATGGCGAACCAGGGCGAGAGCCGGCCGAGCGGGCGCAGGATTTCCGGCTCGTAGAGCAGGACGAGGCCCATCAGCAGGATCGTGCCGAAGGCGAAGGTGAACGAGCACAGCGCGACGAGCACCGCGACTTCGGCGGCGCTGAGCCCCTTCGCCGTATAGGCGCGCAGGCGCACCATTCCGCCCGAGAAGACCGAGGCGCCGATATTGTGAGACAGCGCATAGGTCACGAAGGAGCAGGTCGCGATATAGAACCAGGAAATGCCCTTCTCCTTGCGGAGATGGAGCAGCGCGATGCGGTCGTACCAGGCGAGCGCGGCATAGGCGACGAGCGTCGCCAGCGCCGCATGGACGAAGGCGTCATGGGGAATGACGGCGATCTTGTCGCCGATGCGCGTCGCTATGATCTTGACGCTCTCCCAGAAGCCCGCCTTCTCGAGCAGGGCCTGGATGGCGGCGTCGGTGCCGGCTTCGGCCTTCAGCTTGTCCCAGAGCAGTTCGACGGACCAGACAACCGCGACGAGCCCGATGATAGGCCAGAGATAATCGAGATAGCGCTTCATGAGACCCGCGGCAGCAAGGCGAGACCGGCGGCATTGGATTGTTCGGAGCGCGGTCGCGCCGGCGCGAACACGATTCTGTAGTGCCAGCGAGCCGGCACGAGGGCAAGCGGCGTTGCCGCCGCTTGCCGTTGTTTTCGCGATCAGCGGCCGTTCTTCTTCAGCCATTCGCGCATCTGCGCGATTTCCTGCTCCTGCGCGGTGATGACGTCGGTCGCGAGCTTCCGGATCTCGGGGTCCTTGCCATGGGCCAGGACGACCTTCGCCATGTCGATCGCGCCCTGATGATGCGGAATCATGCCGCGCACGAAATCGACATCGGCATCGCCGGTGTAGGCGATGTCCATGTCCTTGTGCATCTTGGCGTTGGCGTCCCGAAACGCCTTGGTCGACGGCGTATCGGCCTTGCTGCCGCTCGTCATGCCGCCATGGCCCGAATGCATGCCGCTCGAATTCGTGCCGCCGGAATGCATGCCGTGGCCCTGCTGGGCGAGGGCGGCGCCGGCGAAGGTGACGGCGAGGGCGCCGGCGAAGAGGGCCGGGATGGCCCTGGTGATGATGCTGTTCATGATCTGAGTCCTGTGGGGAACGGCCATCCGCTTCCGCATGAGGCCAGCGGAGCCGTCCAGTCTAAAAAGGCGGTGAGACGTCAGGTCGCCGGGGCGACGATCGGCCGCGTTCGGGGCGGCCGCTCGGCGGGCTCCGTCGTGCGGCCGGCGCCGTCGTCGGCGAAGGTCGCGGGCCGAATCAGCCATGCCGGCGCGGTCGTCGCGGCGCGGATGTCCGGCGCGACGGCGAGCAGCCCGCAGCCCAGGATGCAGCAGGCGGGCATCATCGGCGCGGCGCGGTCATGCGCCGGCGCGGAGTCGTGGCAGGCGCTGGCGGCGACCTCGGGTCGCGCGTGGTGTTCGTGAGCGGACACCGGATCATGGGCCGCCGGGGAGCCATGGGCGGCAGGCAGGACCGGCGCATGGTTCATGGCGAAGCCGGACAAGGCGGCGAGGGTGGCGTGGGGCAGCACGGCGACGAGCATCACGGCGAGCGCGACGGCGATGCGCGCCCATGCCCAGCTTCGTCGAGATGCTCCGATCATGACCCGTCTCGTGTCCGGTGCCGCAGCGGCTTGCGATTGCCGCCGGTGTCGGCGAGTGATGTTTCCGCCTCGATCATGTCATGTTCGCGGCAGGCCTTGAACATCCGTGCGGGACCCATGACGCAGACCATCGAGATCAGCCTTTCGGGAACGACCGACCTGCCGCCGGGCAAGATCGCGGCCGTGGTGACGTCGCTCGAGATGAGGGCGGCGCCGGAGAGGCGCGCCGATCCACCGGGCAGCGAGGCCTTCGCGCTGGAGCGGCTGGGGGCGGCTGATGTCGCGCGCTATCTCGCCATCTACCGGCGCATCGGCGAGAGCTGGCTCTGGTTCAGCCGGCTGCAGGCGCCGCGCGACAGGATCGAAGCGCTCCTGGCCGACCCGAAGATCGAGGCCTATGCGCTGCGCCATGACGGACGGGACGGCGGCCTGCTCGAACTCGATTTCCGGATCGAGGGCGAGGGCGAACTCGCCTTTTTCGGCCTCGACCACCCTCTCGTGGGGCGCGGCGCCGGGCGCTGGCTGATGAACCGCGCGCTGGCTCTGGCCTGGGCGAAGCCGATCGCGCGGCTCTGGGTCCATACCTGCACGCTGGACCATCCGTCGGCGCCGGAGTTCTACCAGCGCTCGGGCTTCACGCCGTTCAAGCGCGGCATCGAGGTGGCCGACGATCCGCGCCTGTCCGGGCATCTGCCGCTCGCCAGCGCGTCGCATCACCCCGTCATCGGGTAGGTTGGAGCCGGAGGCGGCGACAGGCGGCCTCCGGCGAAGGCGGGTCAGCCGGCGCGGGAGCGCAGGCCGATCGCATCCATGCTGGCCTGGTCGCGGGCGGCGTCGGCGGCGCGCTCGTTCGCACGCTCGCGGTCGTCGAGAATCTCGACCTTCTTCATGTCCTCGAAGGCCTCCTGCAACTCGGCCTTGGCCTCGTCGAGCTGGCCCTTCAGATTGTCGGCCGACTGGCGCAGGTTGTCGCGCCGGACGAGCGCGGCCTTCGCATAGGTCGGATAGGCGAAATGCGCCGGGTCGGAAATTCCCGCGCGCGCTTCCTCGCTCTGGATCTCGCGGTCCAGATCGCTCGCCATGCGGTGGAACTCGGCGATCATCATCTCAATCTGACTTACCCGGCGGCGCTTTTCGTCCACCTGGAAGCGTTTGAGACGCAAAAGGGTCTCTCGCGACTTCATATCGTGCCAACTCCCGATTACGCATGGCGCGTGCCGACCCCTCGGCACGCGACCTAACCCGATCCGCGAGACCGGCCCACAATGCGCCATGGAGGTTGACCTTTCCTTACCGGCGCGCGTCGCATTCGCTGCATGGCGCGGGCGCGCGGCGGCTGCTGACGCAGGACGGCGGCAGGGGTTAGTAGCAAGCGTCCAGGCGCTCGCGCGCCGGCCGTCTGCCTCCGGAATTGCCCATCTTGCCAGCCTTCGCGCGCCTAACCGAGCACGGCCTGCTGATCTGCGGCCTCGTCGTGACCCGCATCGTCGGCTGGGGCTCGACCTTCTATGCGCTCTCCGTGCTGGCGCGCGACATCGAGCGCGATCTCGGGCTCGACGTCACCACGGTCTTCGGCGGCATCACGCTGCTGCTCGTGACGGGGGCGGCGCTGGCGCCGGCCGTCGGCCCCCATCTCGACCGGGCGGGGACGCGCGGTGCGATGTGCCTCGGCGCGCTGTTCTGCGCGCTCGGCCTCGTCCTGCTCGGAGTCGCTCAGGGCCCCGTGAGTTATCTGGCGAGCTGGGTCGTGATCGGCATCGGCCATGCCTTCTCGCTCGCCAATGTCGGCGGCGTCACCATCGCCCATCTGGTCGGCCCGCAGGCGCGCCGGGTGATCGGGCTGATGATGCTGGCGACGGGGTTGTCCTCGACCGTGTTCTGGCCGCTGACGGCGGCGCTGTCGGCCGGCTTCGGCTGGCGAACGACCCTGCTGGTCTTCGCCGCCATGCAAATCCTGATCGTGCTGCCGATCTATGCCGCCGTGCCCCGCTACCGCCAGGGCGCGGCCGACGCCGTGTCGCCGGCCGCCGGAGCGCCGCGGCCGGAGGAGGCACGCGTCGCGCCGATTGATCGCCGCACGGCGTTCTGGCTGATTGCGGCGATCTTCTCCGCCAGCGGTCTGGTCTCCTGGGGGCTGCCGCTCCATCTGATCGACCTGTTGCGCGACAGCGGCATCAGCCAGGCGGAAGCGGTCGGGATCGCGGCGCTGAGCGGGCCGGCGACGCTGCTGGCTCGGCTCGTCGACGCGACGCTCGGCGAGCGGCTGCCGGTGGAGCGGACGGCACTGGCGGGGCTGATGCTCGGGCCGCTGGCCTGTCTGGTGCTCGTGCTGGCGCCGGGGACGGCGCTCGCCGCCACCGTCTTCGTCGTCAGTTTCAGCGCGGCGATGGGTGTGATCTCGGTGGCGCGGGCGACGCTGCCGCTCGCCCTCTTCGGCCGCGAGGGGTACGGCACACTGATGGGCCGTCTGACCGTCCCGCAGAATCTCGCCTTCGCGGCCGCGCCGCTGCTCTTTGCGGCGATGATCGCCCAGTTTGGGCGAGACTTTGCCCTGATCGGGGCTGCCGCGATCCAGCTCTGCGCGGTCGTCGCGATGATCCTGCTGCTGCGGCTGCTCGCGCGCGGCTGAAGCCTCAGCCGTCCATGATGGCGGACAGCCGCACATAGCTTTCGTTCAGGGACGTCGCCTCGTCCTTGGCCTGCTTCAGGAACCCTTCGAGAGCGGGGTTGAGGCGGATCGCTTCGTCGACCTCGGTGGAGGAGCCCTGCCGATAGGCGCCGAGGCGGATCAGTTCTTCCATGTCGGAATAGGTGGCGAGCGTCGCGCGCGCCTTCTGGACGACGGGGTAATAGGCCGGGTCGCAGGAGCGCGGCATCGTGCGCGAGACCGACTTCAGGATGTTGATGGCCGGATAGCGCCCGCGTTCGGCGATCGAGCGTTCCATGACGATATGGCCGTCGAGGATGCCGCGCACGGCGTCGGCCACCGGCTCGTCATGGTCGCCGCCATCGACCAGCACGGTGAAGAGGCCGGTGATGGCCCCCTCGCCGACGCCCGGGCCGGCGCGTTCGAGCAGGCGCGGCAGTTCGGCGAAGACCGTCGGCGTGTAGCCCTTCGTCGTCGGCGGCTCGCCGGCGGCGAGCCCGATCTCGCGCATCGCCATGGCGAAGCGGGTGACGGAGTCCATCAGGCACATCACCTGCTTGCCCTGATCGCGGAAATATTCCGCGATCGCGAGCGTCGTCAGCGCGGCCTGCTTGCGCATCAGCGCCGGCTCGTCGGAGGTCGCGACCACGACGACCGACCGTGCCAGCCCGTCCCGGCCGAGATCGTCCTGGAGAAACTCCTGGACCTCCCTGCCGCGTTCGCCGACCAGGCCGATGACGTTGACGTCGGCCTTGGCATAGCGGGCCAGCATCGAGAGCAGCACCGACTTGCCCACGCCCGAGCCCGCGAAAATGCCCATGCGCTGGCCCAGGCAGCAGGTCAGGAACGCATTGAGCGCGCGCACGCCGAGATCGAGCGGCTTGCCGACGCGGCGGCGGGCATGGGCGGGTGGCGGATCGGCGCGGAAGGCGAACAGCGCCTCGCCCTCCGGCAGGGGCGGGCCCCCGTCGACGGGCTGGCCGAGCGCGTTGACCACCCGCCCGAGCCATGCGTTGCTCGGGCGCAGGCCGGGCTGGGCCTTGTCGACAAAGGCGGGGCAGCCACGGCGCACGCCGTCCAGCCCGCCGAAAGGCATCACCAACGCCCGGTCGCCCGAAAAACCGACGATCTCGCAGGGGACGCGGCTGCCGGCCGCGATCTCGATCTGCACGCGGCCGCCGAGGCTCATCGCCCCGATGGGCCCCGCGATCTCGACCATGAGCCCGCGCACCGCGATGACGCGGCCATAGACCGTGACGGCGTCGAGCGCATCGATGGTGGAAGCCAGGGCCGAAAGCCGGTCGGCGCCGCGTGTCGGGCTGTTCATAAATGGGCCCCGTCAACCTTTCGTTTACCCGAGTGATTAACACTGCGTTTCGAGGATGCCGCGTGTCGCAGGGCCGGAAATGCCCTGCTCCCCGAAGCAGACCTCCGCGAAAGGCGCTTTCGCGGGCGAATGGCGAAACGATCCGTGTCAAATTCGACTCACCTCGACAAGGATCGTTCACTTTCTCCCTTGAAGCGCTTGCGCTCGGGAATCACGGTTTGTTAACCATTCTTCCGTAGCGTGTCGCGTGGCGTTTCATCGGGCAAGCGCGGTGCAGAATCGGGGCAGGAGCTTCGAGGCTGCAGGGAAGCGGCAAGCCTGCCGGCGAAATTGGGGACGTGGACATGCGGGTTCTGCTGATCGAGGACGATAGCGCGACCGCTCAAAGTATCGAGCTCATGCTCAAGTCCGAGAGCTTCAACGTCTATACGACGGACCTCGGCGAGGAGGGCGTCGATCTCGGCAAGCTCTACGACTACGACATCATCCTGCTCGACCTGAACCTGCCCGACATGTCCGGCTACGAGGTTCTGCGCTCCCTGCGGGTCGCCAAGGTCAAGACACCGATCCTGATCCTCTCCGGTCTCGCCGGGATCGAGGACAAGGTGAAGGGTCTCGGCTTCGGCGCCGACGACTACCTGACGAAACCGTTCCACAAGGACGAGCTCGTCGCCCGCATCCACGCCATCGTCCGTCGCTCGAAGGGCCATGCCCAGTCGGTGATCACGACCGGCGACCTGGTCGTCAATCTCGATACCAAGACGGTCGAGGTCGATGCCGCCCGCGTCCATCTGACGGGCAAGGAATACCAGATGCTGGAGCTGCTCTCGCTCCGCAAGGGCACGACGCTCACCAAGGAAATGTTCCTCAACCACCTCTATGGCGGCATGGACGAGCCCGAGCTGAAGATCATCGACGTCTTCATCTGCAAGCTCCGCAAGAAGCTCGCCAATGCCTCGGACGGCAAGAACTACATCGAGACGGTCTGGGGCCGCGGCTACGTGCTGCGCGAGCCGTCCGAAGCGGACGAGCGCATTCCGGCCTGACGAACGTCATCAGGCGGTCATCAAGGACCGCCATACCATCTCTTGACCTGATCGTCGGATGTAAACGACAGGTCGACGGGGACCCCGCCGAGAGGCGGGGTTTTTGTTTGTCGCCGAGGCGAATGGGGGCGCCGCCAACCGCCCCACGGCCCCCGGGGGGGCACCGGCTCGGATCGCCGGCTCAGATCGCCTTCTTGGCGAGGGCCGCCGGGAGCGGCGCGGTCGAATTCGCCGCCGGAGGCGGCGAGTGGCGCAGGCCGTTGCGGTACAGGCTGCGGTGCTGCCCGTCCGATATCAGGGGGGTCGGCAGGCCGATGACCGTCTCGGTTGCGCCGAGCAGCAGCACCCCGTCAGGGGCGAGCCGCCGTGCGATGGCCGAGAGCACCCGGGTCTTTGTCTGAATGTCGAAATAGATCAGGACGTTGCGGCAGAAGATCACGTCGAACAGCCCGAGATGGTCGGCCGGGTCGAGCAGGTTGTGCTGCCGGATGTCGACCATGGCGCGCAGCCGGTCCGAAATCCGCCACCTTTCGCCGTCCTTGCGGAAGTGCTTCAGCAGCATGCGGATCGGCAGGCCGCGCTGGACCTCGAACTGGCTGTAGAGGCCGGCGCGCGCCTTCTCGACGACGTCCGAGGAGATGTCCGTCCCGAGGATCTCGACATTCCAGCCGGCCAGCCTGTCGGCCATGTCGTCGAGGATCATGGCGAGCGAGTAGGCTTCCTGGCCGCTCGAGACCGCCGCGCACCAGATCCTGAGTTTGCGGGTCGCGGCGTTCGCGTCGAGCTTCCCCGGCATGATGACATCGCGGAACAGGTCGAACGGGGTGCTGTCGCGGAAGAACAGGGTCTCGTTCGTGGTCATCGCCTCGACGACCGCGTTCTCCAGCGCCGCGTCCCTGCCCTGGCGCAACTGCAGCATCAGCTGGCCGAGATGCTCGATCCTCCTGCGCCGGCACAGCATCGAGAGGCGGCTGTCGGCGAGGTAGCGCTTGTCCGGTCCGAGCGACAGGCCCGACCGGTCGTGCAGCATTCGGCGGAGATAGTCGAAATCGGCTTCGGATATCATAGGTGGGCGCTCCTCAGGAGCCCCCTGACCGATGCGCCCATCTCGTCGAGCGCGACCACGGCGCTGGCCTGTCGTGCCCGCACGACCGAGCCCGGCATGCCCCAGATGACGCTCGATGCCTCGTCCTGCGCGATCACCGCCGCGCCCACCTTGCGCAGGGCCGTCGCGCCGTCCGTGCCGTCGCTGCCCATTCCGGTCAGCACGACGCCGAGCGCGGCGGCGCCGACATGGCTCGCGGCGTCGGCGAAGAGCACGTCGACCGCCGGGCGGCAGAACCGCACCGGGGGGCCGTCGCTGATGCTGGCGACGAGGTGGCCGAGCCTGCGATCGATGCCGAGATGGCGGCCGCCCGGCGCGACATAGACCACGCCACGGGTGAAGCGCTCGCCGTCATAGGGCTCTCGCGCGGGCACTCCGACATGCTCCGCGACCTGGTCGGCGAAGGACGCGGTGAAGAGCGGCGGCATATGCTGGACGACGATCGTCGCCACGTCCTGAAGCGCGTCGCCGATGTCGAAGAGGAGCTTGGCGACCGCGCGAGGGCCGCCGGTGGACGCGCCGATGACGAGATAGCGCGGCATCACCGTGACCAGCGGACGCAGGTCCACGGGGCCGGCGGCGGGGCGCAGGTCGAGATCGAATTCCAGGGGCAGTGAGCCGGGCTTGCGCGCGTTCTGCGCGATATGGCCGAGCTTCAGCAGGAACTCGCTGCGGAAGTCGAGGGACATCGTCAGGCCGCGTCGGCTCTCCGGCATGGCGAGGATGTCCATGGCGCCCTTCGTCATGCATTCGAGCGCGAGCCGGGTGTTGCGCTCGCTCAGCGTCGCCGCGAGCAGCACGCCGGTCGCCGGGCTCTCCTCCAGGATGCGCGGGAGTGCCTCGGACCCGTCGATGCCGGGCATGTCGAGGTCGAGCACCATCAGATCGGGCTTGAAGCGGCTCGCATGAGCGATGGCGGTTTCGCCGTCGCCGGCCACCGCGACGACGTGGAAGCTGCCGCTCTCGCCGAGCCAGCGCGCGAAGAGGCCGCGGACGATCACCGAATCATCGGCGATCACCACCGTCCTGCAACGCTGGGGCGCCGTCGCGACCGCTAAGCCGGTGGCAGTCATGGGCTGGGTTCCCGCGTGCGTCCTGCCTTCACAGGAGGCCGACTTGGTGGAACTTCGAGGCGACGATGTCCTTGTCGAACGGCTTCATGATGTACTCGTCCGCGCCGGCATGCATGGCCCGGGCGATGTGGGCGATGTCGTTCTCGGTGGTGCAGAAGACGACCTTGGGACGCTTCCCGCCGGGCATCTGCCGCAGCGTATGCAGGAAGTCGTAGCCGTCCATGATCGGCATGTTCCAGTCGAGCAGCACCGCGTCCGGCATCTCGCTCTTGCAGGAGTCGATCGCGCGGGCGCCGTCCTCGGCCTCGGCGATGCGGAACTGGAGGCCTTCCAGGATGCGCCTGGCAACCTTGCGGATCACGGCTGAGTCGTCGACGACGAGACAATATTTCATGGCGGTTCCCAAAGTTTCAGGCCGCGGCTCAGGCGGCAATGTGAAGGTGAAAGTCCATGATGGCGTCGATATCCAGCACCACCAGCAGCCGGTCGGTCAGGCGATGGATCCCGATGGCGAGGTCGGCCCAGCCGCGTCCGAGATTGATCGGAGGAGGCTCCAGGGTGGAGTTGTCGAGCCGCATGACCTCGCCGACCGAGTCGACGATGAGGGCATAGGCTTCGCCCTCGTGGTCGATGCCGACGGCGACCATGTCGCGGCCTTCGACCACCTGTCGCCGCTCCGCCCCGCGGCCGAGCCGTTGGCGGAGGCAGATTGCCGTGACGGTCCGCCCGCGCAGGTTCAGGAGTCCGACGATCTCGGCCGGCGCACAGGGCACGCGCGTGATGCGGTTGGTGATGAAGACGTCCTGGACCTTGCCGATCGGCAGTCCGAGCAGCTGATCGCCGATCGTGATGGTGACGTAGTCGAGGGATTCGCCGGTGCCGGCGATCGCGGGTTCCGAGGACGGTTCGATGGCCACGGGCGCGCTCATGCGGCGTTCCTCAATTCGTCCGAGCGCTCCGCCAGCCTGGCCAGCAGCGCGCGCCGATCGAATTTCGCGACCACGCCGTCGATGCCGGCCCGTTCTGCCCTGTCCTGCAGATCGGGCGTGGGCAGGGTGCTCAGGCCGACGATCCGTGGGGCGGCCTCGCCGTCGGCGCGCAGCGTCGCGGAGAAGGCGAAGGCGGCAGCGGGATCGCGATCGAGGTCGATCAGGATGGTCCCGAAGGCGTCGCCGGACAGGCGCGCGGCCGCGTCCGCGACGTCGGGGACGGCCGTGACGCGATGGCCGGACGCCTTCAGCACCGGCCCCAGCATTTCGCGCAGGAAGTCGGACGGCTCGACGAGCAGCATCTGCGACGTCGCCGTCCGTTCCGCTCCCCGGCGGGCGGCCAGCCAGTTGCTCTCCGTCATCGGCAGGTAGTGCGCGAGGTCGATGATGTCGACCGCACGGCCGCCGATCATGGCCGGCCCGATGATCGCCGAGTCCTGCGACACGGACATCTCGACCTCGAGCGGCTCGTCGACGATGTCGACGATGGCCTCGACCGCCAGCGCGATGGTCATCTCGCCCTCGGAGATGATCACCAGTGGCTGGAGGCCGCTCGCGCGCAGGCGCGTTTCGGCCACCGGGACCACCGGGACGAGCCGGCCGCGATAGTGCAGCAGGATGCGCCCGCCGCCGTTCTGCAACTGGCTGGCGTCGACCTCCTCGAGGCGCGTCACCAGCGAGAGCGGCACCGCCTTGACGCTGTCGGAGCCGGTGCGGAAGACGAGCATCGTCGTCCGCTCGGAGACGGGAGCCGCCGCGAGGGCGGCCTGGTCGCGCATCGCCGTCTCCTGAGCGGCGGCGCCCAGCCTCGCGGCGATGCCGTTGGGGTCGACGATCAGCACCACGGCACCGTCGCCGAGGATCGTGTTGCCCGAGAAGAGCTGGATATGGCGCAGCTTGCTCGACATCGGCTTCACGACGATCTCTTCGGTGTGGAAGACGCTGTCGACGAGGATGCCGAACTGGCGCTCGCCGATCTGCGTGACCACGATGAAGCCGTCGTCCGAGCCGCGCTCCGCGGAGCCCATCAGCGTCGAGAGCGCCACGAGCGGGAGAAGGTGCCCGCGCAAGCGCAGGACGGGCGCGCCGTCGATGCGTTCGATCTCGTGGTCGGAGCCGGCCTTCACGCGGAGGAGCTCGCGCACCACGACCTGCGGGATGGCGAAGCGCTGGCCGTCGGCGACCACGATCAGGGCAGAAACGATGGCGAGCGTCAGAGGGATCTTGATCGTGAACGTGGTCCCCTGGCCCGGGTGCGAGACGAGGTCGATGACGCCGCCGATCGCGTCGACGTTCGACTTGACCACGTCCATGCCGATGCCGCGCCCCGAAATCGCGGTGACGCTGTCCGCCGTGGAGAAGCCCGGATGGAAGATCAGGCGGCTCAGCCGCGTCTCGCCCATGCGGTCGAGCTCGCTCTCGCTGGCCAGGCCCTGCGCGGCGGCCTTGCTGCGGATGCGGTCGAGATCGAGGCCGCGCCCGTCGTCGGAGACGGCGATGGTGACGGAGCCGCCCTCGTGATAGGCGGCCAGGCGGATCGTGCCATGGGCCGGCTTGCCGGCCGCCAGCCTTTCGGCCGGGGGTTCGATCGCATGATCGGCGCAGTTGCGGACCATATGGGTCAGCGGGTCGCGGATCATGTCGAGGATCTGCCGGTCCAGCTCGGTATCGGCGCCTTCGGTCACGAGCTCGATCTGCTTGCCGAGCTCGGTGCCGAGGTCGCGCACGATGCGGGGCAGCTTCGACCAGGCGTTGCCGATCGGCTGCATGCGCGTCTTCATGACGCCGTCCTGCAGCTCCGCCGTGATCAGGGACAGGCGCTGAAGCGGCGCCCTGAGCCCGGAATCTTCCTGCCGGCGCGATATCTCCAGCAATTGGTTCCGCGTCAGAACGAGTTCCGACACCATCGTCATCAGGTGCTCGATGGTGTCCACGGCGACGCGCAGCGTGGCGGGGCCGGTCTGGCGCGGCTTCTCGGCCGCGGCGCCGTCCTCGGAGACGATGCGCCCCTCGGTGTCGCGCTTCGGCTCGGGCGCGCTGCGGAAGACGAGATCGAGCGCGTCGTTCTCGGCCGCCGCCCCGTGCCGGGCGAGGTAGGCGGCAACCGGGTCCTGGGGCTCGGGGCTGCGCTGCGCGAGATCCGCGGCCGCGCTCTCGGCCAGCGCGCGCAGTTCGCCGATCAGGAGCTGGTCGCTGCCCGGCGGCTCCTCGCCCTTGTCGGCGAGTTCGGAGAGGATGTCCTTGATCCGGTCGATCGTCTCGAGGATGGCGGTGACCGCCGAGACGCTGACGACGGCGCCGTTCTGGAACTGGCCGATGACGGATTCGGCCGCATGCGTCAGGGCCTCCAGCCGCGGCAGGCCGATGAAGCCGCAGGTGCCCTTCACCGTATGGACGAGGCGGAAGATGTTGCGCAGGATCGCCCGGTCGTTCGGGTCCTGTTCGAAGCGCACGAGCTCGCGGTCGACCGTGTCGAGATTCTCGGCGGTCTCCGTCAGGAACTCCTGCAGCAAATCGTCCATACAGCGACCATCTCGAACGGGACCACTCTGCCGACAGCTAAGCAGCAGAGTGGTTTAAGATGAGTTGAGATCGGCGGTCGGATGCGACCCTTGCAGGCCGGGATCGACGGTTCAGGACGCTTTGCGCGCCGTGATCGTCACCGTGTCGCCTTCGATCGCGAAGGTGATGGCCATGTCGGCCGCCCTGGCGACCATCCCGGTGTAAAGCGGCTGGACCGCATGGGCGTCGATCGCGCCGCTCTCGGAGCGGCCGGCCAGCAGTTCCTCGACATGGGCGGGAATTCGGGCATGCGAGCCGGTCGCGGTGATCTCGAACCGGCCCTGCTCGCCTTCGACGACCGCGCGCGAGACCAGCTTGCCGCCGCGCGGAACCGCCTGCGTCGCTAGGATCAGCAGGTTGAGCAACAGCTTGACCTGGTTCTTCGGCAGCAATGCGCGCGGGGCGTCCCAGTCGAGCGAAAGCTTCTCGTCGTTGAGGAAGCCGTTCGCGACGTTGCCGGCATCGCCGAGATCGATCATGGCGCCGGCAGAGCCGGCAGCCCCGAAGGCGAGCCGGGCGAATTGCAGCCGCGCCGAAGCGTTGCGCGCGCTCTTCTTGATGAGGTCGAGCGCGAAGTCGCGCATGGAGGGGTCGTCCTCCTCCAGGACCTCGAGCGCGTTGACAATCGCACCGACCGGGCTGATCACGTCATGACAGACGCGGCTGCAGAGAAGCGCGGCCAGATCGAGCGGGTCGAGCGTGATGGCGGTCATGGGATGATCGTCCTGGGCGAACTGGCGTGGCGCGGGGAATGCGCTCCTGGTCCCCGAGATATGGTGCCATCTTGGTTTTCATGTGGTTAACCCCGATATGGTCGCTGAAACCGGGAATTGCGGAATGGGCATGAACGGCGCCGCCATCGACGATCCGCGCTTGCGGGACTGCGACGGGCTCGCCCGCCTGCTGGCGCAGGCGGCCGGCGCCGCGGCGGCGGTGCTGCTCGCCAAGCGCGCCGCCAGGGATGTCCGGCTGAAAGCCGACGGCTCGCCGGTCTGCTCCGCCGATCTCGAGGCCGACAAGGCGGCCAAGGCCGCACTCGCGCGCCTTCTCCCCGGCATTCCCGTGGTCAGCGAGGAAAGCGTGGCTGCCGTCGCGCCGGGGCGTGTCTTCGTGTTGCTCGATCCGCTCGACGGCACGCGCGAGTTCCTCGCCGGCGGAGACAGCTACTGTGTCGCGATCGCCGTCGTCCGGGACGGGCGGCCGATCGCCGGCGCGATCGCGGCGCCCGCCTCGGGCCGTCTCTGGTTCGGCGGCGAGCATGCCTTCGCGCAGGCGCTCGCGGCGGATGGTCGAGGCGAGGGCGAGCCCAGGCGCATCGCCGTCCGCCCCGTGCCGGAGGGCGGGCCGGTGACGCTCGTCAGCCGTTTCCACGGCGACGGGCGCAGCGAGGACATCGTGCATTCCATGTGCGCCAGCGCGCGCTTGCCCATGTCGTCGGCGGTCAAGTTCGGGCTGATCGCCTCGGGAGAGGCGGATCTGCATGTCCGCGTCGGCCAGACCATGGAGTGGGACATCGCCGCCGGCGATGCGATCCTGGCGGCGGCGGGTGGCATCGTGCTGACGCTCGACGGGACCGTGCCGGAGTATGGCCGCCTCGACCGGCACTATTGCAATCCGCCCTTCGTCGCGGCGTCGAGCGAGACGCTCGCGCGGCGCGCCATCGGATGTGCGCAGGCCGCCTGACCGAAGCCGCCCTCAGCGGGCCATCGTATGCCGAAGCGCCGGCCAGGCCGCTTCCGCCCGGTCGAGCAGCGCGGCGTTCTTCAGGAATTTCGACCGGCTCTCCGCGCTGCTGAACAGGAGCAGCCGGCTGCCGACGATCGCGAACTGGCGCGGATCGGTCTCGATGGCCGCGCCCGCGACGACCCCGGTCGGATCGAAGCCGGCGAAGGCCGGCAGATAGGCCTCCGGTGCGTCGCTGAAGGCCGCGAGATTGGCGGCCGAAGCGAAGCGCCAGACGATGCCCTCGTGCAGGAGCTCATGCTTCGCCTGTCCGGCGACCGCCCGCCCGTCGACGCGGTAGGCGACCGGGTCGAACCCCCGCAAGCCCATCGCCGTGCGCATGTCGCTCTGCATCGTCTGGGTCAGGGAGGGCAGGGCGGGCAGTCCGTCGGGTAGAGCGACGGCGCTCGGGGACGGGGCATTGGCCGAAGCGGCGACGAGGGATGCCGCGAGCGCGCCCGCCATCGTGCCCAGCGTCAGGGCGCGCTGCCATGTAAAGGCCTTCATCGCGGCAAATCCTCGCCTTCTCGTCTCGCAGGGCCGCGCAGGCCTCAGGAATCTTCACGCCTTGGATACACTTCGCGCGTATCAGGGTGGTTACCGAATTGGTTCGCATTTGCGTGGTGTCCCGTTCCGAGGCAGCAGGCCAGGCGCTTTCCGGCTCCGTGTCTGCCCGGATTCCGGCCCAGTATCGGCCGTCGCGTCCCGCGAGCGGGGTGCTTTCGTTCCCGCAACGAGCCTTGAACCCGCTTCGGCGCGCGGCCTTCCGCCTCGTGCCCTCGTCTGGAGACCGAGATCATGACGCAGACCCGCCGCCGTTTCCTCTCCGGTGGTCTCGCGCTCGCCACAGCCGGCCTGTCCGCGCTGCCGGCTCTCGCGCAGCAGCAGCCGCAGTCCTATGGCAGCCAGCGCTCCTTCTCGCAGAACGAGCTGGTGACGTCCGGCCACCAGTTCTTCGGCAACGTCTCGCGCGGGCTCGCGCTGACGATCGAGGAGGCGGTGCGCCGCTGGGGCGAGCCGAACGGCTATGTCCTCGGCCAGGAGGCCTCCGGCGCGTTCTTCGGCGGCCTGCGCTATGGCGAAGGCACGCTGTTCACCCGCAATGCCGGTGACCGGAAGGTGTTCTGGCAAGGTCCTTCCGTCGGTTTCGACGTCGGTGGCGAGGGCGCCCGCACCATGATGCTGGTCTACAACCTGCCGGCGGTGGACGCGCTCTACCAGCGCTTCGTCGGCGTCGACGGTTCGGCCTATTTCGTCGGCGGCTTCGGCTTCACCGCCATGGCGGCGGAAGGCGTCACGCTCGTGCCGATCCGCACCGGCGTCGGCTGGCGGCTGGGCGTCAATCTCGGCTATCTCAAATTCACGCCGCAGGCGACGTGGAACCCCTTCTGAGGCCACTCAGGCCCGGCTCTGGCCAGCCCGCGGGCGCCATGCCAAGTTGCGCGCGTCGCGCTAACGGAATGCGGAGCCGCAAGCCTTGATCGAAGCCGTCATGCTCGTGGCGCTCGGCTTCCTCTCCGCCAGCCTGCTCTGGCTGGCGGCGCTGCCGGCGCTGTCGCGGCGGGCGAACAGGCTGGCGCGCAAGCGGGCCGAGGCGGCCTTCCCGCTGTCCCTCGCCGAGATCGCGGCCGATCGCGACCATCTGCGCGCCGAGCTGGCGGTCCGCGAACGGGCCGCCGAGCAGCAGGCCGAGCGGGCCTTCGCGGACAAGGCGGGCGCGCTCCAGCAGCTCGGCCGCCGCGACATGACGATCGGCCGGCTCGAGGCGGATGTCGCCGAGCGCGATGCCCGCATCGCCGGCCTCGAGGAGGCGCTCGCGGGCCTGCGCGAGCAACTGGCGCAGACATCGGCCGAGCTCGAGAGCCGGACCGAAACGCTCGCTCGGACGAGCGCGACCCTGGACGAGCGCCTGGCCGATCTCGCGAGCCTCGAGCGCAGCCTCGCCGAGACCCGGACCGCGCTGACCGGCTCCAGCGCCGATCTCGTCGCGAGGGAGGCGGAGCTCGACGAGCAGCGCGCGCTGCGCGGCCGCGTCGAGGCGCTGCTGGCGGAGCGCGACGGCGAACTCGCCTCGCTGCGCGGCGAGGCCGACCAGATGCGCGTCGCGATGGTCGAGGACCGCACGCGCATCATGGTGCTTGAAGGGCAGCGCGACGACCTGTCCGGCCGGCTGGCCGCGATGGAGCGGGCCCTGGCGGATACGCGGGCGACGCTGGCGCGGACGACGGAGGACCGCGACGGCGAGCGCCTGCGGGCCGATGCCTTCGCCGCGCGGGTCGAGCAGGCGGAGGCCGGGCTCGCCGCGGCGGATGCGCGCGCCGCCGACACAACCCGGGATGCGGCTGCGCTGGACATCCGGTTGCGCGAGCGCGACGCCAGGCTGGCGGCGGAAGGCGAGGCGCGCCGGGCCGCCGAGGCGGCGCTCGCCGCGAGCGGGGAAGCCCTGATGGCGGAACGGGACCATGCGATGCGGGAGGCGACCGTCATGAGAGAAACCACGAAGGAGCAGGAAGCGCGGCTCGCGACCCTGCATGCGGAGATCCAGACGCTGCAGGGCGCGCTCGAGCAGGCGCGGATCGACCGTGACCGGCTGAAGCGGGAAGCGACGCTGGCGCGTCGCGCGGAAGGCGGCGCGGAGGCTGCGCTGCGCGGCGAGATCGTCCGGCTCGCCGATGCGCTGCTCGCCGGTTCGGGAAAGCAGGAAGCGGCCGAGTAGCTTCGCGCCCGGGCCTGACATCGGAGCGATCCAATCGATTGAAATCGCCTGCTGCGGCAGCAAGAAGCCTGGCTCGCCGCAAGAAAAGGGTTCCCAGCCGTTCCTGACGGTCCTAGGAAGGCACCGCCCGCCCGGGCTTTCGACCTCCCGCATCCATGGGGCCGTGCCGTGACCGAACGCCGTTTCGACCTTCTCTGCCTGGGAGAGCCGCTGGGCGAATTCAACGCGACGCGCGCGCAGGACGGCTGCTTCCAGTTCGGTCATGGCGGCGACACCTCGAACTGCGCCGTCGCGGCTGCGCGACAGGGGGCCTCCGTCGCCTATCTCGGCGCCCTGGGGAACGATGCGGCCGGCCGTTCGCTCCGGGATCTGTGGTATCGCGAGGGCGTGGACGACGCGCATGTCGCCACGCATCCGACCGCGCCGACCGGCCTCTATTTCGTCGATCACGGCCCGTCCGGCCATGTCTTCTCCTATCTGCGGGCCGGTTCGGCCGCGAGCCTGTACGGGCCGGGCGACCTGCCGGTGGAGGCGATACGCTCGGCCCGGATCATCCAGGCCTCGGGCATCAGCCAGGCGATCTCCGCCAGCGCCTGCGACGCGGTCTTCGAGGCCTTCGCGGTCGCGCGCCAGGCCGGCGTGCTGACCGCCTACGACACCAATCTGCGGCTCAAGCTCTGGCCGCTGGCGCGTGCGCGCGCGATCATCCAGGCAGCCTGCGCGATGAGCGACATCGTGCTGCCGGGCCTCGACGATGCCGCGCTGCTCACCGGGCTCGACGATCCCGACGCCATCGTCGACGTGTATCTGCGGCTCGGGGCGCGCATCGTCGCGCTCACGCTGGGCGACAAGGGCTCGCTCGTCGCCACGCCCGAGCGGCGCGAGCGCTTCACCCCGATCAAGGTCGACGCGATCGACGCCACGGGAGCCGGCGACTGCTTCGACGGCGCCTTCCTCGCGGAATACATGCGGACAGGCGATGCCTTCGTCGCGGCGGCCTACGCCAATGTCGCCGCGGCGTTGTCGACGCAGGGCTATGGTGCGATCGCGCCCGTGCCCCGCCGGGCCGATGTCGAGGCGCGCATCACCCTGGAAGAGAAGGCGAGATCCTGATGAGCGTTCCGGTTCTGGACGAGGCGGGCAGCCTGCTCGCCCGTTACGACGTGGTCATCAGCGATGTCTGGGGTGTGGTGCATGACGGCCTCTGGGCCCTGCCGCCGGCCTGCAGCGCTCTGACGCGGTTCCGCGAGGCCGGCGGGGCCGTGGTCCTGCTCTCCAACGCGCCCGGCCCGTCCGAGCAGGTCGCCGACGTGCTGGACGACAAGCGCGTGCCGCGCGCGGCCTGGGACCGGCTCGTCACATCCGGCGACGTGACGCGCAACCTGATCGCGGAGACGCATCAGCGCCGCGCCTATCACATCGGGTGGGCGAGCGACCGCGCCGTCTTCGCCGGGCTCGATGTCGAGATCGTCGGCGAGGAGGAGGCGGAGATCGTCGTCGCCACCGAGCTCAACGACTACCGGACCGAGACGCCGGAGCAGTACCGGCCGCTGCTGGAGCGCTTCGCCGCGCGCGGGCTGCCCTTCATCTGCGGCAATCCCGACCTCGTCGTGCATGTCGGGGAGGACCTGCTGCCCTGCGCGGGCGCGCTCGCGACCATCTATGAAGAGCTCGGCGGCAGCGTCGCATGGGCGGGCAAGCCCTACCGGCCGGCCTATGATCTCGCGCTCGAGGCGGCGCGCCAGGCCCGCGAGGGGCGCCCGGTCGACCCCGCCCGCGTGCTGGTGATCGGCGACGCGGTCCGCACCGATCTCGCCGGGGCGCGACTGATGGGCTTCGACAGTCTCTTCGTCGCCGGCGGCATCCATCGCGAGGACACGATGCGCGACGGGGCGGTCGATCCGAAGGGGCTGGAGGCGGTGCTGGCGGGGCTGCCGGTCAAGCCGGTGGCCGCCATGGGGGCGCTGGGGTAGGGCGCAGCGGCGCGCCGACGCGCGGCGTCGAGGCCGTCAGATGAGGCCGACGAGGCGCGTCCAGAGCGCGATCGCCGCGAGCGCGACGACGGCGAAGGTCACTTTGCAGTCCAAGGGAAGATTGTGCACCCGTCATCTCCATTTTGCAGGGAGATGCATGAAGTTTGCCTCGTAACAGGCGTATGACGCATGGCAGCGAGGTGCTTGCATGATGTCCGTGCATGCCCTCGGCTCGTGAGGCTGGCATTCGCGGCATTTGTGCGCGGGGCGATGGTCAGGTCCCGCCGGCTCGGTTTTTCGCCGAGCGCATCGCGAGGTCGTGCCACAACCCCGCAAAGGGGCGGAACACGAACCTCGCGGTCGACTTGCCCGGCGGCACCGCGACGGCGCGGAACAGCACGTTCGCGCGCAACAGTTCCGCCGGGCGCCCGTCGATCTCCACCTGCCACCAATGGTGCCAGACATCGTTCAGTACGAGAAAGCCGCCCTGCGGCGCCTCGACGTCGATCGCGACCTCGGTCGTGCCGTAGTCGCGAATGCGGGCGGAGCCGGAGGCCGTCGTCGCGGGGGGCTGCGGCATGTCGCGCTCGAGCAGCACGCTGCGGCGGGGATCGAAGCGGTCCGGCCAGCGGCCGCTCGCCAGGATGGTCTCGAAATCGGCCTTCTCGCTGCGCGTGACCAGCAGCACGCGGGGGAGCGCGCGCGGGTTCTCGTAGATGTAGGCGTCGGGCGTCCGGGCGATCAGCGGCAGATCGCTCGGGGCGAGCGTCCCGTCGATCTGCTCGATCGGCACGCCCGAGGCGATGAAGCGCAGGCCGAGCATGTCGGCGAGCAGCGAGCGATAGCCCGGCATCAGCGCCGAGAAGGTCCGCTGGTCGGGGAGGGCGACATGGTCGCCGGCACCGGTCGCGCGGCTGTAGAGGCCGAGGCGCAAGGGGTTGTAGCCCAGCGTGTTGTCGAGCCGGTGCACGAGGCTGGCGTTCGGCCAGTGGAAGCCGATGGCCGCGAGCTCGATCCGGTCGCGCCGGTCGGGGGCGGCCGTGCGGGCGGTCTCGCGCTTCAGGATCGCGATGGTCTCGTTGCCGCTGTCGGGGCGCAGGACGTCGTAGGTGGCGGAGGGCAGCGCGGTCGATTCGCTGGGGCCGTTGTTCACCGAAAGGTCGATCGTCAGCGTCGCGGCGAGGACGCACATCGCGGCGCGCGGCATGCCACGCAGGCTCAGGCCCCGCGCCGCCACGAGCGCCCCGAGGCTCAAGCCCGCGCACAGGACCGCGATGACGACCGGCAGTGCCGCGACATGCAGGCGCCCGACGGTGGAGGCGAGCCAGAGCGCGAGCGCGAGCAGCCCGGCGAAGAGCAGGACTTCGAGCGCGCGCTGCCACGGCCGCGCGACCGGCGCGGTCCCGCTCATGACGAGATGGACCAGATAGCCGCCGAGCAGGGCCAGCAGCGCTCCCAGAATGAAGAGCGCATCGGCCGGGCGCCGGTAGAAGTCGATACCCGGCAGCGCGAAGAACAGCTGGAAGGCCGGCGTATAGCGCCCCAGCGCATAGAGCAGGACGAGCAGCGCGGCGACCGTCAGGGCAACGATCTCCCGGCGCAGCAGCGCCCCGCGCAGCAGGCCGACCGTCAGGATCAGCCCCATCGGCAGCAGGCCGAGATAGAGCTGGCTCATGTTGCGCGCGAGGAAGAGATCGACCGGGCCGAAGCGTGCTTCCCAGGCCGGGCTCGGTGCGCCCCAGAAATCGGCGAGCGGGCCGGCGGCTCCGTAAAGATTGGCGAAGAGCCCGGTCAGCAGCGCGGCCGGATGGAGGGAGCCCTTGCCGGCCCCGGCCAGATCGATCACCGGGCGGTTGGATTCTCCCGCCAGGAACAGCGTGAGCAGGATGGGCACGGACGCGACGAGGACCGCCCCGAGAACGCCGGAGGAGAGGGGCGCGAGGCTGCCGCGCAGCGCCGCGAAGGGGCGGCGGGACATCAGGATCGCGGCGACGACGAGCCCGGTGAGCACATAGACGCCGAGCAGCGCGACCTGATCGCGCCCCAGCACCATGAAGCCGGCGACGATGCCGGCGGCCAAGCCATAGCCGGCCGAGCCGCGCTCCAGCGCGCGGGCGAGCAGGAACAGCGTGATCGCGAAATAGCCGAGGCTCAGCACCTGCCCGATATGCTGGACGCGCCAGGCAGCCGAGGCGCCGAAGGCGAAGGCGAGCGCCGCGACCACCGCCCCCGCCGGGTGCCAGCGGCGATCGCGGAACAGGAGCACGATGGCGACCGCGCCCGCGAGCAGCGTGCCGAAGACCGCTCCGTCGCTCCAGCGGAAATCGGGCGAGGGATTCAAGGCCGCGATCAGCGCGAAGGGAGGCGAGAAGATCAGCGATTGCGGGTCCGCCACCTGTGGCGAGCCCGAGAAGACATAGGGCGTCCAGGCGGCCGACAGGCCTTCGTGCCAGGCGCGGGCGAGGAACTGGAGCTGCGGATAGAAATGCGCCTTGGCGTCCCAGGGGATCGTCAGCCTGCCCGAGAGCCAGGGCCAGGTCAGCGCGAGCCAGGCGGCCGCGAGCACGAGCATGACCTCGGCGAGCGGCCAGCGCGCGCCATCGGCCGCCGGGCGCGGCGGCAGCAGCCCCGACATCAGCCCCGCCCCCCGGCTCATGCGATGGTCAGTCCGTGGGCGCGGCGCGCACCATCATCGCGTCGATATCGATGAGATGACCGGCGCGATCATGCTTGGCGGCGAGATAGCGGATGTTGTGCGCGTTCGGCCGGCCGAGGACGCGGCGGGAGGACTCGACCTCGAGGCCGGCGGCCTCGATCGCCTCGATCTTCGTCGGATTGTTGGTGAGCGCGACGACCTTGGCGACGCCGAGCTGCTTCAGCATCGTCGCCGCGAAGTCGAAATGGCGCTGGTCGAGGTCGAAGCCGAGGATCTCGTCGGCCTCGTAGGTGTCCCAGCCCTGGCTCTGCAGCTTGTAGGCGCGCATCTTGCTGGCGATGCCGTTTCCGCGCCCTTCCTGGTCGAGATAGAGCAGGATGCCGCCGTCGTTCTCGGCCATCCATTGCACGGTGTCGCGCAGCTGGTCGCCGCAATCACATTTCAGCGAGCCGAACAGGTCGCCGGTCAGGCAGGCGGAATGGAGCCGCACCGGCACGGCCGCCTGCAGGTCCGGCTTGCCGACGACGATCGCCACCTGATCGCGCAGGCCCTCGCCGCCGCGGAAGACGACGAACTCCGTCTCGGGTGCGCCTTCCAGCGGGACCGGCGCACGGCCGACGATCCTGAGCGTCGCCGCCTGCGCGGCGCGATAGGCGTTCACCGCTTCGACGGAGACGGAAACCAGCGGCTCGTCCGCGACCATATCCGCGCTCACGGGCAGGGCGATGGCCGCCGGCAGCACCAGCGACACGCGCGCCAGTTCGAGGGCGGCCGCGTCGACCTCCGAAGCGCGCGCGACCGGAGCGTCGACCTTCGCATCGGCCTTCAGGGCCAGCATCTCGATGCGCGCCGCGGCCAGCGTCGGCAGGGCGATGATGCCGGGCTTCATGCGTTCACGCGCGCCGAGCCGGCGCAGTCTCGCGGCGGTCAGCACGAGATGGCCGCCGCCGGGCACGAGGCCGTCCAGCCGCGCCAGAAGCTCGGGCTCCGCGAGTTCGGCGGCGAGGGCGAGGCACAAATCCTCACCGTGACGCAGCAGCACCGGCCGGCCGGCCCGGAACTCGGCGATGGCCCGGTCGACCGTCAGGAGGCCGGCGTCATGGGAGCGGCCGAAAAGCGTACGCGACTCAGGCATCGCAGTGTCCGTCGGAGAGGGCCGAGCATGGCCGGTGAATGGAGCGTCCAGAGACAATACTTCGATATAGGTGTTTCGGATCACCTTTGCATCGGCATCGGCGCCGCTCCGATCCAACGGCTGGCGGCGCTCCCGGTTCCGGCTCATGGTACGAAGACGGCTGTCCTTGCGCCATGCTCTGGGCCAGAATGGCAGTCCGGCTTGAACGGTGCATGAATGTTCGCGTTGCCTGCCGACAGGAGAGAACGCTGCAATGAGGCATGACGGCGAAACCGGCCCCGAAAGCCCGGCGCAAATCTCCTATGGCGCTCCGGCACGGTGGCTGCACTGGAGCACGGTGGTCGCCGTGGCCGTGATGGTGCCGCTCGGGCTGGCGATGAGCTATCGCGGCAACACGCTGAATATCTGGGACGGGCTGACCGACGCGCTTTATTCCACGCACAAGCTGATCGGCTTCCTGCTGCTCTGGCTCAGCGCCGGCCGGCTGATCTGGCGGCTGGTCCATGGCGCGCCGCCCGATGAGCCGAGCCTCGCCTGGTGGCAGCGCGCGGCCTCGCATGCCGTGCACTGGCTGCTCTACGGCCTGCTGCTGGTGGTGCCGCTGCTCGGCTGGATCGGCGTGTCGCTCTATCCGTCGCCGACGGTGTTCGGCCTGTTCGACCTGCCGGTTCTGACGGCGCCGGACGAGGCGGCGGCGAACCGCGTGCTCTCGATCCACGGCGTGCTTGCCCTCAGCCTTGCCGCCGTCGCGATCGGCCATGCGGCGATCGCGCTGCATCACCATTTCATCCGGGGCGACGGCGTCCTGAGGCGCATGCTTCCGCGCGGCTGAGCCAAGCTCTCGCGCTCTTCCGCGAGGGGTCAGACCGGGCGCGCCCAGATGTCCTGATGGCCGATGGCGACCTCGGTGGCGACGCGCCTGGCGGTCCGCCAGTCCTCCACCGCCGCCGGGTCCAGCCGCCCTGTCTCGCTGGCTGCGCCGGCTACACCCTCGGCCAGAGCGACCGTCAGCGGGTGGCCGGCGCCGGACAGCCGCCAGGAGCTGTCGCCGGTCGAGATCGCGAAGCCGGCCTTGCGGAAGGCCTCGGCGAGCATCTCCGTCGCCTCCGGGCCCGCCGCCGGGCCGAAGCCCTTGTCGGTGCCCTGATGATGCTTGAAGGCGGCGAGAACGCCGGCGTCGACGGGGTGCGGAGGCGCCCAGTTCTCGCGGCCGTCATAGGTCAGGGCGGTGTAGAGCGGCAGCCTCTGGCTCGCCAGGGCGGCGACGAAGCGCTCGATCCAGCGCCGGGAGGCCAGGTCGAACAGGGCGGCCGCGGTCACGAGGTCCGGCTGCCAGCCCAGAACCCATTCGAGGTCGGCCGTGAGGTCGGCCTGGCGGGTGTCGACGGTGATCGTCCAGTCGCCCTTCGTCAGGACGAGTTCCTCGCCGAGCTCGCGGGCCTCGTCGGCCCAGTCGCTCAGCCGCTGGCGCGCGGCGGCGAGCAGCGCGGGATCGTGGTCCACCAGCGTCCAGTGCTGCCGGGGCGGCAGGGCCTGATAGCTGCCGCGCAGATTGGAGCCCGTGCCGCAGCCGAGATCGAGCACGGAGAGGGCCGGGCGGCCGGCGAAATGGGCGCCGACCGCCGCCAGCACCTGCGGATTGCGGGCGGCGTGATCGGCAGCTTCGCGCAGCGCGAGCCATTCGGGCGAGAAGCCACTCATAAGGTCACCTCCGGAGCGGGCGCGTCGAGGCAGGCCCGCGCGACCAGGGCCGCCGTGTCGTGCCAGCGGGGCAGTGTCGCGGCCGAGCCCCAGGATGCATCGGCAAGGCGCCTGCGCAACGTCGCATCGGTCATCGCCCTGGCGAGGGCATCGGCGAGCGCGGTCGCGTCGCCGGCCGGGACCTTGAGCGCGGCGGCGTCCGGCACCGTATCGGCCGCCGCGCCGCTCAGCGTGCAGACGATCGGCAGACCGCGCGCCAGCGCCTCGGTCAGGACCATGCCGTACCCTTCGAAGAGCGACGGCATCACGAAAAGATCAGCTTTGTCATAAAGTTCGGAGAGCCCCTGCTGCGTTACCGCCCCGGCAAGCAAGATGCGGTCCTGAAGGCCCGCGGCGTCGATCTGCCGGCGCAGAGCCTCGACCGTCGCGGGCGCATGGTCGAGCGCTCCGGCTATGGTCAGTCGCCAGCCGCCGATGGGCAGGCCGGCCAGCGCCTCGACCAGAAGCCCGTAGCCCTTGCGCGGAATGACCGAGCCGACGGCGAGCAGATCGAGCCGCTCGCCGGAGCCACCCCGACTGCGCGGCGCCGGGTCGACCCCGGGGACCGCGACCACGATCTTGTCCGCCCGCACGTCGTATTCCGTTTGGAGAAGCGCGCGCGTGCTGGGGCTCGAGGCGACGACGCGGTTGGCATGGGCCAGCGCCGCGCGCTCGCTGGAGCGGAGCGCTGCGGCTTCGGCCGGCGTCAGGCCGGTCTCATGGGCGAGCGGATGGTGCACCAGCGCGACGATGCGCGCGCCGAACTCGGCCGCCAGCTCTGCGGGAAAGGCCCCGAAGGCCAGCCCGTCGACCAGCAGCGTCGCGTCCGGATCGGCCTGCGAGAGAAGCCTGCGTGTCGTCGCGATGTCGGCGGAGGAGGGCGCGGGAAAGCCGTCCGGCAGGCGCAGATGCCGCGCCCGGACGCCGGCGGCGCGCCATTCGGCGAGCAGCCGGCGGTCATAGCCGTAGCCGCCGGTCGGCTTGTCGATATCGCCCGGTATGGCGAAGACGATGCCGTTCAAGCCAGCGGTCCCTCGAAGCTCGCGCGAGCGAGATCCGTCTCGTGCAGCGTCACGCGGATGCGCGCGAGCCCGGCGGCGTCCTCGCCGAGCGCGCCGGCCTTGGCCGCGGCGACGATCCCGTCGAAGATGTGCCTGCAGAGGAATTCGGTCGTCGTCAGGATGCCCGAGAACTGCGGCAGCGCGTCGAGGTTCTGGTATTTCAGCGGCTTCAGGGTCTCGGCCAGCACGTCGAGCGCGGCGCCGATATCGACCACCACATTGTGCCGCGTCAGCCTCTCGCTGAAAAAGGCGACGTCGACGACGAAGGTCGCGCCATGCATGGCCTGCGCCGGCCCGAAGAAGGGATCGGGCAGCGAATGGCCGATCATGATGCGGTCGCGGACTTCGACGGAATACATGGCGGTTCCTTCAGCCGTGGCGGGAGAGGCGCCTCACGCGCCGGAGCGGGGCCGGCGTCCGAGAGGCTGCGAGAAACGCAGGAGATAGCCGTCCGGATCCTGAACGAGAAATTGATGGACGCCGGTCTCCTCGTCGCCGACGCGATACCAGCGTTCTTCCGGACCGAAGAAGAGCGGCCAGCCGGCAGACGACAGCGACGCCATCAGCGCTGCGACATCCGCGACGGTGATCTCGAAATTGATGCCCCGTCCGAAAGGCCGGCGCAGTTCGCCGGTGTCCCAGACGTTGGCGCGCTCGGCGGGGCCGGCGCCGTGAACCTCCAGCATGAATTCGACGCCATCCCGCGCAATACTGGCGAAGCCCTGCTCGGGCCGGTCATAGACGACATGGAAGCCCAGCAGGTCGCGCCAGAAGGCCAGGCTCTCGCCCAGATCGGTGACGTTCAGCTCCGGGACGAGCCGGGGGCGCGGATGGTCGCGGGTGACGCTCATGCGGGCTCATAGCAGATCGCGGCGGTCAGGCCAGCGGCGCCCGGCGCGAGGATGGCGGGCAGGCGCGCCGGCGCCTCGGTGAAGGGGATGTCCTCGGTGATGAGGGCATCGAGCCGCGCGTCGGCGAGCAGATCCATCGCGGCGCGGCTGCGCCGCGCGAAATCCCAGCGGGCGCGGCGCGACGGCGAGACCATGCCGACCTGCGACGAGATCAGCTGCAGGCGGCGTGAATGGAAGGCGCCGCCGAGCGGGACGGGCACGTCGCCGGTGCCGTACCAGCTCAGCTCGACGATGCGGGCTTCCAGCCCGGCGCAGGCGAGGGCCGTCGCGAGGCCGGCCGGGCTGGCGCTGGCGTGGAAGACGAGGTCGGCATCGGCCGGTGCCCGTTCCGGCGGCGCGAAGCCGCAGCCGAGCGATCTGGCGGTCGCCTCCCGGCTTGGATCGGTGTCGACGAGGGTGACGTCGGTCGCCGGCAGGCGGGCCGCCAGCCAGGCGACGAGCAGCCCCAGCACGCCGCCGCCGACGACGACGATGCGGTCTCCGGGGGCCGAGCCGGCATCCCAATGGGCGTTGAGCGCGGTCTCCATGTTCGCGGCCAGGATGGCTCGTCGCGCCGGCACGTCGTCCGGCACCGGGACGAGCCTGTCGCCGGGGACGACGAACCGGTCCTGATGCGGATGCAGGCAGAACACGGTGCGGCCCAACAGCGCAGCCGGCCCCGCATCCACCGTTCCGACCGCGCAGTAGCCGTATTTGACGGGGAACGGGAATGTCCCGTCCTGAAAGGGAGCCCTCATGCGTTCGGACTCGGACGGCGGCACGCGGCCCTCGAAGACCAGCCGCTCGGTGCCCCGGCTGACGCCGCTCCAGAGCGTGCGCACGAGGCAGTCGCCGGGGCCGGGCGCGGGCAGGGCGACGGTGTTCAGCGCGCATTCACGCGGCGCCTCGTACCAAAGTGCCGTAGCGATTGACCTTGCGTCCGGGCGCAAGGCCGGCTTTAGCTCCTGCGCCATTTCGGCGTCTCCAGACATTCCGGCCATGGTCGAGAGTTCTCGCACCGATCGCATGACAGGGACAGCCATGAACCAGCGCCCCGCTCCGACCATGTTCCGGCCGGAGGCGCAAGGGGACGGCGCGGCCCCGTCCTTCGGACCGGGCCTGACCCCCGCCGGTCTCCAGGTCGAGAGCGTGCTGCGGAGGCGGCGCCTGCTGATGCTGGCGCTCAACCTCGCGACGCTGGCGGCGCTGCTGCTCGGCCTGGCGCATGTCCTCGCCGCCGGTGGCTGGACCCTGGCGGACGGGGTGATCCTCGTCGCCTTCCTGTTCGGCGCGCCCTGGACGGTGCTCGGCTTCTGGAATGCGCTGTTCGGGCTGTGGCTCCTGCACGGGGTGCGGGACGGGCTCTCCCGTGTCGCCCCGTTCGCCGGCGCCGGCGACGAGCCGGTTCCGCTCGCCACCCGCACCGCGGTGCTCATCACCCTGCGCAACGAGGAACCCGGCCGCGCCTTCCGTCGCCTCGCCGTGGTTCGCGACAGCCTCGAGGATACTGGCGAGGGAGCCTGGTTCGACTATTTCGTGCTGTCCGACACGACCGACCCCGCCGTGGCGGCCGAGGAGGAAAGGCTGGCCGCGGATTGGGCGCGCAGGCTCGAGCCCGGCCGCCTGACCTATCGCCGCCGCGCCGAGAACACCGGCTTCAAGGCCGGCAATCTCCATGATTTCTGCGAGCGCTGGGGCGAGCGCTACGAGCTGATGCTCCCGCTCGACGCCGACAGCGTGATGTCCGGCCCGGCCATCGTACGCCTCGTGCGGATGATGCAGGCCTATCCGAGGCTCGGCATCCTCCAGAGCCTGGTGGTCGGCATGCCGAGCCGGTCGGCCTTCGCGCGCATCTTCCAGTTCGGCATGCGCCACGGCATGCGGCCCTATACCATGGGCTCGGCCTGGTGGGGGGCGGATTGCGGCCCCTATTGGGGGCACAACGCCCTGGTCCGCATCGCGCCCTTCCGCGAGCATTGCCGGCTGCCCACGCTCCCCGGCGGGCCGCCGCTCGGAGGCGCGGTCATGAGCCATGACCAGGTCGAGGCGACGCTGATGCGGCGCGCCGATTACGAGGTCCGCGTGCTGCCCGTCGAGGGCGGAAGCTGGGAGGAGAACCCGCCGACCATGCTGGATTTCGCCCGGCGCGACCTGCGCTGGTGCCTGGGCAACATGCAGTATCTGAAGCTGCTCGACCTGCCGGGGCTGAAGCCGATGAGCCGCTTCCAGCTCGTCTGGGCCGTGCTGATGTTCCTCGGCCTGCCGGCCTGGACGCTGATGATCGTGCTCGGCCCGCTCAAGGCCGCGCAGGACCGGGCGATCGCCGACTATCCGGCCGCGCTGGCGGCCGGGCTCTACCTCGCCTTCCTCGGCATGTACCTCGCGCCGAAGCTCGCGGGCTTCGCCGACATCCTGATGACGCGCGGTGGCGCTACACGCTATGGTGGCGTGCCGCGCTTCCTCGTCTCCGCGCTGGTCGAGATCGTTTTCTCCTTTCTGCAGGGAGCCGTATCGAGCTTGCGCACGACGATCTTCATGGTTGGCCTCGCGCTGGGCCGGTCGCGGATCGGCTGGAACGGGCAGGCGCGCGATGCGCATTCGTTGTCCTTCGCCACCGCCTTCGCGGGCTTATGGCCGCATCTGCTGTTCGGCGCGGCCGTGCTCGGCGCGCTTTTCGCCTCGTCGCCCGGGCTCGTGATCTGGTCGTTGCCGCTGACGGCCGGCTATGTGCTGGCGATCCCCTTCGCGGTCATCACCGCATCGCCCGCGCTCGGGGAATGGCTCTCCCGCAAGGGCTGGTGCGGCATCCCGGAGGATTTCGACCCTCCGGCCGAGCTCGTCGCCATCATGGCGGAGGCGCGCGCATGACGCTCGTCTCCTACCCTCGCGGCACGGCGAAGGCGCTTTCGCGCAGCCTGAGGATCTATCACGGCGACAGGGCGCGCGAAGCCGCGATGGACCGTCTCTATGGCTCCTTCCTGCGCCCGGGAGACCTGGCCTTCGACATCGGCGCCCATGTCGGGGACCGCGTGTCGTCGTTCCGCCGGCTCGGCGCGCGGGTCGTCGCGCTGGAGCCGCAGCCGGGTCCGGCGCGGGTCATCCGCCTGATCCACCGGCGCGATCCGCTGGTCACGCTGCTCGAGGCCGCCTGCGGCGACCATCAGGGGTCGATCGTGCTCAGGATCAACAGCGCCAATCCGACCGTCTCCACCGCGTCGGCAGCCTTCATCAACGCGGCCGGTGGCGCACGCGGCTGGGAAGGGCAGGTGTGGGACCGCGAGATCGTCGTGCCCTGCACGACGCTGGACAATCTGATCGCGCGCCATGGCCTTCCGCGCCTGCTCAAGATCGACGTGGAAGGGTTCGAGGCCCATGTCCTCGCCGGGCTGACCAAGCGGGTGCCCGTGGTCTCCTTCGAGTTCACCACGATCCAGCGCGACGTGGCGGAAGCCTGCCTCGTTCTGCTGGAGACGCTCGGTCCCTATCGCTTCAACGTCGCTCTCGGGGAGAGCCAGCGGCTCGAATTCGACGAGCCTGTCAGCGCCGAGGCGATCGGTCGCTATCTGCGCGAGCTTCCGCACGGTGCCAATTCGGGCGATGTCTACGCGGTTCTGCACGCATAGCCCGCGTCCGGCCAGACGCCGGATTTCCTCTATCGGGCCGGCCGAGCCCGTCGTCTTCCGGGGATCATCCATGCCAAGCCGCATCCGCTCGCTCGCCCTGTCGCTCCTGCTCTCGGCGTCGGGCCTGCCCGCATGGGCTGCGAGCGATGTCGCCGTCGAGGTCAGGAACGAATCCGAACCCGTGCTGTGCGCGGAAAAGGACAACGTCACGATCAAGGCTATCTCGCCCGAGGTCCGGCGCTTCCGCATCGAGGCCGCGCATCCGGCCTATATCGCCGGGCTGCTGCGCGACAACTGGGAGGCGGACTGGACCGCCTGCGACATGACGGGCGATCCCTCCTTCGCCCCGCCGACGCCGCCCCGGCGCGTGACGTTCTACGAGAGCATCGAGTACTGGCTGGTCGGCTACACCTTCCCGACCTTCTGGCGCCCGGCCGAGACGACCTTCCGCGTCGGCGACCGGGTCGAGAAGGGGTTGCACATCGTGCAGCTCTGGAAGCTCGGCAAGGACAAGTCCCACGAGCTTCTCGTCGTCTATCCCCAGGACGGCTACTGGCGAGCCCGGCCGATGCCGCCGTCGCATCTGAGCACCACGGCCTATGGCTCGTCCTTCCTGTTCGGGCCGATCGAGCAGGACGGGCGCCCGGTGGTGAACATCCGCGAGATCGCGTTCGACCCCAAGGCCCTGTCCTTCACGCTGAGCTTCAAGGACGGTTCCTCGGGAACGCTGACGCTCGCGAGCGTCGACGAGAACCGGATGGTGCTCGACGGGGTGCTGGACAGGCCGGTGACGGGCGGCAAGGCCTTCCTCGCGCTGCGCTCCATGTATGTCACCGAGTTCAACAACGACGTCGCGCGCATCGCGGTGCGGGAACCCGGCGCGCGCGGCTGGCGCGAGGAGCCGCTCGTGCCGTTCAAGGGCGGCAAGGCGACCGACATCTGGATGGGACGTACCGCCTTTTCGCAGCACAACACCTCCTCGCCGGACATGGTGTTCCGCAATTTCTCCAGCTCCCCCGACGCGCCGGCGAAACCCGAGCGGAAATAGCGCCGCCTCGGAACGGATCTGGCTTCTCCCGCGTTGCGGCATGACGAGAACGGCGCGGCACGCTAGCCTCGCCGCCATCGACCACGCCCGGGAAGGCCGCCTTCATGCCTCGTTTCGCCGCCAATCTCTCGATGATGTTCAACGAGTGGGACTTCCTCGACCGCTTCAAGGCGGCCGGCGATGCGGGGTTCGCCGCGGTGGAGTTTCTTTTCCCCTATGAGCACCCGCCGGAAAAGATCGGGCTGGCGCTCGAGGGCGCGGCGCTGGAGCTCGCCCTGTTCAACCTCTACCCCGGCGATTTCGCCGCCGGCGAGCGGGGGCTGGCCGCGCTGCCGGGCCGCGAGGAAGAGCTCAGGGCGTCCGTCGACAGGGCGCTGCCCTATGTCCATGAGAGCGGGGTCAAGCGCCTGCACATGATGGCAGGCCTCGCCGATTCGGCCGATCCGGCGGCGCAGGCGGCCTATCGCTCGGCGATCGCCCATGTCGCCGACCGGCTGGCCGAGCATGATCTCGACCTCATGCTGGAGCCGATCAATCCGCGCGACATGCCGGGCTATTTCCTGAACGATTTCGACCAGGCCGCCGCCTATGTGCGGGAGTCGGGGCGGCCGAACGTCAAGCTGCAGTTCGACATGTATCACTGCGAGCGCATCCATGGCGGCGTCGCGGAGAAGCTCGACGCGCTGTTCCCGATCTCCGGGCATGTCCAGATCGCGCGCGCCAGCGACCGGCACGAGCCCGACGCCTCCGGCCCCGACTATCCGGCGCTGTTCGCGAAGCTCGATGCCATGGGCTATGGCGGCTTCGTCGGCTGCGAATACAGGCCCGAGGCCGGCACGCTGGAGGGGCTGGGCTGGTTCGCGCCGTGGCGGAAGCCGCTGCCATGAGACCACCCCAGATCGCCTATCCGGTTCTGGTCGCCGATGTCGGCGGGACGAATTGCCGGCTCGCGCTCGTCGACGATCCGGAGGCCGCGCCGCGGGCGCTGGCCCGGATCGGTACCGCGGCACATCCGACGCCGGAGGCGGCCTTCGAGACCGTGTTGTCGTCGCTGCCGGAGCGCCCGCGTTCGGCGGTGCTGGCGGTCGCCGGCCCGCTCGAGGGGCGCGGCGCGCGGCTCACCAATGCGAGCTGGGAGTTCGACGGGCCGCGGCTCGCCGGCGCGCTTGGCCTGCAGCAGGGACTGCTGGTCAATGATTTCGAGGCGCTGGCGGCCTCTCTCTGCGTGCTCGGCGCGAAGGACGTCACGACGCTGGTGCCCGGCCAGCCCGATGGCGGCGCCCGCCTGGTGCTCGGCCCCGGAACGGGGTTCGGCGCGGCGGCGCTGATCGGCCGCGATGACCGGCTGCTGCTGGTGCCGACGGAGTCGGGCCATATCGGCGTCGGGCCAGAGGATCCGACCGAGCAGCGCATCTGGCCCGCCCTGACGGCGGGGCTGCCGCGCGTCACCGTGGAGAGCCTGCTGTCGGGCGATGGGCTCGTGCGCTTCCACCGCGCGGTCGCCGCGACGAGCGGGATGCGCGAGGCGGAGGTCAGCGCGGCGGATGTCTCGCGGCTGGCGCTCGACGGCGACCCGTCGGCGCTGATGGCCGTGGTCTGCTTCTGGAGGCTGCTCGGCCGCGTGGCCGGCGATCTGGCGCTCGTCTTCAAGGCGACGGGCGGGATCTATGTGGCCGGCGGCATCGCGCCGCGCCTGCTGCCGCTCGTCGATGCCGGGGTCATCGGCGCGGTGTTCTCCGGCAAGCCGCCGATGGAGGATCTCGCCGCCCGCTTCGCGCTGCATGTCATCTCGGTGCAGGACGCCGCCGAGCAGGGACTTGCCGCCATCGCGGCCGATCCGCGCCGCTTCGGGCTCGACGATCCGTCCCGGCTGTGGTTTGGCTGAGGCCCGGCCGCGACGGCCGGGCCTTCCCAGCAAGCCTCCCGAGACCTTCAGTCCTTGCCGACGATCCATTCCATCCAGGTGCTGCGCGCGCTCGCGGCCTTCATGGTCGCCATCCATCACGCGCAGTGGGACGCCTCCCTGCTGGCCGAGCGTTTCGGCCTGGGCTTCGTCCGCAACGACATGCTGCCCTGGATGGCCGGCGTCGACATCTTCTTCGTCGTCTCCGGTTTCATCATGGTCCATGCCTCGGCCGACCTGTTCGGCCGGCCGGGGGCGTGGCGTGCCTTCCTGTCGCGCCGCATCGCGCGGATCGTGCCGCTCTACTGGGCGGCGACGACACTCTTCCTGCTCGTGGTCTTCACCGCGCCGGCCGCGCTGAACTCGGGCCGTCCCGATCTCGGCCAGATCCTCGCCTCCTACCTCTTCTGGCCGACCGTCTCGACGCAGGGGCTGGTCCAGCCGGTCTATTCGCTGGGCTGGACGCTGAATTACGAAATGCTGTTCTACGCGCTGTTCTCGCTCGGCCTTCTGCTGCCGGGTCGCTGGACCTTGCCGGCGGTGACGGTGGCGCTGGTCCTGCTGGTCGGCGCGGCCGATCTCGCAGGTGCGCTGCCGCTGCCTCTCGGCTTCTGGGGACAGCCGATCGTGCTCGAATTCGCGGCCGGGATGGGCATCGCCGTGCTCAGGCGGCGGGGGCTCCGGCTCGGGACGGCGATGCGCATCGCCATCGCGCTGGCCGGCCTCGCCGTGCTGGCCGTCGCGGCGCGCTTCGATATGAGCGCGAGCGCATGGGCCGGGCCGCTCTGGCACGGCTCGGCTGCGGTGCTGCTGGTGCTGGCGGCCGGCTGCGGCGCTCGGCGCGAGCGCCCGGCCTCCGCGCCCGTGCGCGCGCTGGCTGCGGTCGGCGATGCCTCCTACGCGCTCTATCTCGTCCATCCTTTCGTGATCCGCGCGCTGCGACAGGCGATGTCGATGGCCGGGCTCGCCATGCCGCTGCTGTTCGTCGCCCTTGCGCTGGCGGGCGCGCTCGTCGCGGCGTTGCTCGTGCATCGCTTCTTCGAGAAGCCGGCGACGCGGGCGATGCGGCGGTTGCTCGCCCCGCGCGTCGCATCGACGTCGCCGAAGGCGTGACAGGCCGGCGCAGGCGGTCTATCCCGCAGCCTGTCCTCAAGGAAAATCGATGGCTCCTCTCCTGCATCTGCGCGATGTCGCGCTCACCTTCGGCGGCCAGCCGCTGCTCGAAAGCGCCGAGATCGCCGTTTCGGCCGGAGAGCGCGTCTGCCTCGTCGGCCGCAACGGCTCCGGCAAGTCGACGCTGCTGAAGATCGCGGCGGGGCTCGTCGAGCCCGATTCCGCCGAGCGTTTCGTGCAGCCCGGCGCGACGGTGCGCTATCTCCCGCAGGAGCCCGACTTCACCGGCTATCGGACCTCGCTGGCCTATGTCGAGGCGGGGCTCGGACCGGGCGACGACGCCTATCGCGCCCAGTACCTGATTTCCGAGCTCGGCCTCACCGGCGAGGAGGACCCCGCGACCATGTCGGGCGGAGAGTCGCGACGCGCGGCGCTGGCGCGGGTGCTGGCGCCCGAGCCCGACATCCTGCTGCTCGACGAGCCGACCAACCATCTCGACCTGCCCGTGATCGAATGGCTGGAGCAGGAGCTGAAGTCGCTGCGCTCGGCCATGGTGCTGATCAGCCACGACCGGCGCTTCCTGACCAACCTGTCGCGCGCCACGATCTGGCTCGATCGCGGCGTGACGCGGCGGATGGACAAGGGCTTCGGAGACTTTGAAGCCTGGCGGGATGACGTACTCGCCCAAGAGGAACTCGACAGGCACAAGCTCGACCGCAAGATCGCGCGCGAGGAGGACTGGCTGCGCTACGGCGTCAGCGCCCGGCGGACCCGCAACCAGCGCCGCCTCGGAGAACTCCACGGCCTGCGGGAGCAGCGCCGCACGGCCCGCCATGCGGTGGGGCATGTGAAACTCGAGGCCAGCGAGGCGCAGACCTCCGGCAAGCTGGTGATCGAGGCCCTGAACGTGTCCAAGGCCTTCGGCTCGAACGTCGTGGTCAAGGACCTGTCGCTGCGCGTCGCGCGCGGAGACCGGATCGGCATCGTCGGCCCCAACGGCGCGGGCAAGACCACGCTGATCAACCTGCTCACCGGCGCGCTCGCGCCCGATTCCGGCACGGTGAAGCTCGGCGTCTCGCTCGAGATGGTGACGCTCGACCAGCGCCGCGAGAGCCTAGACCCCGCGACACCGCTCGGCGACGCGCTGACGGGCGGCGGCTCGGACCAGGTGATGGTCGGCGACACGCCGCGCCACGTCATCGCCTATATGAAGGACTTCCTGTTCCAGCCGCTGCAGCGGCGCACGCCCGTCGGCGCGCTGTCGGGCGGCGAGCGCGGCCGGCTGATGCTGGCCCGCGCCCTGGCCAAGCCCTCCAACATGCTGGTGCTCGACGAGCCGACCAACGATCTCGACCTCGAGACGCTCGACCTGCTGCAGGAGCTGCTGGCCGATTATCAGGGCACGGTGCTGCTCGTCAGCCATGACCGCGATTTCATCGACCGCGTCGTATCGAGCGTGCTGATCTCGGACGGAGACGGCGTCTGGACCGAGTTCGCCGGCGGCTATTCCGACATGCTGGCGCAGCGCGGCCGAGGTGTCGGCGCGAAGGTCCGTGTCGCGCAAGGCAAGCCGGCCGCGGCAGCGCCTGCTCCGGCCGCCGCGCCGTCGGCTCCGACCGCGAAGCGCAAGCTCTCCTTCAACGAGAAGCACGCCCTGGAGACGCTGCCGAAGACGATCGACGCGCTGCAGGCGGAGGCCGCCAAGCTCAATACCGCCGTGGCGGGCGATCTCTATACGCGCGACCCGAAACTCTTCGCCAAGGCGACGGCGCGTCTCGAAGAGGTGACGCGCGAGATCGCGCAGGCCGAGGAACGCTGGCTCGAGCTCGAGATGCTGCGCGAGGAACTCGGAGCGTAGGCGTTCCTCACGTCTCGCCTTGGGGGACGACCACCGGCGCCATACCTTTTGCCGATCGCCCCCTGCGCGAAAACGCGTTTGTTGGCGGCGGCAATCCATTCCAGAATTCGCCTCACAGAAGACTACGAGGAACGACCATGAGACTGAAGGGCAAGACGGCGCTGGTGACCGGCGCGGCGCAGGGATTCGGCTTCGGCATCGCCGAGACCTTCGTGCGGGAGGGCGCGCGCGTCGCGGTGCTGGACCTCAACGGCGACAAGGCGAAGGAGGCCGCCAAGGCGATCGGCCGGAAGGCCTTCGCGGTGACGTGCGACGTGGCCAAGGCCAAGAGCGTCGACAAGGCGGTAGAGCGCGTCATCGCCAAGTTCGGCCGGCTCGACATCCTCGTGAACAATGCCGGCACGACCCATCGCAACAAGCCGATGACGGATGTGACCGAGGAGGAGTTCGACCGCGTCTTCGCCGTCAATGTGAAGTCGATCTACCTGACGGCCAGGGCGGTTGTGCCGCATTTCCGCGAGCATGGCGGCGGCGTCATCCTCAATATCGGCTCGACGGCGGGCGTGCGGCCGCGCCCGGGCCTGACCTGGTACAACGGCTCCAAGGGGGCGGCGAACCTGATCTCGCAGTCCATGGCGGTCGAACTCGCGCCGGACAAGATCCGCGTCAACGCCATCGCGCCGGTGGCCGGCGAGACGCCGCTGCTGGCGACGTTCATGGGCGAGGACACGCCGGAGCGGCGCAAGGCCTTCACCTCGACGATTCCCTGGGGCCGCTTCTCGACGCCGCAGGACATCGCCAACGCCGCCCTCTTCCTGTGCTCGGACGAGGCGGACATGGTGACGGGCTCGGTGCTGGCGGTCGACGGCGGCCGCTGCGTCTGAGCGTTCGCGTCATTGCGAGGAGGCGCAGCCGACGAAGCAATCCATGGGGCGTAGAGCTCTACGAGACTGGATTGCTTCGCTTGCGCTCGCAATGACGTCCGGTCTCACACCGGCTTGGCGTGCAGCGCGATCTGCTGGCGCAGGCGGACGGAGCCGTCGGCCTCGTAGGCACGCTGTTCCAGCGTGATCCGCGGCGCCTCGGCATCGCCTTCGATCTGGAAGAGGTGCCAGGCCGCGAGCTCGCCATGGCCGCGCGGGCCGATCGAGGCCGAGGGCACGCCGACGATAGGGACATCGCGGCCGCGCCCCGGCCGCCAGGCCAGCGTGAAGATGTGGTTGTGGCCGTGCAGGACGAGATCGGCGCCGGTGCGGGCGAGCATCGCCTCGAAGGCTCCGGCATCGAGCAGTTCGCGCCCGCGCCGCGCCCCGCCGAGATAGGGCGGATGATGGATCAGCACGACGCGGATCAGCCCCTCGTCGCGGGCCCGGCCCAGCAGGCGCTCGGTCGCCGCCAGTTGCGGGGCGCCCGCGCGGCCCGTCGCCATCAGCGGCAGCGTGGGCACGCCGCTGTTGAGGCCGATCAGCGCGAGCGGACCGCGACGGCGATACCAGGGATAGCCGGCGGTGCCGTCGTCGCTGCCGATCCAGGGCGCGAGCTGGGTGGCCAGCGGCTTCAGCGACGAGCGCGCATAGGCGTCGTGATTGCCGGGAACGAAGCTGACGGTCTCGCGCGGGCCGAGCGTGTCGAGGAAGGCGACCGCCGTCTTGAACTCGCTCGGCAGGCCGATATGGGCGACGTCGCCGGTGCAGGCGACATGGTCCGCCGCCGTGCCACGAATGTCCGCGACGATCGCCGCGAGCACATCCATGTCATGGGCATGACGGCGCTTGCGGCGCCAGTTGACATAGCCCGTGGCGCGCTTGCCGATCAGCTGATGCAGCGAGAAGGCCGCGAGCGGGCCCAGATGCGGATCGGACAGATGCGCGAGCTTGAACACCCGACAGCGCTTGCCCTCGCGATGGTGCCGCCGTCAAGCGAAGACCGCTCTCGGCCGCACCCGCGGGCGGGCTCAGTTGGCGGCGCCGGTCAGTTCCGAGACGATGCGCGAATCGGTCAACGTGACGGCCGGCTTCCAGACATAGGCCGGCTTGGCCTTCAGGCGAGCGATGATGAACGAGAGAAGCATGGTGTGTACCTTGGCGTTGGGCCGTTCTTCTCTGCCTGGTTTGCGGCGCCTGTGTGACGTAACGGGACGTCAAACCGGCCTCTGCCATGCGTCTATTGCATAGACAATTAAGCCTTTGGGAAGGAATCGCGGCATGGAGCCGTCGCAAGGGGGACGGGGAGGGCCGGAGGCCGGCCTGAGCCGCAGCCAGAGAGTGTTCGTCAGGGCGCTGCACATCTATTTCCGTGCGGTGCGCGGCATGACGCTGGGCGTGCGCGCCGTGGTGCTGAACGACCGCAACGAGGTCTTCCTGCTGCGCCATACCTATACGCCCGGCTGGCAGTTCCCAGGCGGAGGGGTCGAGACCGGGGAGACGCTGACGCAGGCGATGATCCGCGAGCTCGCCGAAGAGGCCCTGATCGTTCCGACCGGCCCGGCGCTGCTGCATGGCGTGTTCTTCAACAGCCGCATCTCGCGGCGGGACCATGTCGCGGTCTATGTCGTGCGGGATTTCTCCGTCACGGGCGAGAAGCGACCCGACCGAGAGATCGCCGAGGCCCGGTTCTTTCCGCTCGACGCGCTGCCCGAAGGCATCACGCCGGGCACGCGCCGGCGCCTCGACGAGATCGCGGGGCGCGCGCCGGTCGACGAGATCTGGTAGCCGGCTGTGTCACAGCGCGACGAGCGTGCCGCCCGCCATGCCGGCGAGGACGACGATCCAGGGCGGCGTGCGCCAGCTCACCAGCAGCACGAAGCAGACGCATGCGACGGCGAAGGCGCGCCCGTTGCCGATCGCGCCGGTGAAGACGGGGTCGTAGAGCGCGGCGGCGAGGATGCCGACCACGGCGGCGTTGGTGCCCTGCATCGCGGCGCGTGCGCGCGGCCTGTCCCGGATCGCGCTCCAGAAGGGCAGGGCGCCCGTCATCAGCAGCAGGCCCGGCAGGAAGATCGCGACGAGCGCGATCGTCGCGCCGCCGAGGCCGTGGGGGCCGGGCTGGAGCAGGGCGCCGAGATAGGCGGCGAAGGTGAAGAGCGGCCCCGGCATGGCCTGGGTGATGCCGTAGCCGGTGAGGAATTCGCCGGTCGTGACCCAGCCTCGGCCGACCACGCCTTCCTCCAGCAGCGGCAGGACGACATGGCCGCCGCCGAAGACCAGCGCGCCGGCGCGATAGAAGACGTCCGCCACGGCGAGGGCCGGCGTCACGCTGGACGCGGCGAGGATCGGCAGGCCGACGAGCAGCAGGGCGAAGAGGGCGAACGCGACGAGCCCGGCGCGGCGTGAGATGCGCAGCGGCAGCGCGCCCGCATGGCCGGCCGGCTGGCCGGGGCAGACGGCGATGCCGGCCGCCGCGCCGAACGCGATGACCGCGATCTGCGCGAAGGAGCCGGGCACCGTCAGGACGAGGGCGGCGGCCGCGACGGCGATGGTGGCGCGGTTGCGGTCCGGACAGAGGCTCTGCGCCATGCCGAGGACCGCCTGGGCGACGATCGCCACGGCCACGATCTTGAGGCCGGACACGAGCGCGAGGGCGAGAGGGTCGCTCAGCCTGCCGGCGGTGAGCGCGAAGAGGACGAGCAGCAGCGCCGAGGGCAGGGTGAAGGCCGCCCAGGCCACGAGCGCGCCCGGCAGGCCGCCCCGCAGCCAGCCTAGCGCGAAGCCGACCTGGCTCGAGGCCGGGCCGGGCAGGAACTGGGCGAGCGCGACGAGATCGGCATAGGCCTCCTCGGTCAGCCAGCGGCGCCGGGTGACGAAGGCGGTGCGGAAATAGCCGAGATGGGCGATCGGCCCGCCGAAGGAGGTGAGGCCGAGGACGAGAAAGGCCAGGAAGACCTCGCGCAGCGGCGCGCGGGGGGCGGGCGGTGAGGCGGTGGCCCGGTCGGTCATGAAGGAGGGTCTCGGCGAGGCATTGCTCTCGCATCGCGCGGCCGAGCCGGCAAGTCCAGCGTTACGTCGGTGTGCGGTGGCGCTCTGGACGCTGGGGCGGGCCTCTGCTACAGGCGCCGCATCATGACGCTGATTTCGGCCCTTACCCTGCTGCGACGACCGGCGCGCTGACGCGCTTCCCATCCCGCATGGGTGCTTGCCCATGTCCGCTGTCGCCTGCTGCCGGTGCCTTTCGTCATGACCTCGCTTTCGCTCGCCATCCGTCACGAACTCCCCGCCGATTCCGCCGCCATCGAGCGGCTGCATGAGCGCGCCTTCGGGCCCGGGCGCTTCGCGCGCACGGCCTTTCGCCTGCGCGAGGGCGTGCCCGCCGATTCCGGGCTCTCCTTCGCCGCGCATGTCGGGACCTTTCTGGTCGGCTCGATCCGGGTCACCCCGGTGCAGGCGGGCGAGCATCCGGCGCTGATGCTGGGGCCGCTGACGGTCGATCCGGCCTTCGAGGGGCGGGGCATCGGCGCGGCCCTGATGAACCGCTCGATCGATGCGGCGAAGGCGAATGGCCACGACCTGATCATGCTGGTCGGCGACGCGCCCTATTACGCCCGCTTCGGCTTCAGGATGATCCCGCCCGGCCAGCTCGTGCTGCCGGGGCCGGCCGATCCGACCCGTTTCCTGGCGCTGGAGCTGGTCGAGGGCGTGCTGGCGCAGCGGCGCGGGGCAGTGACGGCGATCCGATAACGCGCTCTTGTCATTCCGGGGCTTCGCGAAGCGAAGAACCCGGAACCCACGACCGGGCGATGCCCTTGTCGTAAGCTCAAGACAACGCTCATCCGGTCGTGGGTTCCGGGTTCACTGCTGCGCAGCGCCCCGGAACGACAGGCTCAGGCTGCCGCGTCCGGTCGCCGGTTGAAGCGCCGCCCACTCTCGCCGATCCAGCCCGCGACGAGGGCACCGAAGAGCAGCGCCAGTCCGAGCAGCCCGACGAAGAGCGGCGAGATCGAGACACCGCGCACGATGCCGGAATCGCTGATGCGCAGGCCGATCCAGTCCGCGCCCGAGAAGCCGGAGCCGGCGCGCACCGGCACGATGCGCGGCACGTTGACCTGCGAGCCGCTCTCCCGGCCGATCCTGCGCGAGGAGCCGCCGGTCGCTTCCGCCAGCGCCTGAAGGGCCGCCGGATTGCTGACCACCTCCATCAGCTCGCGCGGATTCTCGGGGCCGACGCTGGCGAAGGCCGTGAGGTTGTCGGCGGAAATCCGGTGAAGGCCGAATTCGCTGGAGGGGATGCGCGCGGTGAACAGCCCCGGCTGTCCGGCCTCCAGCGGCACGGTGCGGGTCGAGCCGTCCGGCGCGGTGATGGTGACGGGAGCCGGGTTGTCGCTGAGCGTCTGGCGCTCGACCTCGATGACGCCGTTGCGGGCGCTGGCGCGCAGTGCCTCCTCCTCCAGCTCCGGCTCCTTCATCAGCCAGTGGCTGAGGCGGCGCAGAAGGTCGAGATAGGGCCCGCCGTCGCGGAAGCCACGGGCCCAGAGCCAGGCATGGTCGGACAGGAACAGCGCGACGCGGCCCTTCTGCTCGCGGGCGAGCATGAGAAGGGGCCGCTCGCCCGGCCCGGTCATCAGCGGGGCCCCGGTGCGGGCGCGGGCGCCGACCATGCGCAGCCATTCGCCCCAGCGCGGCGGCTCGACCTCGGAGCCCGGCAGGTCGCGGGTGACGGGATGGCGCCGGCCGGGATCGCTGACGCGGGCGCGATAGGCCTCGTCGATGACGCTGCCGTCCGGCGTCGCGGGCAGGATCTGGCCGAGCGGCGTGCGCGAGAGGGACTGGGAGCCGGCATATTCCGGGCCGGCCGCCACGAGCAGCGCGCCGCCCTCGCGGACATAGCGCACGATGTTCTCGAAATAGAGCAGCGGCAGGATCGACTGGTTGGCGTAGCGGTCGAAGATGATCAGGTCGAACTCCCTGATCTTGACCTGGAACAGCTCGCGCGTCGGGAAGGCGATCAGCGAGAGCTCGTTGATCGGCGTGCCGTCCTGCTTCTC
>QFQY01000102.1 GCA_003248805.1 Chelatococcus sp. | reverse complement strand
AGGACAAGTATATCGGCCCGCTGGTCAAGACCTCGATGACGCGCTGCATCCAGTGCACGCGCTGCGTCCGCTTCACCACGGAAGTCGCCGGCGGCACCGATCTCGGCGCCATCGGGCGCGGCGAGGACATGGAGATCACGACCTATCTCGAGCAGGCCATGGCCTCCGAGCTGCAGGGCAACGTCGTCGATCTCTGCCCGGTCGGCGCGCTGACCTCGAAGCCCTACCAGAACAAGGCCCGTCCCTGGGAGCTGTCGAAGACCGAGTCGATCGACGTGATGGATGCGGTCGGCTCGGCGATCCGGGTCGACTCCCGCGGCCGCGAGGTCATGCGCATCCTTCCGCGCCTCAACGAGGCGGTGAACGAGGAGTGGATCTCCGACAAGACCCGTCACATCGTCGACGGGCTCAAGACCCAGCGGCTCGACCAGCCCTATATCCGCAAGGACGGCACGCTGAAGCCGGCGAGCTGGAGCGAGGCCTTCGCGGTCGTCGCCGACAAGGTCAAGGCGGCGAAGCCCGAGCGGATCGGCGCCATCGCCGGCGATCTCGCCGCCGTCGAGGAGCTGTTCGCCCTGAAGAGCCTGCTCGGCTCGCTCGGCGTCGCCAATCTCGATGCCCGCCAGGACGGAACGACGCTCGATCCGGCACATGGGCGCGCCTCCTATGTGCTCAATGCCGGCATCGCCGGGATCGAACAGGCCGACTCGCTGCTGATCATCGGCTCGAACCCGCGCCGTGAGGCGCCGATCCTGAACGCCCGCATCCGCAAGCGCTGGCTGCGCGGCGACTTCAAGATCAGCGTCATCGGCGAGAAGGCCGACCTGACCTACACCTACGAGCATCTCGGCGCCGGGCCCGAGAGCCTCGCGGAACTCGTCAAGTCCGCTCAGGCCAAGGGCAGCAAGCCCATGGTGCTGGTCGGGCAGGGCGCTCTCTCCCGCCCCGACGGCGCGGCTGTCCTGTCGCTCGCCGTCAAGGCGGCGCAGGCGCTCGGCGCGGTCACCGAGGGCTGGAACGGCTTCGGCGTCGTCCATACGGCGGCCGCCCGCGTCGGCGCGCTCGATCTCGGCTTCGTGCCGGGCAAGAACGCCGACGGATCGCGCGGCCTCGACGTCGCCGGCATGTTGCAGCCCGGCGCGCTCGACCTGCTCTTCCTGCTGGGCGCCGACGAGGTCGAGGTGCCGGCGGGAGCCTTCGTGGTCTATCAGGGCACGCATGGCGACAAGGGCGCGCATCGCGCCGACGTCATTCTGCCGGGCGCGGCCTACACCGAGAAGTCCGGGACCTATGTCAACACCGAGGGCCGCGTGCAGATGGCCGAGCGGGCGACCTTCCCGCCGGGCGAGGCCCGCGAGGATTGGGCGATCCTGCGCGCGCTCTCCGGCGCGCTCGGAAAGACGCTGCCCTTCGATTCGCTGGCGGCCCTGCGCAAGGCGCTCTATCAGGCCCATCCGCATTTCGCGGCGCTCGACGTGCTGCCGGTGAACGATGCCTCCGGGCTCGGCGGCCTCGCGTCGCTCGGCGGCAAGACCGACAAGGCGGGCTTCGTCTCGCCGGTGTCCGATTTCTACCAGACCAACCCGATCGCACGCGCGTCGGCGGTGATGGCCGAATGCTCGGCGCTGGCCTCCGGCCGGCTGGCGCAGGCGGCGGAGTAAGCACAGATGAACTGGGATCTCGTCCTCGCCATCGCGCTGACCGTCGGCAAGAGCCTGCTGCTGCTGGTCTGCCTGCTGATCTTCATCGCCTATATCCTGCTGGCCGACCGCAAGATCTGGGCGGCTGTGCAACTGCGGCGCGGCCCGAACGTGGTCGGCCCCTGGGGCCTGTTCCAGAGCTTCGCCGACCTGATCAAGTTCGCGCTCAAGGAGCCGATCGTTCCGTCGGGCTCCAACAAGGGCCTGTTCATCCTCGCGCCCTTCATCTCCTGCCTTCTGGCGCTCGGCGCCTGGGCGGTGATCCCGGTGGCGGAAGGCTGGGCGATCGCGGACATCAATGTCGGCGTGCTCTACATCCTCGCGATCTCGTCGCTCGGGGTCTACGGCATCATCATGGCCGGCTGGGCCTCGAACTCGAAATACCCCTTCATGAGCGCGCTGCGCTCGGCGGCGCAGATGGTCTCCTACGAGGTCTCGATCGGCTTCGTCATCGTCACCGTCCTGCTCTGCGTCGGCTCGCTGAACCTCTCGGCGATCGTCGAGGCGCAGCAGACGCGCGGCCTGGCCCATGCGCTGGGCGTGCCCTGGCTGAGCATCCTGAACTGGTACTTCCTGCCGCTGTTCCCGATGTTCGTCGTCTTCTTCGTCTCCGCGCTGGCCGAGACGAACCGGCCGCCCTTCGACCTCGCGGAAGCGGAATCCGAGCTCGTCGCCGGCTTCATGGTCGAGTATTCCTCGACGCCGTATCTGCTGTTCATGCTCGGCGAATACGTGGCGATCATGACCATGTGCTCGCTGACGACGATCCTGTTCCTCGGGGGCTGGGCGCCGCCGGTGGCGCTGCCGCCCTTCACCTGGCTGCCGGGCGTGTTCTGGTTCGCGCTCAAGGTCTGCCTCGTGTTCTTCATGTTCGCGATGGTGAAGGCCTTCGTGCCGCGCTACCGCTACGACCAGCTGATGCGGCTGGGCTGGAAGGTCTTCCTGCCGCTCTCGCTTGCCTGCGTGGTGATCGTGGCGCTGGTGCTGCAGCTCACGGGCTGGGGGCCGGTACGGTGATCGAGTTCTCTCCGGGCATGATCGGCGCGCTGGTCGGCCTGGGGATCGGACTGGTGGAATACAGGGTCGTTGCCGGGCTGGTGGTCGGCGGTTTGCGCCGGACCGACACGTCGACGACCGATGAGGAACGCGACGCCTATGAGCGGCGCATCGGATGGACGAGGGCGGTGCTGGCCGTGATGATGATCGGCGTCACGCCCGTCCTTGGTTATGTGATCGGCCGAACGGCGTTCGGCTGAGTGTGGAAGGACTGAAGGCGATGTCACTCGCGCAAGCCGCCAAGGGCCTGCTGCTGAAGGAGTTCGTCGGGGCGTTCGCGCTCTCGATGCGCTACTTCTTCAAGCCGAAGGCGACGCTGAACTACCCCTTCGAGAAGGGGCAGCTCAGCCCGCGTTTCCGTGGCGAGCACGCTCTGCGCCGCTATCCGAACGGCGAGGAACGCTGCATCGCCTGCAAGCTCTGCGAGGCGATCTGCCCGGCGCAGGCCATCACCATCGAGGCCGGCCCGCGCCGCAACGACGGCACCCGTCGCACGACGCGGTATGATATCGACATGACGAAGTGCATCTATTGCGGCTTCTGCCAGGAAGCCTGCCCGGTGGATGCGATCGTCGAGGGGCCGAATTTCGAGTTCGCGACCGAGACCCGCGAGGAGCTGTTCTACGACAAGGACAAGCTGCTCGCGAACGGCGCGCGCTGGGAACGCGAGATCGCGCGCAACATCGCGATGGATGCGCCGTATCGGTGAGACAAGCGTCATTCTCGGGCGAAGCGGAGCGCAGACCCGAGAATCTCCGGCAGGAGATGGTCGGCTCGAGGCCGACCATGACGAGGTGAAGCCAGATCCGCCGCGCGGTTGTCGCGTCCGGCGGGCCTGACTATAGACGCTCAAAACTGCGACGGGGCTCGAGTCCCGGAGCGTGAACGAAACGAGGGCCGCCCTTCTGGGGGCGGAAAGGCTGGCCGAGATGAATGCCGCAGCGGCTTTCTTCTATCTGTTCGCGGGCGTGACGGTCGCCTCCGCGTTCATGGTGGTGACTTCACGCAACCCCGTTCATTCGGTGCTGTACCTGATCCTCGCATTCGTCAACGCGGCGGGGCTCTTCCTGCTGCTCGGGGCCGAGTTCCTCGCGATGCTGCTGGTCGTCGTCTATGTCGGCGCCGTCGCCGTGCTCTTCCTCTTCGTGGTGATGATGCTCGACGTCGACTTCGCCGAGTTCCGCCAGGGCTTCCTGAACTACCTGCCGATCGGCGCGCTGATCGGCTTCATCTTCGCGGTCGAGCTGCTGCTCGTCGTCGGCGCCTGGGTCATCGACCCGCAGATCGTCAAGGCGCCCGTCGCGGCCATTCCCGCCGGCATCACCAATACCGAGGCGATCGGGCGGGTGCTCTACACCCAGTATGTCTATTACTTCCAGGCGGCCGGCCTCGTGCTGCTCGTCGCGATGATCGGCGCGATCGTGCTGACCCTGCGCGAGAAGCCCGGCGTGAAGCGTCAGGACATCCCGACGCAGAACGCCCGGACCAAGGAGGCCGCCATGGAGGTCAAGCAGGTTCCGTCGCGGGCCGGCGTGCCGGAGGAGATGGCGTGATGATCGGACTGGGCCATTATCTCGCAGTCGCTGCGATCCTGTTCACGCTCGGCGTGCTCGGCATCTTCGTCAACCGCAAGAACATCATCGTCATCCTGATGTCGGTCGAGCTCATCCTGCTCGCGGTCAACATCAACTTCGTCGCCTTCTCGAGCTTCCTGGGCGACCTCGTCGGCCAGATCTTCGCGATGCTCGTCCTGACGGTGGCGGCGGCCGAGGCCGCGATCGGCCTCGCCATTCTCGTCGTCTACTTCCGCAACCGCGGCTCGATCGCGGTGGAAGACATCAACATGATGAAAGGCTGAGCGCCGCAGGGCGCCTGGACCTCACGACCATGTATCACGCGATCGTCTTCCTCCCCCTGATCGGCTTCCTGATCGCCGGCCTGTTCGGCCGCCTGATCGGCGCGCGCGCCTCCGAGATCGTCACGACCTCGCTGCTCTTCGTCTCGGCGCTGCTGTCCTGGGTCGCCTTCGTCAATGTCGGCTTCGGCGCCGGAACCACCCGCGTGCAGGTCGCGACCTGGATGGCGTCGGGTGCGCTGAGGGTCGACTGGGCCTTCCGCATCGACACGCTGACCGTGGTCATGCTGGTCGTGGTCAACACCGTGTCGTCGCTCGTGCATCTCTACTCGATCGGCTACATGCACGAGGATCCGCACCGGCCGCGCTTCTTCGCCTATCTCTCGCTCTTCACCTTCGCCATGCTCATGCTGGTGACGTCGGACAACCTGGTCCAGATGTTCTTCGGTTGGGAGGGCGTCGGCCTCGCCTCCTATCTGCTGATCGGCTTCTGGTACCAGAAGCCCTCGGCCAACGCCGCGGCGATGAAGGCGTTCATCGTCAACCGCGTCGGCGATTTCGGCTTCTCGCTCGGCATGTTCCTGGTGTTCGTGCTGTTCGGCTCGGTCGCGTTCGACGGCATCTTCCCGCGCGTTGCCGAACTCACCACCCAGAGCTTCCGCTTCCTCGGCCATGACTGGCATGCGCTGACGCTCGCCTCGCTGCTGCTGTTCGTCGGCGCGATGGGCAAGTCGGCGCAACTCCTGCTGCACACCTGGCTGCCGGACGCGATGGAGGGCCCGACCCCGGTCTCGGCCCTGATCCATGCCGCGACGATGGTCACCGCCGGCGTGTTCATGGTCGCGCGCCTGTCGCCGATCTTCGAATACGCGCCCGATGCGCTGACCGTCGTCGTCGTCATCGGCGCGACCACCGCCTTCTTCGCCGCGACGGTCGGCCTGGTGCAGAACGACATCAAGCGCGTCATCGCCTATTCGACCTGCTCGCAGCTCGGCTACATGTTCGTCGCGCTCGGCGTCGGCAATTATGGCGCGGGCGTCTTCCACCTCTTCACCCACGCCTTCTTCAAGGCGCTGCTGTTCCTCGGCGCCGGCTCGGTCATCCACGCGATGCACCACGAGCAGGACATGCGGAACATGGGCGGACTGCGGAAGCATATCCCGCTGACCGCCCTCGCGATGACGATCGGCACGCTGGCTCTGACCGGCTTCCCGCTCACCGCCGGCTACTTCTCGAAGGACGCGATCATCGAGAGCGCCTTCGCCGCGCATAAGGGCTTCGCCGGCGAGTACGCCTTCGTGCTGCTGGTCGTGGCGGCCTGCTTCACCTCCTTCTATTCCTGGCGCCTGTACTTCATGACCTTCGAGGGCAAGCCGCGCTGGGCCGGCCACGGGCACGACGACCACGGCCATGCCGCGCACGGCCATGACGACCATGCCCATGCCCATGCGCATGACGATCACGGGCACGGTCACGGCCATGACCACACGCCGCATGAGAGCCCGCTCGTCATGCTGATCCCGCTCGCGGTGCTCTCGATCGGCGCGATCGTCGCCGGCTTCACCTTCAAGGAAGCTTTCATCGGCCACGACTTCGAGCATTTCTGGAAGTCGGCGCTGTTCATTGGCAAGGACAACCACATCCTGCACGCGATGCACGAGGTGCCGAAATGGGTCGTCTGGTCGCCCTTCGTGGCGATGGTCGTCGGCTTCCTGTTCGCGCTGTGGTTCTACGTGATCAGCCCGTCGATCCCGGGGCGGCTCGCCGCGGCGAACCCGATCCTGTACCGCTTCCTGCTCAACAAGTGGTACTTCGACGAAATCTACGACTTCCTGTTCGTGAAGCCGGCCATGTGGCTCGGAAAGTTCCTTTGGAAGAAGGGCGACGGGATGGTCATCGATGGCCTCGGGCCGGACGGTGTCTCGGCGCGTGTGGTCGATGTGACGAACCGCGTGGTGCGTCTCCAGACCGGCTATCTCTATCACTATGCCTTCGCGATGCTGATCGGCGTCGCGGGCCTGGTGACCTGGTATCTCGTGCGCGGGTGAGATGATGTTCGGCTTCGGTATCCTCACCGGTCTTCTCGTCCTGCCGCTGGTCGGCGCGGCGTTCATCCTGGCGCAGCGCGGCGATCAGGCGTCGGTCGACTCCAATGCGCGTTGGGCGGCCCTGGTCACCACGGTGCTGACCTTCGTGCTCGCCTGCGTCGCCTGGGGCCGCTTCGACACCGCCAATCCCGGCTTCCAGATGGTCGAGACCCATGCCTGGGTCTCCGACAAGATCGCCTTCAAGCTCGGCGTCGACGGCTTCTCCTTCCCCTTCATCGTGCTGACGGCGTTCCTGATGCCGTTCTGCATCCTCGCTTCCTGGACCTCGGTCGAGAAGCGGGTGCGGGAGTACATGGTCGCCTTCCTGATCCTCGAGACGCTGATGATCGGCGTCTTCGCGGCGCTCGACCTCGTGCTGTTCTACCTGTTCTTCGAGGCCGGCCTGATCCCGATGTTCCTGATCATCGGCATCTGGGGCGGCAAGCGGCGCGTCTACGCCTCCTACAAGTTCTTCCTCTACACGCTGCTCGGCTCGGTGCTGATGCTGCTGGCCGTGATGGCGATGTATTGGAACGCCGGCACCACCGACATCCCGACGCTGCTGGCGCACAAGTTCCCCTCCGAGATGCAGAAGTGGCTGTGGGTCGCCTTCTTCGCCTCCTTCGCGGTGAAGATGCCGATGTGGCCGGTCCACACCTGGCTGCCGGACGCCCACGTCGAGGCGCCGACGGCCGGCTCGGTGATCCTGGCCGCCATCCTGCTGAAGATGGGCGGCTACGGCTTCATCCGCTTCTCGATCCCGATGTTCCCGGAGGCCTCGGCCTATTTCGCGCCGCTGGTCTTCGCGCTCTCCGTCATCGCCATCGTCTACACCTCGCTGGTGGCGCTGATGCAGGAGGACATCAAGAAGCTGATCGCCTACTCCTCGGTGGCGCATATGGGCTT
>QFQY01000101.1 GCA_003248805.1 Chelatococcus sp. | reverse complement strand
CCCTGGCCGGGATCGAACCAGCACTCCTTGCGGAACTCGATTTTGAGTCGAGCGCGTCTACCAATTCCGCCACAGGGGCTCTCGCGAGAGCCGCCGGACTATAGCGAGCGGCCGTGCCGGGTCAATCGGCTGCATCGCGCCGAAATGATCGGGCTGCGGATGGACGCAGCCGCTCCCTGCCGCTAGATCACCCCGTGCTCCGGTTCTGTCGGCGGGGCCGAAGATCGGAGCAGGCGAGGCATGGATCAGACGCGTTCCGGCTCCCCCTCGGCCGTCAAGCCGAGCCTGATCCGGCGGCTGTATACATGGACGATGTCGCTGGCCTCGCGGCCGCGCGCGGAGCGCTGGCTCGGCGCCGTGGCCTTCGTCGAGAGCTCGTTCTTCCTGATTCCGGCCGATGTCCTGTTCGTGCCGATGGCGCTGGCGCGGCCCTGGCTCGCCTATCGGTTCGCTTTGATCGCGACGCTGTTCTCGACGCTGGGCGGTATCGCGGGATATGCGCTCGGCTATTACGCCTTCGAGGCGATCGCGCGGCCGGTGCTGGCCTTCTACGGCAAGCTCGACGCCTTCGAGACGCTGAGGGCCTGCGCCGGGCCCGACACGACGCTGATCCTGCTGACCACCTCGGGGCTGGCGCATCTGCCGCCGATCAAGGTCGTGACCATCCTGGCGGGCGTCGTCCATATCGGGCTGGCCTTCTTCGTCATCTCCTGCATTCTCGCCCGCGGGGCGCGCTTCTTCCTGCTCGCGCTGCTGCTGCGGCGCTATGGCGACACGATCCGCCACTTCATCGAACATCGCCTGAAAGTGATCGCGATCGCGGGGGCCGGAGCGCTGATACTGCTTTATTTCGGCCTCAAGCTGGTCGCAGGGTCCGGCCAGCTTCTCTCCTGCTGAGCCGATCCGATGACGAGTTTTCCTGCCGACATGCCGCGAGGCGCACGTTCCGCGCTGTCTCCACGCCGCCTCATCCTGCTGATCGGGCTGGGCTCGCTGGCTCTGATCGCAGGCGCCTGGTTCTTCGAGCTCGTCCTGCATCTGCGCCCGTGCAAGCTCTGCCTCGAGCAGCGGCTGCCGCACTATGCGGCGATCGGCCTGGCGCTGGCCGGCGCTGCCGTGGCGCGCTCGGGGCGGCTGCAGGGGCTGGTGCTCCTGGCCCTGGCGGGTCTGATGCTCTGGAGCACCGGCCTCGGCGTGTACCATGCCGGTGTCGAATGGGGCTGGTTCGCGGGTCCGAACGACTGCGGCGGCACGGCGGCCCCGCTGGCGGGAGGCGTCCAGGATTTCATGAAGCAGTTGAACACGACGCGGGTCGTGTCCTGCACGGAAGCCGCCTGGCGCTTCCTCGGCCTGTCGCTCGCCGGCTGGAACGCGCTGGCCTCGGCCGGGCTCCTCCTGCTCGCTCTCGGCGGCCTCGCGAAGCTGCGCCGGGTTGCGTGAGGCGCCGGCTCAGGGCTCCAGCTCGCTGTCCCAATAGAGATAGTCGAGCCAGCTCTCGTGGAGATAGTTCGGCGGGAAGAGCTTGCCGTTGCGGTGCAGGTCGTTGACCGTCGGCGCATAGGGCTTTTGCGCCGGGAACATCTCCACCGACGCCGGCATCTTGTCGCCCTTGCGCAGGTTACAGGGCGAGCAGGCCGCCACGACGTTCTCCCAGTTCGTGGTGCCGCCCTTCGAGCGCGGGATCACGTGGTCGAAGGTCAGATCCTCGCGCGTGCCGCAGTACTGGCAGGCGAAGCGATCGCGCAGGAAGACGTTGAAGCGGGTGAAAGCGGGGGTTCGCGAAGGCTTGATGTAGCTCTTGAGCGAGACGACCGAGGGAAGCCTCATGTCGAAGCTCGGGCTGCGCACCACCGTGTCGTATTCGGACACGATGTTCACGCGGTCCATGAAGACCGCCTTGATCGCGTCCTGCCAACTCCAGAGCGAGAGCGGATAATAGCTCAGGGGCCGGAAGTCGGCATTCAAGACAAGCGCCGGACAACCGTCCGGCGATGCCATCGCGTGCATCACATGCGCCGTCAACTCCGCCGCACCTCCGCTTCGTCGGGCAGGACGAATCCCGCCACGCCTTCAATGTAAGCGCGACGCGACAGGAATGTGAAGGGGATGCGGCACTGCTGCGGCGAGCGGCGTCACGCCAGCCCGTGCGGGCCGGTGTTCCGGGATGGTCACCTTGGGGAATGACGGGGCTGAGGCGGCCCCGATCCGGGGCTTCAGCGCGTCGGAACGGGCTTTTCGCCGCGATAATCGTAGAAACCGCGCTTGGTCTTGCGGCCGAGCCAGCCGGCCTCGACATATTTCACCAGCAGCGGGCAGGGGCGATATTTGGAATCGGCCAGGCCGTCATGGAGCACCTGCATCACCGAAAGGCAGGTGTCGAGGCCGATGAAGTCGGCGAGCTGGAGCGGTCCCATCGGATGGTTCGCGCCGAGCCGCATGGCGGTGTCGATCGCATCGACGGAGCCGACGCCCTCATAGAGCGTGTAGACGGCCTCGTTGATCATCGGCAGCAGGATGCGGTTGACGATGAAGGCCGGGAAATCCTCCGAGACCGACACGGTCTTGTGGAGCTTGGCGACCAGGTCCTTGGACAGCTCGAAGGTCTGGTCGTCGGTCGCGATGCCGCGGATCAGCTCGACGAGCTGCATCAGCGGGACCGGGTTCATGAAATGGATGCCGATGAAGCGCTCGGGCCGGTCGGTCGCGGCGGCCAGCCGCGTGATCGAGATCGACGAGGTGTTCGAGGCCAGAATCGCGGTCGGCTTGATGTGGGGGCATACGGAGGTGAAGATCTTGCGCTTGACCTCCTCGTTCTCCGTCGCGGCCTCGATGACGATGTCGCAGTCGCCGAAGTCCTCGAGCCTGGGCGCGGCGGCGATCTTCGCCATGGCGCCGCGGCGGATATCGTCGGCGATCACGCCCTTGGCGACCTGGCGCGCCATGTTGCCGTCGATCGTCGCAAGCGCGGACTTGATGCGTTCCTCGGCGACGTCGTGAAGCTTCACGTCGAAACCGGCGACCGCCGCGACATGGGCGATGCCGTTGCCCATCTGACCCGCACCGATGATGCCGATCGTCCTGATCGCGTGGTCCGACATGTTCCGATCCATCCGGGCTATTGCTTGCGCCTCGCGGGGAGGCGGGGAGCGGACCGCCCCATGGGGCGGTCCGTAACGACGGGCGGCCGGAGGCCGGTCCGCCTATGGGTTCAGCGACCTTCGCCCGGCGTCACTTGCCGGCTTTGGCGAGTTCCGCTTCGAGCTCGGGCATGATGGCGAAGAGATCGCCGACGAGGCCGTAGTCGGCGATCTGGAAGATCGGCGCCTCTTCGTCCTTGTTGATCGCGACGATGACCTTGGAGTCCTTCATGCCGGCGAGGTGCTGGATCGCGCCGGAGATGCCGACCGCGACATAGAGCTCGGGCGCCACCACCTTGCCGGTCTGGCCGACCTGCCAGTCGTTGGGAGCGTAGCCGGCATCGACCGCCGCGCGCGACGCGCCCATGGCGGCGCCGAGCTTGTCGGCGACGGGCTCGATCACCTTGGTGAAATTCTCGGCCGAGCCGAGCGCGCGGCCGCCCGAGACGATGATCTTCGCGGAAGCCAGCTCCGGACGGTCGGACTTCGCGACCTCCTCGCCCTTAAAGGTCGAGAGGCCGGGATTCTCCGCGGCGCCGACCGTCTCGACCGGAGCCGAGCCGCCTTCGCCGGTGGCCTGGAAGGAGGCGGTGCGGACCGTCAGCAGCTTCTTGGCGTCGGTCGCCTGCACGGTCTGGATCGCGTTGCCGGCATAGACCGGGCGCTCGAAGGTGTCGGGCGAGACGACCTTCATCACATCCGAGACCTGCATCACGTCGAGCAGGGCGGCGACGCGCGGCAGCACGTTCTTGCCGGTCGTGGTCGAGGGCGCGACCACGGCGTCGTAGCCGGCGGCGAGCTTGGCGACCAGCGCGGCGAGCGGCTCGGCGAGCGCATGGCCATAGGCCGCGTCATCCGCGAGCAGCACCTTCTCGACGCCTTCGAGCCGGGCGGCGGCGTCGGCGGCGGCCTTCGCGCCCTGGCCGGCGACGAGGACATGGACCGGCGCGCCCAGCGCCCTGGCGGCGGTCAGGGCCTTGGCGGTGGCGTCCTTGACCGAGACGTTGTCGTGTTCGGCGATCAGCAGCGTGGCCATCACAGCACCCCCGCTTCGTTCTTGAGCTTGGAGACGAGTTCGGCGACGGAGGCGACCTTCACGCCGGCCGAGCGGCCGGCGGGCTCGACGGTCTTCAGGACCTTCAAGCGCGGGGCGACATCGACGCCGAGCGTCTCGGCGGAGGTCTCGTCGAGCGGCTTCTTCTTCGCCTTCATGATGTTGGGCAGCGAGGCGTAGCGCGGCTCGTTCAGGCGCAGATCGGTCGTCACGATCGCGGGCAGCTTGAGGGAGACCGTCTGCAGGCCGCCGTCGACCTCGCGGGTGACGTCCACGCCATCCGCGGAGAGCTCGACCTTGGAGGCAAACGTGCCCTGTGGCCAGCCCAGCAGGGCGGCGAGCATCTGGCCGGTCTGGTTGCAGTCGTCGTCGATCGCCTGCTTGCCGAGAATGACGAGGCCGGGAGCTTCCTGCTCGACCACCTTCTTCAGCAGCTTGGCGACCGCCAGCGGCTCGACCGTGCCGTCGACCTTGACGAGGATGCCGCGATCGGCGCCCATCGCCAGACCCGTGCGGATGGTCTCGGCCGCCTGCGCCGGGCCGATCGAGACCACGACCACCTCGGTCGCCTTGCCGGCTTCCTTCAGGCGAAGCGCTTCTTCGACCGCGATCTCGTCGAAGGGATTCATCGACATCTTCACGTTCGCGAGTTCGACGCCCGAGCCGTCGGCCTTCACGCGGATCTTCACGTTGTAGTCGACGACCCGCTTCACGGGCACCAGTATCTTCATCGTCATATCACCGTTCAGAAGAGATGCGACCGAGACCGTGCGCCGGAGGGCGGCACGGCGGCATCGCGGCCTTCGGCTGGAATGCGCGGGGACCGTAACGATGGCGCTTCGCGCTTGTCAACGCCGTGTTCACGGCGGCCCGGCCGTGGCAGCGCATCGGTTGCCGTCCCATCTGGAACTATTCTGAGGAGGCCGCCGGCCGGTGCGTCATGCCGTCGCCGCGGCCCTGTCAGCCGCGCGCGGCGCGCCCGAACAGCGGCACGCTGCGGTGGACGAAAAGCGGCGTCAGCGCGGCCCCGGTCGCGAGGCCTCCGAGATGCGCCCACCAGCCGATATTGCCCTGCGGATCGAAGAACGCGGCGGCCAGCTGCAGCATGATCCAGGCGCCGAGCACATAGATCGCCGGCAGGTGCAGCGGAATCCATTTGAAGGCCAGACCCCAGATCCGGACCTGGGGATACAGCATCAGATAGGCGGCGATGACGCCGGAAATGGCGCCCGAGGCGCCGACGAGCGGCTGGTCGGAGGCGGGGTTCGTCGCCGCGTGCAGCAGGGCGCCCCCCAGCGCGCAGAGAAAGAAGAACAGGAGGAAGCGGGCATGGCCCATCGCATCCTCGACATTGTCGCCGAAGACCCAGAGGAACAGCATGTTGCCGACGAGATGGGCGAAGCTCGCATGGATCAGCACGGAGCTGACGGGCGTCAGCCATGCGGGCAGGCGCACCAGCTCGCCCGGGAGCTCGGCGGTGCCGAACAGCACGGACGGGATCATGCCGAAACCGGCCATGATCGCGATCGACCCTTCGCCGGTCGGCACGAACCAGAGACCGAGCTGGATGAGGATGCAGGCGCCGATCAGCAGATAGGTGACATAGGGCGTGCGCATGAAGCGCAGCGGGACACCGTCATGAAGCGGAACGAACATCGCGCACCCGTCCTAACGGTTCTGCCCCGGCACCCAGAGAACGTCGCCCGCAGCCTTGGCGTTGAGATAGCGCGAGGCGACGAACAGAAGGTCCGAGAGGCGATTGAGGTAGCGCAGGGCCGGCGCGCCGACGACTTCCCCGGGCGTGGCGGCGAGTGCCGCGACCAGCCGCTCGGCGCGGCGGCTCACGGTGCGCGCGAGATGGAGATGCGTCGCGGCCGGCGTGCCTCCCGGCAGCACGAAGGAGCGTAGCGGGGGCAGCGTTCCGTTCAAGGCGTCGATATCGGCCTCGAGCCGGTCGACCTGGCTCTGGACGATCCGGAGAGGCTCGAAGGCCGGCGGCTTTCCATCGTCGGGCGTGGACAGGTCCGCCCCCAGATCGAACAGGTCGTTGCTGATGCGCGCCAGCATCGCGTCGATGTCCGGGTCTTCCAGCGCGGCGTGCAGCCGCGCCAGGCCGATGCAGGCATTGGTCTCGTCGACCGTGCCATAGGCCTCGACGCGAAGGTCGTATTTCGGCCGTCGCGGGCCGGAGGTGAGTCCGGTCGTGCCGTCGTCGCCGGTGCGGGTGTAGATGCGGTTGAGCTTGACCATCGCGACGTTATAGCGCGCCGTCGACGCAACGAAAGCGCGACGACGCGATATCGCCTGCCCATCGGCCGGGCACGCCGGCCGCTGCGGTGTGATTCAGAAGGTATAGCCGAGGCGCGCGCCGATATTGGCGGGGCCGCGTGGCGTGTTGCCGGTGCGGTCGGAGCAGCCCGCCGTGCTGAAATGCTCGAGGGTGGTGACGACGCTCCAGCGGTCGCTGAGGCGGAAGCCGAGCGCGCCTGCGGCGCGCGCACCCGTGTTGCAGCCCAGGCTCAGGCGGTTGTCGGGCACGATCGCCCCGGTCTTGCCGTCGTTGACCGCCGCGCCGAGGCTGGCCTCCAGGAAGACGTTGCTGGCGAGGTCGAAGGTCCAGGTCGCTCCGGCATAGGCGAAGCGGGTGCCGTTGAGGTTGAGGCTGGTGCCGAGATTGAAGCGCGGAACCAGCATGGCGGCGAAGCGATCGTCGAGCGTCGCGACACGCGGCGTCAGCAGGTCGGCGCCGAGATTGGCCAGACCGTCCTCGCGGCCGCCGGGATTGGAGAAGCCGGCGCCGAAGCGGGCCTCCCAGGCGGATGAGGGAGACTGCGTCGCGGGGGCATAGTTCGAGACACCGGCGGGGAGAGACTGCGCCCGGGCCACCAAAGGCGAGGCCGCCAGCAAGCCGGCGAGCAGGGATAGCGCGACGCGAACCATGAAAGTCGTTTGTCTCTCGGACCGAACGGGCGTTAGTGAAGCACACAGACCTGTGTCGGGAATGTGGCAGTCGCGCTGACGCAAGGTCGGCGCGTGAACAAATTCACTTTATTTGTGAATGAGTTGGCTTGATCGCCTGCGGCAAAGCGGCTGTGGACAGTGCGGCGCGGCGCCCGTTCAGCCACTGCGGAACCAGACGACCAGCATGATGACGATGATCGCGAGGAACTGCAGGTTGACGCGCCACTGCATCAGCCGTTGCGAGCGCTGCGGGTTGCCGCCCCGCATCATGTTGACGAGGCCAAGCACCAGCACCACGGCGACGGTGCCGACCGCGATCGGGACGAGGGCGGAGGTGATGTTCATGCCCGGATTGTAGGGCGTCGGGGGAGGCCGCGCCAGTCGGAGCGGCCCACCCGGTCAACGGTAGCGCCTCTGCACGATGAGATTGGCGGCGACCGTCAGCAGCAGCGTCGCGGCCATCAGGATGAAGGAGATGGCGCCGCCGAAGGGCCAGTTGTTCTGCTGGGCGAACTGCCCGTAGACGAGGGGGCCCATGGTCTGGAATTTCGGGCCGCCGAGCAGGACCGGCGTGGCATAGGCGTTCATCGCCAGGATGAAGGTCAGGA
>QFQY01000100.1 GCA_003248805.1 Chelatococcus sp. | reverse complement strand
TCACGAACGATCTCGGCGGCAACCCGATGATGTACGTGAACCTGATCTGGATCTGGGGCCACCCGGAGGTCTACATCCTCGTCCTGCCGGCCTTCGGCATCTTCTCGGAGGTGGTCGCGACCTATTGCGGAAAGCGGCTCTTCGGCTACGCGTCGATGGTGTACGCCACCTGCGTCATCATGATCCTGTCCTACCTCGTCTGGCTGCACCACTTCTTCACGATGGGCGCCGGGGCCAGCGTGAACGCCTTCTTCGGCATCACGACCATGATCATCTCGATCCCGACGGGCGCGAAGATGTTCAACTGGCTGTTCACCATGTATCGCGGCCGCATCCGCTTCGAAGTGCCGATGCTGTGGACCGTCGGCTTCATGGTGACCTTCGCAGTCGGCGGCATGACCGGCGTTCTGCTCGCCGTGCCCCCGGCCGACTTCGTGCTGCACAACAGCCTGTTCCTGATCGCCCACTTCCACAACACGATCATCGGCGGCGTGGTGTTCGGCCTGTTCGCCGGCATCGTCTACTGGTTCCCGAAGGCCTTCGGCTTCAAGCTCGATCCGTTCTGGGGCAAGGTCTCGTTCTGGTGCTGGTTCGTCGGGTTCTGGCTCGCCTTCATGCCGCTCTACATCATGGGCCTGATGGGCGTGACGCGCCGGCTCAGCCAGTTCGAGGACACGTCGCTGCAGCCGTTCTTCCTGGTCGCGGCGCTGGGCGCGGCCATCGTCGCCCTCGGCATCCTGGCCTTCCTGCTGCAGATCGCGGTCGCGATCTGGAAGCGCGAGGAGCTGCGCGACACCACCGGCGACCCGTGGGACGGCCGCACCCTGGAATGGGCGACCTCCTCGCCGCCGCCGGACTACAACTTCGCCTTCACGCCCCGCGTCCACGACCTCGATGCGTGGTGGGACATGAAGAAGCGCGGCTATGTCCGTCCGCTGGAGGGCTTCAAGCCGATCCACATGCCGAAGAACACCTGGGCGGGCGTCGTCCTGGCCGGCATCAGCACGGCGCTCGGCTTCACGCTGATCTGGCACATGTGGCTGCCCGTCGCCGTCTGCTTCGTCGCGCTGATCGCCACCGCGATCATCCACACCTTCAACTATGACCGCGACTTCCACATCCCCGCCGAAGAGGTGGTGAAGGCGGAAGACGCCCGCACCCGCCTGCTGGCCCAGCAGACCGCCTGAGCCGGCAGGGAAGGACGACCACCATGGCGCACGCATCCGCCCAGACCGCCGGCGAACAGCCGGAGTTCTACCTGACCGAGGACCACCATCCGGAGAACGGGACCTCGCTGGGGTTCTGGATCTACCTGATGAGCGACTGCCTGATCTTCGCAGTCCTCTTCGCCACCCATGCCGTCGTCGGCCGCAACTTCGCGGCCGGCCCGACGCCGGCGGATCTCTTCGATCTGAAGCTGATCCTGATCAACACCTTCATGCTGCTGTTCTCCTCCATCACCTTCGGCTTCGCCATGCTGGAGATGGAGAAGGGCAAGCGCGAGATGACGCTGTTCTGGCTCGGCGTGACCTCGCTGTTCGGCTTCGCCTTCCTCGGGCTCGAGCTCTACGAGTTCAACCACCTGATCCACGAGGGCGCCGGCCCCTGGCGCAGCGCCTTCCTGTCGTCGTTCTTCACGCTGGTCGGCACGCACGGCCTGCACGTGACCTTCGGCCTGATCTGGATGTTCGTGCTCGTCGGACAGATCATCAAGAAGGGCCTGATCCCGGAGAACCGCCGCCGCATGATGTGCCTGAGCATGTTCTGGCACTTCCTCGACGTGGTCTGGATCGGCGTCTTCTCCTTCGTCTACCTCATGGGAGTCCTGAAATGAGCGCCCACGCTCCCACCGGGCACGGTCACGCCCATGGCCACGACCACGGCCACGACCACGACCACGGCCATGAGGCGCCGCACGGCTCGCTGCGCAGCTATGTCATCGGCTTCGTCGCCTCGGTCGTCCTGACCGTCATCCCGTTCTGGCTGGTGATGGGCAACGTCCTCTCCAGCAACCTGACCACCGCCCTGGTGGTGATGGCATTCGGCGCCGTACAGATCATCGTTCACATGGTCTATTTCCTCCATATGAACGGCAAGGCCGAAGGCGGCTGGACGCTGATGGCGCTGATCTTCACGGTCATCATCGTCGTGATCGCGCTGGTCGGCTCCCTCTGGGTCATGACGCATCTCGACACCAACATGATGCCGATGAGCCCGGAACACGCCAAGAACCTGCCCTGACCGGCATGAGCGGGCCCGACGCTCCGGACGCGACGGAGATGCTCCGCCCCCGTACCGGACGGCGTATCGCGATGCTCGCCACCCTCGTGGTGGCGAGCATTTTGCTGATCGGCCTCGGAAGCTGGCAGGTCCAGCGGCTCGGCTGGAAGCGCGACCTGATCGCGCGTGTCGAGGCCCGCGTGACGGCGCCGCCGGTCGAGACGCCCGATCGCGACCTCTGGGCCGGCATCAGCGCCACAAGCGACGAATACCGTCATGTCCGGCTCGAAGGCCGCTTCCTCCACGAGGCCGAGACCCTGACCCAGGCCGTGACCGATCTCGGCCCGGGCTACTGGGTGCTGACGCCGCTCGAGCGCGCCGACGGAACCCTCGTGATCGTCAATCGCGGCTTCGTTCCGGCGGAGCGGCGCGAGCCGGCGAGCCGCAGTGCCGGCCAGATCGCCGGCCCGGTCTCCCTCAGCGGGCTGTTGCGGCTGACCGAGCCGGGCGGCGCCTTCCTGCGCGCGAACGATCCCGCCGGCAACCGCTGGTACAGCCGCGACGTTGCCGCGATCGCGCAGGCGCGCGGCCTGTCCGACGTCGCGCCCTATTTCGTCGACGCCGATGCCGGCTCGAGCGTGAAGGACGGTCCGGTCGGCGGGCTGACGCAGATCGCCTTTCGCAACAATCATCTGGTTTATGCGCTGACCTGGTTCGCGCTGGCGGCGCTCGCCATCGGCGCGACGGTGTTCTTCCTGCGCAGCGAGTTCGGACGGCGCCGATCCGGGCGATAGCCACCGGCCGCCGCGCGGCACGGCGGGCTCGCATCGTCATGCTGCTGTCATGTCCCGGCGACCAGAAGCGCGCTCCGTCATCGTCGAGTCCGGTCCCGTCGCGAGCATGCTGCGCTTTCTGGCCCTGCGCGCAGGGCGCGCCATCCTGACCCTCCTCATCTGCGTCTCCGGCGTGTTCATCGCCCTGCGGCTGGCCGGCGACCCCGCCGACATCATGCTGTCGATCGACACGCCGCCGGACGTGCGCGCCTATTACCGCGAGCTCTGGGGGCTCGACCGGCCGCTCGCCGAGCAGTACGGCCGCTATCTGCTGAGCGCGGCGCGCGGCGATTTCGGCCTCTCCTTCGCCGATGAGCGGCCGGCCTTCGACGCCGTGATCGAGGCCCTGCCCAAGACGGCGCTGCTCGGCGGCTCGGCGCTGATGCTCGCCCTGGTGATCGGCCTGCCGCTCGGCATGCTGGCGGCGCTGCGCCACAACAGCGCGGTCGACCGGCTGGCCATGGCCTCGGCCGTGTTCGGTTACGCGATCCCGATCTTCTTCCTCGGCATCCTGCTCATCCTGCTCTTCGCTCTGAAGCTGCGCGTGCTGCCCTCGGCGGGCTCCGACACGCCCTGGCATCTCATCCTGCCGACCGTGACGCTGGCCCTGCCGCTCGCCGGACGGCTGGCGCGCTTCGCCCGGACGGCCACGCTCGAGGTGCTGGGCAAGCCCTTCATCCGCGCGGCACGGGGACGCGGCGTGCTCCCCTTCGGCATTCTGCTGCGCCATGCCCTGCCGAACGCGGCGGTGCCGCTGCTGATGTTCCTCGGCATCGAGATCGGCCACATCCTCGCCGGCTCGGCCGTGGTCGAGACCATCTTCGCCTGGCCCGGAATCGGGCGGCTGCTGGTCGATTCCGTCTCGACCCGCGATCTCGCGGTGGTCCAGGCCGTCATCCTGACGATCACCTTCGTCATGGTCGGCGCGAACCTGCTCGTCGACATCCTGCACATCCTCGTCGATCCGCGCCTCGGCGGATTCCGGCGCGCGGCGGGAGCGCAGGCATGAGCGTGCAGGCAGCCCCCCTCGCCGCCGCCCCGGCGCGCCGGAGACGCCACGCCCGAATGTCCCCGGTCGTGCGCCTCGCGGCCGCGTTCCTCGCCTTCATCGTGCTCGTCGCGATCCTCGCCGACTGGCTGGCGCCCCTGCCCTACACCGCCCAGGACCTGACGGCGCGGCTCAAGCCGCCGCTGCACGAGAGCGGCGGACATGTCTACTGGCTCGGCACCGACCAGCTCGGGCGCGACATCCTGAGCCGTCTCGTCTTCGCGGTGCGCACCTCGATCCTGATCGCCGTGCTGGGCACGCTGATCGGCGCGGTGTTCGGCACGGCGCTCGGCTTCGTCGCGGCGCGCTTCAAGGGGCTGGTCGACCAGGCGATCATGATGGCGGTCGATGCGCAGGCGGCGATTCCGGCGCTGTTCCTGGCGCTGACCATGCTCGCCTTCTTCGGCAACAGCATCGTGCTCTTCGTCGTGCTGGTCAGCGTCGACGGCTGGGACCGCTATACGCGGCTGGCGCGCGGGCTTGTCGTCTCCGAGCAGGAGGCGGACTATATCCAGGCGGTCGAGGCGCTGGGCGCGCGGACCTCGCGGGTGGTGCTGCGCCACCTGCTGCCCAACATCCTGGCCGCGCTCATCGTGCAGGCCACGCTCAACTTCCCCGGCACGATCCTGCTCGAGACCTCGCTGTCCTTCCTCGGGCTCGGCGTGCAGCCGCCCGGCACTTCCCTCGGACTGATGCTCGGCGAGGGCCGGCGCTATTTGCTCAATGCCTGGTGGATCGCGGTGTTTCCGGGGCTCGCGATCTTCCTGACGACGCTGTCCATGTGCCTGTTCGGCGACTGGCTTCGCGACCGCTTCGACCCGACGAGCCAGCGGAGCTGACGCGATGACCGAAGCCCTCTCCACGCGCCTCGCCACGGCGCCCCGCCCGCTCGCCATCGCCCATCGCGGCGGCGCGCTGCTGGCGGACGAGAACAGCGCCGAGGCCTTTCGCGCGGCGCGGGCGGCGGGCGCCGAGCTCGTCGAGACCGATGTCAGGCTCAGTGCCGACGGGGTTCTCGTCTGCCTGCACGATGCCGATCTCAGCCGCATCGCCGGCGATCCGAGACCCGTCGCGGAGCTCGATCTGGCGACGCTGCGCCGGCTGGTGCCGACCCTGATGACGCTGGACGAGGCGATCGCCGCCTCGGCGCCGCTCGCCATCCTGCTCGACGTCAAACTGCAGGATGCTGTGGCGCTGCGTGGCATCCTGGCGCGGATCGACGCGGCCGACGCCTGCGATCGCGTGCTGCTCGGCCTGCGCGCGCTCGACCTCGTCGTGGCGGCTCGCCACGTCGCCCCCGACATCGCGATCCTCGCCCTGGTCGGCGATCCGGACTCGGCGCCGCAGGCGCGCCGCGCCGGCGCCGGCTGGTTCAGGCTCTGGGAGGGCGCGGCGACGCCGCGGCGGATCGAGGCCGCGCGAGCCGAGGGGCTGCATGTCGTCGTCATGGTCGGCCAGCCGCGCAGCGTCGCGCTGCCCGGCGAGCATCCGCCCCACCCCGTCGGCAAGGTCAATGCTGCCGGCCTCGCCACGCTGCTCGACCTCGCGCCCGACGCGGTGATGCTCGACGACCCGCGCCTGCTCGTGGCGGCGCGCCAGAGCCGGCGAACTGTCACCCCCCTGTCGTCAAGCTGAGTCATTCGGCTCCGCATCCGCTGCCGGCCATGCCGGCGAAGCGTCTCTGCAAGGAGCCCGACATGTCCGAGATCTCCCGCCGCCGCCTGCTGGAAGGCGCGGCCGCGCTGCCGTTCCTGCTGAGCGCCGCGCCCGCCTTCGCGCAAAGCAAGCGCCCGAACTTCACGGTCGCGGTGGCCGATCTGCCGGCGACGCTGGAACCGGCCCGCGAGCTCTCGAATGTCGGCACGCGCGTGACCTATTCGATCTTCGACACGCTGATCCGCCGTGATTTCCTGGGCAGCGCCGATGGCGGCGGCTCCGAGCTGAAGCCGCATCTGGCGACGAAATGGGAGCGCGTCTCGCCGCAGGAGCTGGTCGTCACGCTGCGCCAGGGCGTCAAGTTCCACAATGGCGACGAGCTGACCTCCGAGGATGTCGCCTATACCTTCCGCGACGGCCGCCTGTGGGGCGAGAAGGCGCAGATTCCCGGAGGCAAGGCCTATTTCGGCGTGCTGGCCTCGGTCGAGCCGGTCGACCGCTACACCGTCCGCTTCAAGACCAAGGCGCCGGACGTGCTGCTCGAGCAGCGCCTCGCCTCCTGGTGCGCCTGGATCGTCAACAAGCGCGCCTATGAGGAGATGGGCTTCGAGGGCTACAGCCGCAAACCCGTCGCGACCGGCCCCTATCGCGTCGTCTCCCACAACGCGGCCGACGCCACCGTGCTCGCCGCCTTCGACGACTATTTCATGGGCAAGCCGAGCGCCCAGCGTGTGACCTTCAAGCGCGTGCCGGAACTCGCCGCGCGCGTGGCCGGGCTCGTCGCCGGCGACTACGACCTGATCACCAACGTCCCGCCCGACCAGATGAGCGTCGTCGCCGGCTACAAGGACATCGACGTGCGCTCGGTCGTGCTGGCGAACGTCCATGTGCTGGCCTTCAACGACCAGGACAAGGTGCTCGCCGACAAGCGCATCCGCCAGGCGCTGGCCTGCTCCATCGACCGCCAGAAGCTGGTCGACACGCTCTGGCAGGGCACGGCGAAGGTTCCCGAGAGCCATAATTTCCCGGAATACGGCCAGATGTTCGTCGAGGGCCGCAAGCTGCCCTACTCCCCGGAGAAGGCCCGGGCCCTGCTGAAGGACGCCGGCTACAAGGGCGAGCCGATCGTCTACCGGACGATGGCGAACTACTACACCAACGCGCTCGAGGCGGCGCAGGTGCTCGTCGAGCAGTGGAAGGCGGTCGGCATCAACGCCTCGCTCCAGGTGGTCGAGAATTCGGCCCAGATGCGCGGCCCCGGCGTCCAGATCTTCAACTGGTCGAACTCCACCCGCCTGCCCGATCCGCTCGGCGCGATCTGGGTGGCCTGGGGACCGGCCGGCGAAATCCAGGTGTCGAAGTTCTGGACCTCGACGGCGGCGTTCAACAAGGCCGGCAACGCGCTCGAGGCCGAGGTCGACCCCGCCAAGCGCAAGGCGCTGTTCACCGAGATGCTCGACGTCTTCGAGGACGAGGCCCCGGCGACGATCCTCTACCAGCCGAGCGAGGCCTACGCGATCAAGCGCTCGATCTCCTGGCGGCCGACGACCTTCTATTTCATGGATCTGCGCCCGGACAATCTGAGCTTCGCCAAGAGCTGAGCGGGGGATGTAGCGCCGCGATATGCAGAGGCCGCGGCGACGCCGCCTGCCTGGTCCTCGGACGTGCGTCCTCCTTTTCGCCGTGGAACCGCGACGCTTACTGCCTTCTCCCCCCTGCGGGAGAAGGTGCCCCGGCAGGGGCGGATGAGGGGTCGCGCCGGCCTCGCCAATGCGGCCGCCTTCGTCGCGCAGCCTGCGGACCGCGTCGCGCGACCCCTCATCCGTCAGCGCTCCGCGCTGCCACCTTCTCCCGCAGGGGGAGAAGGGAGGCGTCGCGGTTCCGCGCATGCTGGATGTCCGCCCGCGTGTCCGCGTTCGGTGGAGATCGAGGGGCGGCGGAGCGCCGCGAGGCGCGGGGGTATCGGCCGCTTCCGTTGAGCCAGGACGCGGCGCGGAGGGATTGAGCCACCCTCC
>QFQY01000099.1 GCA_003248805.1 Chelatococcus sp. | reverse complement strand
TTCGCGCCGGCGGACCAGGACAGCCGCTACACGAACAATGTCGAGGCGTTTCTGGGGGCTCAGCAGGAATGGATGACGCAGCATCTGCCGAAGCGCGGTGTCATCGCCGAAACCAACAGCTGGGGCGAGGTCGCGCTGCCGCCGAAGGCCGAGCGCGTTCACGGCAAGCCCGGCAAGACCGATCGGGCCGCGATGTATCTCGACCGCGAGGGCAAGGTACAGACGGTGCATTTCCGGATGCCCGAACCGCGGAAGCCGAACCAGACCGCCGACGATGCCGGCGAAGAGGACGTCGTCATGGCGAGGCCTCGGCCCGACGTCACGCGGCGCGGCATCACGATGATCGGCGATTTTCGGACGGATGCGCTGCATGAGGCGCTGGAGCGCGGCCCGATCGAGGACGACACGCTGATGGCGTTGCTGGTGCTGGCGCTGGCTGGGCGCAACATCACGGTCGCGTCGGGTGCCAGCGACGACGTCTACGGCTTCGCCCGTATGGAACGACATGCCGTCAGGCTCGTCGCCGACGACGGCACGCTTGCGCATGACATGGCCACGCTGCGCTCGGCGGCGCGCGCGACCTTGATCGATTCACTGTCGGCCCGCGTGAACCGCAGCGACAGCGGTATCGTAGCCCGCATCGCCGGCGCGGCGATCGGAGCCGATGGCTTCCTGCCCAATATGGGGACGGAGGAATTCCTAGAATGTCTGTCGCGCGCAGCGCTGGAGCACTCCTGCAAGGAGACCCCGGTCTTGCCGCGGGCGCGCGTGAGGGAAACGCGTGCGGCGCTCGTCGAGCATTTCGCGACGGAGCGCTTCGTTCATCCGGCTGCGCTGTTCGCACCGGATGCGGCCGAGCTCTCCAAGTGGCTCTCGTCCAACACCGTCGCCGCCAATGACGACGAGGAAGGTGGGGAGGCGGCCGACGAGACGATCGGCGCGGACCCGGCCGATCAGGAGCCCGGCGAATTCCTCGACGCCGCCGAGTAGTAGCGCCTCGCTATCCATTCCGAACGACCCCCCGCCGCCGGCCATGCCGGCGGCGGTTTCGTTTTCACACCACGCTCACGAGGTCTTCCATGTCAGCGCACACCATCTTCGACAATGCACCGATAGGCGCGCTCGTCGCCTGGTCGGATGGCGCTCCGCGGCCGCCGATCCGCCATCGCAAGAAGCTCTCCACCTGGCAGAGTAACAACAGCCGAGGCCACCTGATCCATAAGCAGGGCACGCGAAGCGTCGGCAACGTCACGGTTTCGGCGAGCTTCACCTTGCACGAGGCGGATTTCGGCGCCGGCGGCGTCATCGCCATCCGCGTCCACCGCACCTTCTCGCTGGAATCGCGGCTGCAATTCACGATCCTCGAGCGGCCGGCGATCGGTTCGGTGCGTGTGTTCAGCCATGCCGGTCCCGGAGCTGAACTCGTGCATCTCGCCGTGCATCGCGCCGCGGCCGAGGAGTGGCTGTCGCGCCACGGATATCCCGGCGCTGTCCTCGAAGAGGTCACGGCTGATGAGGTGGGCGCCGATGTCGTCGAGGGGAGGGCAGCATGAGCGCGTCTCCCTCCGAGAACGCGGCAGCCGGCACAGAGGCTTTCCCTCCGGTGGAATTCGGCCGGTGCAACGAGGGCTTCCCGGTTGCACGGGTGGGCGACAACGCCTTCGCGATGCTGCCGGGACGCGACGGTCGGCATTATCTCGCATCAGGCTGGCGGATCAGTCGGCCGCTTGCCGAATGGCGTCGGTCGGACTTCTACGGCCATAACGGCGAGCTCCCCGACGAAGCGGCGTTTCGGGTGAAGGTCGCGGAGAATGCCGAGCACCAGCGCGAGCGCAACGCGCTCGGGCGTCGCGAGATTCATTCTCGCGCCCACACCCCTTGGGGCACGTCGCAGGGGACGGTGATCTATGCCGAGGGCGTCGTCTGCCATTCGACGGCGGGACATGGCGGCTTCCACCTGTCGGCCGAACGCAATCGCATGGTTCACCCGATGCTGCGGGTGCCCGGCGGCTACTATGAGGAGGATGAAGCCTGGGCGATCGTCGCGATCACATTCCCGAATCTCTTCACCAGCTTCGAGCGTCGCTGCGCGGAGCGTACCCTGAAGGATAGCTGGCCCGACGCCTGGGAGGCGATCTCCGGCGTGGTGCTGGATCCAGGAGAATCCCACGAAAAGGATCGCCTCGCTTTCGAGCGCGAGCATGCCGCGGACTGGATCGTCGTGTCAGCAATCACGTCGAGCCTGCAGAACGGATTTGTCGAATGCGTCGCGACCCTCAGCGGGAAGCGTGGGTCCGGTACGGAGGAACGGCGTTTTCTGGTTCCCGCTAGCGAATACGCGATCGGCCGCTTCGGCTTCGTAATCGATCCTGACCGGCACGCCGTCTATGGTGGTCCGTCGGATTTCGTCAGCTGGCAGGGGAGGTCGCCATGAGCGCCTCCCCCGATCGCTGCGTGCAGCTCTCCCGGATGGAAGCGGCGCGCCGACAGACGCAGCGCCAGCTCGACATCATCCAGCGCCAGATCACGCGGCGCATGACGGCGCTGATCCCGACACTCCAGCCGCGCCGAACCAGCTACCGGCGCGGCAAGCCGCCTGATCCGCGCGCGTTCCTCGAACGCTACCGCGCCAATCTCGCCGTGCTGACCGCGGAGCGGCAGCCCGAGATCGATGCGCTCGCGCGCAAGCTCGTGCGTCAGGATCGGGCGATATCGCTCCTTCGCGGGCGTTTCGACCTCCCATCCGAGGGCGCCCACCCGGCGCCTCGCCACCCCGGCACAAGATGAAAGGAGAGCGCGATGCCAGTCTACACCGTGGAAACCACCTACCACCTGCCAGTCTACCGCCAACGGAACTACGTGGCGGACACGCCCGAAGAAGCATGCGGCCTCGCCGTCGACGACGAGGGCTGGGAGGACGGGGAGGAGGACGTCGACACATCCGGCGAAACCTATGTAACGGGCCTGTGGGAGGGAGCGGATACAGCCTATTCCGGCGCCGATATCCCAATCCCGGAAACGTTCCACGAAACCGTCCAGCGCAAGGCCGAGATGTTCGACGCCCTGGTCGCGATCTTGAAGGAGCCGGCGCGCCCGATGGGTCTGTCCCGGCACGAGTTCGCGTCCTGGCTCCCGCGCGCCACTGCCGTCCTCGCCAGGGCCGATGCGATCGGGGGTGAGGCCGACGCGGATTCGACCGAGGCTGTATGCGCGCCCGGGCGGGAGGACAGGCCATGAAATGCCGTTTCGACCGACGCGGCGCGACCTAGTCCGATCAGGCGATCACCTCCGGCCCTGCCAACTGCCGGGTCAGAGCAGGAACCTAGTGTCGCCTGCCAATACTGGCGGCGCTGCTATCATCGGTAGGCATGGCTCGTTTTTGATTGATGCACCCCGCCTCTCTTTTCCCAATGGCGGAAAGCTGGCTCAACTGACAGGATGGTCGGATGACAGAGAATGTCGATAACGCACCAACGAGACTGCCTGAGCATCGCTCGGTCGAGGCGATCCTGACGAAGCTGCCGGATGGCGCCGACGAGACGGCGTTGGCAGCGGCATTGAGCGAGGCGTTCCCCGGCTTTGCCTTTTCCGCAGTGAACTATGACGACGAATATTGGCGCGTCGAACGCTCGGTGCTCGCGGCCGACGGGACGCGGATCGCCGAGTATCGACCCTGGATGGAAGCCGAGCTGGCGAAGGACAAGGGTGGCGTCCGCGCGGTTTGGAACCGCTTGCGAGAGAGCGACTCCCAGATTTCGGAATGGCACGGCAACAGCGCCTACGCCTTTGCGCCGACCGGGCCGGGCGCGGCCGATTATCTGCAGATTTCGCTCGGCCGCGAGGTTGAATGGCGCGCCGGGCCGATCGTCGATCCGTCCTCCCAACCATGGAGCCGGGACGAACTCCTCGATCCGTCATGGATCAAGCATGGCGATCTCTCGGACGAGAAGGTGCTCACAGGTCCTCGCTACCGCCTGACCCAGCGCGTCGGCGGCAGCGTGGTCCATCTTCGCACGTTTCTCCGGCGTTGCGCGCGGCTCGAGCGAGATAAGCGCGAGGCGAGCCGACCGGAGATGGAGCGGCGCGTCTGGGTCGATGCCGACGGCGCGCAGACGCCGTTCCTCCAGGCTCAGCCCGACTGGTTCGAATTCGCGCCGCGCGAGGTCCGCTTCTTCCAGGATTGGGAGGAATCAAGCGCGCGAACTGCGCGTGTGTACGAGCATTGGGCGCTCGACATCAGGGATTACGAGCATCGGGGCGAGCGAGAGATCGGGTTCATCACCCGCCCTCTGCGCCTCCCGGCGGAGAGACTGGAAGTGGGCGACGCCTCCGTTCACATCCTGATGGATCGCACCGAGGCGATCGATCGCGAGGTCGGCCTGACCTTCGGCTGGTTCTTCCTGATGACACACGGCAACCGGGTCGATCCTGACGTCGGCGAGGCGATCGCGCGGGGGTTGCGCGAGGCGCGCGTGCGGCTGCCCGATCAGGATGCCAAGGTTCTGCTGCGCTGGGCCGATCGAAGCTACGGCTTCTAGCCAATGCTGTCGACGGGCGACCGACGCTGTTCAGACGGCCGCGGATCGCCGTGGTGTTGTCGCGTACTGCGTCCCTGGCCCGGTCGATGATGTGAAGCGGGGCCGTGCATCGCGGACCGATAGGCACCGAGGTCTGCGCTGGCCGATCGGCGTCTCCTGTTCCGCGCGCCATCCTGATCGGCCGGTGGCGAAGTCTCGGCACGCCCGTCATCGTGACGCGGTCTCTATCGAGCATGGCGAGCCCGAAAAATCCGGATGCGAGCCGGATGCGCGTTTAGGCAACGCGGCATTCCCCTGGTGTGCCGGCATCTGCGGTGGCGGCGGCTCATTCGGGAGAAGCGGGGGGCCATGTCGCCTTCCTCCGGCAGCGTTCCGGCTTGAGCTGAGCTTACCGACATCCCCTCGGGTTTGTTGCGGTCTGAACCGTCGGCCGTGCGGTTCAAGGTCGCGTGCCGCGCCGCGTGGCGGCCGGCCTTCGCCGATCTCGCAAGCCGGGCCCGCGTTCCTCGCGAGGGCTGACAGCCCTGCTCCTCCGCAGCCCCGGCCCGCTCGCCTGGCAAAGGCCGGACCTGTGAACCGCCCGACTTGCGCCGGTTCCATTCGACCGCACCCGAGGGGATGCCGGCAAGCGCCGGCAAGGCTCCCCGGGAGCAACCGAAGAAAGGATGACGACATGGCCAAGACCGCTCAATCTCCCCGTCAGACCGCCCGCGTCGTGCAGCTGCGCAAGGGCACCACCATCGAGATGGTTCGCCTCGCCTGCCCGGATGCGGCACAGGCCACGCGCATCTCGGAGAGTTTCGGGCTCGCCGTGCTCGACGGCGACGGCATCCGTGGTTTGCACGAGCGCCTGATCGTCGAAACCGCCGACAGCCTCAGCGAGGGCCTCGCGGAGCGGGCGATGCAGATCCACCTCCAGCGCATCGTCGGCGCCTATGTCGGCTCGGCCCATGGCGCCGGCCAGTTCTACACCCGCGCGGTCACCGAGGCGCGAGACGCAACCGCCAAATCGGCCTGCGACGATCGTGACGAGGATCTCGACGGCCCGGTCGGATTCGACGGCAAGGCCCAGCGCCGCCGCGAGTTCGCCGCCGACATGGGGCTTCAGGCCCATGCGCTCCTGATGGCGGCCGAGGGCGCCGTGCGAGCCTACGAGCAGGTCGTCGGCGAGAGCTGGAAGCCCTTCGAGCGCCCGGTGGAGAATATCGGTGCATCCGTCGACCGCAAAGCGGCCGAGCTTCAGATGGCGGCTTTCAGCTAGCCGCACAGGGCGGGGCACCGGCCCCGCCCATTTCACTGCGTCTTGCGAATGTAGATACCGCGATCTACATTCAATTCAGCTATTATCTACATCGAGGCTCTCATGCCGATCAATGTCAACAATCCGGAGGCCGATGCGCTGACGCGGAAATTCGCCAGCATGGCCGGCGTCAGCATCACCGATGCCATCGTCATCGCGATGAAAGAGGCGATCGAGCGGCGGCGCAATGTCGAGACGCCGCAGCAGACAGCGGCTCGGCTGCGAGAGAAACATGGCATCGCTCTCAACGACAAGGCAAGAGCGCCGCTGCCGCGCGAGGCCTTCGACGATCTCTGGGATGAAACGTGATGTTCGTCGACGCCTGCGCCATCATCGCCGTCTTGTCGGATGAGCCGGAGGCCGAGCGCGTTTCCCGCGCGCTCGCCGGCGCGAACGCGAAGAAGCGGATCACCTCGTCGGTTGCCGTGCTCGAGGCCGTCTTGGGCCTAGCGCGTCCGGACAAGTTCAACCTGTCGGTCGAGGCGGTCGAGCCGCTGGTGCTGGAGTTCCTGGACGAGCGCGGCATCGATATCCGCGATCTGCCGCCGGCAAAACGCACCACGACGCTCTCCCTCTCGGCGGCCCATCGCTACCGCTCCGGGCGCCGAGGTCTCAACCTGGGCGACTGCCTGCACTATGCCTGCGCGAAATACTATCGCGTCCCGATCCTCGCGACCGCCGACGAGTTTCGCGAGACCGACCTTGAGACTGTGCCGTGAGCGACGAGCCGGTAGGAACCCGATATTCCGACCGCGGCCGAGTTCATGCTCGCATTCGAGGCTGCGGTCGTGGTCGATTCAGCGTCGCCGGCATGGTGCATCGCTGAGCCCGCGCGCGGCTGCCTTCCAGGCGGCGTCCGTTCGGCCGTCTCGCTTGCCCTGGCCTTCGTCCCAGCGGAATGGCTCGCCGTGACATCCTCGGACCTCTCGCGCCGACCATAGCGACGAAAACCGGGGGAAGAGGGACGGGACCTGCTCGCCGCGCCCCGTCCCGGCTGCGGTCCTGCCGGAGGCGGGCAGGTCGCGCAACGGCTGCGCCGTCCTCCACATGCGTTCCGGCCCTTCGCCATCCCATTGGCTTTGCCATGGGCTCGGCTCGGGTGCGCGCCTCCCACGATGCCCCCGGCCTTGCGGACCGCCGTGACGGGGTCGCGAGTGGCGCGACCTCCAGAATGGAGGTTCAGGACTATGAGAAGGAAGAATGAAGGCGAGCGGGCGGACATCTACACCCGGATCACGGAGAAGATTGTCGCGGATCTGGAAAAGGGCGTGCGGCCCTGGATGCAGCCCTGGCGCGCGGGGAATGCCATCGGCCGGGTGACGAGACCGCTGCGGCACAATGGTTTGCCCTATGCCGGCATGAACGTGCTGTTGCTCTGGTCCGAGGCGATGGCGCGCGGCTTCACCTCGCCGACCTGGATGACCTTCAAGCAGGCGATCGAACTCGGCGGGGCAGTCCGCAAGGACGAAACCGGGACTACCGTCGTGTTCGCGAGCCGCTTCACCAAGACGGAGGTCGGTTCCGGCGGCGAGGAATTCGATCGCGAGATTCCGTTCTTGAAGGCTTACACGGTCTTCAATGTCGCCCAGATCGACAGGTTGCCCGAGCAATACTATGGAGAGGCCGAGACGGTCTCGGACCCCGTCGAGAGGATTGAACACGCCGATCGCTTCTTCGCCAACACCGGCGCGGTGATCCGCCACGGCGGCGACAGGGCCTTCTTCTCGCCCGCCGGCGATTTCATCCAGATGCCATTTTTCGCGACCTTCCGCGATGCAGCCGGTTATGTCGCGACCCTGAGCCATGAGGCCTGTCATTGGACGGCGATGCCTCATCGCGTGAACCGCGATCTCTCCCGCTACGGTAAAGACAAGAGCGCGCGCGCCCGCGAAGAACTGATCGCGTTATCTTGACAGTCTGCACCGATTGCCAGTGTCCTGCTGACGTCGATGCAACAGGACTGACGGAGGCGTTATCCAGGCCGGCCGCAGCGCTCCCACATAGCTGGCGGAGGCCGGCCTGGATAGCGCCGGGCAAGTTGAA
>QFQY01000098.1 GCA_003248805.1 Chelatococcus sp. | reverse complement strand
TCGAGAAGCAAAGCGGTTTCAGCGTCCCGATGTCGCCGGGGAGGCCTGTCGCCATGAACTGCCGGGTTCCGAAATTCATCCCGGAACGCTAGTTCATCGCCGAAACCCGATCAATTTACATCGGGTAGTTGGAAATTCCAAAGATATTACATCTGGAAGAAGATCAATCTCGGGGCGTGCGTCCAGCGTCCGCCGTGGAGAAGAAAGGCGCTTTCCAGCCTGCGCCTCAGGGCCGCGCCGCCGCGTAGCGTGCCTCCTGTCCCGGCTGATCGGGAGCATCCTTTCGGGAACCCGAAGGGCCGATATTCGCGACGATCGCGAAGCAGAGCAGGAAGGCGGACAGGGTCGCGGCGAGTCCGATCCGGTCTTTCAGCGATCGCTTCGTCGCGGTGCTCATCGCTCTGCTCCGAATTCGGGACAATCCATAAACGGTGCGAGAAACGATATCCGGAGCGGCCCCTCGCGGCCAAGATGGCGGGCGAGGAGGCCGTTCCAAAGATTGCCGGCGCCGCAGAAGAAGTCGTTCTTTCTGCGGCGGAACGGGTCCGTGGCTCAGATGCCGCCGCCGCCGGCGTTCTCCGCCGCCGCGACGGCCCGGGCCCTGCGCCAGCGCCAGAGCCGCACGGCCCCGAGCTTGAGGCCGAGGATGGCGAGGGGACGCAGCAGGAGGTCGGCGAGCGCGACGCCGGCGGCGAGGACCGGATCCTTCGTCAGCAGCCACAGCGCCGCCAGGATCGCGGCGCCGGAGGCCGCATGCGCCGCCGCCTGGCCCGAGCGCAGGGCGCGCGCCATGCTGTCGGCGGGGCCGATCCAGTCGGCGACGCGGGTGCGCAGCGGAACCCCCGCGTGTTCGCGCGTCGGCGTGGTGGAGGCGCCGGCCTCTCCGGCGGTGACGAAGCCCAGCGCGACGGTGGCGTGGGTCGCCTTGTCGATCAGGATGAAGCCGCCGAGCTCGCTGCTCGCAGCGAAGTCGAGCGCCACGACGGGGCGATCCAGTTCGAGCGAGGCGAGGCCGATATCGTTGGTGCGCAAAGTCTGCGCGGTCACGGGCCCGAGCGTCTGCAGGTCGAGCGCGTGGTGCAGTTCGGCGATGCTGGCGGCGGCCGTCGTGGTCGCGAGCTTCAGGACATAGCGGTCCTCGGCCGACATCGGCGTTTCGCCCGTCCAGAGCAGCCGCGCGGTCAGGCGCCTGTGCAGGACGGGGCGCCGGGCGTCGGCGACGACGACGTCGCCGCGCGAGATGTCGAGCTGGTCGGCCAGCGTGATCGTCACGGGCTGGCCGGCCACCGCGCGCGTCACCTCGCCGGAGGGTGCGAGAATCCGCGCGATCCGGCTCGTCCGGCCGGAGGGCAGAGCGGCGACTGCGTCGCCGACGGCGAGCGCGCCGCGCGCCAGCGTGCCGGAATAGCCGCGGAAGTCGGCATTCGGCCGGTTGACCCATTGCACGGGCAGGATCGCCCCGCCCGCGACGGCCGGTCTCGCGGGCTCGACCGTTTCGAGGAAGGGCAGCAGGGCCGGCCCGCGATACCACGGCATGTGCGCGGAGGGTTTCGCGACATTGTCGCCGTCGCGGGCGGAGATCGGGATCGCGGTCACGCCGTCGAAGCCGAGCTTCTCGGCCACGGCCGCATAGTCGGCGACGATGCGGGCGAAGACGGCCTCGTCATAGCCGACGAGGTCCATCTTGTTGACCGCGAGCACGATGCTGCGCACGCCGACCAGCGAGACGATGGAGGAATGCCGGCGCGTCTGCGGCAGCAGGCCGAGGCGGGCATCGACGAGGATGATCGCGAGCTCCGCGGTCGAGGCGCCGGTCGCCATGTTGCGGGTGTATTGCTCGTGGCCGGGCGTGTCGGCGACGACGAAGGAGCGGCGCGGCGTCGCGAAATAGCGATAGGCGACGTCGATCGTTATGCCCTGCTCGCGCTCGGCGGCCAGGCCGTCGACGAGCAGCGCGTAGTCGACGGCCGCTCCCTGCGTGCCGAAGCGGCGGGAGTCGCGGGCGAGCGCCTCCTGCTGGTCCTCGGGCACGGCTCCGGCCTCGTGCAGCAGCCGGCCGATCAGCGTCGACTTGCCGTCGTCGACCGAGCCGCAGGTGAAGAAGCGCAAGGCCGGCTTCTGGACCGGGCCGTGATCGTTGGCGGCGCCGTCATCGCCGGGTCCCGCCGTTTCGGCGAGGCGACGCAGGGCGGAGGCGGCCATCAGAAATACCCTTCCTGCTTCTTCTGTTCCATCGAGGCGGAGCCGTCATGGTCGATGACGCGGCCCTGCCGCTCGGAGGTCTGGGAGGCGCGCATCTCGGCGATGATGTCGGTGAGCGTCGCGGCCTCGCTGTCGATCGCGCCGGTCAGCGGATAGCAGCCGAGCGTGCGGAAGCGCACCATGCGGGTCTCGGTCACCTCGCCGGGCAGCAGCGGCAGGCGCTCGTCGTCGCGCATGATCAGCGCCTCGCCCCGGCGAACGACGGGGCGCGGGGCGGCGAAATAGAGCGGCACGACCGGGATGCTCTCCAAGGCGATGTAGTCCCAGACGTCGCGCTCGGTCCAGTTGGAGAGCGGGAAGACGCGGAAGCTCTCGTCCTGGCGCTTCAGGGTGTTGAACAGCCGCCAGGGCTCGGGGCGCTGGCTCTTCGGGTCCCAGCGATGGCCGGCGCTGCGCAGCGAGAAGATGCGCTCCTTGGCGCGGCTGCGCTCCTCGTCGCGCCTCGCCCCGCCGAAGGCGGCGTCGAAGCCGTATTTGTCGAGCGCCTGCTTCAACCCCTGCGTCTTCATCACGTCGGTATGGACGCGCGAGCCGGAGGCGACCGGGTTCACCCCGGCACGAAGCCCCTCCTCGTTGACATGGACGATGAGGTCGAGGCCAAGCCGTCTCGCGGTCTCGTCCCGGAACGCGATCATCTCGCGGAATTTCCAGGTCGTGTCGACATGGAGCAGCGGGAAGGGTGGCTTGCCGGGCGCAAAGGCCTTCATCGCCAGATGCAGCAGCACGGCGGAATCCTTGCCGATCGAATAGAGCAGCACCGGCCGTTCGCAGGTCGCGACGACCTCGCGGAAGATGAAGATCGCCTCGGCTTCCAGCCGCTGCAGATGGCCGGTCTCGATCATGCCGGAATCTCCGCCCGCGATGTGCGCACCAGCCTGCCGTCCGGGCCGACATGAAGGCCGCATTCCTTGGCCGCGTCCTGCTCCCACCACCAGCGGCCGGCGCGCTCCGGCTCGCCCGGCGCAACCGCGCGGGTGCAGGGCGCGCAGCCGATCGAGACGAAGCCGCGCGCATGCAGCGGGCTGACCGGCACGTCGTTGTCCGCCGCGAAGGCGGCGAGTTCGTCACGCGACCAGTCGTGCAGGGGGTTGAGCTTCGTCAGCCCGCGCGCCGCGTCGTGCTCGACAAAGCCGATGCCGGCACGCGCCTGCGACTGGTCGGCCCGCAGGCCGGTGATCCAGAGGGCGGCGCCGTCGAGCGCCCGGTCGAGCGGGGCGAGCTTGCGCACCTGGCAGCAGCGCTTGCGCGCCTCGGGAGAGCGGTAGAGCCCGTTGATGCCCTGGTCGCGCACCAGCGCCTCGACAGCGCCCGTATCCGGTGCGTAGGGCCTGATCGCGACGCCATAGCGCCGTTCCGTCTCCTCCCATAGCGTATAGGTCTCGGGGAAGAGCCGGCCCGTGTCGAGCGTCGCGAAGACGACGCGCTCGCGCAGGCCCGCCGCCGCGATCAGATGGGTGAGGACCTGATCCTCGAGGCCGAGGCTCGTGGTGAAGACCGCACCGCCGGGCCGCGCCCGCAATTCGCTCGTGAGACGATCTCGTGTGCGCGATGCATGGAGGGAGAGGGGAGCCGACACGCCTGCCTCTGGACCGGTCGGACATGCCCGGCCGAAACGCGGATGAAAAACGACGGCGCCGCAGCCCACCAAGCCAGCAGGGCGGCCTCTTCAGGTGATCCTGAACTGAGGCGCATCATCGGATTTTTGGGGGAATACGGGCAAGGGATCGCGATTTCTTTGTTCAGGCCGTTCGTAAAACGATTGATCTGCGTCGCGGCCTCGTTTCGAGAGGAATTTCTTCTGCCGACGATTGCCCTGCTCCAGCGGCAGCATCGCGCCCGACGAACCCGGACGCCGGCAGGCGCGTGCCCGGCCGGGCTCCTCGCCTCACGGGTCGGAGGCAGCGTCCCCGGTCGGCGGATCGGCCGGCTTGCGGGCTCTGCTGACCGCCGGGATGCCGACCGCGACATGACCGGCGGGCACATCGCGCGTCACCACGGCATTGGCGCCGACGGTCACATCCGCACCGACCGAGATGGCTCCGACGAGCTTGGCGCCGGCGAACAGGGTCACGTCGTCGTCGATATGCGGGTAGGCGCCGCGTTGCCAATCGCCGAGGCGCGCGCCTCCGACGGTGACCTGCTGGAAGACCGTGCAGCGCTCGCCGATGACGACGCCCTCGCCGATGACGATCCCGTTCGGGTGGGGGAGCTTCAGCCCGGGCCCGATCTTCGCCTTGGGGCTCACCATGCAGCCGAATTCGCGCTGCAGGCGCCGGGCCATCCACCGGCTCAGCCGGGGCCGACCCGTCTCGTCGAAATGCTGGCTCAGCCGGATATAGGCGTTGGCCGCCCCGTTATGCGGGAAGACGAACAACAGGGCCAGAATCCTCAGCCAGAAATAGGGCCTGCTGCGAGTCGCCCAGAGTTCGAGCGAGAGATTTTCGAGATTCCGTGACATGGCCGGCCTTTGCTGGGGCTCGCGGGCCAGGATCCAGCTCCTTCGAGTCGGTTCCTGGCGAGTGAGACGGCGGAGAGCACCACGCATGCAAAATTCATGAGACATGCCGTCTCTGCGAAAGCGTTCCGTCGTCGCCGAAGCGGCACTTTCCTTCTGGGCGCGCCGGGGAATACCGAACACGCGGATGTTACAGCAGAGTGGCGATATTTCGGCGGTGCGAAGGGGGTAGCGCGGCGGCGATCCGACAGGGCGTCGGATGCGGGCTCGCGGCTCTGCGGCGAAGCGGGCGGTCCAGCGCCGGGGGGCTATACGCTTCCGATGATGAGACCGGCGCGCGCCCGATCTGCGTCGTCGACGGGCCGATCGGGCCTGCCGGCATCAAGAACAGACGACGTCCTCGCCCTTCATGACGCATCGGGTGACGGGCTTGTCGGCGGGGATGGCGCTCGGCTCGGAGAAGATTTCCGCCGGCTCCTGCCGGCCGCCCGGCGCAACAGCGGAGAGGGACGGATCGAGAAGCTGTTCGGCGCAGGCCGAGAGCAGGAGGCAGCAGACCAGCGCCAGGCAGAGTTTCATGATCGTGCTCCTCGGAAGCCTCGGCCCCCATCTGCCGCCGTTTGCGGAAAGCAGGGCCAGACCGGCCTGACGATTCCTCCCGCCAGAGATGGAGCCCCGCAGGCCCGGCCGTCAATCGGGACGATGGGCCTGCCCGCCTGAAACGGTGGACCGAGCCCTCTGCGTGGCGCTCGCTCCCGTGTCGGCCGCGGGGGGCCCGTCGCGGCTGTCGCGGGCGCGGCACGCAACGGCTCCATCGGGGCGCGGGCTCGCACGGCCCGGAGCGGAGAGCCGGACGGTGCCGGCGAAGGAAGGCACTCCTGTCCTGCACGAAGAGATCGAATGCCCGAGCCATCATCCCGACGGCATGAGCGCGGCAGGAAAAGTCTTTCAACTCCCGAAAACATTCACATTGCATGGAATCCGGCGAATTTTACGCAGGATGAGCGCGGGCGGGCGCCACGCTGCTTGCAATCGAGGTGGAACCCCAGACCCTTTCGCCGGTTGATCTTCCAGTTTCACTGGAATGGGAGGCGACCATGCGTGGCGCGGCGAAACTGGTGGGCCTTGCCGTCCTGTTCATTCCGACTGCCGTGTCGGCGGCGCATAGCGACATCGCTCCCGCGTGCCCGGCGCCGCTGCGAAACGGGGCGGCTGCGACGCTCGCGCCGGATCGAGGCGCCTTCCTCAGGAACCTCGCCGCTCGCGATCCGGCCGACGAGATCACATTGTCGGCGCATCAGCTCAACGCGATCAGGATCGTGCCCGAGTGACGGGCTTCGCGGAACATGTCCGCCCCGGGCTCAGTTAAGCCGGCACGCGCACATCGGGGCGCCCGTCAAACGGGGTTCGTCATGGACAGCATCATCTATCTCATCGGTCTCGTCGTGGTCGTCATGGCCATCCTCTCCTTCCTCGGGCTTCGGTAAGGAATTCCGTCATGTCGCTCGGCTCAACTGACGTCGTCGTTGTCACTCCTCCCGAGGCCGGCGCGCCATCCGGGTCCTATCTCGAATGGAGCCCGATCCTGGGGGGCGCCGTCCTCTCCGCCGCCATCTCCACGATCATGGCGGCGTTCGGCTCGGCCATCGGCCTTTCTCTCGTCTCGGCCGAAACCTCGCGTTCCACCAGCATGACGGCTCTCGCGGTCGCGGGCGCGCTCTGGGCGCTGTGGGTGACGGTGTCGGCCTGCGGCGCCGGGGGCTATCTGGCCGGGCGGATGCGCAAACCCCTCGCGGATTCCAGCTCAACCGAACGCGGCGTCCGGGACGGGGCCCATGGCCTCGTCGTCTGGGCGGTCGGCGCGCTTCTGGTCGCCTTCCTGACCTCGTCCTCGCTGATGGGCGCGGCAAAGACCGCGGTCACCGGCGCCGCTGCGGCGGCGGGCGGAGCTGGCGCCCTGATCAGCCAGCAGGCCGACCCGCTCGCATCGGCGGTGGACAGCGTGATGCGCGCGAACGGAGCCGAGCCGGTGACGCAGGGCGAGCGCGACGAGGCCTCCCGCATTCTCGTCCGCAGCCTCGCCAATGGCAGCCTCGATCCGGCCGACCGCGGCTATATCGCGTCGCGCATGGCGGCCCGGATGCAGATTCCGCAGGCCGAAGCCGAAAAGCGCATCGACGACGCCTATGCCCGGCTCAACCAGGCGAAGGAGACGGCCAAGCAGGCGGTCGAAAAGGCTCGGAAGATGGGTGTGATCGTCGCTTTCATGACCGCAGCCGTGCTGCTCGTCGGCGCCGCCGCGGCCTATCTTGCGGCCATGCTTGGCGGGCGCCACCGCGACGAGGAAATCGATCTCTTCATGCGTCGCGCGTGAGGATCATGTCGGCCGGCGGCTTGCCTGAATGGGCAGGCCGCCGGCCCTTTACGCAGGCACCTGTCGTCGCCTCCCGCAATGCTGCCAAGGCTCGCGGCGCAGTCTCCGGCCACGCACGGACGCCCTGAAATCTCGATCGAAGGCTTCCGTACGATAGCTTTCGATCACGGCCCGGTGCGCAATGCTCGGAGACTGTCGGGAAACTCCTTCAGCCCCATCCTTCGAGACGCCGCTTTCGGGGCTCCACAGGAGGAGCGCTGGACGTGTCGACCGGGCTCTGAGGAATGAAGTGGTAGCGGGAGAGCGACTCATACCGCCCCCCCGACAGGAACAAATCAGGTTCGGCTACCGCGCCAGGGCCACGCGGCGCTGAACGTCGGCGCCGACTCGACAAGCCGCCCCGCGCTCGTGAACATGCATCGGATGAGCTTCGACCTCGTCCTGCGCCGCACCACCTCCGAGCATGTTCCCGAATGGGATCGCCACAAGTTCTGGGACGTCTATTGCGACGGGCTCTATCTCGGCAGCCTCGCGCAGCAGATGGGGCGATCTGACGAACCTCCGTCCTGGCAATGGTCGATCCAGCTGCACGCCGGCAGCTTCGGCAACGGCGTCAAGCCGAGGTCGGGCCAGGCGGCAACCCGCGACGAGGCCATGCAGGCCTTCCGGGCCGCATGGGACGCGATCCGGCCCGCGATAGGCGATGAGGGATGGGCGCTGCATGTCGAGCATATGAGGCGTCTCGGTTGAAACGCGAAAAGCCCCGCCACCCTTCCGGGCAGCGGGGCGGTAAGCCAGACAGATTGCTCGGCGTCAGGATACCTTGGCACCTGGACCGGGAGGCACGAAGGGCGGCGGCGGCCCGTCTCGCCAACGCCGTGCCCA
>QFQY01000030.1 GCA_003248805.1 Chelatococcus sp. | reverse complement strand
TGAGCTGGCGCGTCGTGATCGGCTGGCCCGGCTGCTGGCCGGGGAAGAGCCAGCCGCGCGGGCGCTTCACCCGCCACCACTGCCGCAGGAGGTCGAGGAGGTCGGGCGCGAGCATGACATAGCGGTCCTTGCGGCCCTTGCCCTGCTCGACCCGGATCAGCAGGCGGGCGCTGTCGATGTCGGCGACCTTGAGGTTGGCGATCTCCGAGACCCGCAGGCCACAGCCATAGGCGATGCTCAGCGCGGCGCGGTCCTTCAGGCTGCGCGCATGTGCCAGCAGTAGCGCCACCTCCTGCGTGTCCAGCACCACCGGCAGGCGATCGGGCGTCGGGATCCGCGCCATGCGGTCACCAAAGCCGGTCCGGCCCAGCGTGACGTGGAAGAAGAACCGCAGCGCCGTGCAGGCCCTGCTCATCCGGGCGTAGCTGGCACCGAGCGAGGCCAGGCGAAGCTGGTAGCGCCGCAGATCCTCCGGTTCGGCCCGGTCCGGCGGCAAGCCGAGGAAGGCCGTGAACTCACGGACCTGCCGGACATAGTCGCGCTGCGTGTGCTCGCCGAACCGGCGGATGGTCATGTCCTCGATCATCCGCTGACGCAGCGGGCTGACGGTGACGGGATCGGTCATGGAAACCTCCGAGGGTCAGGGGAAACGACCCCGAAATCCTCGGATGCAGCGCCTCACAGGCGAAATCTCAGCGATGAACACCCCGCAGCGCCCTGCCGCGAGAGCGGCTTAGTGCAATGGCGCGACGCGGCCGCCACCCCCTTTACGGCTTCGTCTTCGCGGCCGATAGCCACATCTCCCGGCTAGAAGCGTCTCTTCCGCCACCAGCACGCGATCCTTGCGGGTGCCGAAGGCGAAGCATTGCGCGCCCTACATCGTGACCGGGCGGACGTTCCTGGGGGCCGGTTTCCGCTATCTCGTTATGATCGGACGTGCCGTTCCGGTCAGAATACAATATGATCGAGATAAGCGCGCCGGGCAGCGTGACGATTCCTCAGCATTCGCTGCTGTGGCTGTCCAACTTAATCCCGCGAAAGCCCGGTTGTCGTCGCGAAGAGTTGCAACGCGCAGCAAGCCCGCTGCGTTCGTCAGGCCTCGGCGACGATCACCTGCCCGACCAAGCGTGAGAGCGCGGCAAGCGCTGGCAGGTCCTTCGCTTTCTTGTCAGTCACGAGAGCCGAAACGCGGTCGAGTTCGCAAAATCGGACGCGGCTCGTCACGCCGATTTTTGAATGATCGGCAATCAATGCGACGCTTGCAGAATTGGCGACCATGGCTCGGGCAATTTCGCCGGTGTGCTCGAAGAAATTGGTCGCAGCGCCATCGATATCGACGCCGAAAGGCGACAGAAGCGCAAGGTCAGCCTTGAAGCGGTAGATATCGTTGATCGTCGAGGCGCCCCCCGTTTCCGGCGGCTCGTGCACGATTTCGCCGCCCAGAAGGAAGACCCTGCTGCCCGTCCGCTGCTGCGTCGATGCCATCGCGGTCGCAACCTGCAGCGAGTTCGTCAGGATGTTCAGCCCGGGGATGTTCTTAAGCTCCTCGGCCAGCGCCGCCGTCGTGGTGCCGCCGTCCAGGAACAGCGTCTGGCCACTCGTGATCAGCCGCATCGCAGCCAAGGCGATGGCGCGCTTTTCCTTCAGCCGGACGGTCGAACGTGCGTCGTAAGAGGGGTCTTGCTCGGCCGGCACACTGACCGCGCCGCCGTGGACCCGCCGCAGCACGCCCTCCCGCTCCATAGCCACTAGGTCCCGGCGGATCGACTCGTTCGAGACCTCGAATTCGTGCGCGAGCCGCTCGACGCTGACACTGCCCAGCGCCTCGAGAAGCGCGCGGATCCGCTGCTTTCTTTCCGGCTGCCACATGCGATCCGTCCCCTTCGAAGTCGGTTATTCGCACCGCCCACGACGGGGAGCAATACCGGCGTTCATTAAACGGTCATAAATCCACATTGCCACATATATCCACGAATGCTAAGCCAGCTTCATCGACATTCCGAGGGACTTGCAGCAAATGCGCGCTGAGAGCGATCAGGCCGGTTGGCTAAGCCTTGCCCTTCGGATGGCCGCGGAAAGCGGGGCCATCCTGCGGCAGGCAGCGGCCGTTCGTCCGGATGTCGAAATCAAGCCCGACCGGAGTTTCGTGACGGCGCTTGACGCCCGGATAGAGCGCCGGTTCAGGGAGATGCTGGCGGACCAGTTTCCTACGCACGGGGTGCTTGGCGAGGAGGAAGGGCCGGACAATCTCGGTGCCGAGCATGTCTGGGTGCTCGACCCGATCGACGGCACGGCGGCCTTCATCGCCGGGCTTCCCGTCTATGGGACCTTGATCGCGCTGATGCAGGAAGGCGAGCCGATCATCGGGATCATCGATCATCCGGTGACGGGGGATCGCTGGGTCGGCGTTAAGGGCAGCCCGACCCTTTTCAACGGCGGTCCATGCCGTGCTCGTCAGTGCGATTCGCTGGGCGAGGCAATCATGTCGGCCAGCAATCCGGACTTCTTCGGCGACGATGAGCGTCCGGCACTCGATGCCATGCGAGAGAGAACCGCCTGGAGGATTTGGGGCGGAGCCTGCATGAGCTTCGGGCTGCTGGCGAGCGGCCGGACCGATCTGGCACTCGATACCGGTCTCAAGCTCTGGGATTTCGCGCCCTGCCGCCCGATCATCGAGGGAGCGGGCGGCGTCATTACCGACTGGGAAGGCCAGCCGATCACTCACAAGACAGGGCATCGCATCCTGGCGGCAGGAGATGCCGAGCGCCATCGCGAGATGTTGCACGTCGTTGGGAAAGCGATGGAGCACTAGTTTCAGCCGGTCCAGGACGGCGTAGATCCGCCGGGGCGATCACTGCAGAGAGGCAGACATGGGTATTTCGGTCGAGGATCTATCCGTCTCCTATGGCGGCCAGCGTGTCATCGACGGTCTCAGGCTGACGATCGAGCAGGGCTCATTCTTCACGCTGCTGGGCCCGAGCGGATGCGGAAAGACGACGCTGCTTCGCACGATTGCGGGCTTCGTCCCTGCTGAGCGCGGCCATCTGCGGTTTGACGGCACCGAAGTCACGCATCTGCCGCCGCACAAGCGCGATATCGGCATGGTCTTTCAGGACTACGCGCTGTTCCCGGACAAGACGGTCTTCGACAACGTCGCCTACGGCCTGCGGGCCCGCCGGCAGAACGAAACGACGATCCGGTCCAAGGTCGCGGCTGCACTGGAGCGCGTCGGCCTGGGCCATCTCGGCGCGCGCCATCCGGCGGCGCTCTCCGGCGGTCAGCGACAGCGCGTGGCACTGGCTCGTGCGCTCGTGATCGAGCCCAAGGTCCTGCTGATGGACGAGCCCCTCTCGAATCTGGACGCCAAGCTGCGTCTCCAGGTGCGCGAAACCATCGTCGAACTGCAGCGCGAAGCTAAGATTACGACGGTCTTCGTCACCCATGATCGTGAGGAGGCTCTCGCGATGTCCGACCGCATCGGCGTGATGAATAAGGGGCGGCTTGAGCAGGTTGGCACCCCTGCCGAGATCTACCGCGAACCGCGCAGCGGATATGTCGCCGATTTTGTCGGGGGCGCCAACCTGATCGAGATCGATACGTTGGACAGGCAGGCGGGCGATACCGGCCCGGTGGTCCTTGATGGTGCGTCGATCATGGCCCGCGCGCCGGCCGCCGTCGTCGCAGGCCGGGCGACGCTGGTTTCCCGCCCCGAGGACATCCTGCTCGCAGAGCCCGGCACGGCTGGAACCCTGCCCGGGCGGATCGTGCACCGGCAATATCTAGGCGGGAAGACGAGCTACAAGGTCTCGTTCGGCCATGGCCGTACGCTCGCAGTGGACCTGCAGAGTGGCGAACATGATCGCTTCGAGCCCGGCGCTGAAGTCGGGCTCGGCTTTGAGCCATCTCGCACTCTGGTGCTCGCGTCATGAGCCGCCAGTTCAGCTCGATCTGGTTCTGGCTGTCGGCGCTGGCGCTGGCGATCCTCGCCGTCTTCCTGCTCTATCCGCTGCTCAACGTGTTGACGGGCAGCTTTGGAAGCGGCGGGCGCAACGGCTGGGCCGTTCTGGCCGCGGATCCGAAATACGCCACTGCCATCGTCAACACGGTCATGCTCGGGGTCGCCGTTACGTTGACCACCACGGTCATCGGCGTGCCGCTCGCCTATTTCACGGCGCGCTTCGACTTTCCCGGCAAGTCGATCGTCGCTGTCCTGCCGCTTGTCACTCTGGTCATTCCCGAGGTTATCGCCGCCCAGACCTGGCTGATGATGCTCGGTAACAACGGTTTCATCACCCGCTGGCTTGTCGCGCGCGGCGTCGACATGCCGAGCTTCTATGGCTGGCCCGGCCTGATCACGGTGATGACCTTCACCTATTACACCTACATCTATATCGGGACGCTCGCCGCCATCCGCGGCTTCGACGTCCAGCTTGAGGAAGCGGCCCAGAGCCTGGGCACCTCGCCGGCCCGCTCGCGGCTGCAAGTCATGCTGCCCGTCGTGCTGCCGGCGGTCCTCGCGAGCGCGCTGCTTGTCTTCACGCTGGTGGTCGGCAACTTCGCGACCGCGACGATCCTCGGCAGCCGTGTGCCGCTGCTGTCGGTCCTGACCTATCAGGCCGCGGTCGCGGAAGGCGGCTCTGACCCGGTCATGCAGTCGACTCTTGCAACGGTCTCGATCGCGCTCGTCATGATCGTGCTGTTCATCCAGCGCTGGATCGTCTCGCGCGGGCGCCATGAGGTCACGCAAGGTCGCGGCGCCAAGGCACAGCGGCTGCGCGGCCTGCCGGGCCTGGTGATCGGGCTTCTCGCCGGCCTGGTCGTGCTCGTCTCGCTGCTGCCGCTCGGGTCGATCGTCATCGGCGCTTTTACCGTGTCGCGCGGCCCCGTGATGCGGTGGGGCGAATGGACGACCACCCATGTCGAGCGCCTCTTCCGGATCGCGCCCGATCCCGTGTTGAACACGCTCGCATATTCGGCTGTCGCCACCGCGATCGGCATTACCTTCAGCGCCCTCGTCAGCTACCTTATCGTCAAGAAGCGCAACATCCTGACGCCCGCGCTCGACTATCTGACCGCGCTGCCGCTCGCCTTGTCCGGCACGATCATCGGCATCGGCCTGATCATGTCCTTCAATACCGGATTCCTGCCGCTGACAGGTACGGCCAGCATCATCGTGCTCGCCTACATCGTCCGCCGCCTGCCATTCGGCATCCGGAACTCGTCCTCAACGCTCTACAACATTCCCAACTCCATCGAGGAGGCTTCGATCAGCCTGGGGGTCGCGCCGGTGCCGACCTTCTTCAAGGTCGTGTTGCCCCTCATGCTGCCGGCGGTCGCCGCGGCGGCCGTGCTGACCTGGACCACGACGGTCGCGGAGCTATCTGCCTCGATCATCGTCTATTCCGGCGGTCGCGAGACCATGCCGATCCAGATCTACAAGCTGATCGACTCCAATCTCATGGCTCAGGCCTCGGCCTATGGGCTGGTGCTGGTGGCGGTCATCATCATCCCGATCATCGTCGCGACCCGCGTGTTCAAGATCGACCTGTTCTCGTCGAAGGCCTGAGTTCATCGGCCCGAGGCAAGCCGGGCAGGCGCCGCCTCGCCGCCCGGCAATCCAAGAGGGGAAGGCGGAGGAAGAGGAACCAATCATGAGCCAGTTCATCGACCGGCGTAGCGTGCTCGCAGGCCTTGCCAGCCTGGCAGCCGTTCCGGCGCTTGCCCAAAGCGCCTCCGGCACCGTCGTGCTCTACACCTCCAACAATGCGCAATCGGTGGATGCCATTCTGGGAGTCGCGAAAGAGAAGCAGCCGAACCTCAAGATCAGCACGATCACCAGTGGCTCGGGCCAGTTGCTGCGCCGGATCGAGGCCGAAGCGGCCAAGCCGCAGGCGGACCTGTTCTGGAGCTCCAGCGCCAACACGCTGGGTGCTTTCAAGCAGCTCTTCGAGCCCTATGCCTCGCCGCAGCTCGCAGCCATTCCGGCAGCCCTGCGCCATCCGGAAAACCTCTGGACCGCGTCCAACGTGCATGTCGTCGTGGCGATGGTGAACAAGAACCAGCTCGGTGGGAAACCGGCGCCCAAGAGCTGGAAAGAGCTCCTGGACCCGTCCTTCAAGGGCAAGATCATCATCGCCGATCCCGCCAACAGCTCGACCGCCTATACGATCCTCTGGGGCATCGACAAGCTGCTCGGCCCGGACGCGCTCAAGGCACTCGCCGCCAATCTGACCGTCTCCAGCGCCGCCTCGACCGTTCTGCGCAGTGTCGGCCAGGGCGAGTTCGCGGTCGGGCTCACCTTCGAGTCCAATGCCTATGCCTACGTGGCGGGTGGCCAGCGGGAGATCGCGCTCGTCTATCCGGAGGAGGGGACCTTCTCGACGCCAGAGTTCCAGGTTCTCGTCAAGGGCGCCCCGTCCGGTGCAACCGCTAAGGCGGCTTTCGACCTGATGCTCTCCAAGGAGACCCAGATCGCCCTGTTGGAGAACGCATTCCGTCGCCCCAGCCGCTCCGACATCGACGTCTGGAAGCATGTCGACCTGCCGGCGATCGGGAGCGTCAAGGTCTTCGACATCGACGAGAACGATGCTGCGGCCAAGCGCGACGAGTTTCTCAAGCGCTGGCAGACGATTTCCTCGCCTGCGAAGTAGCCGTAGTGCAGCCGGCGATCTTGCATGCCTTCCTACATGGAGGGCATGCCTATCGAAGCCCATCCTCCCCGCTACGCATCGAGCCCGATGTGGACGAGCCCCCGCGCTGAAGTATCGACCATGAGCGAGCACTGAATGCGATGAAGAAGCCTCCTCAAGCAAAAATCAGGGCAGCATGACAGGCAGAAGGAGATCGCCGACAACTCGCTTCCCGTGATTACCTCGCTTGAACGCCGACTTTTTTCAACGGTATCGGCGCAATGCGGAATTGCATGCTCCCATAACCTAAAGAAGGATCTGAAGACCGATCCTTCAAACCACTCTCGGTGGTTTCAGGCCCCCGCAACCAACTTGACCGAACGCCGTTCCTCGGCATCCAAAGCCGCCCTACCAGGGGCGGCTCTTTTGCTGCTGGCGCCCGCTGTCAGCTCGACCATCTTCGCGATCTCGCGGATCTTGCCCGCAATCGACATGATCGCCGCCCAGCGCGACGGATGCTCGGCCTCGTGATCCAGCACCATCCGCACCGCGCGGGCGCGCACCTCAGGCGAGAACTTGTTCGTCGGCTTGCTCGTCATAAGCCCCATCCTCTCAGGAGTTGGGGCATCCGACAAACCCGGGGCGGTTCACTCGCCGACAAGCTGACATCGCAGCGAAGCTCGCTGCGTCACCAATACGGGATGCGCGTTAAGGCGCGTGGTTAGTCAACGAGACCGGCTACTAGAGAGTCCGGCCTTAAAGCTGGATCTGCCGATATTTTAGCCCCCCGTTGCCAATCCGATCAGCGTATCGGGGATTGACGTCACCGCTTGGTATACCAAAAGTATGCCGATGCCTTCGACTGTCGAAACAGCCGCTGTTCAGGACGATGGGTCGCTCTCCGAGCGGGCCATGCTGGCGATCCGGAGGATGATCTTCTCCGGTGACCTGCCAGGTGGGACGATCGTTCAGGACCGCAAACTCGCTGAGCAGCTCGGCCTGTCCCGGACGCCTGTGCGCGAGGCGCTTGGGTGGCTGGCCGGGGAGGGGTATCTGCGCCGGGACGGGCGTCTGCTCACCGTGCAGGGTGTTTCGATCGAGGACGTCATGGAGATCCTGGCGACGCGGCGCGCGCTGGAAGGGGAGACGGCCAGGCTCGCTGCCGGCCGCCTGCCGCCCAGCGAGCTCGCGGGAATCCGGAGCGCCATCGCGGGCATGGCCGAGCCTCGCGCGGTCTCGCATGACCGGCATTGGAGCGTCGACGATCTCGTCCACCTCTCGATCGCCGAGGCCAGCGGCAACCGACTGATGGCGAGGCTCGTCAAGGAGCTCCGCGAGCGCACGCGGATGTTCGGTCTCTCCCGGATCCCAAGGCGCTTCGATCCAGGAAAGGCCGAGCATCTGGCGATCCTGGCGGCGATCGAGCGCGCCGACGGCACGGCTGCTGCCGAGGCGATGCAGCGTCACATCGACAATGCTCGGCAGGGCATCCTTGATCTTCTGGCCGGAACGCTCGAGCGCGAGCCGGAGCCGCACCCTGTCATTTGCGTATCAGACACGAGGACCTGAGCCATGGGCGGCAAGCTGCTTCTTCTCCAGAACGGTCCCAAGCGCGAGAGCGTTGCCAAGCTTCCGGAGCGCTTCGCCGGCTGGGGGCTCGACGTCGATGCTCGCTGGGCCTTCGCTGGAGATTTTCCGGATACGCTGGCCGGCTATGACGGCATCTTCGTGACCGGAAGCCCGCACGGGGCCTATGAGGACATTCCCTTCATCCATCGCGAGCACGAGCTGATCCAGGAGGCGGACAGCCTCGGCATTCCGATGCTCGGCGTCTGCTTCGGTAGCCAGATCCTGGCCTCGGCGCTCTGCGGGCGCGACCAGGTGTTTCGCCGCCCTTTCTGCGAGGTTGGCAACAAATGGCTCGACGTGACGCCGGCTGCGCGAGGCGACGAGGTCGCCGGCGAGATCGGCGAACGGGTCTATATGTTCGTCTGGCACAATGACGAGGTGCGGGCCGACCATCCCGACATGCGTATCATCGCGACCAGCGATCTCTGCCCCAACCAGATCTGGCGTTTCAGGGACCATCGCGTCTGGGGAATTCAGGGTCACCCCGAGGTCACGAAGGACCAGGCCGTGGTCTGGTTCGAGCAGAGCCGCGCCACGATGGAGCGGGACGGCGCCGACATCGCAGCGCTGAAGGCGACTGCGGACGAGGCCCTGCCCGCCAAGACCATGCTCAGCAAGTTCGCCGCTCTCTGCGGCGCCACGGCCGCCTGAGAGCGTCCGAGAACAAGGAGAGGGGTCATGAAGAAGATAATCGTCGCAGCCACCGCGATGGCGCTGCTCGCGCCCGGAATCGCAAGCGCCAAGGAGATGACCTTCGCCTCCTGGGGCGGAGCCTATCAGGACGCGATCCGCAAGGCCTGGATCCAGCCCTTCAGCAAGGAAACCGGGATCAAGGTCGAGGAGGATACCGGCCCTGAGACCGCCAAGATCAAGGCGATGGTCGACACCAAGTCGGTGACCTGGGATGTCGTGACCGCCGGCGGCGGCGGGCTGATGCGGGGCGTCCGCCAGGGCCTGTTCGAGAAGATCACGCCCGACATGGTCAACACCGACCATGTCATTCCCGGCGCCCGCAACGATTACGGCGTCGCCTCCGAGATCTTCTCGACGCTGATCGGCTTCTCGACCAAGGCCTTCCCGGCCGGCGGGCCGCAGCCCAAGAGCTTCGCCGATTTCTGGGACGTCGCGAAGTTTCCGGGCAAGCGGACCTTGCCCGACAAGCCGGAGACGGTCGTCGAGGCTGCGCTTCTCGCCGACGGCGTGCCGATGGCGGAGGTCTACAAGACGCTCTCGACCGAGGTGGGCCTGAAGCGCGCGCTCGACAAGATCCGCACGCTGAAGCCGCAGGTTGCGGTCTGGTGGGCCAGCGGGGCGCAGCCGGTCCAGGCTCTTGGTTCGGGCGAGGTGGTTATGGCGCTGGGCTGGAACGGCCGATTCCAGGCTGGCATCGAGTCCAAGCTGCCAATCGCCATGGCCTGGGAACAGCAGATCCCGCAGGTCGGCTTCTTCATGATCCCGAAGGGCGCCCCCAACAAGGCGGAGGCCGTCGCCTTCCTGAACTACATCGCCAAGCCCGAGAACAATGCGCGGCTCTCCGAATTCGTCGCCTATGGCCCGACCTCGGAGAAGGCGCTGGCGGCGATCCCGGCAGCGCGAATGGAGAACCTGCCCTCGACGCCCGAGCGGCTGAAGAACGCGCTTTTCCTCGACATCGAATGGTGGGCCGACAACGGCGCCAAGGTGACCGAGGCCTACACCGCCATGCTCAAGGAATGACGATGTCGATCGCCCGACCCTGGTTCCCGCGCGAGGATTATCTCGCGCGGGTCGAGAAGGTCCGCGCCGAGCTGGCACGGACCGGACAGGATGCGCTGGTCGCCTTCCTGCCCGAGACGGTGACCTATCTCACCGGCTTCTTCACCCGCGGCTATTCCAGCTTCCAGTTCGCGGTGATCCCGCTGGAAGGGGAACCGCTGCTGTTCTGCCGCGACGTCGAGGAATATTATCTCGACGCCACATGCGTCTTCCCCGGGCGCGTGATGTGGACGGATTCGGACGACCGGATCGCCGTTGCGGCCCGGGCGATCTGCGAGGCCGCGGGCGCCAAGGCGAAGCTCGCTGTCGAGATGCAAGCCTGGACGCTGAGCGTCGCCCGCTATGACGCCGTCCGCGCCGCCCTGCCGGAGACGATGTGGAGCGACATCTCGCGCTTCACCACGCAGATGCGCTTCATCAAGTCGCCGGCGGAGATCGCCTATCAGCGCGCGGCCGGCAAGGCGGCCGAGGCGGGCATGGCCGCCGGTATCGCCTCCGCCAAGGTCGGCGCGACCGAGCGCGAGATGGCGGCGGAGATCTGCGCGGCGATGATCCGCGCCGGCAGCGACCTGCCGGGCCCGGGGGTGCTGTCCTCCGGCGAGCGCGCCTATCATCTGCATGGCGGCTACTCCGACCGTGTTCTCGCCACTGGAGACATCGTCCAGCTCGAGACAACTCCGAATGTCCGCCACTATCACGCCCGCTTCATGCGCCCGATCAAGGTCGCGCAGGCGACCGACGAGGAACACCGGGTCGTCGAGAAGCTGATCGCCATCCAGGATGCGGCGATCGCTGCGGTGAAGCCCGGCGTCCCTGCCACCGTACCGGATGCGATCTATCGCGAGGGCGTGCTCTCGGCCGGCCTGCGCGACACCTACACCAACAAGACCTTCTATTCGGTCGGCCTGATGCTGCAGCCCAATGGCGGCGAGCCTCTGGAGGCGGAGCCGAGCGCCACCTGGGCTTTCGAGCCGGGCATGACCTTCCACACCTATGTGCTGGCGAAGGGCTTCGGCATGTCCGAGACGATCACCATCACGGCGGACGGCTGCGAGCGCCTGACCAACTTCCCCCGCCGGCTGTTCGTCGCATGAGCGGAGCGGTCGCGGCATCTGCGGAGAACGGACCGCGCCGGGCGGGCGTAGGCCGCGGCTTTCCGGTCTGGCTGGGGCTCGCACCGTTTGGCCTGGTCCTGCTGGTGCTGTTCGCAGTGCCCGTCCTGTCGCTGCTGAAGCTTGCCTTCGGGGAGAGCGGCTTTTCGCTGGCACAGTTCCAGCGCATGGCCGAGGTGCCGGTCTATCGCTCGGTGCTGATGACGACGCTCGGCATCGCCGGGCTCGTGACCGCTCTCACCGTGATCGCCAGCTATCCGCTGGCCTATGTCATGGCCACGGTCGGCCCGCGGGCGCGCGGGCTCCTGATGCTGCTGGTGCTGCTGCCGTTCTGGACCAGCGCGCTGGTGCGCACCACCGCCTGGATCATCCTTCTGCAAGGCAATGGCGTGGTGAACACGCTTTTGATGGGCTCCGGTCTCACCTCGTCACCGATCGCCTTCGTCTACAACCTCTCCGGCGTGCTGATCGGCATGACGCATGTGCTGATGCCGTTCGTCGTGCTGCCGCTCTATGCCGCCTTCCGCAATCTCGATCTGACGACGGTGCAGGCGGCCGAAAGCCTCGGCGCCGGCCCGCTTGCCATCTTCGGCCGCATCATCCTGCCGCTCACGGCTCCCGGCGTGGTGGCCGGCGCGATGATCGTCTTCATGAACGCGATCGGCTTCTATCTGACGCCGGCCCTGATGGGTGGCCCCGGCCAGGCCATGATCGCGCAGATGATCGCGAGCAACATCAATACCGAGCTGAACTGGCCTTTCGCGGCGGCGCTGGCAACCGTGCTGCTCGTCGCAACCGTCACGATGCTCGTGCTGTTCCAGCGCTTCTTCGGCCTGGAACGTCTGATCGAAGGCGGCGGCGGCAAGGTCGGGCAGCCCTTCACCGTGACCTCGCGCGGCCGCTCCGCGGGCGGCTGGCTCGCGATCGTCGCGGCAGGGCTCATCGGCGCCTTCCTGATCGCGCCGATCGTCATCGTCTTCCCGATGAGCCTGGGGTCCTCCCCCTTCCTCGCCTTTCCGCCGGAAAGCTACAGCCTGGTCTGGTACGAGAATTTCTTCTCGACCAGCAAATGGGTGGCGGCGCTGACCCGCTCCCTGCAGATCGCGGCCCTCGTCGTTTCGATCTCGGTGGTGCTCGGCACCCTCGCGGCGCTCGGCGTCTCGCGGATGCGGCCGCGCTGGCGCAGCATGGTCGAGACGATCTTCATCCTGCCGATGATCGTGCCGGTGATCATCCTGGCGGTCGGCCTCTACTACCTTCTTGCGCCGACGGGGCTGGTCGGCTCGATCTGGGGCGTGACGCTCGGCCATGTCGTCCTCGCGACGCCTTACGTCTTCATCACCGTAAGGGCCGCGCTGAAATCCTTCGACGACAATCTGGAGCTGGCGGCGCTCGGTCTGGGCGCCTCCTGGGCGACGATGTTCCGGCGCGTGATGCTGCCTGCGATCGCGCCGGGCATCGCGGCCGGCGCCATCTTCGCCTTCATCACCTCGTTCGACGACGTGATCATTGCGCTTTTCCTGACCAATATCCGCAGCCGAACCCTGCCGAAGCTGATGTATGAGGGCGTGGCGCATGAGATCGACCCCACGATCATCGCTGCCTCCTGCCTCATCATCCTGGTGACGATCGTCGTCCTCGGCGCGAACCTCCTCGTCGCAAAGCGAAAGACGTCATGAGCATCGCCGCCCTCGGCAAGGCCGTCTCCATCCGCGCGCTGAGCAAGAGCTATGGCGCGACGCTGGCGCTCGAGGGCGTCTCGCTCGACATCCCGGCCGGCTGCTTCTGTACGCTGCTCGGCGCCTCAGGCTCCGGCAAGACGACGCTGCTCAAGACCATTGCCGGGTTCGAAACCTATGACGGCGGCCAGATCCTCGTCGGCGGCGTCGACATCGGCCCCGTTCCTGTCTCGAAGCGCAACATCGGCATGGTCTTCCAGAACTACGCGCTGTTTCCGCACATGAGCCTGCGCCGGAACGTCGCTTTCGGACTGGAAATGCGCAAGCTGCCGGCGCGCGATGTCCAGAGCCGGGTCGAAGAGGCGCTCGCTTTGGTCGATCTCGCCCCTTACGCCGAGCGCCTGCCGCGCCAGCTCTCGGGCGGCCAGCAGCAGCGCGTCGCGCTCGCCCGCGCGCTGGTCATCCGTCCGGACATCCTGTTGATGGACGAGCCACTCGGTGCGTTGGACAAGAATCTTCGGCAGGCCATCCAGGTCGAGCTGAAGCGGCTGCACGCCGCCGTGGGCGCCACGGTTGTCTATGTAACGCATGACCAGGAAGAGGCGCTCTTCCTGTCGGACCAGGTCGCGGTCATGGATAAGGGGCGGATCGTCCAGATCGGCTCGCCGCGGGCCCTTTACGACAAGCCGACCGACCGCTTCGTCGCGACCTTTCTGGGAGAGTGCAACTTCGTGCCGGTGGGCGACGGCACTCTCGCCGTGCGGCCCGAAAAGGTCCTCGTCGGGACAGAGGCCCACGGCTGCGAGCATGTCTTGGCCGCCAGGGTCGCGTCGGTCGACTTTATCGGCCGCGGCTTTCGCGTCCTGCTCGAGCACCGGGGCTCCGAGATCACCGCGCTCGTCGATGCCACCGACGAGATCGCCGCGCTGCAACCAGGTGCCGAGGCCATCTTCGGGTTTCGAGCCGGCGATGTCCTGAAGATCGCGTCAGACTGACCTTCAACGAGAGATCCCATGACCCTCACCACTTCCGCCTCCGGGGTGTTCCCGATGGCGCCGTTCGCGCTGAGGACCCTGGCGCATCCGGCACATCGGCGCGATTATCCGATTTAAGCCCACGCGACCCCCGATCTCAGGCAGCCGCTGGCCGATCTGCCTGTAGGGCGGCGCCGAGCCTCCGCTGCCGAAGCTCGGGATGCTCGTCGAAGGGCTGAAGCGGCGTCATCCAGCGCCGCAGGGTGGCGGCTGGGTCGATGCGGGCGGTGAAGGGGTCCAAGCCGTGGACCGTCCAGTTCACAGTGTCTCCCAGCTCCAGCAGGGCATAGGCGCCGGCTGGCCCCGGCATGGTGGTGAAGCTCTCGGTCAGAGACTGCAGCGTCAGATGCGGGATGGCATCGACGGTGGTCAGCGTGTTCCAGTGGACATGTCCGGCGATGCAGACCATCGGCACCTTGGCGCGGGCGAGCACGGCGCGGACGCGCTCTGCGCCGGGGTAGGTCGACGAGGCCGGGTTGCGCTCGAAATAGTAATTGCCGGTCTGGCCATGGCCGGAAACCGGCACATGGCTCATCACCACCAGCGGCTTGTCGGCAGCGGTGACGGTAGCGGCGAGCCAGAGCAGATCCGCCTCGCGCAGGACAAAGCCGCCCGGGCGATGGATGCGGGAATCGGCGGCCCAGAGCACGAGGCGCCAGTCGCCGAGGTCCACCGTGCGGTGGCCGAGCGGCTGGCCCAGGATGTCCTCGTTCTCCGCGACGCTGAGATGGTCGCGGTCATGATTGCCGCAGAGGTGGAAGCGGGGAGCCGCGATCGGCGCAAAGGCCTCTGCGACCTCCCGCTCAAGCCCGAGATCGGTCGCGTGATCGACGTCGGAGATGCGGTCGCCGAGATCGATGACGGCGTCGGGCCTGGCGTCGGCGACGAAGCGGCGAAACTCCTCCATCAGAGACAGGGCCGCGGTGCCGACCTTGGTGAAGCTGTTCGCGCCGTGGTGGATATCGGCGACGAAGGCGAGGCGCAGGGATCGGGTCATGAAAGGGCTCGTTCAGGAGGGTAGGGCAGGGGGCAGGGGAGCCGGGCGGGCCGGCTCCCGATCGCGTCTCAGCGGGCAGCCAGCGTGATGCGGCCGGCGCGGAAGTCGAGCACGTAGGGGATGTGTCCCTGCAGAGGGCGCCAGGCGAGCGAGCGCTTCATGCCGTAGGACTCGTAGGGCTGGTAGAGCGGCAGGACGGGCGGGTCGTTCTTGATGGCCTGCATCAGCCCCGCATAGGCCTCCTTTCGCTCGGCCAGGTCGGTGGAGAAGCGGAACCTGTCCCACAGAGCGACATAGGCATCGTTGGCCTTGAACCGACCTTCCGAGGCCGAGTTGCCGGTCGGTGCCCACATGATGCCGAAGGCGCCCGCGGGGTCGGGGAAATACATCGGGTTCGACCAGCCGCGCGCCATCATGCTGGGTTCCGAGCCCGTCCACTGCTCGGTGACGTTCAGCTGCATCTTGACGCCGACGGCGGCCCACATCTCCTGGATCGCCTGCGCGGCGAGCAGACCATTGGTGTAGTAGGCTGCCTGGATGTCGTAGCGGATCGGGAAGCCGTCATAGCCTGCTTCCTTGAGCAGCGCCTTCGCCTTGGCGGGGTCGTATTCGAAGGTGTTCAGCTCGGGCATGTAGAGCGGGCCGAACTGCGCAAAGCTGTGCGAGGTCGGCACCTTGGCCTTTCCGAACCACAGAGCCTCGTTCAACGTCTTGCGGTCGATGGCATAGGACAGCGCCTGGCGCAGCTTCGGATTGGCCATCTTCGGGTTCTGGGTGTTGAAGATGACGACGTGGAAGAGCGGCGTCTGCATCCCCTCCGCCTTCAGCTTGGGGTCGCCCGCGATCGGCTCGATCTGGTCCGGCGGGATATTGGTGATGAGATCGACCTCGCCATTCTTCAGCGCCGTCAGCCGGCCGGAGAGCTCGGGGATGCGGGTGATCGTGACCTTCTGGAACGGCGCCTTCTCGCCCCAGAAGCCGTCGAAGCGCTCATAGACCAGCCGCTGGTTGGGGACGAATTCGGTGATCTTGTAGGGGCCGGTCCCGACAGGCTTCAGCGCGAAGGCCTCGAAATCGGACGCCTCGGCGACGTTCGGGTCCCCGGTCAGGCCCATGACGTATTTCTTGGGCACGATCATGCCCTGCTGCACGTTGAGCAGCGTCTCGAACAGAGGCTCAGGCCGGGCTGCCGTGATGCGCACGGTCTCGGCATCGACGGCCTCGACCTTGGCCATGTTCGGCAGCGTGTCGCGCTTGCGGACCGTGTAGGGCGGGAAGGTGGAGTTGATGATGCGGTCGAAGGAGAACACGACATCCTCGACGGTCATCGGGTCGCCGTTGTGGAAGGTCACGCCCTGCCGGATCTTAAGCTCGAACACGGTCGGCGAGACCTGCTTCCAATTGGTGGCGATGCCGGGCTGCCAGACGCTCTCGGCCTTCGTCGCATCCTTGCCGATCAGCGGATCGAAGGCGTTGAAGTAGAATTGCGAGCCCACATTCGAGAAGTCGCGGCCGGGGTCGAGCCAGGGCGCCATGTTCTGGACGCCGACCTTCAGTTCCTGAGCAGCGGCGGCGCCGATCAGCGCAGTCGCCGACAGGGCGGCTATGGCCAGGGCCTTCAGGGTGTTGCGCATGGAGATCGATCCCTTTGTTCGGATGAGCGGAATGGGTCAGCGCCGGTGCAGGCGCGGATCGAGGCGGTCGCGCAGCGCGTCGCCCAGCAGCATGGCGACGAGGCTCACGAGCACGATGAAGAGGGCCGGGACCGCGACGATCCAGGGGGCGGAGGCCATGTAGTCGCGGCCCTGGCCGACCATGGACCCGAGCGTCGCCGTCGGCGGCTGCACGCCCAGGCCGAGGAAGGAGAGTGCCGATTCCAGCAGGATCAGGTTGGAGAAGTTCAGGCTCGCCATCACGACGACGGGCGAGACCAGGTTCGGGATCATGTGCACGGTCGCGATCCGCCAGGGGCACGCTCCGGCCGCGCGGGCGGCCTCGACGAAGGGCATCTCGCGCAGGCTCAGCACCTGGGCTCGGATCAGCCGGGCGAAATGCGCCCAGTAAGCGATGCCGAGCACGCAGATCAGCACGGTGACGTCCGTGCCGGCCAGCGCGACGACGAAGAGCGCGACCAGGGTGAAGGGCAGGGACATCATGATGTCCGTCAGCCCCATGATCAGGGCGTCGGCCCAGCCCCGCATCAGCCCTGCGGCGAGGCCGAGCGCAGCGCCCAGGGTGAGCCCGAGCAGGGTGCCGAACAGCGCGAGCGCCAGAGTGAGCCGCAGGCCGTGCAAGCAGCGGGAGAGCAGATCCCGGCCGAGCTGGTCCGTCCCGAGCCAATGGGCAGGGCCTGCCCCGGCAAAGCCGGCTGGCGGCTTCAGCCTTGCCAGAAGACGCTGGTGGTCGGGTTCGAAGGGCGAAACCAGCGGCGCCAGCAGGGCGAGCGCCAGAAGAACGAGGCCCAGCAGGAGCGCTGCAGTTACGAGCCAGTCCCCGCTCGCCAGGGACGGCATCTTCAAGCGCGGCAGCACCCGGCGCGGGGCCAGCAGCAGCTCGGTGTCGGCGATCTCGGTCATGACGGCTCAGGCCCCCACCAGGCGCACGCGCGGGTCCGACGCCGCATAGGCGAGGTCGACCGCGAAATTGACGAGGATGACGGTGGCGGCGACGACGAGGACGCCGAATTGCAGGACCGGATAGTCGCGGCGCAGCGTGGCTCCCACCAGGAGATCGCCGATGCCGTTCCAGGCGAAGACGGTCTCGACCACGACGGCCCCGGAGACGAGCGTGGTGATCTGCAGGCCGAGCACCGTGATCACCGGGATCAGCGCGTTGCGCAGCCCATGCTGCAGAATGATGGCGCGTTCCGGCAGGCCTTTGGCGCGGGCGGTGCGCATATAGTCCTCGGAGAGGACGTCGAGCATCGCGTTGCGCGTGTAGCGGGTCAGCGCGGCGATGAAATAGGCGGCCAGCGCCACCGTCGGCATCGCATAATGCAGCAGGGTGGCGGAGCCGGCGCTCGGCAGCCAGTGCAGCGTATAGGAGAAGACGAGCAGCAGGAGGATGGCGAGGACGAAGTTCGGCACCGCATAGCCGAGGAAGGCGACGAAGAGCACACCCTGGCCCCGCGGCTGCCCGCGCCACAAGGCGGCGAGGATGCCGAGGGGCACGCCTACCGCGACCGTCAGCGCGAGCGTGGCGAGGAGGAGCGAGGCGCTCTGCCAGAGCCGCTCGCCGAAGATCACCGCGACCGGGCGCCGCTCCATCAGTCCCAGGCCGAAATCACCCGACAGAAGCGATTTCCAGAACAGCAGGTATTGCTCGGCGACGGGCCGGTCGAGCCCCCAATAGGCGATCATTTCGGCGCGGGAGGCGGCGTCGAGCCCGTCCGGCATCAGGAAGTCGATTGGGTTGCCGGTGAGCCGCGTCGCCAGGAAGACAGCGGTGACGATCGCCCAGAGCGTGATCGTCATGCGCAGGAGGCGGCTGGCGAGAAAGGAAAGCATGGCATCCCTATGGCCGGGCTGGCGACCAGCCCTGTGGGGGCCGGCACCAGGGCTTCTGGCGAAGTTCCATGACAGCTTCATGAAATAAGCTCAGCATCCTGTGCGGTTGACACTGAGACAAACTGAGACCATCTCCGTCGGCAGAGGAATCGGGAGTCGATGGTGCGCGCGGCGGACGACATTCGAGGCTGGCTGATCGATCTGGACGGCACGCTCGCCTGCGGCGGTCAGGCCATGCCGGGGGCGGCGGCCTTCCTGCGGGCCTGCGAAGAGCGCTTCGTCGTCGTCTCGAACGACGCCGAGCACACGCCGACCCAGCTATCGGTCGCGCTGCGGCGGATTGGGCTCGACGTCGCCCCCGGTCGTATCGTGCTGGCGGGAGCCGCGGCGCTCGACGGCATCGCCATCCGCCGCCCCGGGGCGAGGGTGCTCATGCTGGCAAGCCGGGCTCTGGAAAACCACGCCCGCGAGCGTGGCCTCAGGCCGGTGCGGTCCCAGCCGGATCTCGTCTTTCTGGGGCGAGACCGCAGCTTCGGTCATGCCAGGCTCGCCCTGGCCGCGAACGCGGTCAGGACCGGTGCCGAGCTTGTCGTCGCCAATCCCGATCTGGTCCATCCAGGGCCCGGCGGCACGGTGGTGCCGGAAACAGGGGCGCTGCTCGCGGCTTTGCTCGCCTGCACTGGGCCGGTGGACTACGACGTCATCGGCAAGCCGGAGCCTGCCTTGTTCGAGCTGGCTCTGGCTTTGCTCGGCCTGCCCAAGCGGAGAGTCGCGATGCTGGGCGACAATCCGCGGACCGACGGCGAGGGCGCGCGCCGCTTCGGGATCCGTTATGTCGACATCGCAGGCGGCGGGTTTCCGTCCATCGAGCGAGAGGAGACTTGTCCGGGCGAGGCAGCCGTGGTCGCCTTGCCCGCATGACCGCTCCCAGACCCAAGCCGGATGCCGATGCGATGCCCGAAAGCCCCGATGGTCCGCGCCAGGTCTCGCAGGTCGATTTCGACGGGGTCATCGAGCGTCTGACCGCGCTGCGGCCGGCCTTGCCGCCGACGGCCGCCCGCATCGCCGATGTCATTCTCGGCCACGCGGCCGAGGTGGTGCATATGTCGGTGACGGAGGTCGCGGAGCGGGCCGAGGCGAGCGAGGGCAGCGTGATCTCGCTCTGCCGCCAGCTGGGGGCCCGGGGGTTCCAGCAGGTCAAGATCGCCCTGGCGCGCGATCTCGTACAGCCTGTGCAGTTCATCCATGAGGACCTCGCCCGGGCGGACGACGTCGGAACGGTTATCGAAAAAATCTTCGGCAGCGATCTCCAGGCGCTGCACGACACAATGAAGGTGCTCGACAAGGCCGCTATGGAGCGTGCGGTCGCTGCGATCCGCGGAGCGCGTCGCGTCGAACTTTACGGCATCGGCAGTGCAGCGCCGATCGCGGAGGATGCCAACTACCGTTTGCTGCGCATCGGCGTGGAATCCAAGGTGGTGGTCGACTCGCACGTCCAGGCGATCAGCGCCTCCTTGACCGGCCCGGATGTCGCGACCATCACGATCTCGCATTCGGGCTCGACGCACGAGACGGTCACGGCGACGCGGCTGGCCAAGGAGGCGGGAGCGAGCACGATCTGCATCACGAATTTCGGCAAGTCACCACTGCTCGCCCATGCCGATGTCGTGCTGAACACCATGGCGCGCGAGACGCAGTTCCGCACCGAGGCGATGACGAGCCGCATTGCGCAACTCGCCGTCATCGACGCCCTGATCGCCTGCCTTTCGCTGGCAGATTACGACAAGGCGGTCGCGACGATCGGCCGGACCTTCGACGTGCTATCCACCAAGCGGTTTTAGACTCCCATCCCCAAACCGGCCGCCTCGCGCCGCGCACGAGGTCATTGGCTGGCCGACGACCGGGATCGCGCCTCGTCGTCGTGACGCTTCTGCGCCGGCTGGCGTCGACGAGCCCGGCCGCGCCCATCATGCGGGCAACACGCTTCTTGCCGATGGCGACCCCGTCGGCCTCGAGCTCGGCATGGATCCGCGGCGCACCACAGGTCTTGCGCGAGGCGGCATGGATCGTGCGGATCTTCCAGGTGAGGTGAAGGTCGGCAGTCGCTCGCGCCGAGGCAGGCCTGCCACGCCAGGCATCATAGCCTGACGCGGAGACTTTGAAGACGCGGGCCATGGTCTTGATCGAGTTGCTCTCCCGCGCGAACCAGGCTGCCGCCTTTGACAGGATATCGCGCTCCTGGCGCAGGCGCTGGTTCTCGCGGCGAAGGCGGATCAGCTCTTCGCGCTCGGCCGTCGTCGCGCCATCGCTGCGCCTGCCGGCATCGCGATCAGCTCGACGGGCCCAGTTCGCGATGGATCGCGCGCTCGGCTCGAACTCCCGCGACAGCTCTTCAGGCGTTGGCCCGGATCGGACCGGCTCCACCATCTGCCGCCGGAACTCCGGCGGATACGCAGCTCGAAAACGCGGCATCTGACACTCAGAAAATGACTTCGAGGGTGCCCACGAAACCGGGGCAACTCCAACTCCACTCCGAAAGATCGACAAACCGGTCGATGGAGCGGATCCCATGATCAGCCGGAACATGCCGCTCCAGGCTGAACTCGTAGAACAGCGCCTCCTGCGCCACCTGCCGCTCGCCCATCATTGTGCCGCCCTCCAGCCGAGAACGACTGAATCAGGACTTCACGCCCGCAGCAACGGCGACTTTTTCAACGGTATCGGCGCCAAGCCGTCAAATAGGCCGTCTTCGGGTCCACGAAGCCGGAGTAGGCCAGTTTAAACCGTGAGAAGGCTTGACAGCCTGCGTACTCAATCATTGACGCGCTCGAGGCCGATCGTCAGCGAGATCGCCAGAAGAGCGAGCATCGCCAGCAGGATCTGTATGCTGGAGACGGCGGCGACCAGAGGCGAACTGCTGTTCTGGACGATGGCGAGCAGCTCGATCGGTAGCGGCCGGTCGCGATAGCCATGGGTGAAGATCGTCACCGAGAGATTGTCCACGCCCTCGATGAAGGTGAAGACTGCGCCGGCCAGGATCGCGGGCAGCAGCAGCGGCAGGGTGATGGTGCGGAACGTCTGCCACCGGCTCGCGCCAAGATTGGCGGAGGCCTGTTCCAGCAGCGGATCGAGCCTTTGCAGCCGCGCCATTACGGTGCGTACCATCACGGCCATGACATAGACCGAGAGCGACACCGACTGCAGCCCAATCGAGGGGCCGATGCCGAGCAGCGCGCCCGAGAACAGCACGGCGACGCCGAGCACGATGCCTGGCACCATATGCGGCACCAGTACGAAGACCGACAGCGCGGTGGCACCTCGGAAATCGCCGCGCGCGCAGGCCAGCGCGGTCGGCACGCCGAGCGCGATGCAGAGCGCGGTGACGTAGAGCCCGACCTTGATGCTCGTCCACATCGCGTTCACCAGCACCGGCTGGTTGAACACCTTGACGTACCAGTCGAGCGTGAAGCCGGCGGGCGGGAAGCTGATATAGCCGCGCGTGTCGAAGGACATCACGACGACGATGACGGCCGGCAGCAGCAGCAGCGCGAGCGCCAGCACCGCCAGCGCAATGATGAAGCCGATGCCGAGCCGGTCGAGGAGTTCCGCGCCGTCGATCCGCTTCATCGCTGCGCCACCCGTGTCCAGCGCGTGGCGATATGCGTCAGCCAGGCGAAGACCAGCAGCACGGCGAGACAGGTCGCCATGAGGATCATGGCCGTCACCGCGCCCTTACTCCATTGCAGCGAGTAGACCACCTGCTCGTAGACCATCGTCGCAGCATTCAGGTAATTGCCGCCGCCGAGGAGCTGCGGCACCACGAAGGTGGTGTAGCTGAGCGTAAAGACGAGCGCGGCGCCGGTGCCGAGCCCGGGCACGCTCAGCGGCAGGATGATGGTTCGCAGCGTCGCCAGCCGGCTGGCGCCGAGATTGGCGGAGGCCTCTTCGAGCCTTGAGTCATGCCGGCTCATCACCGCGATCAGCGGCAGGATCATGATCGGCAGATGGATCTGCACCATGCCGATCAGAACGGCCCAGTGCGTGTTGATGATGCGCAGCGGCTGCGCAATCAGCCCGAACTCCATCAGCGTCGCATTGACCACACCGCGGCCGCCGAGAATGACGATCCAGGCATAGGTCCGGACGATACCGCTGGTCAGGATCGGCGCGATCGTCAGCACGAGGATGATGCGCCGGGTCCAGGGGCCACCGATCAGGAAGAGATAGGCGACCGGGAAGCCGAGCAGCGCGCAGAACAGCGTCGTCGTCAGCGCCAGTGTGAGCGAGCGCTGGAAGGTGATGTGGTAGAGCGGGTCCGCGAGCGCGGCTGTGAGGTGGCCGAGCGAGAACTCCTGCGAGACGATGACGCCGCGCGACACGGTGATGTCGGAGAAGCCCAGCGAGAGCAGCACGCCGAAAGGAATGACAGCGACGACGACGAGCACAACGATGGCCGGCACCGCCGGCCAGATGCCGCGCCCCGAGAGCAGCTCGTCGACCAGCCGCAGCAGGAGAGGCCGGCGGGTCATGCGCGCGGAAAGGCGATGCAGGCGGCGGGATCGCGCAGGCGCAGGGCCACGCGGTCGCCGACGTCGATGCGGGCGATCGTCTCGTCGCGCAGCGCCACGACCCGCAACGGCCCCCCGGCGGCGGGTTCGACCTCGTATTCCATCAGCGCGCCGACATGGCGGCGGAAGCGGACGCTGCCGCGCCAGCCCGCTCTGGCCTCGACGGCCGGCTCGATCAGGATGTTATGCGGGCGCAGCATCACGCGGACATCGCCATCGAGCGCCGTCGCAACGCTCTGGCCGTCCGGCAGGGCGACCAGGCCCCGACTCGCGACACCGTTCCAGAAATTCGAGGCGCCGACGAAATCGGCGACATAGGCGCTGGCCGGCCGGTCGAAAATCTCCTCCGGCGTCCCGAGCTGCTCGATCCGGCCGGCGCGCATCACGGCGATGCGGTCCGACATGGTCAGCGCCTCTTCCTGGTCGTGGGTGACGAAGATCGCGGTGATGCCGAGGCGCTTGATGAGCTGGCGCATCTCCATCTGCATGGTGCCGCGCAGCTTGGCGTCGAGGGCGTTGAAAGGCTCGTCAAGCAGGAGCACGCGCGGCTCCAGCACCAGCACGCGGGCGATCGCGACGCGCTGCTGCTGACCTCCGGAGAGCTGGGCGGGATAGCGCTCCTCGAAGCCGGTCAACGAGACCGTCTGCAGGGCGTGGGCGACCCGACGGCCGATTTCGGCGGCCGGAACGCCGCGCATGCGCAGACCATAGCCGACATTCTTCGCCACGGTGAGATGGGGAAAGAGCGCATAGCTCTGGAAGACGACGCCGACCGAACGGCGGTTGACCGGGACGGGGATCGTATCCCTTCCGTCGATCAGGATCTCGCCCTCGTCCGGCGTCAGGAAGCCGGCGATGCAGCGCAGCAGCGTGGTCTTGCCGCAGCCCGACGAGCCCAGCAGCGTGAGGATCTCGCCTTCCTGCGCGACGAGCGAGCAGCGGTCGAGCACGGTGAGGCCCGCGAAGCGCTTGACCGCATCTCGGATCGCCACGACCGGGGCGGCTCCCGCCGTCCCGATCGCCGGGATGGGCGCAGCAACGGTGATCACCCGGCGAACATCCGGTCGAAGGCCTCGACGATCTTGCCGCGGTTCGGCGCCACCTTCGGCCAGTCGACCGAGACCATCGAGGCGATCTCCTCCGGCGTGGAGGGCAGGAAGGCGGCGGCCCCCGCCGGCGCGACGACGCCCTTCACCGTCGTGCCAAAATAATAGGGAGGCTGGGCGGCGAAGGTCTGGCTCTCGCTGGTGAGCAGGATGTCGGCGAATTCGTGGATCAGGTCGCTATGGGCCGTGCGGGTGAACTTCACGATCATGGTGGGCAGGATCAGCGGGCCCGGACCGGTGACCTTGGCGTAGCCGAGCGGCAGGCCGCTGGCGATCGCGATGCCGGTGTTGTCGTGCCAGAGCGGGCAAAGCCCGATCTCGCCGCGCTCCAGCATCTGCTGCAGCAGGTTGGGATTGCGCCCGACCAGCGGCTTCAGTTCCTTCCATTTGGCGAGGCCGAAATCGGTGTCCGCATCGGTCTTTCCGAAGGCCGAGGCCGCGATCGAGACGCAGGCGAGGCCGAGATTGGACTGCGGCCGTGAGACGCCGATCTTGCCGGCATACTCCGGCTTCCAGAGACCGGCCCAGGTCTTGGGCGGGTTCGGCACCATCTGCTTGTTGTAGGCGATGCCGATGCCGGCATAGCTGATCGGCACGCCCATGCCATAGGCGTAGGGCATGAAGCGTGCGTCGATGTTCTTGGCGTTGGGGACCTTGGCGATGTCGAGCGGCTCGAGCACGCCCTCGTCGACGGCATTGATGATCGCGGGCGAGCCCATCACCGCGAAATCATAGGGCGAGGCACCGCGCGAGGCCTTGATCTGCGCGATCGCCTCGGCCGAGAGGCCGCCGATGATGCGCAGCGAGACGCCGGGATACTTCTTGGCGAGGATCTCGCCCGCTCTCTTCAGTGGGTCGTCCTGGGCGCTGCCATAGCCGATCATCACCAGTTCGCGGGCCTGGGCTCGCAGGACTGTCGGTGCGGCGAGCGCGACGCTGCCTGCTGCGGCCCCGAGGAAACGGCGTCGAGACAAAGTCGTCATGGAGGTTCTCCCCGGCCTGCCTGCATCGGACCCGTGCCCGCGGCCTGCGGGCGGCGATGGAATGTGCTTTCAATTTGCGTACAAACGAAAACAATCGCAAGCATAAAACTTAGCCAGGCTGCGCCGATTTTTCGAGCGCTCACGCGATGGTGACCTGGACCCCCGCCGCCTCGAGCGCCTGGATGTCGGCTGCCGCCGCACCCTGGTCGGTGATCAGCAGATCCGCCTGGTCGAGCGGGGCGATCCGGGCACTGCCGACATGGCCGATCTTGCCGTGGTCGGCAACGAAGACGACGCGCCGGGCCGAGGCCATCATCGCCTTCTTCACCTCCGCCTCTTCCCAGTTGCCGTTGGTGAAGCCGCGGGACGCATCGACGCCGGCACAGCAGAGAAAGGCGAGATCGGCGTTGATCTCGCGCAGCAGCGTCGTGCCGAAGGGCGAGATCAAGCTGCTGGACCGGGCATTGCGGCCGCCCCGCTTCAGGCGTCCGCCGGTGACGATGACGGTCACCCCCTCATGCGCCTGCAGCGCCAGCGCGATGTCGAGACCGTTGGTGACGACGACGACATCGGTGAGCGCGGACGGCAGGGCATGAGCGATGGCAAGCGTGGTCGTTCCGGCATCGAGGATGACGGTCTCACCGTCACGCACGAGGGCCGCGGCTTGGTCGGCGATGCGCTCTTTCTCGTTCGAAAAGGACTGGCTCGGGAGGTCGACGGGACGCTCGAAGCGAGCTGGCCGCAGCGCCATGGCTCCGCCGCGGATCCGGCGGATGAGCTGGCGCTTCTCCAGCGCGTCGAGATCGGCGCGGATTGTGACAGTGGAGACGCCGAGTTCCTCGGCCAGTGCCGCGACCTCGACCACCCCTTTGGCCGCGAGCCGTTCGATGATGCGCTCATGGCGCGGCAAAGTGCGGCCGCGGGCGAGATCTGGCAGGGCTTGCGTCGAGGGCATGTCGGGCTTCGTTGTCACTTGCGTTACCAGATAAAATGAAGGATATCGAAAGTCGAGCCCGGATCCGGTTAGCGGAACCGGCACGAGACTTCGACAGGACGGGACCAGCATGGCCGACCACATGCAGCAGTTCAAAGCCCTCAAGCGCGAATCCTCATCGGATGCGCCCGGCGATCCGGAGCGCTTCCGGCGGGTCGAGCTGACGCATACGGAGATGATGGCGCAGGGCGATGCGATGACCCGCACGCTCGCGACCACGGCGGAGGCCGTGAAGCGCATCGCCTGCGACATCGCCGCGCGGCCGCTGCGGCGCGTCGTCATCACCGGCTGCGGCGATTCCTGGATCGCCGGCATCGGCGTCCGGCTGGCCTATGAGCGGCTGCTCGGCGTGCCCTGCGAGCCCTATGAGGCCTTCGACCTCGAGCAGTATGGGCTCGACCTCGTCGATGACGGCACGCTGATGATCGGGCTGAGCTCGAGCGGCAACACCGCCCCCGTCAGCGCCAGCCTCAAGGCGACGGTCGCGCGCGGCGGCTATGCCGTGGCGCTGACCAATACCGCGACCTCGGCCATGATGCGGGACTTCCCGGCCGCGTTGCTGATCCAGGCGACGCGCGGCGGCTGGCCGACGCAGTCCAGCACAGCCGCCATGGCCCTGCTGATCGCGCTGGCGCTGGCGATCGCCGAAGCGAAGGGCCTCGGCGAAGGCAAGGCGCCGGGCCTCGCGAGCGACCTGGCCGCACTGCCCGCCGTGATGGATGCCGTCGCAACGGGCTTCTACGACAAGGCCAAGGCCTTGGGTGTCGAACTGGCACGCAGCGACATGATGCTGCTGGCCGGCGCCGGCCCGCATCTGGCACCTGCCGCCTTCGGCGCGGCCAAGCTCAAGGAACTGGCGCCGATCCACGCCACCGCCTTCCCGCTGGAGGAGTATCACCATTACCGCACACAAAAGGCCGGCGACCCGCTCTTCCTGATCGCGCCCGACCAGGCGAGCCGCCAGCGCGCGCTGGAAACCGCGATCGTCGGCAAGGGCGTCGAGGGACACACCATCGCCCTGGTCCCGGAAGGCGAGGAGAGCTTCGACCCCTATTGCGCCCATGTCTGGCATCTGCCGCCGGTGCGGATCGAACTGGCGCCGCTGGTCTACAGCGTGCCGCTGCATCTGTTCGGTTACCACGTGACCAAGGCGCGCGACGCGCTCGGCCTCGGCGCCCCGCGGCTCGGCGGCCTCGCTGCGTGACGCCGGAACTCGTCACCGCGGGCGGGCTGACGGTCGATCATGTGATCTCGGCCGACGGGACGGTCGCGCTGGCGCGGGTCGGCGGAAACGGAGCTTATTCCAGCGTCGGCGCCCTGTGCTGGCGCGAGCAGGTCGGCCTCGTCAGCGTCGCCGTGGCGAGCTACCCGCGCGAGACGCTGGCGCGGCTGCGCGACAACGGCGTGGCGCTCGACGGAGTCGTGATGGTCGATGTCGCGCTCGAGAGCGGCAACTGGTTCATCTACGATGCCGATGGTCATCGCAGCGAGCGGCTGACCAGCCGCCCTGAGGAATTGGCGCAGGCCGGCTTCCCGACCGACCGGCTGACGCTGGAGCAGGTGGATGAGTGGCAGGCGCATCTGCGGCGGCGCGGCGACGGCGGCGAGCTCTCCTATTCGCAGTTCCGCGACACCCATCCCTTGGTCGCCGCGCAGGTGCCGCAGAGCTATCTGCGTGCCCGCGGCGCCCATTGCGCGCCAAGCCGCCCGGTCGTGCTCGCTGATCTGCTGCCGCTGTTCAACGGCCGAGGCATGGTGGTGACGCTCGATGCAGGCTGGCAGCTGGCGGAGCTCTCGCTCGACGATCTCGCGCCCTTTCTCGCGCAGGTCGACGCCTTCCTGCCGAGCGAGATCGAGTTGACTGCGCTCGTCCCCGGCGTGCCGGTCGAGCAGGCGCTGGCGCTGGCGGCGGCGCGCTGCCGCGGCACGGCGGCGGTGAAGCTCGGGCCGCGTGGCTGCCTGGTCTGGGACAAGGCGATAGGTTCGCCCGTCGCGGTGCCGGTGATCCCGACCCACGCCATCGACCCGACGGGCGCCGGCGATTCCTTCTGCGGCGGCTTCCTCGCCGGGCTCGTCGAGACGGGCGATCCCGTTCTCGCCGCCGCTTTTGGCGCCGTCTCGGCCTCGCTCATCGTCAGCCGTCACGGCGCCGACGGAGCCCTGCCGATCGACCGCGCCGCGTGCCGTCAGGCTCTCGCGCGCCTGATCTCCTCCGTCGCCCGCGCGCCTTTGCCCGCCTGAACCTCCGTCTTGACCGGGAAATCCACCTTGTCCACGCTCCGCGTCTTCGCCGCCCGCCCCCTCGTCATCGCCGCGCTGCACCTGCCGGACTTCGGAAGGATGCGCGACAAGAGCATGGCCTGGCTGGAGGACTATGTTGCCACGAATGCGCGGGTCTTCGCGGACGCCGGCGTGCCCTATGTCAAGCTGCAGGACCAGACCCGTGAGGCCGGGCCGATGGCGGCGAGTTCTCTCGCGATGACCGCAGCGCTCGCCCGCTTCCTGCGGGCCGAGGTGCCGAATATCGGGCTCGGGATCATCGTCGAGGCGCATGATCCGGTCGCCTCGCTTTCGATCGCTCATGCGGCGGGGGCCGATTTCGTGCGGCTCAAGGTCTTCGTTGGGGCCGCAATGACGGCGCAGGGGCCGCGCACCGGCATGGGCGCCAAGGCGCTCGCCTTCCGCAGCGCGCTGGGCCGCGACGACATCGCGATCCTCGCCGACGTTCATGACCGCACCGCAGTGCCAATGTCCTCCGAGACGCCGGAATTCGCCGCCGAGTGGGCCCAGAAGACGGGCGCCGACGGGCTGATCCTGACAGGAGCGGACTGGGCGGATTCGCTGGCCCGGATTCGCCAGGCGCGCGAGAGGGGGATCGAGCGACCGATCCTGCTCGGCGGCAGCGTGACGACCGGCAATGTCGGCGAGGCGCTCGATGCCGCCAACGGCGTGATCGTCTCGACGGCCCTGATGCGCAAGGATGCCGACGCATCCGACGTGCTCCGATGGGATCTGGATCTCTGCCGGCGCTTCATGGACGCCGCCAGCGTCACAGCCTAGGACGCTGTTTAGAAAGCGGGTTCGACTACGTCGAGATGTTCCACAATCCCAGGCGAAAGCACGTCCGAAACGGGATGCTGTCGCCCGTCGAGTTCGAACGGCAGCACAAAGCGCGAGCCGACGGCGTCCACGAAACTCGGGGCGACCCAGTCCCAGACTGCGGCCACCGACACCGGAATGGACGCGACGATCAGCGAAGTCCTGCCTTATCGAGATGCGGGCCTGGTGAAGAGAGCGTCGCCTTGCCTGGCGCTTCGCGGCGCCGCGCTCGGCGCGACGCCGCTGCGGCAAAACCTGGCGGAAGGACCGCGGGAGGAGACCCGGCCGTGACCGTACCCGCCCGCGCCATCGCCGGATTGACAGTCTGGGACCGTCGGGGCACCACCCTGCTCCTCGGGATTGCGGCCTGCGAAAGCCTCGGCCTCGTGCTCCGCAGCCATGACGGGGCCTCGCTGGCTACGACCGCAAACGAAACGGTGGAGCCAGCGAACCATGATTGACGAGAGCGTGGCCGACGGACAAGCCGGGATGTCGTCGGTCGCCTGGAGTGGTCAGGGCAGCGCCATCATCCTGGTCGCGCGCTCCGCGATCGCTGCGGTGCCGATCGCGGAATTGGAGCGCCTGCGGACCCTGGCTGCCGCCGGTGCAGACGGGGCCTGGGTCGCCTATGCCTTCACCGAACAGGGCACGCCTTCGCTGCGGGAGGTCGTGCTCGGTCTGCTGGGCGAGCCGATCGACGAGATGCTCTTCGTCCCGCTGCTGCTGCCGATGGAGCCGGCTTTCGCGGCCTGGCTGACCAAGACGCTGCAGCGCTGGCGCGCCGAGCATCCCGGGCCCTGGCCGCAATTGCGGATCGGATCGGGGATCGGCGAGGGCCGCGCCATCGCCGATCTGCTGGCCGAACAGATCGAGGCAGCGCGGGAGGCCTGTCCTGTCTCTCAGCCGCAGAAGGCGTCCGCTGCGGGATCGCTGGTGCCGGCCCAGAAGCGGCGCGTGCTGGTCTGTGCGGGCGGCCCCTGCATGGCGGCGGGCGCGGATGTGATCTGGGGCCATCTCCGCAATGAGCAGGCGCGGCTGGGCCTGCGCGAGGCCGGCGAGGGCACGATGAGTGCCAGGACGAGTTGCCTCGGGCCGTGCAATCTCGCGCCGGTGCTCCAGGTCTGGCCGGAAGGAACCTATTATGGCGGGGTGGACGAAGCCGGCATCGACCGCATCATCGTCTCCCATCTCCTGTGCGGCGAGCCCGTGCCCGAGCTCGCCTATGGCGCGACCGGCAAGAAGCAGACTCTGCGCCCCAAAGCGGCCGTGAGCGACCGGCCTAACCCTGGTGCCGGACCGGTACGGGGTGAAGAAGGCTGCTCGAAGCCTTGACGCCACATTCTCGCCATATAGTCTGGCCGGCGTCAGGGTCCTCGGATCGCATCCGAGGCTAAGAGGGAATCCGGTGCGGCGACACGCCCATGCCGGAGCTGCCCCCGCAACTGTGAGCGGTGAGTTCTCGACCACCAAGTCACTGGCGTTTGCGCCGGGAAGACGGTCGAGAGCGACGACCCGTGAGCCAGGAGACCTGCCTTGACGGTCTATGATGTCGCGCGGGCGGGGTGTCCGGCGGGTCGTTGACGCGTTGTGGCGGCTCCTGCTGTCCGCCTTCGCGCGTTTGCGTCTTGCTGCAAGCCTCTCCCGCGACAGCGAGGGGCTGAAGCGATGACGGCAAGCTGTTCCGTCGAAAAAATCCGCCTCCGGCGCGCTCCGGCCCGGCATCACGAGCCACCCCGCGGGGAAAATGTATTGCAATGTTATAACATTGCATTCATGAAGCTCGACTCATGAAGCCGCTTCTGTCCCTGCCCGCCAACACCGCCGAGGCGTCTCCCGAACGTGAGCCCGATCTAGATCCGCTGGGGCTCTATGCCTCGGCGATCGACAGCTCCGATTATGTCGCGCGCGTTGCGCCGATCATGCGCCGACTCGTTCCCGCGACCGGCGATCTGATCGACATCGGCGCCGGTGGCGGGCAGCTCGGCGGAGCGCTGGTCGAGCCCGGACGGCGCTGGACCGCGCTCGAGCCGGCTCCGGTCATGCAGGCACGGCTGCGGGCTCTGGCGAATCCGCCGGCGCTGATCCCGCTCGGTTGGAACGATCCCGGCCTGCGCTGCCCGCCGGCGGCGACCGTGCTGGCGGCGACCATGCCGGGCTACCTGGCCGATCCCACCGTCTTCCTCGCCTTCTGCCGCAGCCTGGCGCGGCGGGCGATCATCTGGGTCGTGCCGGCCCAGCGCGGACCGCGCGGGCTGATCCTCGCCGGATGCCTGCCGAGCGCCTGGCATGGCGAAGACGAGATGCCGGCGATCGATCTCATCCTGCCGCAGCTGCGCGACGACCGACCCTCCGCCATGGCCGAGACGGACTGGACCTTCTCGCTGGTCACCCGCGATCTGCCGCGGCTGGCCCGCTATCTTGCCGACCGCCTCGGTTGGCCCCCCGACGATCGGCGTCGCCCCGACTTGCTCGCCCATCTCGCCGCTCAGGCGGAACCCGTGTCCGACGGGCTTCGCCTCTCCGTTCACCGCCGCTCGGCCATTCTCGTCTGGAACCTGTCGTGATCCGCCTGCCCGTCCGCAAAGCCAGCCTGCTCGCCGCGACCTGCCTCGCCGGGGCGGCCGCCACGCCCGTCCTCGCCCAGACCGAGATCAAGCTCGACGAACTCGTCGTTACCGCCACGGGCCGGCCCGAGCCGCGCAGCAGCATCCCCGGCACCGTTCAGGTGATCGACGCCGCCCAGATCGAGCGCGCCCATGCGCAGTCGATCACCGACCTCCTGGCGGAAAACGCCGTCGGCTTCTTCAGCCAGTGGACGCCCGGCCAGACCTCGATCAACATCCGCGGCGGTGCCAGCGACGGGCAGGGCAAGGATTTCCGCAGCCAGGTGCTGGTGCTGATGAACGGCCGCCGCGCCGGCACGGCCAATCTCTCCAAGCTCTCGACGGGCGATGTCGAGCGCATCGAGATCATCCGCGGCCCGTCCTCGGTGGTCTATGGCAGCCAGAACATCGGCGGCGTGATAAACATCATCCTGAAGACCGGGCGCACCGCGCCGGGTACGATGATCGAGGGCAGCGGCGGCTCCTGGGGGCTTCTCCAGGGCAAGGCTCAGACCGGCGGTCTCTATGACAGCATCGACTATTATGCCGGCATCTCCGGCGGCCAGCGCGACGACTACCATTCCGGGCGCGGCGGCACGACCATGGCCAATACAGGCTGGAAGCGCCTGGGTGTTGCCGGCGCGCTCGGCCTGCAAGTCAATCCGGACCATCGCATCGAGACGACGCTGCGAACCGACGGCATCTACGATGTCGGCTTCCGTGGCTCGGGCGCGAACACGATCAGCCAGGAGGATCGCTACAACAACTCCTTCGACATGACCTATCGCGGCCAGATTCCCGGCGGTCAGTATCGTTGGATGCTGCAGGGCTATGCCGTGCAGGACGTCGACAATTTCCGCTGGGCCTCGCCGGTCATCCGCGGCGGCAACGGCCTGCCCGCGCTCGGCACGGCTGCCGACTATAATCGCCGCGAACTGAACATCGTCGGTACGCGCTTCCAGCCGAGCATGACGCTCTGGGCCGGCAACGACCTGCTCGCCGGCTGGGACTGGGAGCACAGCACGCTCCGCTCGATACGCGACCGCATCGGTGTTCCCGGCAATCCGTTGGCGCCGGTCTCGCCGCAGGACAACAACCAGTCCGAGACGGTCAACGCGCTCTATGTCGAGGATTCGCAGAAGCTCCTCGACGATCGCGTCACGCTGCGGGCCGGCGTCCGCCGGACCTTCGGGACGACGAGTTTCGAATACACGCCGAACCTCGCCGGCCAGCGTCCGCGCGAGGTCGACTACCAGGCGACGACGTACTCGACCGGCGCGACCTTCAAGGCGACCGACCGGCTGACCTTCCGCGTCGGTTACGCGACCGGCTTCCGGGCTCCGACCGCGACCGAACTCGCCGCCGATTTCAACACGCTGGGCGGCGGCCGTATCTTCGGCAACCCCTCACTCAAGCCGGAAACCAGCGAGCAGGTCGAGGCCGGAGCCGCCTATGCCGGGGAGGGGTGGCGCGCCGATGCCGCGATCTTCCAGAACGTCATCTCCGACCGCATCGTCACCCGCGCCCGCACCGGCGTCGCCAACACCTCCGACTATGCCAACAACGGCGGCGATGTCGTCGTGCGGGGCGTCGAGCTGCAACTGGAGGCCGACATGCTGAGGCTGGCGGGCTTCACCGATACGGCCTGGCGCTGGTCCGTCTTCGGCAACGGCTCCTGGAACTTCGACATGGAGGACAAGGGCGTCCCCGCCTCCGCCAATAGCCACAAGCCGGAGCGAATGTACCAGTATCAGGCCGCGATCGGCACGCGCTTCGGCCAGAGCGGCGTTCGGTATCCATGGTCGCTGCAGGTGTCGGGCGTGCTCTACGGACCGATGTGGTACAATACCGAAGAGAACCTGCTGATTCCTTTGGCAGAGCCCAACCGCGACTGGATCCACCGCAAGAATCCGTTCTGGGTGGTGAACCTGCGCGGCGAGGTCGAGGTCGCCAAGGGCATCAAGCTCTTCGCGCTCGTCAACAACCTCTTCAACACGAACGAGCACCCGATCTTCATCGGCCTCGACAAGAAGCCCTACAAACTCGATTCCCGCTTCGCCAATGGCGGCTACGGGACATCCATGCCGGGGCTGGAGGTCCAGGCTGGCCTGCAGGCGCGCTTCTGAATGGGCCGCTGCAGGAGCCTTTTCGCCGTCGCCGTCGCGCTGCTCGCCGCTTGCGTATCGGGCCATGTCGCCGCAGAGCCGATCAAGATCGTCGATGCGATCGGCCGGCACGTCGCGATAGCCAGGACGCCGCAGCGGATCGTTCCGATCTTCGCCTCGAACACGGAACTCGTCGCGGCGTTGGGCTTGTCCGACCGCATCGTCGGCGTCGAGGCCTATACGCGCTTCCCGCCCGAGATGAGCAGAAAGCCGCAGATCGGTGGAAGGCTTGGCTTCTCGGTGGACGCGATCGTCGCGCAACGACCCGATCTCCTGATCGTTACGCCGGCGCGGCAGGCGATGCACCAGCTTATCGACCCGATGACGCGGCTGAACATCCCCGTCGTCGTGCTGCTCAGCCGCAGCGTCGCCGAGGTCATGTCCAACCTGCGCCTGATCGGGCGCGCGACCGGCGTTCCCGACAGGGGCGAGGCGGTGGCAAGCGCGCTCGAGACAAGGCTCGCAGCCCTAGAGGCCTCCCGGCCGGTGGCGCCCGCGCCGCGCGTGCTGATGATCACCGGCAGGCTCGGCAACGGGCTCGTGCTGGTGGCGCGTGCCGACACCTATACCGGCGACGCCGTGGTCAAGGCCGGCGGTCGCCATGCGCTTGAACGCATGATCGTGCCGCAGGTCTCGCCGGAGGCGATCATCGCGGCCGATCCCGACGTGCTGCTCTTCGCCGGACGGCAGGATGAGCTCGACGCGCTCGTCGGGCAGCCCGGATGGCGCCTGCTGCGCGCGATCCGGACCGGGCGCGCCCATCTCGTCGCACGCGCTGAGTTCCTGATCCCCGGCCCACGAACCATCGATGGCATCGAGAAGCTTGCCGCGCTCCTGCGCCGGCCGCCGCTGGCGGTGCCGCAATGAGCCGCGCCCTCTGGCTCGTCAGCGCGCTGCTGGCCGCGCTGCTGTCGTCTGCCATGGCCGGGCATGACTGGGCCTCGCCGACACAGCTCGCCCGCGCGCTGGCCGGCGATCCTTCGCTCGGCAGCCAGCTGCTCCTGGTCTGGCGCATCCCGCGCGTGCTCGCGGCCGCGCTCGTCGGGGCTCTGCTCGGGCTCGGCGGCGCGATCTTCCAAGGCGTTTTTCGCAACCCGTTGGCCGAGCCTTATCTGCTCGGCAGCTCGGGCGGTGCTGCGATCGGCGCCACCATCGCACTCCTCGTGCCACTCGGCCTGCCCGGCGGGCCGACGCTGGCGGCGCTGTCCTTTCTCGGCGCCTGGGGCGCGACCTGGATCGTGCTGGCCGTCGCCGGATTCCATGGACGGCCCGATACAGCAGGGCTGCTGCTCGCGGGCGTTGCGGTCGCGGCCATGCTCGGCGCTCTGCGCTCCTTCCTGATGCTCGCCTTGTCGGATGATTCAGTGAACCTCCAAGTGGTGCTGAGTTGGACGCTTGGCGGCATCCAGACGCCGGACCGGCAGGGGTTGGTACTGCTGCTGTTCCTCACGGGACTTGCGCTCGCGCTCGCGGCCTGGCTCGCGCCGGGCCTCGATCTGCTCGGCCTCGGCGATGAGCAGGCGCATGCCTTCGGCCTCGATCTCCGGCGTTTCACGCGCCGTGCCGTGCTGGTCGGCGCGGCCATCGTCGCCGCAGCCGTCGCCTTCGGAGGGCTCGTCGCCTTCGTCGGGCTGATCGCGCCGCATCTCGCGCGCTGGTGGGCGGGGCCGCGTCATGCCACGCTCCTGCCGCTCAGTGCCGGGATCGGTGCCGTGATCGTCGCGATCGGCGACGGCATCGCCCGCTCCGTGCTGCCGCCGGCCGAAGTTCCGCTCGGACTGATCACAGCGCTCGCTGGTGGTCCCTTCTTCCTGTTCCTCCTGGCGCGGAGGCTCAAGGCATGACCGGGATAGAGTGCCGTAACGTCATCGTCCGGGCCGGAAGCAAGACGCTGCTCGACGACATCGTGCTGACCTTCAGGCCAGGAGAGCTGACAGGGCTCATCGGCCCCAATGGCGCCGGAAAATCGACGCTGCTGCGTGTGCTGGCCGGCTATCGCTGGCCGGATCGCGGCACGGTCGCTTGGGACGGCCGCGATCTGGGACATTGGAGCGCGGCCGAGCGTGGCGCTCATAGCGGCTACCTGCCGCAGCAGATCGAGCCGGCTTGGGATTATTCAGTGCGCGAGATCGTCGCTCTTGGAGCCGGCCGAGCAACGGCGCGGGCCGATCCGCTCGACGCGATCCTGGCCGAGCACAACCTCGTTTCTCTGGCGCAGCGACGCTGGCACCAGCTCTCCGGCGGCGAAAGAGCACGCACCATGCTGGCTGCGGTCACGGCGACACGGCCTTCGATCATTCTCGCAGACGAACCCGGCGCCAGCCTCGACATCCGCCATAGGCTCGATCTTGTCGCGCGGCTCAAGCGATTGGCGCGGGAGGCCGTCGTCGTCGTCGTGATGCACGATCTCGACCTCGCCGCGCGGTTCTGCGAACGGATCGTGCTCATGGACGGCGGCCGCGTCATCGCGGACGAGGCCGCAGCGACGCTGATCGCCAGACCCGAATTCGAACGCACCTTTGGGGTCCGGTTCCAACGCGAGACGCTTCGCCACGACCGCGACTGGCTGCTTGGGCTCGCTTGAGGCAGCTCGACCGGAAGCCAATCGCTCATCTCAACCGCTACAAGCGATTTCCCGGCGGCGTGCAGCCCGGCATCATGCCGGCTCCGCGGCTGGCCTGGGTGGCGGTACAATCGCGCTTGCGGTGCCGGTTAGATTTTCGCGATGACGTCTGTGCGCGACAGGACGTACCGGCTTTCCAAACAATCCGCGGATCTTCGCACCTACCAAGCTCGAAGCCTCCACCTGTCTTGCTCGCGCTCGGATACAGGCCGGCAGGTGCCCTGAGGACCCGGATCGGGTCAGGAATCCGGTTCCAGACGCGATCTGGCCGCGAGCGATGATCGGCGAACGCCTCGATCCCGCCGATGAGATAGCGGCGATAGAACGTGGCGCGGGGCATGCCGAGCTTGTCCAACGTGCGCCGCGCCGGCAGATGGGAGACCTCGACGAGGCGGATGATCCCGGCTTTCCAGGGTCAGATCGGCCACGGCCTGCTTCAGCGCCTGTGCCTCACGGCGCAACGCCTTCACTTCATCGCAGGTCGCGGCCCGCGCCGTATCGCCGGCGAGGCGGCGGAACCCGGATTTTCCCGAAAGCCGACGGTCACGCTCGATCTTCGGCACGTCCCAGGAGGATGCGCTCCAGGCCGAACAGCCGGTCCATCGCGAGTAGCATCGCGACGGTGAGGCCGATCACACAGGCCGAGACGGAGGCGACGAGCGGATCGATGTTGTCCTGGATGTAGAGGAAGGTCCGCACCGGCAGGGTTTCGGTTCCCGGCGTCGCGATGAAGACCGTCATGGTCACCTCGTCGAAGGACTGGATGAAGGCGAGCGCCCACCCGCTGATCACGCCGGGCAGGATCAGCGGCCAGGTCACGCGCCGGAAGACGCGCAGCTTCGTGGCGCCGAGCGAGACGGCCGCCTGCTCGATGCGCGGATCCAACCCCGTCGCGGAGGCCAGTGTCAGCCGCAAGGCGAAGGGCATGACGATGACGAGATGCGACAGCACGAGGCCCGTCATCGTGCCCGCGAGTCCGATCTGGGTGAAGAAGCGCAGGAACGCGATCCCCAGTACCGCATGCGGGATCATCAGCGGCGACAGGAACAGGGTCGCGATCGCGTCACGGCCGGGGAAGCGGTGGCGGGCGATCGCCAGTGCCGCCGGCACGGCGAAGAGGAGCACGATCGTCGATGAGATCAGGCCGAGCGTCAGGCTCGTCCAGCCGGCCCGCAGGAACTCCGGATAATCGGCGATGGCCCTGAACCAGCGCAGCGAGAGTCCGTTCGCCGGCAGGCTGAGATAGCCCTCGGGCGTAAACGCGACCACGCATACGACCACGATCGGGGCCAAGGTGAAAATCAGGAAGGCGCAGTGAAACGCCAGCGCGAGCGGGCCGTTGCGGCTCATGAGAAAGCCTCGGAATAGCGCCTTTCGACGATGCGGTTGCTGCCCGCCACGATCGCGACGAGGGCGATCAGCAGGATCGTCGCGATCACGGCACCGAGCGGCCAGTTCAGCGAGTTCAGGAACTCGTCGTAGATCAACGTCGAGGCGACCTTGAGCCTGCGGCCGCCGATGATCGCGGGCGTCGCGAAGGAACTCGCCGCCAGCGCGAAGACGATGATCGCCCCCGACAGCAGCCCCGGCACGATCTGCGGCAGAACGATACGGAAGAGGACGGTCGCCGGCCGCGCCCCGAGAGAGGCCGCGGCGTGCTCGATCTTTGGGTCGATCTTCTGCAGGGAGGCGGAGACGGCGAGCACCATGAAGGGCATCAGGACATGCGCGAGCGCGATGACGACGCCCGTTTCGGTGAACATGAAGGGCAGGGGTGAGGAGATCGCGCCGAGCTTCATCAGCGTTTGATTGACGACACCGTTGGCCCCGCCGAAGAGCAGGGCCCAGCCGAGCGTGCGCGCGACCACGGAAATGAGCAGCGGGCCCAGGATCGCCAGCAGGCACAAGCCCTTCCAGCGCGGCGTCATGCGGTGCAGGACATAGGCCTCGGGCGCGCCGATGATCGCTGTCAGGACGGTGACGAGGACGGCGAGCCGCAAGGTCCGCAGGAACATCTCGGCGAAATAGCCGTCCGACAACACCTCGCGCCAATGGTCGAGCACCAGCACGTCGCCGATGCCCTTGGCCCGGTCCCAGCTCTGGAAGGACAGCAGGCCCGTCATCGCGATCGGCACGACGACGATCCCGATGAAGAGCAGCAGGCCGGGCAGGCTGAGCAGATAGGGCGCCCAGGACCGCGAACCGCGGGTGATCGAGGGCGCGGCGCTCACGAGGCGTCCCTCGCTCCGACATCGACCAGACAATGCTCGGCTGCCCAGCTCAGGCCGATGCGCGCGCCTTCGATCGGCCCCGCGCCGCCATCGTTCTGGCGGATGGCGACGACCGCTCCCGCTGGCGTCTTCAACTGGTAGAGCCACTGCGTGCCCTGAAAGATCCGCGCGGTCACCACGGCGTCGAGCAGCCCGGTGCCAGCGGCGGAGAAGCCGATTTTCTCCGGCCGGATCGACAGGGAGAGCGGCCCGGGTGGCCTTTTCGCGATCGGCAGCGGGACGTCGCAGAGCCGGACCGTGCCGTTCTCGTCGGCCTGCGCCCGCAGCGTGTTGGTGCGTCCGAGGAAATCGGCCACGAAGGCGGTGGCCGGCCGCTCGTAGCTGTCCTCCGGAGGGCCGATCTGCTCGGCCCGGCCCTTGTTCATCACCACGATCCGGTCGGACAGCGCCATCGCCTCGGCCTGGTCGTGGGTGACGAGCACGGTGGTCGTCCCGAGCTTGCGCTGGATCTCCCGGAGTTCGACCTGCATGCCCTCTCGCAGCTTCGCGTCGAGATTGGACAAGGGCTCGTCGAGAAGCAGGATGCCGGGCCGGATCGCCAGCGCACGGGCCAGCGCCACGCGCTGCTGCTGCCCGCCCGACATCCGGCGCGGAAAGCGGTCTGCGAAGCCGCCCAGCCCGACCAGGTCGAGCATCTCACCGGCCCGGCGGCGGCGCTCGTCGCGGCCGACACCCGCCATCTCCAGGCCGAAGGCGACGTTTTCTGCGGCGGTCATGTGCGGGAACAGGGCATAGCTCTGGAACACGATGCCGAGCCCGCGCCGATAGGGCGGAACCGCGAGAAGGTTCTTGCCGTCCAGCACCACGACACCCGAGCTGGGCTCGACGAAGCCGGCGATCATCTGCAGCGTCGTGGTCTTGCCGCAGCCGGAGGGGCCGAGCAGGGAGACGAACTCGCCCTTCTCGATGGTCAGCGTCAGCCCGTCGACCGCCCTGTAGCCACCGAAATCCTTCGTCAGCCCCTCGATGCGAAGATAGCTCATCGCGGTGCCCGGCCCGTTTCGGCGTAGAGCGGCAGCGGGCTCATAAGGGCCGCCGCGCGCAGGCCGATCGTCGCCTCGAGCCCGGCGACTGTCGGCGCGCCGGCGGCGTGGGCGCGCAGCAATTCGGCGATCCAGCGGGCGATCCGGCGCGATCCGTCGAGGCCGAGGCCGCGCGTCGTGCAGGCGGACAGGCCGAAGCGCAGGCCGGACGTCTCGGCGGGATCGGTTTCGTCGAAGGGAATCTCGCAGCGGTTGCAGGTGATGCCGGCCCGGTCGAGGCTGTCGACCATGGCCTGCCCTCGCAGCCCCAGCGAGCGCAGGTCGGCCACGACGAGCGGCGTGTCGGTGCCGCCGGTCAGCACCGACACGCCCGCGCTTTCGAGCTCGCTGGCGAAGGTGCGGGCATTGTCCAGCACGGCGCGGCCATAGGCCTTGAAGTCCGGCCGTAGCACCTCGCCGAGGCAGACGGCCTTGCCGGCGATCGCGTGCAGGAGCGGGCTGCCCTGCACGCCGGGCGAGAGGTCCTTTTCCAGAGTGGCGGCGAGGGCCTCGTCATTGGTCAGGATCAGGCCGCCGCGCGCGCCGCGCAGCGATTTGTAGGTGGTCGTCGTGACGATATCCGCGAAGGGAAACGGGTGGGGATGGACCGCCGCAACCACCAGCCCGGCGAAATGCGCGATATCGACCAAGAGCCTGGCGCCGACGCCGTCGGCGATCGCGCGCAGGGCGGCGAAGTCGATCGCGCGCGGATAGGCGGCGCCACCGGCGACGATCAGCTTGGGCCGATGGGTCTCGGCGAGGTGCCGGACATCGTCGTAGTCGATCAACCCGCTCTCGCGGGAGACACCGTAGAAGACGGACTTCGCCATGGAGCCGCTGAGATTGGAGGGGCCGCCATGGCTGAAATGTCCGCCGGCCTGTCCCGACATCGACAGCACGACGTCTCCCGGCGAAAGCAGGGCGCGGAAGACGGCGAGATTGGCCTGGATGCCGGAATGCGGCTGGACATTGGCGAAGCGGCAGGAAAAGGCCGCGCAGGCGCGCTCGATCGCCAGGCGCTCCAGTTCGTCCGCACATTCCGCGCCGGCATGGAAGCGTCGGCCCGGATAACCGACGACCGTCTTGTTGGTGAAGGCCGAGCCCTGGGCTGCGAGCACGGCCCGGCTGACGAAGTTCTCGGAAGCGACCAGCTCGACCGACTCGCGCTGGCGGCGTTCCTCCCGGTCGATCAGGCGTGCGATCGCCGGATCGGCACTGCCGGGAGCCGCGGTGAAATATCCCTCGTGTAGCCAGGAAGGGGCGGATGCGCTGTCCATCGTCATAGTCTCACCACGGCCTTGTCGGCGTGTTCGTCGAAGGGCAGGGACGCCATTTCGGCAACGGTGACCGGCTTGATCGGCGTCCTCAGCCGGTAATGGCCGATCTCGTCGGGAGAGACGCCGCGGGCCGCGGCGAACATCTCGCTCACCGTCAGGCCGCAGAGCCGCCCCTGGCACGGGCCCATGCCGCAACGCATGAAGAATTTGAGCTGGTTCGGTCCGAGCACGCCCTGCGCGATCAGAGCCTCGATGCGGGCCGCTGAAACCTCCTCGCACCGGCACACGATGGTGTCCCCGGTCGGGACGCGGAAGGAAGCGGCCGGCTCGTAGAGCAGATCGAGGAAGCGCCGCGCCGCGAGATCGCGCTTCAGCGCCGCAAGATCGCCGGCGCCGAGCCGGTCGCGCTCCGCGCGGCCGATCCGTCCGAGCCGGCACGCGGCATCCCAGGCGGCGAGCCGCCCGCGCCGGGCCGCCGACCGCGCTCCGCCGATCCCCGCACCGTCGCCGGCGATGGCGACATGATCGACCGACGTCGCCCCCCAATCGTCTGCTTCCGGCTGGAAGGCTCTCTGCTCCTCGTTCCAGCCGATGCGGCAGCCGAGCGTGTCCGGCAGATGCAGGCTCGGCACGACGCCGTGATGGAGCAGTAGCGTGTCGGCGTCGACGATGGTCTCCTCGCCGCCGCAGCGATAGGCGAGCATGCGCAGCCGGTCGTCTCCCGAGGCCCGGAGATGGGACACGCCGGAGATCACCTTGACCGACCGCTTCACGCGGGCGAGCAGGGCCAGCCCCTTCGCCGCGTAGGGCGAGGCGAGGAAGCGCGGCAGATGCGGCAGCGCCGCACGCCAGTTGCGTTTCGGTGTGGTCTCCAGGATCAGCGCGATCGCGCCGCCGGCTCGCAGGATCTGGGCGGCGAGCAACCACAGCAGCGGCCCGGAGCCGGCGAGCACGACCCGTCCGGACGGCACGAGATCGGCCTGCTTGAGCAGTGTCTGCGCGGCGCCCGCCGTCATGACACCGGGCAGCGTCCAGCCCTCGATGGGGAACGGGCGCTCCTGCCCGCCGGTCGCGGCGAGGATGCGCTTCGCCCGCAGCATGTGCGTGTGGCCTCCCGAAAGGAAGGCGATCTCGCCGGATGGGGAAACGTCGAAGACCGAACTGCCAGGGCGGTAGAGCGCCTTGCTCGCGTCCAGTGCCGCGACGAGCGCCTCGCCATGCCGGTAATCGGCCCCGAGTGCGGCGCGGGTCGCGGCGGCGGCCTCGGTGATGCCGCGATAGATCTGGCCGCCCGGAGCCGGCTGCTCGTCGAGCAGGACGGTGGAGAGGCCGAGGGCCGCGGCTGTCGCGGCCGCCGCCATGCCGGCGGGGCCGGCGCCGATCACCGCGAGGTCGCAGGCCTTGGGGAGCGGTTCGTCCGTCATCGCCCGATCTCCCGGCGGCCATTCTGCGATTCCACGACCATGCCGTCGCGCACCCGCGTCATGCAGCCCTGCCGGCTGCCGATTCCGTCGATCACGACCAGGCAGTCGAAGCAGACGCCCATCATGCAATAGGGGCCGCGCGGCTTCTCCTCCACGACGGTCGTTCGGCAGGAGGCGATGCCGGCCGCGAACATCGCGGCGGCGACGGAGTCCGTCGCCTTCGCCGCGATCGGGCGGCCATCGACCGTGATGGTCACGCTGCGTTGATCGCGATCAGTGAACCGTCGAAACATCGAACCTCCCCGTTCCGAAGGCCGGCAGCTCGACTGCGACGCGCGAGGCTGCGATCAGCGGTGCGAGCGTCTGGGCATGGCGCGGCGCCAGGGTCACGCCGCTGTGGCAATTGGCGACGAAGGCGCCGGGATGCTCGCGGGACTCGTCGTAGATCGGGCAGCCATCCTTGGTCATCACCCGCTGGGCCGCCCATGTCCGCACGATGTTGACGTTGCCGAGCCCGGGAAACATCCGCCGTGCGCGGTCGGCCATCTTGGCGAGAACGTCGGTGCCGACGACGAGGCTCGTATCGCCCTCCTCGATGGCGTCGCCCAGCATGACCGATCCCTCGTCGGCCTGGCGCACCGTGATGGTCGGGTAATGCAGGAAGGGCTTCATACGCTCGGTCACCAGAACCTGGCCGCGCTGCGGCCTGACCGGCGCATCGATGCCCACCATCGCGCCGAGTCGGCCGCTGTCGTTGCCGGCGGCGATCACCACCTTTCCGGCGGCGACGGTGCCGGCTCGGGTCTCGGCGATGAAGCCGCCGTCCTTCGCCGCGAGCGTCTCGACCCGGTGCCGGCTGAGATAGTGGCCGCCGGAGCGATGAAAGGCGGTGTGCAGCCCCCAGAAGAGGCGCATCGAATTGCACTGGCCGTCGAGCGGGCAATAGCTCGCCCCCACGACCTCGGGGCCGATATCCGGCAGCATCTCGCGCACGGCGTTGTGGCCGAGAATCTCGTAGGGCAGGGGAGTCATGCCCGGCTGGGCGTTGATGCGGGCGAGATGCGACGAGCGCGCCTCGACCTCGGCCTCGGACAGGCACAGATGGAAGCCGCCCGGCCGGGTGAAGGCGAGATCGATATCGGTCAGGGCCGCGATCTCGTCACGGAACTGCGGCCAGAGATCGGCGGCGCCGCGTGACCAGTCGGCATATTCGGGCATGCCGAGCCCCTTGGTCTGCACCCAGATCAGCGAGAAATTCGCCACGGAGGCACGCCGGGCGCGGTCGTCCTCATCCAGCAGGGCGACGCGCTGGCCGGTTTTCGCCAGTCCGTAGGCGATGGCGGTGCCGACCAGGCCCCCGCCGATCACTGCGATGTCGTAGTCAGGTTTCACGAAACGGCTCTCCGACGCGCTTCGTCACGGCGCGTGGCAAGGATGATGTTCCGGCTCGCCTGCGCGAGCCGGAGCGGTTTGTCGGAAGGCTCAGCGCTCGATCTCCCGGACCCAGCGCTTGTTCCAGTCGTCGCGCTGGCGGTTGATCTCGACCCAGTCGATCGTCTTGAGCTGCGCGACCTGTTCGGGCCCATAGGGCATCCCCGCCTGGTTCTCCGGCGGCAGCACGGCCTTCTTGTTCACCGGGGCGAGGCCCGAGGCCTTCGACATCGCGACCTGCATCTCGGGCGAGAGCAGATGGGCGATGAACTGCTGCGCCAGCGGGCTCTCCTTGCCGCCGGCGACCGGGCAGATGCCCACGCCGATCACGACCCCGCCTTCCTTGGGGTAGACGAAATCCGAGGCGAAGCCGCTGTCGGCGAGCGCCTTGGCACGGCTCGAACCCCAGACGGCGAGCGAAGCCTGCCCGCTCTGCAGGAGTTCGGTCATCTTGCCCGGCGAAGGCTCGTAAGCGAGCACGTTCGGTCCGATCTTCTCCTTGAAGGCGGCGAAGCCAGGCTCGACGTTCTTTTCGCTGCCGCCATTCGCCTTCGCGACCTGCACCAGCGTGATGACGCCATAGGTGTTGTTCAGCGGTGGGATGACGATCTTGCCCTTGAATTTCGGGTCGGCGAGGTCGTTCCACGACGTCGGAGCCGGCCAGTTGTTCTTGGCGAAGGCCTCCTTGCTGTAGACGAAGCCGGCTCCGAGCAGAGCGAAGGCCAGGGACTTGCCGTCCGGGAAACGGGCGATGTCGTAGAGGTCGTTGACGACCGGCCCGAGATCGAGAGGTCGACAGAAGCCGAGTGCCACGGCCTGCGCCATCGGGCCGTCGTCGATGATGGCGACGTCGATCTGCTGGCTGCCTTTCTGGGCCTGTAGCTTGGCGAGCACGTCCGTCGAATTGCCGGCGATGTATTCCAGCTTGACGCCGTGTTTCGCGGCGAAGGGCGGGAAGACCTCGCTGCGGATCGCTTTTTCCATCGATCCGCCCGAGCCCGCGACATAGAGAGTCTTGTCCTGGGCCAATGCCGGAAGGATATGAGTCACGCACGCAGCCGCAGCTGCGAGAAGCAAGCCTCGCATTCTCATTTTTGATCCCCTCTTGTTGGATTTGTCTTTATTTTCTGCGAGGTTCTCAGCCCATTTGAAGTTGGTCAAATACAATTCTGGCTTCAGCTCAGAATCTGATGTTATGGGTTTGGCATGCTCAATCAGCGGCAGATCGAGGCTTTCCGTGCGGTCATGGTCTCGGGCGGCATCACGACGGCGGCCACCGCCATGCGGATTTCGCAGCCCGCCGTCAGCCGGCTGATCCGCGATCTCGAAGCTCGGATCGGCGTCACCCTTTTCGAGCGGCGGCCGGGCGGGCGGCTGCGCCCGACCGCGGATGCCGCGGCATTGTTCCAGGATGTGGAGCGCTATTTCGTCAGCCTGGAACAGATCAACCAGTCCGCAGCCGGGCTCAAGCGCCGCAGCCGCGGCACGCTGCGGGTCGCGTCGTTGCCGGCGCTCTATGTCGATTGGCTGCCCCGGTTCATCGGGCGGTTCCTGGCCCACCGCCCCGATCTCGACATCGAACTGATCGGCAATTCCTCGGAGGCGCTGCTCGAGCTCGTGTCGAGCGGCCGCTGCGACATCGCCTTCGTCGACACCCCGTTCGACCATCCGCGCATCCGCCGGGAGGAGCTGACCGGCGTCGCCGCGGTCGCTGTCGTTCCCGCTGCTCACCCGCTGGCCGGCAAGCCGACGCTTTCTCCCGCGGATTTCGCTGCGGACCCGTTCGTCTCGATCGCGAGGGCCACGCAATTGCGCACCCGGATCGATGCCTTCTTCCTGTCACAGGGCGTCCATCGCCAACTCGGCCCCGAGACGCCGCTCTCGCTGATCGCCTGCTCGCTGGTGGCGGCCGGCGGCGGGTTGGCCATCGTGGACCCGTTCACGGCCGCGGCGGTGCGGGATGCGGCGGTCTGCTTCAAGCCACTGGAGCCACGCATCGAGGTCCGTTTCAGCCTCGTGACGCCTCTGAACACCGGCCTCTCGGGACCCGCCCAGGACTTCGTGCTCGGCATCCGGAGGGAATTCGCCCAGTTCGCATGACGACGTGCGATCGGCGCCAAGGCGGCATCGGTTCCCTGGGTGAATTGCGCTCCGCTCGGACATCGCTCACGAGACCGCGAGCGGCCCAAGCGGCATCTCTGCGCTCCTCTTCAGTATGTCGGCGGTGTGATGGCGCTGACGATCTCGCTCGGTTCGTCGGCCGCGTTGCGGAACCGGTGTGGCTCGCGACTGTCGAAATAATAACCATCGCCGGCCTTGAGGACCGAGGAGCGGCCCGAGACCGTCACCTCGACCGCGCCGCGGATGACGAGGCCGCCCTCCTGCGCGGAATGGAAGAACGCTTCGCCCGTATCGGCGCCCGGCGCGTAGGTCTCGTGCAGCATCAGCATCGAGCGGCTGGGAAACCCGCTGCCGATCACCCGGTAGGAAATGGCGTCCGCGCGGCCGATTTCGACCATCTCCGCCGCCGGGCAGAAAGGATTTGGCGGCGAGGCCGCATGAAAATCCAGAAAGAAGCCCGACAACGTCGTTCCGAGCGCGTCGAGGACCGCATGCAGCGTATCCAGCGACGGGCTGATCAGGTCCCGCTCGATCAGCGATATCGAAGAATGCGACACGCCCGAGCGCAGAGCCACGGCACGGACGGTGAGCTTTCGACGCTGCCGCAGCTGCCTCAGCCGGTCTCCGATCTTCATCGCCAACTCCTGCTCACGAGATCGGCAGCTAAGCCAAACTGGTGATTATATTCAACAGGCTCGTCGGCCTCCTTGCGCCGCATCGCCGCGGCAGGGAAGCTCTCATCCAGATTTTTCGATCGCCGGAACGCACCGCATGTCCAAGCTCGCCCCCGCCCTGGAAGCCAGGATCACGCATATCAAGGCTCCCGGCCGCAGCGCCTGGAGCGACAACACCCCGGTCGAGGCGACGGTGAAGGCCGTTCTGGAGGCCGTGCGACGCGAGGGTGACGAGGCGGTGCGGCGCTATTCGCGCGAGTTCGACAAGCTCGACATCGAGGCCTTCGAGGTCACTGCGGGCGAGCGTGCCGCCGCCCTCGACGGGCTGGAGAGCCAGACCCGCGCCGATACCGAATTCGCCATCGAGCGCGTGAAGGCCTTTGCCGAGGCGCAGCGCCAGACCCTGCTTCCGCTCGAGATCGAGGCGCTGCCGGGGCTGCATCTCGGCCACCGCATCATCCCGATCGCCCGGATCGGCGCCTATGTGCCCGGCGGGCGCTATCCGTTGCTGTCGGCACCGATCATGACGATCGTGCCGGCCAAGGTCGCCGGCTGCGACGAGGTGATCGCCTGCCTGCCGCCGGGCGCCCATCCGGCGATGATCGCGGGCTGCCATCTCTCCGGCGCCGACCGGATCTTCCGCATCGGCGGGGCGCAGGCGATCGCGGCCATGGCCTTCGGCACGGAAACCGTCCCCGCCGTCGACAAGATCGTCGGACCGGGCAACGCCTATGTGAACGAGGCCAAGCGGCAGGTCTTCGGCCTCGTCGGCATCGACCAGCTCGCCGGGCCCAGCGAGATTTTCGTGGTCGCCGACGAGACCGGCGACGCAGTGACCATCGCGGTCGATCTGCTGGCGCAGGCGGAGCATGACGTGCGCACCCGCGTCGGCCTGATCACCACGGACCGGAGCCTGGCGGAAAAGGTGCTGGCGGAGGTCGAGCGCCAGCTCGGCAATCTCTCGACCGCGCCGGTCGCGGCCGCCGCCTGGCGCGACTATGGCGAAATCGCCGTCTGCGCGGACGAAGCGGCCATGCTGGCCTATTCCGACCACATCGCCGCCGAGCACCTGGAGGTGCATACGCGGGACGCCAAGGCGACGGCCGCGAAGCTGCGCAATTACGGCTCGATCTTCATCGGGGTCGCCGCGAGCGTGGTCTATTCCGACAAATGCTGCGGCACGAACCATACCCTGCCGACTCTTGCCGCGGGGCGCTACACCGGCGGGCTTTGGGTCGGTTCCTATCTCAAGACCTGCACGCATCAATGGCTGGACGAGCGCGGCGTCGCCGCCGTCGCCCCTCCGGCGATGCGCCAGAGCGCGAGCGAAGGCCTGGAGGGGCACCGGCGCGCGGCCGCGCTGCGTCTGGCGCCCGCGCAATTGTTGAGCGAGATCGGCGCCTGATCGGCAAGAAGATTTCCGTAGCGTGCGGCTGCGAAGAGAGGTCCAATAAGGGCAAGGCAAACGGCATTCCGCGAGGGGCGGAACAGCCGGATCAAACGGGAGAAGACCATGACGTCGTTGAAGGCAATCTTCGCGGGCTCGACGCTCGCCGCCGGGCTGATGCTCGCCGGTCTGGGCGCTGCGGCCGCCCGCGATCTCACCGTCGTCTCCTGGGGCGGCAACTATCAGGACGCGCAGCGGAAGATCTATTTCAAGCCCTTCGCCGACAAGACCGGCAAGCCCGTCCTCGACGAATCCTGGGACGGCGGCGTCGGCGTCATCCAGGCCAAGGTCAAGGCCGGGACGCCGAACTGGGACGCCGTGCAGGTCGAGGCGGACGAGCTCGCCATCGGCTGCGCCGACGGCCTCTACGAGAAGCTCGACTGGACCAAGCTCGGCGGCAAGGACAAGTTCCTGGCCAGCGCCGTGAGCGATTGCGGCGTCGGCGCCATCGTCTGGTCGACGCTGCTCTCCTACGATTCCGAGAAGCTCAAGACCGCGCCGACCTCCTGGGCTGATTTCTGGGACACCAAGAAATTCCCGGGCAAGCGCGCGCTGCGCCGCGGCCCGAAATACGCGCTCGAATTCGCGCTGATGGCGGACGGGGTCGCCCCGAAGGACGTCTACAAGACCCTGCGCGAGAAGGGCGGCGTGGACCGCGCCTTCAAGAAGCTCGACGAACTCAAGGGCGATATCGTCTGGTGGGAATCCGGCGCGCAGCCTCTCCAGCTGCTGAAATCCGGCCAGGTCGTCATGACCTCGGCCTATAACGGCCGGATCAGCGGCATCAACAAGACCGAGGGCACCAAGTTCAAGACGGTCTGGCCGGGCAGCATTTACGCGGTCGACAGCTGGGTGATCCTGAAGGGCAGCCCGAACAAGGACGCTGCGATGGACTTCATCGCCTTCGCCAGCCTGCCCGAGAACCAGTCCAAGCTGCCGCAGGACATCGCCTACGGCCTGCCCAGCAAGGCCGCCGCGGCCGCCGTCCCGGCCGATCTCGCGGCCGACCTCCCGACCGCGCCGCAAAACCTCGAAAATGCCATCGCGATCGACGTGGACTACTGGAACGACAACATCGAGGACCTGACCAAGCGCTTCAACGCCTGGGTCGGCAAGTAAGCTCGCTCGAAAACCACGAGCCGGCGGCGCAAGGCCGCCGGCTCGTTTCGGCTCCTGCCGCGGCTGCCGCATGCGTGCCGGCGTGCTCATAGACGGGGGCCGCCGGCCCGGCGCCGGCTGCAGCCAGCCGCTCTGTCCGGACCGAACGCTGCCGCGATTGATCAGACACTGGAAATTGGCCCTTTGAGCGATCCGACCCCGTTCATTCATTTCGAGTCCATCAGCAAGGTTTTCGGCGCCGTCACGGTGGTCGACGCGCTCGATTTCCATGTGGCGCGCGGCGAATTCGTCAGCCTTCTCGGCCCATCCGGCTCCGGCAAGACGACGCTGCTGATGATGCTGGCGGGTTTCGAGACGCCGTCCGGCGGCAGCATCCATGTCGATGGCCGCCGCGTCGAGCATCTGCCGCCGCACAAGCGCGAGATGGGCGTGGTGTTCCAGAACTACGCGCTCTTCCCGCATATGACGATCGCCGAGAATGTCGGCTTTCCGCTCAGGATGCGCGGCGTGGGCCGGAGCGAGCGCGATGCGCGGGTCAAGCGCGCCCTCGATCTCGTTCGGCTGGGCCATCTCGCCGACCGCAGGCCCTCGCAGCTCTCGGGCGGCCAGCAGCAGCGCATCGCGCTCTCGCGGGCTCTGGTCTACGAGCCCAAGGTGGTGCTGATGGACGAGCCGCTCAGCGCGCTCGACAAGCAGCTACGCGAGCATATGCAGCTCGAGATCCGTGCTCTTCATCGCGATCTCGGCCTGACGGTGATCTTCGTCACGCATGACCAGGGCGAGGCGCTGACGATGTCGGATCGCGTCGCCGTGCTCAACCGCGGCAAGATCGAGCAGTTCGACACGCCGTCCGGCCTCTACGACCGGCCGAGGACACGCTTCGTGGCCGAATTCATCGGCGAGACCAATCTGCTGGCGGGACGCGTCTCGCAGCGCAACGGCGAGGCCGCGACGGTCGCGCTTTCATCCGGCGACAGCGTGACCTGCGACCGTGGCGCGGATTTCGCGGCGGGCCAGGACGTCATGGTCTCGGTCCGGCCCGAGATGCTCCATCTGGTCCAGGAGCGCGGCACCGACAATGCCTTGCCGGTCACGGTCGAGGACCATGTCTATCATGGCGACCACATCCGCCTGCATCTGGTCGGCGGCGAGAGTCGCCTCGTCGCGAGGGCCGGGCGACGGGACGCGGCCCCGGCGATCGGCAGCAAGGCCTTCGCCAGCTTCGCGCCCGGCGACTGCTCGCTGGTGGCTCCATGAGCGCGCGCCTGAAAGCGCTGCTGCTCGTCCTGCCGCTGGTGATCTTCCTCGGCCTGTTCTTCCTGTGGCCGCTCTGGATGATGGTCTCCACCGCGGTACAGGGCGGCGCGGTTCGCCTCGCTTTCCCGCAGACCGCGATCGCGATCGCGAGCTGGGACGGCAGCGGGCCTCCGCCGGCTCCGTTGCAGGCCGCCCTGGTGCGGGATCTGCGGGCCGATACGCCGCAGGAGCGCTTCGGCGATGCCGTGCGCACGCTGAACAGCCAGCAGGCCGGCTTCCGCACGCTGCTTCCGCGCACGGCGCGCGCGGTCAAGGAAGCCGGCGAGAGCGCAACGATCGATCTCGTCGCGATCGACCCGCGCTGGAGCGACCAGGGCTATTGGCTCGCCCTGCGGCGCGGGATGCCGGCCTATACCGACGCCAATTTGCTGGCGGCCGTCGACCTCAAGCGCAGCGACGATCAGCGGATCGAGCCGGTCGAGCCCGATTTCGCCGTCAACCGCGCGATCATGCTGCGCACCTTCGTGATCGCCGCGCAGGTGACGCTGCTCTGCGCGGCGATAGGCCTGCCTTTCGCCATGCTCGCCGCGAGCACCGGCGGCTGGAAGCGCAACGCCTTGCTGGTCGCGGTGCTGCTGCCGCTGTGGACGTCGCTGCTGGTGCGGACCGCGGCCTGGCTCATCCTGCTGCAGGACAACGGGCTCATCAATCAGGCCCTGCGCGGCATCGGCCTGATCGATTCCCCGCTCTCCCTCATCTACAACCGCACCGGCGTGCTGATCGCCATGACCCATGTGCTGCTGCCGCTGATGGTCCTGCCGATCTATGCCAGCCTGATCGCGATCCCGCGCAACCTGATGCCGGCAGCGGCCGCGCTGGGCGCCGCGCCCCTGCAGGCCTTCCGGCACGTGCTGTTGCCGCTCGCCATGCCCGGCCTGCTCTCCGGTTCGCTGCTCGTCTTCATGGTCGCGCTCGGCTACTACATCACCCCGGCGCTGACCGGCGGCGCGGGCGACCAGATGATCAGCTCCGTGATCGCGTTCTACGCGACCGGCACGGCCAATTGGGGGATGGCCGGCGCGCTCGGCCTGTTCCTCCTGGTGCCGACGACGGTGCTCTACATCGTCTACAACCGGCTCTCCCGCACGCCGCTGGTGCAGGCATGAGCGGCGTGTCGGTTCGTCCGGGCGGGGCCGGCTTCCAGGCGCTGCGGCTCGCCTTCGGTACACTGGTCGTCGGCTTCCTGCTGCTGCCGCTGGTCGCGATCCTGCCGCTCGCCTTCACGGACAGCGTCTTCCTCGTCTATCCGATCAGCGGTCCCTCGCTGCGCTGGTTCGGCGCGCTGGCGGAGAGCCAGGCCTGGACCCGCGCGATCGTCAATTCGATGATCATCGGCAGCGGCGCCACCGTCCTCGCGACCGTCGTCGGAACGCTCGCGGCACTCGGCTTGCGGCGCGAGCTCGTTCCATTCTCCGGGCTGCTGCGCTCGGTCTTCCTGCTGCCCATGGTCGTGCCGGCCGTCGTCCTCGGGGTCGGCATGCAGATTCTCTATGCGCGGATGGGGCTCGCCTCGAGCTATCTCGGCGTGATCATCGCCCATGCGGTCCTGTGCGTGCCCTTCGTCCTCGTCAATGTGTCGAGTTCGCTCGCCGCGATGGACCCGGCGCTGGAGCGTGCGGCGGCCAGCCTCGGCGCCGCACCGGCGGCGGTCTTCCGCACCGTGACGCTGCCGCTGGCTCTGCCCGGCATCCTCACCGGCGCCGTCTTCGCCTTCGCGACGTCGCTCGACGAGGTCGTCATCACGCTCTTCGTCGCCGGGCCGAACCAGACGACGCTCGCCCGGCAGATGTTCTCCTCGCTCCGCGAGAATATCAGCCCGGCCATCGCGGCGGCCGCCTTCATCATCATGATCCTCACCTTCGCGCTGCTGCTGGCGGTGAAGGGCGCATCGCTGTTCGCGGCACTACGCCGGAAGCGGGAGATCTGATTGCTCGTTTCAGCATCGGCTTCCGCGAAGACCGCAGTCCACGTTTCGGGCCGATGCTCTATCGCCGGACATGCGTCCGCTCGGGGACCGGGGCAGGGATCGTGATCGGGCGCGCCAAGCGCGACTGTGCCGTCAGGCGGATGCCGGCATTGGGGGCGCCGTATCCGGCGTAGCCGTCGCGCTGGACGATCTCGAAGAACAGCCCGCCATCGAGCGTCTGCGTGTAGGCCTGCCTGAACGATCCGCCGGCATCGCTGTCGTAGAGGATGTTCAGCGCCTTCATCGCGTCGATCTCCTCGGCCGTCAGATCGGCGCGAGCTTCGAGGTCGTCATAGTAGTTCTCGGGGATCGGCAGCATGGCCACGCCGTTCGCGGCCAGCCGCTCGATGGTGGCTGCAATGTCGTCCGTCGCGAAAGCGATGTGCTGCACACCCGATCCGAAGAAATCGGTGATGAAGCGGGCCGAGAGCGTGCGGTGGCTCTGCGAGCCGTTGAGGATGAGGCGCAGGCCGTGGCCGTTCCGGCCGTCGAGACCACTTTCGATGACCTGGCTCTGGACCACGCCGCCGGGATCGAGCACGGCCTGGCTGGGCGTCTTCCGCGTCGCGAACAGCGAGGAATAGAACAGGAGCCAGGTCAGCATCTCCTCGTACTGCATGCTCTGCGAGACATGGTCGACGCCGGTGAGCCCGGCATCGTCGGAGAGTTCGCCGGTCGCCTCGAAATCGACCTCCGCCCAGCGGCCGAGCGACGAAGCATGGTCCAGGAAATAGAGGAGGCTGCCGCCGAGGCCGCGCACGGCCGGGATGTCCAGCTCGCCCGGCCCGATCGCACCCGCATGGGGCACGTCGAGCAGAGCCTTGGCGCGGGCGATCGCAGCCTGAGCATCCGGCACACGCAAGGCCAGCGCGCAGACCGAGGTGCCGTGCGTGATCTGGTAGCTATGCGCGAAGCCGTCGGCCTCGCTGTTCAGCACGATGCGGATGTCGCCCTGCCGCCAGAGATCGACGTCCTTGGAGCGATGTGCGCCCGAACGCGCGAAGCCGAGCGCGCGCAGCAGCCGCTCGAAACCGGGCCGCTCGGCCTCCGACACCGTGAACTCGATGAACTCGATCGCCTCGACCGGGGCCGGCGGCGGCATCGGCACCGCACCCGGTACAGGCTTGCCGACCTGCCGCGCCGTCTCGTCTAGCAGCCAGATCAGCGAGCGATGGCCGTCGAGCGCGACGGAGCGGGCCGAGCCCGCGCGGAAGCGGTCGTTGAAAATCTCCAGCGAGAGCACGCCGTCATAGCCGGTGGCGACGAGCGCGCGCATGAAGCCGGAGAGATCGAGATCGCCTTGACCGGGCAGGCAGCGCCAGTGCCGGCTCCAGGAGAGCGGGTCCATCTGCAGGAGCGGCGCATCGGCCATCTGCACCATCGCGATCCTGTCGCGCGGGATCGTACCGATCGCCGAGAGGTCGAGGCCGCGCGCCAGGATGTGGAAGGAATCGAGCACGATGCCGACTTCCGGCCGGTTGGCGCGGCGCACGATCTCCCAGGCGTCGCGATAGTCGAAGACATGCCGCCCCCAGGCCAGCGCCTCGTAGCCGACACGCAGGCCGCGCCGGCCGGCCCGCTCGCCGAGTTCGGCGAAATCGGCCGCGAGCCGGTCGATTCCGGGCAAGGCCTCCGGCGAGACGCTGGAGCAGACGAAGAGCAGATCGGTGCCCAGCTCCTGCAAGAGATCGAACTTGCGCTCGGCCCGATCGAAGACACGCTGGCGTCGGCCCTCCGGCATGCCCTCGAAATCGCGGAAGGGCTGGCAGGTGACGATGGTCAGCCCGAGATCGGCGCAAATGCGCCGGACTTCGGTGGGCGAGCCGGGGAATGCGATCAGGTCGTTCTCGAAGATCTCGACGGCCTTGAAGCCGGCGGCGGCGATGGCCTCGAGCTTTTCCTGAAGCGTGCCGGAGACGCAGACGGTGGCTATGGATGGAATCACGGCGTGCCTCCTCTCAAGCCAATCGCGCGACGGCGCGCAGATCCTCCGCCGTGGTCGACGGCAGGCCGAAGAATTCCAGATAGGCGGGAATCTGCTCGAACAGCATGTCGGTGCCGACCTGCACGAAGCAGCCCCGCGCACGGGCGGCGGCCAGGAAGGGCGTGATCTCCTGCGCCATCACCACCTCGCCGACGAGGGCGGAGTGGGGGATGCGCGCGACGTCGACAGGCAGCGGATCGCCGGGCTTCATACCGAGCGGCGTCGCATTGACGACGATGTCGAAGCCGTCTGGATCGTTCGACCCGGTGGCGACGCGAAGGGCAGGGTAGTGCGCGACGAGACGCTGCCCGAGTTCCTCGGCCGCCGATGCCTGCTTGTCGAACAGGCCGAGCTCCGCGACGCCGGCCTTCGCCAGCGAGGCGGCGATGGCCGACCCGACGCCCCCTGATCCGACGACGAGCGCGCGGGCGCCGGCAAGCCTGCGACCCTTGCGCAGGACGCCGCGCACGAAGCCCTCGCCATCGAACATGTCGCCGCCGAGCCTGCCATCGGCCTCGATGCGCACGGCGTTGCAGGCGCCGGCGATCGCAGCGGTCGGCGACAGCGTGTCGACGAGGCCCGTCGTGGTGACCTTGTGCGGCATCGTCACCAATGCGCCATGGGCATTGGACAGGCGGAAGAACAGCCTGAGGAACTCCGGATAGTCCGCGGCGCGGCAGCCCATCGGCACGACGACGGCGTCGATGCCCTCGCGCTCGAAATAGGGGTTGTAGATCATCGGGGCCTTGAAGCTTTCGGTCGGATAACCGAGATGGCCGATCAGCCGCGTCGTGCCCTTGATCATACGCCGGCCCTCGTCAGGGCGGGCTCGGGGGCGATCTCGACGGGAGCGCCGGTGCGCGCGGCCCGCCTGACCGCCTCGATCACGGCCAATGTCGCCAAGCCCTCGCGGCCAGAGACCAGCGGGGCTTCCTCGCCGCGGATCACCGCGCAGAAATGCCGGATCTGGGCCTGAAGCGGGTCCTCCGGAACGAAGGGAATGCGCTCGCGTCGCAGTGGCTCCCACCAGCCGCGCTTGTCCGCATGGCTCCAGAGTTCGAGCGCCGGGATCGTCAGCGATCCATGCGTGCCGCCGATCTGGTAGCAGGACTGCTCCTGGCGCGGATAGGCGGGGTTCTCGCCCGTCGTCAGTTCCCAGCTCCAAGGCGAAACCACGGTGTCGGACGCGCTGACCGTGCCGAGCGCGCCATTGGCGAAGCGCAGGATGGCGACGGCGGTCTCCTCGGCCGGGTTGCCGCGCACCGCGTTCGAGCTCAGGGCCTGCACGCCGGCGATCTCGCCGCAGAGATAACGGAACAGGTCGATATCGTGGATCAGGTTGATCAGGACGGGTCCGGCGCCTTCCTGCCGGCGCCAGTCGACATCGAAGTAATCGTCGGGCTTCACCAGCCAGAACTGGCCGTTGAGCGTCAGGACGCGGCCGAGGCGGCCGGCGTCGATCGCCTCGCGCGCGGTCCGGATCATCGGGTTGTGGCGGCGATGGTGGCCGACGAGCAGCGGCACATCGGCCGCCTCGGCGGCATGGACGAGAGCGCGGGCGCTGTCGACGCTGTCGGCGAGCGGCTTCTCCACCAGCATCGGGATACCGGCCGCGACGAGCTCCAGCCCATTGGCGACATGGAGCTGGTTCGGCGTCGCGACGATGACGCCGTCCGGCTTTTCGGGCGCGGGGAGGGCGTCCAAGGCCGGGTACCAGGCGACACCGATCTCCTCCGCGAACGCCTTTCCCGCCGGCGCGGGGTCGATGATCGCCGAGAGACTGGCACCGGGCTCCGCCCCGACATGGGCGGCATGGCGCTTGCCGATCAGGCCCGCCCCCATCACCGCGATCTTCACCGGGGCCATCGCAACGCTCCTCATGCGGCTTTCTCGTCGATGAGTCTGGCGATGCGCCGCAATCCCAGCAGATAGCCCTGCGTGCCGAAGCCGGCGATGACCCCGTCGGACCGCAGCGAGACATAGGAGTGGTGGCGGAAGGCCTCGCGCTTATGCACCTGCGAGATATGGCACTCGATCACCGGCCCCTCGAAGGTGTTGAGCGCGTCGAGCAACGCGACCGAGGTATGCGTGAAGGCGGCCGGGTTGATGACGATGCCTGCACCGTCCTCGCGAGCCTCGTGAATCCAGTCGATCAGCTCGTATTCGCGGTTGGACTGATGGAAGCGCAGCGTCATGCCGAGCTCCTCGGCGAGCTGCCGGCAGTCGCGCTCGACATCGGCGAGGGTCTCGTGCCCGTAGATCTGCGGCTGGCGCTTGCCGAGCAGGTTCAGGTTCGGGCCGTTCAGGACATAGACGAGGCGGGACATCATCGCATTCCGTTGAGGTGTCCGGGCCGTCCCGGACGCAGGGGTCAATGTCTGTGCAGGATTTCGCCGAGGAATTTCCGGGTGCGTTCCTGGCGCGGGTTCTGGAAGAACGCTTCCGGGGGCGCTTCCTCGACGATCGCGCCGTCGGCCATGAAGATGACGCGGTTCGCCACCTGCCGGGCGAAGCCCATCTCATGGGTGACGCAGATCATGGTCATGCCTTCCTCCGCGAGCGCGATCATGGTGTCGAGCACCTCCTTGACCATTTCCGGGTCGAGCGCCGAGGTCGGCTCGTCGAACAGCATGACCTTCGGCTTCATGCACAAGGCCCGCGCGATCGCGACGCGCTGCTGCTGGCCGCCGGAGAGCTGAGCCGGGTATTTCTCCGCCTGTTCGAGGATCTTCACCCGGCCGAGCAGGTCGCGGGCCGTGGCCTCCGCCTCAGCCCGGCTCGCTCCGAGCGAGCGCATCGGCGCCAGCATGCAGTTCTGCAGCACGGTCATGTGCGGGAACAGGTTGAAATGCTGGAAGACCATGCCGACCTCGCGGCGTACCGCGTCGATGGTCTTGGCATCGTCTCCGAGCCTGGTGCCGCCGACCCGGATTTCGCCCTTCTGGTAGCTCTCCAGATGGTTGATGCACCGGATCAGGGTGGATTTTCCGGACCCCGACGGTCCGCAGAGGACGATACGCTCGCCCTTGCGGACCGCGAGGTTGATGTCGGTCAGGGCCTTGAAGTCGCCATACCATTTCTCGACCCGAGACATGGCGATCATGGTGTCCGCTGGAGCGGCGCTCTGGACGGCTGGCTGGCTCATGGCCCTGGTTCCGTTTCCCGAGACGCTCAGCTCGCGGTGAAGGTGATGCCTTCGAGGCTCTCCGGGAACTTGTGCACCGGCACCTTCATCCACTTGTCGTAGATCTTCTGCAGCTCGCCATTGGCCTTGATCTTGTCGATGAAGGTATTGATCGCCGCGTTGATCTCCTTCTCGCCGAGACGGGTGCAGGCGCCGTTGTAGAGGTTCTGGAATTCGAGCTTGTTCTCGAATTCGCCCGGTCGGGCCTGCTCGATGCGCTGCATGTAGAAGATGTTGCCGCCGAGCGCCTGGACCTGGCCGGAAACCAGGGCCTGGATCGAGGGCGCATCGCCGTCGTAGCGGCGGATCGTCGTGCTCGACGGCGCGTTCTTGGTCACCTGCGTGTCCTGCGCGGCGCCCTTCGCCACGCCGATCGTGTAGCGGCCCATATCCTCGTTGGTAGTGATCTTGTCCTTCTTCGGGCCGATCAGGACGATGGTGTTGGCGACATAGGGCTTGGAGAACTGCACGGCCTTGGCGCGCTCGGGCAGCATCGCCATGGTCGCGAACAGCACGTCGACGCGGCCGGTGGTCAGCGCCGGGATGCGGTTGTTGACCTCGAGGGGCACGAACTCGACCTGCACGCCGAGCTCCTTGGCGAAGAGCGTCGCGATATCGGCGTCGAGACCGTCCTGCTTGCCGGCGCTGGTGACGAAGCCCCATGGCGGGTTGTCGCCCTGGATGCCGACGACGATCTTGCCCTTGGCCTTGATCTCGGCCGGGGTGACGGCCTGCGCCGGGCTGCCGAGCAGAGCGGGGATCGCCAGCGCGGCCGCGCCGGCGATCAGGACGCTGCGACGGGTGGTCTTGGTCATGTTTCTCTCCCTTTTTGTGTTTGACGGTTGTTTAGGCGGTGAACGGGCGTGTCAGCGCGCGGCGATGGCCATGCGCCGCTCCAGATGCGAGCCGTAGAGCGAGAGCGGCCAGCACAGCAGGAAGTAGAGGATGCCGACGATCCCGAAGACGAGCAGCGGCTGGAAGATCTGGTTCGAGACGATGTTGCCGGCCCGCGTCAGCTCGGTGAAGCCGACGATGGCGGCGAGCGAGGTGCCCTTGATAAGCTGGACCAGGAAGCCGACCGTCGCCGGCAGCGAGATGCGGATCGCCTGCGGCAGGACGATGTCGCGCATCCGCGAGGCGTAATGCAGGCTCAGTGCCTTGGCGGCTTCCGTCTGGCCCTTCGGCACGGCCTCGATCGAGCCGCGCCAGATCTCGCCGAGATAGGCGCTGGCATGCAGCGTGAAGCCGATCGCGACCGCGACCCAAGCGTCGAGCTTCAGCCCGATCAGCGCCAGCCCGTAATAGACCACGAAGAGCTGCATCAGCAGCGGCGTGCCCTGGAAGAGCGCGATATAGCCCGCCGTGATCCGCTCCATGGACGGCCTGCCGGAGGTGCGCATCAGCGCGATCAGCAGCCCGAACACGCCGCCGCCGACGAAGCCGACGGCCGAGAGGAGCACGGTCCATTTCAGACCGGTGAGCAGAAAGAGGAATTCGCTCAATCCCATCGCGCCCTCACTTCACCGGATAGCTGAAGTAGCGGGTGGAGATCAGCGCGAAGAAGCGCATCATCACCCAGGAGATCGCGAGGTAGAACAGCGTGATCGTGCCGTAGACCTCGAAGGAGCGGAAGCTGTCGGATTCGATCCGCTGCGCGACCGAAGTCAGTTCGTAGGCCGAGATCGCCGAGGCGATGCTGGTGGTCAGCGTCAGCAGCACGAACTGGCTGGTCAGCGAGGGGAAGATCGCGCGCAATGCCGGCTTCAGCACGACCAGCCGGAAGACCTGTGCCTTGTGCAGCCCGAGCGCGAGGCCTGCCTCGATCTGGCCCTTGCCGATCGACTGCACGCCGCCACGGATGATCTCGATGGCATAGGCGCCGCCATTGATGCCGAGCGCGATGATCGCGGTCGGCGTCGGGTCGAGCCGCAAACCCGCCAGCGGCAGCGCGAAATAGATGAAGAAGATCTGGACGAGGAAGGGGGTGTTGCGAATGATCTCGACGAAGGCCTTCACCAGCCAGCGCACCGGGGCGAATTTCGAATCGCGCAGGACCACGCCGCCGACGCCGATGACGATCGCGAGCGCCATGCCGCATATGGCCAGCAGGAAGGTGCCGAGGCAGCCCATCAGCAGGGCCGGCATTCCCTCGATCACCGGCGTGAAATCGAGCTTGTAGTTCATGGCGTTCCCTGAGCGGTCGACCTTCTCAAAGGGGTCGATCCGGTTCCCGTCTGCATCGCGGCCCCTCTTCTCGGGGGCCTTGGTCTTCAGCGTCGCCAGCTTGCGCTATGCCGGCAACATGTTAATTGTACCATCTAGTTCATTTGGTCAAGCGCAATGGACCGTCTCGTCCATTTCGGCATGTGCGACCCAGGGGGGCCTGAGCGCTTCCGGCGAGGAGATCATGGGCAAGGCAGCGTCGGCGCCCAAGCAGACGGGGCGCAAATCCGCCTCCTGGACTCAGGACCCGGAGGGGGTCCGCCGCAACATCCTGGCCGCGGCGAAGAGCGAGTTCGTCGAGAACGGCCTGAGCGGCGCGCGTGTCGACGAGATCGCCGCGCGGACCGCGACCAGCAAGCGGATGATCTACTATTATTTCGGGGACAAGGAGGGGCTCTACCGCGCCGTCCTTGAAACCATGTACGACCGCATCCGCAGCTCCGAGCGCGGGCTCGACCTCGCCTCCCTGCCGCCGTTGGAGGCGATGACGAGGCTCGTCGAGTTCACCTTCGACTACCATGTCGACAATCCCGATTTCGTCCGCATGGTCATGGTCGAGAACGTCCACCATGCCCGCAACCTGAAGGCGTCGAACACGATTGCCGGGCTGAACCGCTCGGTCGTGGACGTGACGCGCGACACCTATCGGCGCGGGGTCGAGGAGGGGCTGTTCCGGCCAGGATACGACCCGCTCGACATTCACCTGACGATCAGCGCGCTGAGTATCTACAACGTCTCGCATCGCGCCACGGTCGGCCAGGTCTTCGGCTACGACATGTGCGCGCCCGACATCATCGCGCGGCGTCGCGTCATGGCGATCGAGGCCGTGCTCGGCATGCTGCGCCCCTGAGGCGGTCTCGCGGGGGAGCAGCCTCGTCATACGGCGCGCGCCGCGACCAGCCCCGCCATCGCCTCCACGGCCAGTTCATAGCCGGCGGCGCCGAGCCCGATGATGATGCCCGTCGCGGTCCGCGAGATCAGCGAGTTGTGATAGATGCTCTCGCGTGCGTGCACGTTCGAGATGTGCAGTTCGATCTTCGGGCCGTCGAACATCTTGAGCGCATCGAGCAGCGCAACCGAGGTGAAGCTGTAGCCGGCCGGGTTGATGATGATCCCGCAGGCGTCCTGGCGAGCCTGATGAACGCTCTCGACCAGCTCGCCCTCGAAGTTCGTCTGGCGGAAATCCACCGAAAAGCCGAGCCCGTCCGCCTTCGCCCGGCAATTGTCGCGGATCTCGGCCAGCGTGGTCGAGCCGTAGATCGCCGGCTCGCGCTGTCCGAGCAGATTCAGGTTGGGTCCATTGAGGACGTAGATGACGCCGCCGCGGCGCCCGGCATCGGCCGACATTTCATTCTCCGACACGGGCGCCCTCCCAGGCATGGCGGGTTCATGTGCCCGCCGATCGAGAGGAAGCGTAATGAAGATAGACCAGGTATCAACCGATAATATCAAAAATATCAGATGATCTACGAATGCTCCTAGTTGGCGGGTGTTCCTCGGGGTGGTTTGCGCTAGGGTGCGCCGAAATTCCCTTCGGGTGAGAAAGCGCCATGGCGGAAACGGCATCGACGATCGGCGAGGACGAGAGCGGCTTTCTCACCACCGGCGAACAGGCCTATGAGCGGGTCCGGCTGGACATCGTGTTCGGTCATCTGCAGCCGGGCCAAAGGCTGACGCTGGACAGGCTGCGAACCGTCTATGGCGTCGGGATCGGCACCTTGCGGGAGATCCTGAGCCGCCTGACGCCGGAGGGGCTGGTCGTGGCCGAGGGGCAGCGCGGCTTTCAGGTCGCGCCTTGCTCGGTCGATGAATTCCGGGAGCTGGCCGAGCTGCGGCTGATGATCGAGGGGCGCGCGCTCGCGCGCTCGTTCGAGGCGGGTGACATCGAATGGGAGGGATGCGTCGTCTCCGCCCACCACAAGCTCGCCCGCATGGAAGAGCGGCTGCTCGCCGGGGAGATCGCTGGGACGCCACAATGGAAGCGCTACGATTTCGAGTTTCACCGGGCGCTGGTTTCCGCCTCAGGCTCGCGCGCGCTCCTCGATCTGCACAGCACCGTCTACGATCGCTATTTGCGCTATCAGATGGTCTTCGGCGTTTTCCGGGGCGCCATCGCGGCCGAAGAGCACAGGGAGCTCCTGAGGCTGGCCTTGGCCCGCGACATCGACAAGGCACTCGCCGTTCTCGAAAGCCATATTCGCCTCTGCGTCGACTTCGTCATCGAGCGCGGCCTGCTCGGGCGGAACGTTCACGGCTGAGACGCTCCTGCGCGACGAGCCGCATCCCGAGGGCCGATAGGATCGAGACGAGCCATGGCGGGCCGAACACGGATCAGGCGAGGCGGGTGAAGGGGCGCAGGGCCCGGCTCAGACTTCCTGCCCGACGCGCGCGGTCTGGCCGCGCGTCTTGATCAGGCTCCAGGCGACGCCCGCGGCGATGATGCCGAGTGTGACGCCGAGCGAGATCGCGGCCGGGAACTTCTCCAGTCCGAGCAGATCGGCGACGAAGATCTTCGAGCCGATGAAGATCAGCACGATCGCAAGCGCCGGCTTCAGGTAGCGGAAGCGGTCGATGACGGCGGCGAGCGCGAAATAGAGCGCGCGCAGGCCGAGGATCGCGAAGATGTTCGAGGTGTAGACGATGAAGGGGTCGGTCGTGATCGCGAAGATCGCCGGCACGGAATCGACCGCGAAGATCACGTCGGCGATCTCGATCACGGCGAGCGCCATGAACAGGGGCGTGACGAACCAGGCCGGCCTGCCGTTCCCGGGATGCGGCTTGCGCACGAAGAAGCGCTCGCCATGGTGCTCGTCGGTGACGTTGAAGCGCCGGCGCAGGAAGGCGATCAGGGTGTTGTCGGCGAGCGCCGGCGGCTTGTCTCCGAGCAGCAGCATCTTGACGCCGGTGACGACCAGGAACGCGGCGAAGATATAGAGCACCCAGCCGAACTGCGAGACGAGCGCCGCTCCGAGCCCGATCATCAGCGCGCGCAGCACGATGACGCCGAGGATGCCCCAGAACAGCACGCGGTGCTGATATTTCGGCGGGACGGCGAAGAAGGAGAAGATCAGCGCGATGACGAAGACGTTGTCGAGCGCCAGCGTCTTCTCGACCGCGAAGCCGGTGAGATAGGCCATGCCCGCCTCGGAACCGAGATACCACCAGACCCAGGCACCGAAGGCGAGGCCGAGCCCGATATAGAGGCCGGAGAGCAGCAGGCTTTCGCCGGCCTCGATCCGGCGGTGCTCCTTGTGCAGGACGCCGAGATCGAAGGCGAGCAGCGTCACGACGATGCCGACGAAGGCGAGCCACATCCAGAGCGGCTTGCCGAGCCATTCGGTTGAGACAATTGCGAGATCCATCTCTGACCACGTCAGCCGGCGCGATGTCGGGAAAACGATCCGACATCGCGAGCGCGCCGGCAGCGCTCGCCAGAGGGGCCCGGATCAGCGGGTGAGCGCGAGATGGGGCACGCATCGGCGGCGCGCAAGATGCGTCATGCGAAAAAAATCTCTCCGACCTGTCCTTGACGCATGGCTTCGGCCCTCCAATCTCAAGGGCGACCCGGGTCCGGGCCCCTCTGGCAGTCCAAGGCTGCGATGTCGGACTCTTCCACCTGAGGAGCGCCTCTGCGCGCTCCGATCTTGGGAGCACCGACGCCATGACCATGGCCGCCATTCTGCCGGGCCGACGCTCGCGCACCGAAACCATCGCACGCCTCGATGCGCTGGCCCGCCTTCTCGACTCTGCCCTGCGCGTCCCCGGAACCGATATCCGCTTCGGGGCCGACGCCTTGCTCAACCTGATCCCCGGAGCAGGCCTCGCCGTCGCCAAGGGCCTGTCGGCCTATCTCGTTCTCGAGGCGAGGCGTCACGGTGCGCCGCCGGCGATGCTGTGGCGGATGGCCAGGCGCGTCGGCATCGACCTGATGCTCAGCGCCATCCCGGTCGTCGGCTGGTTCGGCGATGCGTTCTATCGGGCCAATCTGAAGAACCTGGAGGAGCTGCGTCGCCATCTGCGCGAGGTGGACGGCCTGCACCCGACATCCTCGCTTCGGCAGGGGAGGTGAGCGATGCGGATCTCGGTCTGGGGCGTCGCCCTTGTCGCGCTCGTCGTCTGGAGCCTGCTGGCATGGGGCGGTCACGCCTTGCTCGACTGGTCGAGCGACTGGGCCGCGGCCAATGCCGACAAGATCTCGTCGGTGCCGGACATCGTCGAATGGGCGTCGTGGGGATTTCGAAGCCTCGGCAATGCCAGCGAGATCGTCGTCATGATCGCCTGGGCGGTCGGCGTGATCCCGATCGTCGGAGCTGCCATTTGCATTAGCTGGCTACTAAGCGGCCGCAAGGCCGGATTCGCCAAACAGAAAACCTGGAGAGGATGAGCCATGCCGACAGAGCCCAAACGCATCCAGCATGACCTGCGGCACGACCTCGATCTCTGGCGTGACGAGGAGGCAGGGCTGCAGATCGAGACGATCGCCGCCGCCTGCGCGCTGATCGCCTATGCGGACGGCGTCGTTCGCCAGAGCGAGCATGACAGCATGGCGGCGTCTCTCGCGCGCTTCGGCCTGATCGACGAGCAATCGCGCCGGGAACTGCTGATCGAGTTCGAGCAGGCGACCGCGCGCTTCGAAATCGACCCCGCCGTCGGCGAGACGGCGGCGCTGGCGACGATCGCCCGGCTGCAGAAGAGCGGCCGGTTCGTGCGGACGCTGGTCGAGACCTGTCGCCATCTCGGCGAGGCCGACGGCGACTATATCGTCGAGGAGCAGGCGGCGCTGGTGAGGATCTGCCGGCAACTGCGCATCGAGCCGGTGGAGGCCGGCGCATTTGCGGCGCCGCTGCGGTAGCGCCCGGGAGACGCCGGTCCTCAGGCCGATCGTTCCGGGCACAGAACGACGCCGGCTTTCAGCCGTCTTCACATGGCGCTGGCTGTGAGGATTTCGCGCGGCGAGGAGGTCAGGCGCCGTCCTCCCTCGGCTTCGACGACGACGGTCTCGCTGAAGCCCAGACCGGCGGCCGACGCATACATGTGAAAGACCATGCCCTGCTCCAGCCGCCATCGGGCGGTCGGCAGAAAGACGCGGGAGAAGTCGCTGGGGCGCGGCGTCCGGCCATAGAGCCCGAGCGTGTAGCCGGTGACGTTGTCGTAAACCGGACGCAGGTCTTCCGCGAGCACGCCCTCGCGCAGGATCGCGTCGACATCGCAGGCGAGCGCTCCCGGCCGCATCGCTGCGATCTGCCGGTCCTGCAAGGCGACGAGCCGTGCGGCGACCGGGGACAGGCCACGCCGATCCTCTCCGATCAGCACCGGCCGCATCAGCCGGGCGCCGTAGTTGCGGACCTTCGGGATCAGCTCGACATGGAGGATGTCGCCGTCCGCGAGCGGCTGCGCGGTCATCACGCCATGCAGGAATTCGTGGTCGCCGACGCCCGGCACGATCGGGCCCGTCTCGCCGCTATCGGCGCCGTTCTCCAGGAAGCATGCGGCGGCGATGGCGGCCGCGGCGCGCGGCGAGAGGCCCGGCCGGGCCCGGCCCGCGATGGCGGCCATGGCCTTGTCGGCGATGCCCGCCGCCTCGCCGATCAGGGCGATCTCGGCCGGCGATTTCACCGCCCGCAGACAATCGCTCGCGCCCGGCAGATCGACGAAGCGCGTGCGCGGCAGCAGCGCGGCGAGACGATCGCGCGTCGCGGCGGTGAAGCCGTAGGAGGCGTGGTCGGCGCCGATGCGGGCCTGCGCGAAACCGCGCCGGTCGATCTCGCCGGCCATCACCCGATGCGGATCGGCCGTATCGGCGAAACCGACGATGTCGTCGAACCAGCAGGCGTCGCGGCAGGGGCCGGCATCGAGCTCGCGCAGCACGAACCAGGGCTCGCCGTCGCGCGGCAGAAAGGCCGCACGGTACATCGTCTCGGACACGGTATAGCCGGTCAGCCATGCTAGGAATTCGGCATGGTCGACCAGCAGGAGGTCGGCCCCCGCTTCCGCCATGGCGGCGCGGGCCTTGGCCACCCGCGCGGCGAATTCCTCGCGCGGGAAGGGCTCGCTCACGCGACTTCGCAGATGTCGAGGATGGTCAGCATGTAGATGCGGACCATGTCGAGGAAATCGCGGATCTCGACGCGCTCGTCGGGCATCGTGTTGTAGCGCCCGCCCGGGCCGCAGACGATGCCCTCCATGCCGGCCTCGGCATAGAGGTGGCCGGCATCGGTGCCGAAGAAGCCGGGCGGCTTGATCGCGCCGGTCGGCTGCTTCTCGCCGCGCACGGCCTCGTAAGCCGCGTTGACGGTCGTGACGATACGGGCGTCCTTGGCGACCTCGAAGGCCGGCATCGACTGATGCCCTTCCTTCTTCTCGATGCGGATCGACGTCTTCAGGCCCGGGAAACGCTGCTCCAGGGCGGCGAGCTCGCGCTGCATGTCGGCCAGCGCGCCTTCCTGCGTCTGGCCGGGCGCATAGCGGCCGGAGCCCTTGAGCTTGCAGTAGTCGGCGACCTGCGGCGCGCGCCACTCGTGCAGCTCCTTGCCGAGCGCGCCATGGACGACGCCGACATGGCACCGGTTGATCGATTCATGCTCGGGCGAGGGCGCTCCGCTGAACGTCATGGCGTTGAGGCGCGGGATCAGGTCGCAGGCAGCCATGATGGCATCGACCGCCTGTTCGCGCTTGGAGAGATGGCGCGTGTTGCCGACCAGCTCGATGACGAAGGAGAAGGCGCAGGCATGCATGGTCACGGCCTGCAGGTCGGTCGGTTCGCTGTTGACGAAATAATCGGCGCGGATGCCGCTGCGGATCGCCGCGACCGTGCCGACGCCGCCCTGCAGTTCGCCGACGACATAGGTCAGGATCACGTCGCCCTTCAGCTTCACGCCCGCGTCGAGCAGGGTCTTGACCGCGCAGTAGGAGGCGGCGTCGCCGGCCTTCATGTTCGAGACGCCGATGCCGTAGATGAATTCGTCATCGACCAGGCCGCCCCAGGGATCGACGGTCCAGCCCTCGGTCGCCGGATTGGTGTCGAGATGGCCGTTGAACAGCAGGCTCTTGCCGCCTCCAGTGCCCTTCCAGCGGCCGATGGCGTTGGCGCGGCGCCCCTCGTCGAAGAGCTGCGCTTCCGCCTCGATGCCCATCGCCTTCATCTGGTCGACGACATGGTGGACGAGCACCTTCTCTCCCTCGGTCTCCGAGTAGCTCTTGTGCCGAGCCCAATCCGAAAGCAGCGCGAGGCAGGCCTTCTCGTCGAGCGAATGGATCAGGTCGCGGGGATTCATCGTGAGGCCTCGAATGTCAGGCGGTCGCGGCCGGAGAGGGCACGGCTTCGAGCAGGGATCGGGTGTAGGGGTGGAGGGGGCCGGTCGACAGCGCCGCGATATCGACGAGATCGACGAGGTCGCCGCGATACATCACCGCGATCCGGTGAGCGATCTGGCGCACCAGATTGAGATCGTGGGTGATGAAGAGATAGGCCGTGCCGAAGCGTTTCTGCAGGTCGATCAGCAGGTCGACGACCGAGGCCTGGACGGAGACGTCGAGCGCCGAGGTGATCTCGTCGCAGATCACGAGCCTCGGCTTCGAAGCGAAGGCGCGCGCGATGGCGACGCGCTGCTTCTCGCCGCCGGAGAGCTGGTGCGGATAGCGCTCTGCATAGGACGCCGGCAGGCGCACCTGTTCCAGAAGCTCGCCGATGGCCGCCGCGTCCCTGCGGGCGCCCGCCTCGCCGTAGAGCGCGAGGGGACGGGACAGGATTTCGCTGATGCGCTGGCGCGGATTCAACGAGGAATCCGGGTGCTGGAAGATGATCTGGACGTCGCGGCGATAGGCGCTGTCCATGTCGGAGAGGCCGGCGATCCGCCGCCCGGCGAAGCGGATTTCGCCTTCGAAGCGATTGAGGCCCGTCATCGCCCTGGCGAGCGTCGACTTGCCCGAGCCGGACTCGCCCACGATGCCGAGGATCTCGCCCGGCATGACCGACAGGCTGACCTCGCGGTTGCCGGTGAACTGGGTGTTCGCCCGGCCGAGCAGCCTGCCGAGGAAGGGCTTGCGGCCGTAATGGACGCTGACCTTCTCGACTTCGACCAGCGGCTCGCCGGCTCGGGGAGGCTGCGTCTCGACCAGCCGGTGGTCCGGCCGCGGAACGGCGGCGAGCAGCTTGCGTGTATAGGCGTCCTGCGGCCGGGCGAAGACCTCGCTGAGCGCGCCCTGCTCGACGATCCGGCCGCGATGGATGACCGCGACCTTCGTCGCGATCTGCGAAACCAGCGCGAGATCGTGCGAGATATAGAGCGAGGCTACGCCCGTCTCCGCCTGCAAGGCCTTGAACAGGTCGAGGATCTGGCGGGCGGTGATGACGTCGAGCGCCGTGGTCGGCTCGTCGAAGATGATGCATTCCGGCTGGCAGGCGAAGGCGGTGGCGATGACGACGCGCTGCTTCTCGCCGCCGGAGGCCTCATGCGGATAGCGCCGCATCATCTGTTTCGGCACCTTCAGGCCGACATGGGCGAGGCGTTCCTCGCCCTCGGCCCAGGCCTGCTTCCGGGTCAGGCCGCGATGGCGCACCAGCACCTCGGCGAGCTGCTCGCCGAGCGGCAGCGTCGGGTTGAGCGAGGTGCTCGGGTCCTGGAAGACCATGCCGATGCGCCTGCCGCGGATCGCGTCGATCTCGGCTTCGGAAGCTTTTAGCAGCTCCTGCCCGGTCAGACGGATGCCGCCCAGCTCGCGGGCCGTCGCCGGCAAATGGCGCATGATCGCCCAGGCGAGCGAGGTCTTGCCCGAGCCGGATTCGCCGACGAGGCCAAGCACCTCTCCCTTGGCGATGGACAGCGTCACGTCGTCGAGCGCGCGGGTGAAGCCGGCCGGCGTCGCATAGTCGAGGCCGTAGCCGGCGATGTCGAGGATCGGTTCGCTCATCGCTCAGGTCCTCGGATTGAGCGCGTCGCGCAGGCCGTCGCCGAGCAGATTGAAGCCGATCGCGACGAGCGCGACGGCGAGGCTCGGCCACAGGATCATCCAGGCGCTGAGATGCATGAAGCGGCGCGCTTCCGAGACCATCAGCCCCCATTCGGAAGCCGGGGGCTGCGCGCCCAACCCGAGGAAGGAGAGCGTCGCGAACAGCATCACCGCGAAGGCGATGCGAATGGTCATCTCCACGACGATCGGCGCGATCACGTTCGGCAGCATCTCGCGCCCGACGATGAAGGCCGCGCCTTCGCCGCGCGCGATGGCGGCGTTGACATAGTCCTGCTTGCGCACCGAGAGCGCCACCGAGCGGGTGATGCGCGCCATGCCGGGCGCGAAGGCGAGTCCGATCGCGAGCAGGGCGTTCAGGCTGCTCTTGCCGAGCAGGTTCACGATCAACAGGGCCAGCAGCAGGCTCGGGATCGACATGATCGCGTCGACGGTGCGCATGATCGCCTCGTCGCTGCGCCCGCCGAGGAAGGCCGAAACCGTGCCGATGACGGCGCCGACGAGCGTGCCGAGCGCCGTCGCCAGCACGGCCATGACGACGGTGGCGCGGGCGCCGTGCAGCAGGCGGCTCAGGATGTCGCGGCCATACTGGTCCGTGCCGAGCCAGAACTGTGCGCTCGGCGGCTTGTAGCGCATCAGAGGCGCCATCTTCTCGGGGTCGTAGGGGGCGAGCCACGGTCCGACGATCACGGCGAGCAGGATCAGCCCGACGATGACGAGGCCGAGCGCGCCTTGCGGCGAGCGCAGCATGCGCCTGAGAATCTCAATCATACTGGATCCTCCGGTCGACCCAGGCATAGGCGATGTCGGCGAGGAAATTGGCGATCGCGTAGGTCGTCGCCATGATCAGCGCGCCCGCCTGGATCGAGGGCAGGTCGCGGGCCTGGATCGCGACGATCAACTGGCGGCCGATCCCCGGCAGGGCGAAGATCTCCTCCACCACGATGACGCCGCCGAGCAGATAGCCGACATCGAGCGCGACGATGGTGATCGTCGGCAGCAGCGCGTTGCGCAGCGCGTGCTTGAACAGCACCTGCCGCTTCGAGAGGCCCTTCAGCCGCGCCGCGCGGATGTAGTCCGAGTGCAGCACGTCGACGAGTTCGGAGCGGACCATGCGCGAGACATGGGCGATCAGGATCAGCGACACCGTCAGCACCGGCAGGACGAGGTGGCGGATGCCTCGCAGCGGGTCTTCGGTCAGGGGCACATAGCCGGTCGCCGGCAGCCATTGCAGCCAGTCGGCCAGGACGAGAACGACCAGCGTCGCGGTGACGAATTCCGGCAGCGAGACGCCGACATAGGAGAGAAAGCTGACGCCGAGATCGGCGGCGCGGCCGCGCCGCACCGCCGCTATGATGCCGAGCGGAATCGCCAGCACGAGCATCAGCAGGATCGAGAACAGGGCGAGCAGGAGCGACCGGCCGAGCGCCTCCAGCATCGCCGGCGCGACCGGCAGGCCGGTGCGCATCGAGACGCCGAAATCGCCGCGGACGACACCGCCGAGCCAATGCAGGTACTGCATCCAGATCGGGTCGTTCAGCCCCATCTTCGTCCGCAGTGCCGCCAGCGCATCCGGCGTCGCATTCTCGCCCAGCATCATGACGGCGGCATCCGCCGGCAGGATCTGGGTGATCGCGAAGACGATCAGCGACACGACCAGCAGCGTGTAGCCGATCAGCAGGATGCGCTTGAGGATATAGGCTGGAGACACGCCCGCTGCCCCGGTCCCGGCTCAGCCGCGCTTCGGCGCGTTGGCGCCGAGCGAGACGAAGTCGAGCCTGAAGACGGCTCCGCGCGGATGCAGCTCATAGCCCTGCACCCATTCGCGCTGCGCGCCGAGGAGGTCGAAGAAGGCCGGGATGATCGAGGGAACCTCGTCATACATCAGCTTCTGCGCCTCGGCGTAGAGCGCCCGGCGCTTCGCCTCGTCGACGGTGGCGCGGGCCTCGAAGACGAGCTTGTCGAAGGCCGCGTTGTTCCAGCGCGTCTCGTTCCAGGCGGCGTTGGAGGTGTAGAGCAGCGAGAAGATGGCGTCGGCCGTCGCCTGCATGTTGTAGAAGCCGACATAGAACGAGCCCTTCTTCCAGACCTGATCGAGATAGGTCGCGTGCGGCATGGTCTCGACCTTGATGTCGAAGCCGGCGGGCTTGGCCATCTCGCGCAGGGCGACGGCGAGCTGCGTGCGCTGGCCCGGGCGGTCGGAGGCGATCAGCGTCGCCTCGAGCCCCTTGGGATAGCCGGCTTCCGCGAGCAGCGCCTTGGCCTTGGCGATGTCCGCCTTCTTGGCCGGCAGGTTGGCGTAGAAGCGATAGGCCGGGTTGAGCGGCGTATCGTTGCCGGCCGAGCCGAAGCCCTCGGTGACGAAATCGACCATGGCCGATCGGTCGACCGTCAGCGCCAGCGCCTGGCGCACCCGCACATCGTTGAAGGGCTTCTGGTCGCAGCCGAAATTGACGTTGCAGAACTGGCCCGAAGCCACGCGCAGCGCCTTGACGCCCGACGCCTTCTGCAGACGGCCGAACTCGGTCGGCGGCGTGGTGGTGATGAGATCGGTATCGCCCGCGATCAGCGCGGAGGCTTCGGCGCTGACGTCCGGGAAGACGACGACCTCGATCTTGTCGAGATAGGGCCTCGCCTTGTCGTAATAGGCGTCGTTGCGCGTGACGACGATCTGCCGCTCCGGCTCGAAGGAGACGAGCTTGAACGGGCCGGTGCCGATCGCCTGCCGGTCGAGCTTGGCGAGGCCTTCCTTGACGACGGGGGCGGGGACGATCTTGGCGTTGGTATAGGCCAGCGTCACCGGCAGATCGGCGAAGGGCGCGGAGAGTGTGAAGACGACCGTCGTGTCGTCCTTGGCGGCGACCTTGGCGATCGGGCCGACATTCTGGCGGGCCGGCGAGGCCGTCTTGGGATCGAGGATCGCCTCGAAGGTCGCGACCACGTCGGCCGCCGTGCAGGGCGAGCCGTCATGGAAGGCGAGGCCCTTGCGCAGCACGAAGCTCCATTCGGTCAGGTCGGCCGAGTTCGTCCAGGATTCGGCGAGGTCCGGCTCCGCGCTCATATCGGGCTTGAGGCGCGTCAGGCCGGAATAGAGCAGCTCGGCGACGAGATATTCCGGGTTCACCCGGGTCACCAGCGGGTTCAGCTTGGAAACCGCCTGATCGACGCTGACGCGCAGCGTGCCGCCGCGGCGCGGCGCCTGGCCGAAGGCCGGCAGGCCGGACATCGCTATGCCGCCGAGAGCGGCGGAAGCGGCGAGGAAATCGCGACGATGAATGATCGGCATGGGACGCTCCTTCAGCTTTTCGGGTGAGGCGGTTGCGAATCGAGGTCGGGGTTGATGTCCGGCCGGAACTCGGCCGCGAGGTAGAACAGGATCGCCTGCGCCAGCGAGACGATGTCCGGCACGGTCGTATGCTCGCCGGGCGCGTGGATGTTGCGGTCGGGGCGCCCGAGCCCACCGAGCATCACTTCCTGCCGGCCGGTGGCTCGCTGGACCCATCCGAAGTCCGAGCAGCTCGCCGCCCCCCATTTGCGGAAGGCCTCGGGCGGGTAGCCGAAGCCTGCGCCCATGGCGGCCTGCCAGCGCGGCCAATGCGGCCCCGTCGGGTCGGCGGTCGGCATGAGATGGCCGACAAGCTCGGTCTCGACCGAGAGGCCGGGCAAGGTTGCGACGCTGCGGCGGATCACGTCCTCGATCTCGGCCAGGGCGTCCTCGAAGCGCTCCTCCGGGGCATAGCGCCGGTTCAGCGTGACCTCGACGAGGGCGGGAACCTGCCCGCCGGCGGTTCCGCCCCGGATCGCGGCAAGGTTGAGCTGCGCGGCCAGCGGCGGCTTGCCAGGCGGAGGCGGCAGGGCGGAGACCCGCGTCGCGATCCGCGCCTTCAGCACGCTCAGGGCGTTCAGCAGCGGCAGTGCGCCCTCGATGGCATTGATTCCGGCGCCCTGGCGATTGCCTTCGCCCGCATGGACAGCCTGGCCGTGAATGCGGACGAGCAGATTGAACAGGCCGAAGCAGCCGGCCCAGATCCGCGCTTCGGCGCTGCCGTTGAAGTTGAGGAGATGCTCCGGCAGGCATCCCTGTTCGGCGAGATAGCGGATGCCGGGATAGAGCCCACCCTCCTCGTCGGTGCAGAAGAGCAGCACCGGATCATAGGCGAGCTCGACCGAGCAGGCGCGGGCCGCACGCAGCGCCAGCAGGATCGCGGCCGCGCAGCCCTTCATGTCGGCGGCGCCGAGCCCGGTCAGGCGATCGCCGTCGCGCTCCATCCGCAGCGGATTTCCGGTCCAGCCATCAGCCGCGGGCACGGTATCGACATGGACGTAGAGGCCGCAGGGCGGCCGGCCGCTGGAGCGGCTGGCGATCAGATTGGTGCGCGGGCCGCTGGCCGGGGCGTTCGTTCCGCGCCACAGCGCCTCCGGCACCGTGACGCGCTCGGTCGCGAAGCCGAGCGGAGCGACAAACTCCTCCATCAGCGCGGCGAAATCGTCATAGCCGAGGCCGGGCGGGAAGGAGGTGTCGACCGCGATCATCCGGCCGAGCGCGACGACCGCTTCCTCCGCATTCGCGACAATCCAGTCGCCGGCATGCGCCAGCGCGGGTGCATTCCGGTCCAGGGCCATGGTGACGACCATCGCTCAGCCCCAAGCCGCCGCGCTTGTCCGGCGCTGGGGCGATCTGCAATGGAACCATGGAAAAGCCGCAGGTGGCAGCGCCAATTTGCGGATCCTTCTCTTTCATATAAACTATATAGAAATAGGAACCGGCGCATGCCCCCTGTCAACGCCAAAAATGTGACGCCCGGTGCCGGCGGATTGGGCATGGGCGCCGGAGGCTCTGCGCCGACCCTCCCAAATCTGGCGACTGGGGAAGCCGCGCCGCTCTATGAGCGCGTGAAGCGGCATATGTCGGAGGCCATTCTGGTCGGCGAATGGCCGCCCGGAATGGTCCTTCCGAGCGAGACCGCGCTTGCACAAGGTTTTGGCATTGCCGTCGGCACGGTCCGGCGCGCGATGAGCGATCTGGTGGCGGAGGGCCTGCTGACACGGCGCCGCAAGACCGGCACCGTCGTGACGGGCCGCACGCCGCATCACAGCCTGCGCTTCTTCTTCCAGTATTTTCGCCTGCACCGGGCCGACGGCCTTCTCGTGCGCTCGACGAGCCAGTTCCTCAGCGTCGAAGCCCTGCCTGCCACGCAGGCCCAAAGCGAAACGCTCCAGATCAAGGGCGGAGGGGTCATCGCGATCCACCGCATCCGCCATGTCGACGACCGGCCGGTGATGCACGACAGGCTGGTCATGGCGCAGGAGCGCCTGCCCGATTTGCCGCTCGATACCGCGCAACTGCCGGCGCTGCTCTATCTCCATCTGCTGGAACGCTATGGCATCCGCATTTCGGCCGTGCGCGAGCAGATCACCGCCGACCTCGCCAGCGACGAGGATATCGCGCTGCTCCAGCTCGATGGCCGCCAGGCCGTGCTCACGATCGACGAGGTCGCCTACGATCAGGCGGGCGTTCCCACGATCCTCGGATGGCATCGCGCGACGACGGCCGCGCACACCTATGTCAACGAAGTGAGATAGATCCGACAGGAGGCCGCCGACGGGCGAGCGTATCCGGCCCTGCCGCAAGGCGCGAGCGGCGCGCCTTGCCTTCCTGAGGCTGCGGCTCGCGTCAGGCGCCCGCCGTCGCGGCGATCACCGCGTCGACATCCGTGACGATGGCGACGTTCTGCAGCGCGTAGTTGACCGAGGCCGTATGCCACTCGGCATTCATCGTCGAGCAGGCGTCCTCCGGCACCACCATGAAATAACCCTTGTCCGCGCCGGTGCGGGCGGTGTGCTCGATCGACATGTTGGTCCAGGCGCCGGTGACGACGACGATGTCGCGCCCGAGCGCCTTCAGCACCGTCTCGAGGCGCGTGCCTTCCCAGGCGCTCATCCGCTGCTTCTCGACGACATGGTCGCCGGCCTGTGCCTCGAGGCCGGGCACGGGGGCGGCGCCCCATGTGCCGCGGACCAGCGCCCCGGCATCGGCGAGCCCTTCGAACAGCGGCGCGTTCATCGTGACGCCGGGCGTACCCGCCTCGACGACGAACCAGACATGGATCACCGGGATGCCGCGCGAACGTGCCGTCCGTGCCAGGCGCGCAGCGTTGGCGATCGCGTTCTGCTGGCGGCAATGCTCCGGCGAGCCCGAGCTGGCGAAGGCGCCGCCTTCCATGACGACGTCGTTCTGCATGTCCTGGACGATCAGGGCGCAGCGCGATGGGTCGAGCCGGTAGCCGGCGGCGGCCTTCTTCACGCCGTTGACCGGGACGGAGGCCGCGGGACTGGGGTCCGCGTCTCGTCGCTCCGGGGCCGCGCGACGGCGGCTCTCGCTTCCGCCCGCGGCCTTGCCCGCCTTCATATAGGGCTCGATGCGCGGGCCGACCTTGGTCTCGACCGCATAGAGCGAATGGCTCGCCGTGAGGAAAAGCGTGCGCCAGTCCGGCCCGCCCCAGGTGAGGTTGCCGACGAGTTCCGGCACCCGCAGCTTGCCGATCAGCTCGCCCTCGATCGAGTAGACCCAGACGCCGCCCGGCGCGGTGACCCAAATATTGCCCCGCGCATCGCATTTCATCCCGTCCGGGACGCCGGGTTCGGAGCCGACGATGCCGGAGGCGAAGATGCGGGGCGCACCCAGCCGCCCGTCGGGAAGGATGTCGAAGACCCGGATATTGTGCTGGACTGTGTCATTGACGAAGAGCCGGTCCTCGGTCGGGCAGAAGCAGAGCCCGTTCGGCTGGTCGAAGAGATAGCGATCGACCAGGAGCTGCGGCGCGCCCCCACCTGGAGGTATCCGGTAGACTCCCTGGAAACCCAGCTGGCGCGGCCGCTCGACGCCGAAGACCGGCATGCGGCCATACCAGGGGTCGGAGAAATAGATCGCCCCGTCCGACTTCACGACGACGTCGTTCGGGCTGTTGAGCTCCATCCCCTCGAAATGCGAGGCGATGACCTCGCTTCGGCCGTCCGGCCGCTCGCGCACCAGCGACGAGGTCGCGTGCTCGCAGACGATCAGGTCGAGCGCGGCATCATAGGTCATGCCGTTGCACTTGTTCGCCGGCCGCCGGACCTCTCGCACGCCGTTCCTGTCCCAGCGGCGCCGCACATCGCCCGGCATGTCCGAGAACAGCAGATGCCGCTCGGCCGGATGCCAGATCGGGCCTTCGCAGAATTCGAAGCCGGTGCCGAGCTGGCGCACGGGCTCCCAGAGGTCGATCAGCTCGGCGAAGCCGGGCTGGACGGCGGTGTGGGTGGTCATGGGAGCCCCGTGCAGCAGAGGTCATGCCTGATCGGAACGGACCCGTCATGGCGAGGAGCGCAGCTACGAAGCCATCCAGGAGGACGTAGAGCGAGACCTTCTGGATCGCTTCGCTGCGCTCGCGATGACGGGGAGGGCGTCGACGCCGTCATGATCACGCCGCAAACCAGTTGCGCGCCGGCAGCGACTGCACGACGGGGCCGGGCACCGCCATGTCCATGCGGCCGACGACCTGGCCATGGGCGATCTTGGCCGGCTTGTCGTGCACCGGCAGCAGGAAGG